>NZ_JBFAQX010000005.1:99294-460552 GCF_040678995.1 Amycolatopsis sp. NPDC049253 | reverse complement strand
ACGAATCGCGGTGCCGGAGTCGCAGCCCGGACTCGAATCGCGGTGCCGGAGTCGCAGCCCGGACTCGAATCGCGGTGCCGGAGTCGCAGCCCGGACTCGAATCGCGGTGCCGGAGTCGCAGCCCGGACCCGAACCCAGGTCCCGGACCCGGACCCAGTACCCGGACCCAGCACTGGCCCGAGAGCTGGAGCCCGAGAGCCGGAGCCGAACTCCGGACTCGCGCGCCGAACCTCAGAGCGAGCGCCAGTCGGGCCCTACCGGCTCCGGACGTACCCCAACCGGAGCGAAAGCGCCGCGGCGGTCCCCGCCACAGTTGCCCCGAGTTCCTCCACGCGGCGCAGCACCCGTGGTGCCGGGCCGGCCACGCTGATCGCCGCGATGGGCCGGCCCGAGTGGTCGCGGACGGCGGCGGCGATGCAACCCACGTCGGGCTCGTTCTCGACGTCGTCGACGGCCCAGCCGCGGCGGCTCGTGCGGGCGAGGTCGTCCAGGAGCCGGCCGGGGTCGATGATGGTCTTGAGCGTGAGGCTGTCGAGCTTCATCCGGCGCACGCGCTCCACCCGGTCGATCTCGGGCAACGCGGCGAGCCAGGCCTTGCCCAGCGACGTGGCGTGCTGGGGGCGGCGCGTGCCGAGGCGGCAGGCGAGCGTGACGGCGCTGGCGCTGCGCTCGGTGGCGACGTAGACCATGGTGTCGTTGTCGGGCACGGCGAGGTACGTCGTCTCGCCCGAGCGTTCGGCCAGGGACGCCAGGTACCGCGGTGCACAGCGGTGCAGGTCGGTCGCGGCCATCGCGCGGGCGCCGAGTTCGACCAGGCGCGTGCCGAGGCGCACGCGGCCGGTCACGGTGTCCGCTTCGAGGTATTCGAGCCGCTTGAGGGTGCCCACGATGCGGTACGCCGCGCTGCGCGAGAGCCCCAGTTGCCTCGCGATCGCGTTGGTGGAAATCTCCTGGTGCTGCCCCACGTGCTCCAGCACCGCGAGCCCTCGCTCCAGCGTGCCGCTCTGGTCCAGCCCTCGTTCCGTCACGTCGTTCGCCCCTTCGCCCAAATTCCCGCTCATCGGCACGTGTTTCCGCTAAGCGGGGTTGGACGCTAACACCTCGGATGTATGGACGGAAGATCTTGACCTACTTTCGTATTGCGGCAGTTCAAGGGTTGCCCTGAATGGTTCAACCTCCGATCGTTAGGACGCCTAACAAAGCATTCTCCGCAACAACAAACGGCTTCTCAGCAAAACCACAGCGCCGCCGCGGTAAACAGTCCGAACAGGACAGACGACGGGGTGAGCGAGACGAGCCGACGCGAACACCGCACCCGATCCGGAAATCGTTACCCTGCGTACGTGAATGTGCGAGCGGTGATCGGTGTCCGGATGCGGACCACGGCCGTCGCGGTGGTGGTGCTGGCGCTGGCCATCGCGGTGGCATGTGTGGTCGTCGTCGTGCTGCTCGAAGAATCGCTCGACCGCAGCGTGACGGAGAGTGCGCGCAGCACCGGCCGTCAGGTCGCCATCCAGCTCGTCCGCGAAGGTTCGCGCGACCTGTCCGCGAGCGACGTCGCCAGCACCGGTGACACCGAGGCCGTCACGCAGGTGCTCGACAAGGCCGGCACTCCCATCGCCGGCGACCCCGCCATCACCGGGCACCCGCCCCTGACCGCGGACCGGCCCGCGCCCGGCCGGGAAACCGTCGAGACCCTGCCGCTGGACCTGAACGGCGACGGCGCCGACTACCGCGTCGTCTCCCAAGGCGTGCGGGGACCGGGTGGGCCGTACACCGTCATTTCGGCGAGATCCCTCGAACCCGTCACCGAGGCGTCGACCCGGCTCACTCTCCTGCTGGCCCTGATTTCCCTGCCGCTGCTGGCCATTGCCGGCTTCGCCGTCTACCGCTCCGTCGGCGCGGCCCTGCGGCCGGTGGAACGCATGCGCCGCACCGTCGCCGAGGTGTCCACAAGGGACCTCGCCGCGAGAGTGCCGTTGCCGCCGGGTCACGACGAGGTCCACCGCCTCGCCGTGACGCTCAACGAGATGCTCACCCGGCTCCACTCCGCCCAGGCCGCGCAACGCAGGTTCGTCGCCGACGCCAGCCACGAGCTCCGCAGTCCACTCTCGACGATCAGCACCGCCCTCGACGTCTCCGGTCGCCACCCCGAGACCACCGGCGAGCTAGTCCCCGTGATCACCCGGGAAACCGCGCGCCTGCGCGAGCTCGTCGACGACCTCCTGATGCTCGCCCGCACCGACGACACCACCGACCGCCCCGCCACGACCGAAGTGGACCTCGACGACATCGTCCGCGCCGAGGCGCACCGCATCCGCGCCGAAGGTCCCATCGAGATCGAGGTCCGCGCCGGCCCCGCCAAGGTCCGCGGCAGCGAGGCGCAGCTGAGGCGGGCCGTGCGCAATCTCGTCGACAACGCTCGCGGCCACGCCCGCGAACGCGTGCGCATCGCCAGCTGGATCCACGAGAACACCGCCGTGGTGGAGGTCAGCGACGACGGCCCCGGCGTCGCCCCGGAAGACCGCGAGCGCGTCTTCGAGCGGTTCGTCCGCCTCGACGCCTCGCGCCAGCGCGGCCACGGCGGCACCGGTCTCGGCCTCCCGATCGTCGCGGGCATCGCTGCGCGCCACGGCGGCCACGCGTCCTATGTGGACGTCACCGACCCCAGCTATCCGGGTGCCCACTTCCGGATCGAACTGCCCCGCCTCGAGGAGGACTGACCGTGCGGCTGCTGATCGTCGAGGACGAGCGTGAGCTGGCCGAAACCCTGCGCCGGGGACTCGTCGCGGAGGGCTTCACCGTCGACGTCGTCCACACCGGACCCGACGGCCTGTGGTCGGCCACCGAGCACGACTACGACACCGTCGTGCTCGACATCATGCTCCCCGAGCTCTCCGGCTACGAGGTTCTCAAACGCCTGCGGGCCAAGGAGAACTGGACCCCCGTCCTCATGCTCACCGCCAAGGACGGCGAGTACGACGAGGCCGATGCCTTCGATCTGGGCGCAGACGACTACCTGTCCAAGCCGTTCTCCTTCGTCGTCCTCGTCGCCCGACTCCGTGCCCTGCTCAGGAGAGGCGCTCCCGCTCGCCCCGCCGTGCTCGCGGCCGGCGATCTCAAACTCGACCCCGCCGCCCGCACCGTCCACAGGGGAGAGCAGCGGATCGACCTGACCGCCCGCGAGTTCGGCCTGCTCGAGTTCCTGCTCCGCCGACAGGGTGCGGCGCTGACGAAAAACGAGATCCTCGGCCACGTGTGGGACGCGCACTACGAGGGCGACGAGAACGTGGTCGAGGTCTACGTCGGCTACCTCCGGCGCAAGATCGACGCCCCGTTCGGCACGCACACCATCGAGACCGTGCGCGGGGTCGGCTACCGGCTCGTCACCTGAACGAACTCTTCCTGAACACCCACAACCCCGGGTTTCCTGGTACGGCCGTGCCAGTGAATGCTGGGCCCGTGGCTACCGGCACTCTGGTCAGCAGTGCGCCTTCCGTGGAGCAGGGCGAGCTGATCACCTTCACCTACACAACGTCCCAGTCGTCGGTGACCCCGAAGAGCTGGGTCGGGCTCTACCCCGATCCGGGCGACGACCCCGTCGACCAGTCCTACGTCGGCCCCTCGACCTTGTGGGAGTACACCCCGCTGGCGAGCGGCACCGTCTCGTTCTCCACCGGCTCGCTCGGGCCGGGGAACTACGTCGCGTTCTTCCTCGCGAACGACGGTTACGCCTGGCTCGCCCAACCCGTGCGCTTCGCCGTGCGCCCGGCGCCGCAGACGCCGCCGCCCGTCTACCAGGGCGCGTTCGGCCGCAGCGGGCGCGGGCCGGCGCAGTTCAGCGGCCCGGCCGGCCTCACGGTCGACCCTCGGGGCCAGATCTGGGTCGCCGACACCGGCAACGACCGCGTGCAGGCCTTCACCCGCGACGGTCGCCTGGTGCGGGTCCTCGCCGGCCGCTTCAAGGCGCCGCAGGCCGTGGCCGTGGACCACGCGGGCAACGTCTACGTGGCCGACACCGGCAACAACCGCGTGGTCCAGTACTCCTGGTGGGGCGGCTTCGCGCGCGAGTACGGCGCCGGCCGGCTCGACAACCCGCGCGGCGTCGCCGTCGACACCGCCGGCCGGCTGCTCGTCTCGGACACCGGTCACCAGCGCGTTGCCCGCTTCGACACCCACACGGGCAAGGCGCTCACCGACATCACCGAGAAGGTCAGCTCGCCGCAGGGCATCGTCAGCGACGGCGCGGGCGGCGCGTGGATCGTGCAGAACGGCCGGGCCGCGAGCGGCAGCGTCGCCGTGGTGCACTACTCCGGCGACGGCAAGGTGATCGGTTCCCTCGGCGGCGGCCGGAACAGCGAGTTCGGCGGCCTGTCCAACTCGGCGGGCGTCGCGCTCAACACCCAGGGCGACGCGTACGTGACGGTGCCTGACTACGGCTGGGTCGCGCAGTTCCGCACCACCGGCTCGTACCGCGCCGAGTTCGGCGCCGACGGTCCCGGCACCTTGAGCTTCCCGCTCGGCGTGGCGGTGGACGCACAGGGCCGCATTTTCGTGGCGGACACCGGGAACGATCGTATCGTCCACTTCGGAGCGAGAGCGTGAGCGAGCTCACCCGGCGCCGGGCACTGGCCGCGGCCGGATCGCTCGCGCTGCAAACGTCCGCAAAGCGCTGGCCGAGCCCGCACGCCGGTCGGGGCGGCTCGAGCGCATCGTGATCCTGATGCAGGAGAACCGCTCGTTCGATCACTACTTCGGCACGCATGGAAGGCATTCGCGGCTTCTCCGACCAGCACGCGATGAAGCTGCCGAGCGGGAACTCCGTCTTCCGGCAGCCCTACAGCGGTCGCCCGGACGGCTCTCTGCTGCCGTTCCGCTATGCCGACGGGGCCCCAGTCGATGCCGAACCGACCGCCTCTACTGCACCGGGCGGCCGAACTCGCCGTAGAAGGTCTCGCCGGCGAGCAGGGCTCGGCGTGCCAGCGCGACGCGCCTGGCCTTGGACGGCCGCAGCCGGGGCGTGGCCGCGTCCAGGTCCAGGAACTCGAAGCCGCCGAGCTCGTCGCCGGCCGGGTCGATCGCCTGGATCTGCGCGGGGCCGAGGATGCCGCCGTCGAAGATCAGCTGCAGGCTGTCGCGCCAGACGCCGTGGGTCGGCATCCAGTCGACGAGCAGCAGGCGCCCCAGCGTGAGCTCGAGGCCGAGCTCTTCCCGGACCTCGCGGTGGCACGCGGCGAGCGGGGACTCGTCGTCCTCGACCATGCCGCCGGGGATCTCCAGGAACGGCTTGTAGGTCGGGTCGACGAACAGCACCCGGCCCTCGCCGTCGCGCACGAGCGCGCCGGCGGCGACGTTCTTGCGGGGGAGCCGCCCGGCGATACCGGGGTTGAACTCGGCTTCCGGTTCGCCGTCGGCTCGCAGGTCCGCGGCGAAACCGGCGCGGTCGCCGCGGTGGTGGGGCAAATCGTCGGTCACGGTGCCTCGCCGGCCAGGAGCGCGCCTCGGCCGGCGGACGCTGCTACGCGTTGATGATGCCCCAGGCGGGTCGCGATCAGTTCTTCGAGATCGCGGCGACCGCGCGGACCACCGCGGTGCAGCGGTTCTCCACGTACTCCAGCCCGCCCTCTTGCGCGATGCGCTTCGCCTCCGCGGAGACGATGCCCTGCTGCAGCCACAGCGCCTTCGCCCCGATGGCGACGGCGTCGGCCGCGATCCCCGGGGCCTCGGCGGCGGGGCGGAAGACGTCGACGAGGTCCACCGGCTCCGGGATGTCCTTGAGGGACCGGTAGACCTTCTCGCCGAGCAGCTCCGTGGCCGACGGGTGCACGGGGATGATGCGGAAACCGTGGGCCTGCAGCGTGGCGGGCACCCCGTGCGCGGCCTTCGCCGGGTCGCGGCTCAGGCCGACCACCGCGATCGTCGTGGCGTTCGCGAGGATTTCTTCAGGTTGCATGTAGGTTTAACGCCGCTGGAAAGACGACGATTCCGCGTCAGCCGATCTTCGAGCCGTACATCTCACCGAGGTCGTCGGCGATGAGCTCGATCCGCGCGCCGTCGGGGTCGGTGAAGTAGATGGACGTGCCGCTCTCCTCCAGGTACTTCACGCCCGCCTTGTCGAGACGCTCGCGCGCGGCGGCCCAGTTCTCCGGCGTCAGCGAGAGCGCGAGGTGGTGCAGGCCGCCGAGGACCTCCGCGTACGGGCCGAGGTCGAGGCCCGGCAGGTCGAAGAAGGCGACCGCGTTGCCGTTGCCGACGTCGAAGAAGAAGTGGCTGGAGCCCGGGTAGTCGCGGTTCTCGATCAGTTCGGTGAGCGGGAAGCCGAGCACGTCCTGGTAGAAGGTGATCGTCCGCTCGACGTCGCTGGAGAGCAGCGCGGTGTGGTGGATGCCGCGGCCCGCGGTCGTGGGCCGGACGGCGGCCGGGTGCAGATGCTTGTCCCGCAACTGGTCACGGGCTTCGGTGAGCTTCGCGACTTCGGTCTCGGTGGGTGCCATCTCAGGTCACGTCCTCTCTGGGGCTGATGCTCCAAAACGTACTCCTGCTATCTCTTGCGCGCAAGAAGTTTCTATGCGAGAGATTGTGTCGTGCCGTCCAGCGGAACGAAGCGGTTGGCGCGCGCCCGGCCGGTCCGGGAGAGTTCCCCGGCGTGGAGCACCTGTGGGAAGTCGTCGACAGCCTGGCCCGGGCCCACGAACGGCGAGAGCCCGTCGAGCCGTTCGCGGGTGGCACGCCCGAGGACGCCTACCGGATCCAGCTCGAGCTCGTGCGCCGCTGGGTCGAGGCCGGCGACGTGGTCCGCGGCCACAAAGTGGGGCTCGCGTCGGCCGCGATGCAGCGGCAGATGGGCGTGGACCAGCCCGACTACGGCCACCTCACCGCGTCGATGTTCCACCTCGAACACCAGCCCATCCCGGCGGGGCTGTTCCTGCAGCCGCGGATCGAGCCGGAGATCGCGTTCGTCCTCGGCGCGCCCCTGCGCGGGCCCGGTGTCACGGTCGCCGACGCCGTGCGCGCCGTCGACTTCGTGCTGCCGGCGCTGGAGATCGTCGACTCGCGGATCCGCGACTGGCGCATCTCGCTGTTCGACACGATCGCCGACAACGCCTCGTCCGGCGGCGTCCTGCTCGGCAGCCGGCCGACGGCCCTGGGCGACGTGGACCTGCGGCTCACCGGCTGCACCCTGCACGTGAACGGCGCGCTCGCCGCGACCGGCGCCGGCGGGGCCGTGCTGGGTTCGCCGGTGAATGCGCTCGTGTGGCTGGCCAACACCGTCGGCCCGCTCGGCGTGACGCTGGAACCGGGGCACGTGGTGCTGCCCGGGTCGATGACGCGCGCGTTTCCGGTGGGCCCGGGGGACACGGTCGTCGCGACCATGGCCGGGCTCGGCAGTGTGACCGCGGTGTTCGCGGCTGAGGAGGACGCGTGATCAGTGACGCGATGCTCACGGCTCCCGTCGCCGCCGGGATGTGGGCCCGGCCGGTGCTGGTCTTCCGGCTGGTTCAGGGCGCGGTGGGCCCCGGCGTGACCGCGCTCGAAGCCGTTTCGCGCGTGTACGGCGGCGTTGCGCTGCTAGACGACGGTGCCGTCACGGCCGTCCGGCTCGGCCCCGTCGGGAATTCGCCGGACGGACTCGACCTCACGCTCGAAGCCGTGCTGCTGGAAGTCGACGGCCAGATCGTCGACACGGCCACGGGGGCCGCGGTGGGGCACCCGGCGCAGGCGCTCGCCGGCGTGGAAACCGAGGAAGGCCTGCTCGTGATGACCGATGGCCTCACTGAACCCGTCGAGGTCCGTCCCGGTTCCCGGCTGGCCGCGCACTTCACGCACCTGGGCGTGATCACGCTCTAGGCGCCGCCCACAACCGCTTGCCTGGGTTGGTGGGGCCGTGAGCTAGACCTTCGCGGCCACCCGCTCGATGCCGTCGAGGACGCGGGGCCAGATCTCCAGGGGAAGGTCGTGGCCCATGCCCGGGACGACGTCGAGGTCGGCGCGCAGGGCCCGGGCCGTGGCGCGGCCGCCGGAGACGTGGACGAGCGGGTCGCGCGCGCCGTGGACCACCAGCGACGGCAGGGTGAGACGGCGCAGGGCGGCGGTGCGGTCGCGGGTCGAGAGGATCGCGGCGAGCTGGCGCGCGGCGCCGCCCGGGTTGACGCCGCGGTCGAAGGTGCGTTCGGCGCGTTCGCGCATGCGGTTCTCGTCGAAGGGGTAGCCGGGGGAGCCGATGAGGCGGAACGTCTTGACCAGCAACTCGACGTACTCCGCTCGGCCGCGCGGCTGCGGCGCCAGCATCGACGCTGCCGCCCGCAGGCTCGGGTGGCCGATCAGGCGGTTGCCGGTGGTGGACATGATCGAGGTCAGCGACCTGACGCGGCCCGGGTGCCGGATCGCGAGCGTCTGCGCGATCATGCCGCCCATCGACGCGCCGACGACGTGGGCCTGCTCGATGCCGAGGGCGTCGAGCAGGCCGGCGGTGTCGTCGGCCATGTCGGCCACCGAGTACGGCGCCGCGCGCAGCAGGTAGGCGCGCACGACATCCGCACGGCCGGACATGCGCTGCGAGCGGCCGGCGTCACGGTTGTCGAAGCGGATCACGCGGAAGCCGCGGGCGGCGAGCTGCTCGCAGAAATCGTCGTCCCACCAGGTCATCGGCGCGGCGAGGCCCATGATCAGCACCAGCGGTGGGGCCGTCGCGGCGCCGAACTCCTCGTGGCAGAGGGTGATGCCGTTGGCCTGGGTGGTCGACTCGGTCATGCCCTCCTTCTTACCAATCCGACCAGAAGCAGGCGGGCGCCCAGCCCGGCAACCATTCCCGCCGTGACCGTGGTCGGCTTGATAGACAACTAGAACAGTTACTGCGTACGCGTGTAGCGGGCGCGCAGGAACGGGCTGAACTCCGCGGCGTCGCCCATCTTCACGTCGATCTCGTGGGTGAGGACGTCGTCGCTCGGGGTCAGCCGGTGCCACGCGATGCCACGCGGGGTGCGCTTTTCGAGGTGCAGGGTCCCCTCTCGCCAGCCGCCGCGGCCGGGCTCGCCGGGCGGGAAGCCGTAGCTGTCGAAGCCGTACCAGAGCGTCTCCTGCGTGGCCGGGTCGACGGTGAAGACGTTGTGGCCCAGGAAGGTGCTGCCGTCCTCCCGTGTCTGGACGTACTCCTGCACCACCGCGAACCCCTCCAGCGCGACCCGGTAACCGGCGGTCGCCTTCGCGGTCGACGCGGGCGCCCACGGCGCGGCTGCGAGCTCCTCGACGCCGGCCCAGTCCCCGACGAGGGCCTTGAGCTCTTCGTGCGCTCTTCCGATTGCGGGCATCTCCACGGCTTCTCCTTTCGACAGGTGCCTGTCAATATGGCACGCTAGCACGATGACCCGCCGCACCGCCCGCGCCGAACAGCTCACCCAGCTCGTCAACGACGTCGTCCTCACCAACGGCACCCTCCTGACGACCGGCGACGCCCTCACCTCGCCGGTCGGCCTCACCGCCGCCCAGTGGCTGGTCCTCGGCTTCCTCGAAGACGGCCCCGCAACGGCCGCCGACCTCGCCCGCCGCCGCGGCCTGCGTCGCCAGAGCGTGCAGGAAACCGTGAACCGGTTGTTGCGCAACGGAATGCTCACCCGCGCGCCGAATCCCGCTGATGCCCGCGCGCCGCTTCTGGAGCTGACCCCCACAGCTCAGTCGGCCCTGCACGACCTCGGCGTCCGCCAGGCCCAATGGGCGGATGAGGTGGCCTCGGCGCTGTCACCCGAGGACGTCGAGGTGACGCTTCGCACGTTGGCGGCTTTGCGGGCGCGCCTGGCGGAGACGCGGTGAGACGCTCGACCGTGCCGTCAGCCTTCGCCACGGCGACGACCACGCGCGAGGGCGACGCGGGCGCGCGCTGGGTGGAGTCGATGCCGGAGTGAGCAGCGGAGTTCCTGGAGCGCCACGACAGCCGGTTCGTGATGCTGCTCGAACGGCTGCAGCCCCTGGCGAAGCCGGACCCGGCCCCGTTCACCACGGTCGAACGCCTCGTCCGGCGCTTCGCCATCCCGGCGCCGCCCGGCGTGCCGTCGTTGGCGGGCAAAGGACTCGGCTGGGACCTGCCTGGGCACGCCGAGCGGGTGGGATCTCCGTTGCCGGTGCGAATCATCGACGCCGCGATGGCCGATCACGGCTGACCCGTCGTTCGAACTGCTCCCATCTTGCGCGGCGACTCGACCCCAGCGGCGGTGGAAGTCGGCTTGCGCCAGGCGGTGGCTCGGCGAATCGCGGAGTCCGCCGAGCCGGCCGGGGTCGACCGCCAGCCTGGCTGCCCTGCGCGCCCAAACCAGTTGACCACCGCCACCAGAGCGAGGTTGAGTACTGCCCAGCACCCTCACGCGCAGAACAGGAGGTGGACGCCATGTTCGGCTACTCGATCACGCGTTCCCGCCTCCGGTTGAGGGTGCCGAGGGCCTGACGGGAGCGCGGAACTCCCGGAAGGAAAGACATGACCGACCTGGTCGTGCGTCCGCTTGTCGCGGGCGAAGAGCGGCTCTTCACCGACCTCGCCGCAGCCCGGAGTGTGGGCAGTGCCCTGCTCGGGCGGGACTACGAAAAGATGGCCCGGCGCGGCGAATACCGTCCCGAGTGGACCTGGGTCGCCATCCAGGACGGCGAACCCGTGGCGCGAGCCGCCTGGTGGGCCGGCGAGAAGGACGAGCAGCCGCTGGCCCTCGACTGGTTCGACTTCACCGACTTCGAAGCCGGCGTGGAAGTTCTCCGCCGAGCGCCGTTCCGCGCCGAGTACTCCCTGACGACGCCGCCCGGCTGGCGCGAAGACCCGGCCGTGAAAGCCGAGGTCGAAAGCCGCATCCAGGCGGCCACCGCGGCGGGAATGGAGGTGCTCGTCGAGCGCTACCGCTACACCTGGACGCCCGCCGACGGCGTGCCGCGGCGACCCGGGCGCCTCGAGTTCCGTGCGGAACCGCACGACGACAAGTTCCTCGAGGTCTTCCGGCGTGTCCACCAAGGCAGCCTCGACGCGCACGTCCGCCGAACGGTCGCCGCGCACGGTCTCGACGCGGCGGCGCGGGAAGACCTCGACCTCCTCCGCTGGCTCCCCAGCCCGCGTGACTGGTGGCGGCTCGCGTACACGCGAGAAGGCGACCTCGTCGGCCTCACCATCCCCGCGCGCAACCCGAGCGTGCCGATCGTCGCGTACGTCGGCGTCGTGCCGGAGCACCGCGGGCACGGGTACGCCTACGACCTGCTCGTCGAGGCCACGCACGAGCTCGTCGGGCACGGCGCGGAAAAGATCGTCGCCGCCACGGACGTCACGAACGGGCCCATGGCGGCGGCTTTCGCGAAAGCCGGCTACCCGGTGCGCTACCACCGCATCGACCTGGTGTGACCGCCGAGCAGGCGTTACTCTCTCGCTAGAGCGATCTATCAAATCGCAGAGGGGCGAACGACAATGCCGGGCAACGGTCTCACCGCACTCCGCGTGATCCTGGCGTTCACGCTGCTCACGACGACGTTCCACTACGCGCACAACGTGATCCGCGCGCAGGACTACCCGCAGATCCCGGGGATTCCCGTGCTCGCGGCGCAGATCGTGGTTGCGTTCGGGTGGGTGCTGTTCACGGGGTTCGGGCTGGTCGGCTACCGCTGGTACCTCAAGGGGCGGTACTGGCGCGCGCTGGCGTTCCTGCTGGTCTGCTCGCTCGGCGGCCTGGCCGGCGCGGGCCATTTCCTGGTGGGCGTGCCGCGTATCCCGGCGTTCTGGTTCGCGACGATCTTCACCGACACGGCGGCCGCGATAGCGTTGTGGCTCTTCGTGTCGTGGGCGGCGGCACAGCTCAACCGGGTGAGTATCCGAGATCAAGCGTCTACATAACATTGACGCTAGTCAGCAATATGTAGACAATCGGGGAGTGACCACCACCACGACTGTGACGTTCGAGCGCCATCCGGACACCTACCGGCACTGGAAGCTCGACGTCGACGGCGAGGTCGCCTGGCTCGAGATGGACGTCGACGAGCAAGGCGGCCTCGTACCCGGCTACGAGCTGAAGCTGAACTCCTACGACCTCGGCGTGGACATCGAGTTCTACGACGCCACGCAGCGCCTGCGCTTCGAGCACCCCGGCGTCAAGGCCGTGATCGTCACGAGCGCCAAGGACAAGGTGTTCTGCGCCGGCGCCAACATCCGGATGCTCGCGTCGTCGCCGCACGAGTGGAAGGTGAACTTCTGCAAGTTCACCAACGAAACCCGCAACGGCATCGAGGACGCCACCGAGTTCTCCGGTCAGCGGTACGTGGCGGCGGTCAACGGGAGCTGCGCGGGCGGTGGCTACGAGATCGCGCTCGCGTGCGAGAAGATCCTGCTCGTGGACGACAACTCGTCGACGGTCGCGCTGCCCGAGGTGCCGCTGCTCGGCGTGCTGCCCGGGACCGGTGGCCTCACGCGCGTGGTCGACAAGCGCCGCGTGCGCCGCGACCTCGCCGACGTGTTCGCCACGCGCTCGGACGGCGTGAAGGGCAAGACGGCCGTCGACTGGCGGCTGGTCGACGAACTCGTGCCCCGCGTGGGGTTCCGCGAGTCCGTGCTGGCGCGGGCGCGGGAGCTGGCCGCCGAGTCCGAGCGCCTGCCCGGCGACCAGGGCGTGCAGCTCACGCCGTTGAACCCCGAGGTCACCGACGACGGCATCAAGTACCGCTTTGTCGACATCACCTACGACCGCCCCGCCTCGCTCGCGACGATCACCGTTCGCGGCCCCGAAGGTGAACCCGGTGACCTGCACGCCGAGGGCGCCGACGGCTGGCTGCTGCGCCTCACCCGCGAGCTCGACGACGCGATCCTCCGCTTGCGCGCCAACGAAACCGAGCTCGGCACGTGGGTCCTGCGCACCGAGGGCGACCCGGCGAAGGTCCTCGCCCACGAGCGGCAGGTGCTCGGCGCGAAAGACTGGCTGAGCAACGAGATCCTGCACTACTACAAGCGGACGCTGAAGCGCCTCGACGTCACCAGCCGCACGCTCGTCGCGCTCATCGAGCCGGGCAGCTGCTTCGCCGGCGTGTTGCTGGAGCTCGCGCTCGCCGCCGACCGCCAGTACATCCTGGACGGTCCGCCGATCGACGACGAAGATTCCGAAGAACGCGCGTCGATCACCTTGTCGGAAGCCAACTTCGGCCCGTTTCCCATGGGCAACGGCCTCACTCGCCTGCAGTCGCGTTTCTACGGCGACGAAGACCACCTCTCCTGGCTCGTCCGCGAGCGCGACCACGCGCTGACGCCGGCCGAGACCGTGGAGCTGGGCCTGGTCACCGACGCGCCGGACGACCTCGACTGGGAGGACGAGATCCGGATCGCGCTGGAGGGGCGTGCTTCGCTGAGCCCCGACGCGCTCACCGGGATGGAGGCGAACCACCGGTTCGTCGGCCCGGAAACGATCGAAACGAAGATCTTCGGCCGCCTCACCGCGTGGCAGAACTGGATCTTCACCCGACCTAACGCTTCTGGCCCCGAAGGCGCGCTGCGCCGCTACGGTACGGGTCAGAAGGCGATCTTCGACAGGAAGCGGGTCTGACCGAGATGCCCGAGCGGATCGACTACGACGCCAAGATCCCGAACAACGTCAACCTCGCCGACGACCGGAGGTTGCAGCGGGCGCTGGAAGGCTGGCAGCCGAAGTTCATGAACTGGTGGGGCGAGATGGGCCCCACCCTCCAGACGCACGGTGTCTACCTGCGCACGGCCGTGAGCGTCGGGCGTGAGGGCTGGGCGCACTTCGACCACGTGAACGTGCCGGACTACCGCTGGGGCATCTTCCTGGCCGAGCGCGACCCCGACCGGCGCATCGCCTTCGGCGAGCACGCCGGGGAACCGGTGTGGCAGCAGGTGCCCGGCGAGTACCGCGCCGACCTGCAGCGCCTGATCGTGATCCAGGGCGACACGGAGCCGGCGTCAGTCGAGCAGCAGCGGCTGCTGGGCCTCACCGCGCCGAGCCTCTACGACCTGCGGAACCTCTTCCAGGTCAACGTCGAAGAGGGCCGCCACCTGTGGGCGATGGTCTACCTGCTGCACGCGTACTTCGGCCGCGAAGGCCGTGACGAGGCGGAAGGCCTGCTGCTGCGCAACTCCGGCAGCCCGGACGCGCCGCGCATCCTCGGCGCGTTCAACGAGGAAACGGCCGACTGGCTGGCCTTCTTCATGTTCACCTACTTCACCGACCGCGACGGGAAGTACCAGCTCGGGACGCTGAAGGAGTCCTCCTTCGACCCGCTGTCGCGCACGTGCGAGTTCATGCTGAAGGAAGAGGCGCACCACATGTTCGTCGGCACCACGGGTGTCGACCGCGTGGTGCAGCGCTCGGCCGACCTCATCCGCGAGCACGACACGGTCGACATCGCCTCGCACGGCGGCATCCCGCTCGACATCATCCAGCGGTACCTGAACTTCCACTACACGGTGTCGCTCGACCTGTTCGGCAGCGAGACCTCCACGAACGCCGCGAACTACTACACCGCCGGCCTCAAGGGCCGCTGGCAGGAGACGCGGCGCAAGGACGACCACAAGCTCACCGACGACAGCCGCGACCTCGAGCGCCCCAACGGCGACGGCACGTGGACCTCCGACGAGCTGCAGGCCATCCTGCTGCTGAACCTCGACCTGCGCGGTGAGTACACGGCCGACTGCCAGACCGGCGTCAACCGCTGGAACAAGATCCTCGCGGACGCGGACATCGACTTCCGCTTCAAGCTTCCGCACCCTGGTTTCAACCGCGAGGTCGGCATAAACTCCGGCCACCACATCACTCCCGACGGCAACATCGTCGACGAGGCGACGTGGGAGGCCAGCCGGCACCGGTGGCTGCCGACGACCGAGGACCTGACGTTCGTCCGCTCGCTCATGCACCCGGTGTACGAGCGGGGGAAGATCGCCAGCTGGGTCGCGCCGCCGAGGCAGGGCATCAACGGCAAACCGTTCGACTACGAGTACGTGCACCTCACCTAGAGGGGGCCCCATGGGCGGGTTCAACGCAGCCGAATACCTGTTGTCCCAGGGGCGTCCTGACGCACCCGCCGTCGTCTCCGCTCGGCGGACCCTGAGCTACGCCGAGCTGACCGACGAGGCCCACCGGGTCGCTTCGGGCCTGCGTGCCCTGGGCGTGCGCCCGGAAGAGCGCGTGATGTTCTGCATGGTCGACGACGTCGAGCTGCTCACGGGCATCCTCGGCACGATGCTGGCCGGCGCCGTCGCGGTGCCGGTGTCCACGATGGCCACCGGCCTCGAGCTGGGCAAGGTGCTGGCCGACTCGCGGGCGCGGGTGCTGTGCGTGTCCGGGGAGTTCGCCGCGCAGGCCGTCGGTGCGCTGGCGGCCGCGCCGGAGGTCACCGACGTGGTGCTGGACCGCGCGGAGGCGGCGGAGTTCCCCCCGGACGTGGCCACGCACGCGTGGCCCGAGATGGCCACTGTGGACGATCTGGACCTGGAACCCGCTCGCACGTGGGAGGATTCGCCCGCGCTGTGGCTGTACACATCGGGCACGACGGGCCGGCCGAAGGGCGCGATGCACCGGCACGCGAGCATTCGCGCGGTGTGTGAGACGTACGCGCACACGATCCTGGCGACGACTTCGGGTGACCGGTTTCTGTCCGTGCCCAAGCTGTTCTTCGCCTACGGCTTGGGAAACTCCGCGTTCTTCCCGCTCGCCGCCGGCGGTACGACGCTGCTGGAGCCGGCGCGGCCGACGCCGGCTTTGTTCGCCGCGCGCGCTCGTGCCGACAAGCCGACGTTGTTCTTCGGCGTGCCGACGTTCTTCGCCGGCGTGCTCGCCAGCGACGTGCCGGACGACTCGTTCGCCTCGGTGCGGTACGCGGTTTCGGCAGGGGAACCGTTGCCCGCCGCCATTTTCACACGGTTCCGCGACCGGTTCGGCGTCGAGATCCTCGACGGGATCGGCTCCACTGAGGCGTTGCACATCTTCCTGTCCAACCGCCCGGGCGCGATCCGGCCGGGCAGCACGGGCACGGCCGTGCCGGGCTACGCAGTGGAGATCCGGGACGAGACCGGCGCGCTGATCGAGGGCCCCGGGCAGCCGGGTGAGCTGTTCGTGTCGGGACCGTCGACGGCTATGGGCTACTGGGCGCGGTACGAGACCACCAAACGCGTGTTCCAGGGCGAATGGCTGCGCACGGGCGACAGTTACGTCCGCAACGAGGACGGCACCCTGACTTGCCTTGGCCGCTTCGGGGACATGCTGAAGGCGGGCGGGATCTGGGTGTCACCGTCCGAAGTGGAGGAACGGCTGCTGCAGCACCCGTCCGTCGCCGAGGTGGCGGTGGTGGCCGCGCCGGACGCGGACGGTCTCGACAAGCCGGTGGCGTGCGTCGTCGCGGCGCCCGGCTTCGCCGTGGACCCGGACGAGCTGATCGAGTTCTGCCGCGCCGGGCTGGCGGCGTTCAAGCGTCCGCGCGGTGTCGTGGAGCTGCCGGAGCTGCCGAAGACGGCGACAGGCAAGATCCGCCGCAATGTGATCCGCGACCAGGTGCGCGAGTCGCTGCTCGTGGTTCCCGCGAAACCGTGATCGACTGGCCGGCATGATCGACGGTCGCTTCGTGGTCGACGCCCACGTCCACACCCCCCGGCTGCCCACGCTCAAACCGGCCTGGATGGACTGGGCCCGCGACTTCGCCGGCACGTACCCGTGGCGCACGGTCTACGACGACGAGGGCTCCGTGATCCCCGCCGCGATGGACGAGCTGATGGAGTCCGAGGGCGTCGACCGCGTGCTGCTGTTCTGCGAGTACAGCCCGCGCGCCACCGGCGTCCAGCCGATCGAGGACAACCTGCCGCTGGTCGCGTACAACCCTTCGCGGTTTCGGCTGGTGGCCAACGTGAACCCGCACCTGCACCACCCGCTTCGCGACGAAGTGGCCCGCCAGCTGGACCTGGGCGCGGTCGCTTTGAAGCTCCACCCCGTCCACGGCGGCTTTTCGCCCGCGGACAAGGAGCTGTACCCCGTCTACGAGCTGTGCGCTTCCCTCGGCGTGCCCGTTGTTCTGCACTCGGGCCTCTCGGTGTTCCCGGGCTCCCGCTCGAGCTTCGGCGACCCCGCCCTGCTGTCCGATGTGGTCGAGGACTTCCCGACCGTGAACTTCGTCTTCGCCCACGGCGGGCGCGGCTGGTGGTACGACACCGCGGCCTTCATGGCCCAGTCGCGCCCCAACGTCTGGCTCGACCTCGCCGGCCTGCCACCCAAGAAACTGCCGGACTACTACGCCCGCTTCGACCTCCCGCGGCTGGCCCGCAAGTGGATCTTCGGCACGGACTGGCCGGGCGTGCCGGGCACCGCGGTGAACGTCCGGTCGATCGCCGGGCTGGGACTGCCGGAGGAGACGTTGAGCGACGTACTGGCGGGCAACGCGCTGAAGCTGATGCCGGGGTTGAAGTAGCGCCGCGTGCACCGGGGTGACCTGCGGATACGCGGAGTCGCCCGATTCGGCGGTCGTTCCGGTGATCGGGAGCCGGCGGGGGTGGTCACGTCGTCTGCGTTTGCGGACGAAAGGACGTGGCATGGCCGAGGACGGGGAGTTGCGCCGGATTTCGGAGCTTGTCGTGCGTGTGGTCGCCGCCGACCCGGGCCTGCGGGCCGACGCGGAGGACGCGGGCCAGACGGCGTGGGCCGAGTTCCTCGCCCGGCCGCACACGGTGCACGACCCTTCACGTCTCGGCGCCTGGCTCACCACGGTCGCCCGCCGGCACGCCATCCGCACTGTCAGCCGCCGGGCGCGCTCCGCGGAGCTCGAGGCCGCTGCTGCCCCGGCGGGCGCCGCGGAGTCCCCGGAAACGGCGGCACTGGACAACGACGTGGCCACCGCCCTGTGGCGCACGGTCGCCGGCCTGCCGGACCGCCACCGGCGGCTCGTCTGGCTGCTGGCGCACCGGCCTGAGCTGTCGGTCCGCGAGGTCGCGGGGGAGCTGGGGATTTCGCCGAGCAGCTTGGGCAAGGTGCGGAGCCGGTGCCTCGCGGTGCTGAGGTATCGGCTGACTGCGCAGGGGTACACCTACCCGTGAGCTGCGGATGCAGCAGGCCGGGTCGGCCGCCTACCAGTGCGAAGGGCTGACCGCGGTCGGAGCGGCCTGACTGCTCGCTCGGCGGCAGGGCGGGCAAAGGCCGACATCGAGCCTCGGCCACGGGCGCGCCGACAGCAATGGGCGCGGGGTTCGGCCGAGGTGGGCGGCGCCCCTGGGATCGGGTGGTAGCGGAACGCCGGTCAACGAGCGACAGTTGTCCGTTGGACTGCGGACTCCGCCGAACAGCCTGGGCAGGTTGCGGAGCCGGAATTGGGACATCGGCTCACGGTGCAGGGCAACCCGTACCCGCGTAGGCGCCCGCCCGCGCCGGTAAAACCGCAGCTCAACGGCCTGAGATCAATCCAAGATCTCATGCAGGCACAAAACGTTCCCCTCCGAATCCGAGAACCACGCAGCCCTCTCCTGGCCCACCTGGGCCACGTGGTCGACGGTCTTCAGCCCCTCCACGTCGACGTCCTGGAACTGCACCCCACGTCGCTCCAGGAGGGTCATCTCGGCCGGCAGGTCGACGACCTCGAAGCTCAACGCGGTGTTGGGGCTTTGCGCTCCCTCGGGCATCAGGCGCAGGCCGATGGTGCCGGCACCGGCGGCGAAGTACTGGGTTCCGTCCTCGCCGGTGTTCACCGGGGCGAGGCCGAGGGAGTCGGCGTAGAAGCGGGCGGCGCGGGTGGCGTCGGACACCGGGAGCATGGTGGTGATGGTCGAGTCGGTAAGCATGTCAGCAGCATGCGCCGACCAGGCAAAACGTCGGTAGGGCGCGTTTTTCAGCCGTTGGCCGCACGCAGGGTGCGCATCGCGGCGGCGAGCGCCGCCGCATCGTCGCCCAGGGGGGTCAGGACGATGCGGCGCAGGATTTCGGCGCAGGCCGCGCGGGCCTTCAACGCCACGTCCAGACCGTGCTCGGTCAGGGAGGCGAACGTGACGCGGCGATCGTCCGGGCTGGGGATGCGGCAGATGAGGTCCGCGGCGACGAGCCGGTCGGCCACCTTGGTGAAGCCGCCGCTGGAGAGCGCCGCCTCGGTGGCCAGGCGTGTCATCGGCATGCGGTGGTCGGGCGAGCGCACGAGTCTCAGCAGGATGTCGAACGACGCGGGCGCGAGGCCGAACCGATCGGCGATCTCGCCCATCAGCTTGTCCTGCGTGGCGAGGTAGCCCTCGATCACGAGGCCCCACCAGGTCACGATCTCGTCGTCGTCCGTGCGCGGGTCAGGTGTCACGGCGCACACGCTACCGCACAGTCTCACCGGAATATATCTTGCGCGCGAGAGGTTTTGCGGGTTAGCGTGAGACACCGGCACCCGAGGAGACCCTGATGTCCATCAAAACGAGCGGGTTGCACCACGTCACCGCCATCGGCGGCAACCCCCAGCGCAACGTCGACTTCTACCTCCGGACCCTGGGGCTGCGGCTGGTGAAGACGACCGTCAACTTCGACGACCCCGGCACCTACCACCTCTACTACGGCGACCAGTCCGGCAAGCCGGGCTCGCTGATCACCTTCTTCCCCTGGTCCGACGCACCCGCCGGCCGCCTGGGCACCGGCCAGGCGACGACCACGGCGTTCTCGGTGCCGGAGACCTCACTCGGCTGGTGGCAGCAGCACCTGAAGACGCAGGGTGTGGAGACGAGCCAGATCCGCAACGCCGACAACGAGGAAACCCTGACCTTCCGCGACCCCGACGGCCTGCAGCTCGCCCTCGTCGCGCACCCGCAGGGTGACCCGCGCGACCCATGGGACACCAAGCTCGTCCCGGCGGAGAACGCCATTCGCGGCCTGCACTCCGTCACGCTCTCGGTGTCCAAAGAGGATGCCACGGCCGGCATGTTCACCGACGGGCTCGGCCTTTCCTTCCACAGCCAGGAAGGCAACCGGTTCCGTTTCGAGGCGGGCGAAGGCGGCCCGGGCGCGCTCGTCGACGTGCTCGTGACGCCGGAGGCCCCGCGCGGCCTCGTCGCCACCGGCACCGTGCACCACGTGGCGTGGCGCGCGCCCGACGAGCCGACGCAGGCGGCCTGGCGCGAGGAGCTCGTGGGCAAGGGCGTCAACGTGACGTCCATTTTGGACCGCCAGTACTTCCGCTCCATCTACTTCCGTGAGCCCGGCGGCACGCTGCTCGAAGTGGCCACGGACGCGCCCGGCTTCACCTACGACGAGCCGCTGCTCGAACTCGGCCGCGCGCTGAAGCTCCCGCCGTGGCTGGAACCGCGCCGCGACGAGATCGAGCACATGCTGCCCAAGCTGAACCTCCCCAGCGAGAACAACCCGGAGCAGAAGTGAGCACCTTCGAGCACAAGTACGCGGAAGGCGAGCCGGACCGGCCCGTGCTGCTCCTGCTGCACGGCACCGGCGGCGGCCCCGACGACCTGCTCGGCCTCGCCCGTGAGCTGAGCCCCGGCTCGGCCACGCTCGCCCCGGCCGGTCCGGTGTCGGAGTTCGGTGCGGCACGGTGGTTCCGCCGGCTCGCCGAGGGCGTCTTCGACCACGAGGACGTCGTCAGGCGCGCCAACGACCTCGCCGACTTCGTCGAGGCAGCCAGGAGCGAGTACGGCCTGCAAGACCGCCGCCTCGTCGCCGTCGGCTTCTCCAACGGTGCCAACATCGCCGCCGCCGTCACGCTGCTGCGGCCGGAAGTCCTCAAGGAAGCCGCGCTGTTCTCCGGCATGTCGCCGGTCCCGCAACCGCCCGGCCACGACCTTTCGGACACCCGCATCTTCCTCTCCAACGGCGAGCAGGACCCGATGGCCCCCTTGGCTTCCACCGAGGAGTACATCCGCTTGCTCAAGGAGCGCGGCGCCGAAGTGACCACGCACCGCCAGCCGGGCGGGCACCAGATCACGCTCGACGGCGTCCGCGCGGCCCGGGAGTGGCTCGCTCGCTAGGGTCGAGGCCATGACTCCTGGGGCACTCGAACGTGCGACGAACCTGCTGAGCACCACGATCCTGTCCGACGGTCACAACGACCTGCCGTGGGAGCTGCGGCTGCAGGGTGGACCCGACCCCGCGGCCGCGGCGGCGGCGCTCGACCTGACGGTGCGCCAGCCGTCGCTGCACACCGATTTCCCCAAGCTGGCCGACGGAAAGCTCACCATGCAGTTCTGGTCGGTCTACGTGCCGTGCCAGCTCGCGGGCGACAGCGCCGTCACCGCCGTGCTGGAGCAGATCGAGCTCGTGCACCAGCTCGCGCAGCGCTACCCCGACCGGCTCGAGCTCGTCACCACGGCCGACGAAGCCGAAGCCGCGTTCGCCGCCGGCAAGATCGCGTCGCTGCTCGGCGCCGAAGGCGGCCACAGCATCAACGAATCCCTGGGTGTGCTGCGGATCCTGCGCCGCCTCGGCGTGCGGTACATGACGCTCACGCACAACTTCAACACCCCGTGGGCCGATTCCGGCACCGACGAACCGGCGCACAACGGCCTCACCGACTTCGGCCGGGAGGTCGTCCGGACGATGAACGAGATCGGCATGCTGGTCGACCTCTCGCACGTCGCGCCGAGCACCATGCGCGCCACGCTGGAGGTGAGCACCGCGCCGGTGATCTTCAGCCACTCGTCCTGCATCGCCGTGAACGACCACCCGCGCAACATCCCCGACGACGTCCTCGCGCAGCTGCCCGGCAACGGCGGCGTCGCCATGATCACCTTCGTGCCCGCCTTCATCTCCCCGGCCGTGGCCGCGTGGGACGAGCAGCTCAAGGCCGCGATGGCCGCCGCCGGCGAGGAGTTCCTCAACCTCGGGCAGCGCAAACGCTTCGCCGAGACGTGGGACGGCCCGCCGAAGCCCCAGGCGACCGTCGCCGACGTGGTGGCGCACGTCGAGCACGCGCGAGAGGTCGCGGGCATCGACCACATCGGCCTCGGCGGCGACTACGACGGCGTCGGCACGCTCCCGGAAGGGATGGAAGACGTCTCGAAGTACCCGGTGCTGTTCGCCGCACTGATGGAACGCGGCTGGAGCGACGAGGACTGCGCGAAGCTCGCCGGCCGCAACTCGTTGCGGGTGCTGCGCGAGGTCGACCTCAAGCGCTGAGCTCAAGCACTGAAACACCGGTACTCACCCGTTAGGGTCGCAGAACCGGCGTTCCGGTGAACCCGGGCGGACAATCAGGGCATGTCCCACGCGCGAAGTGACAACCCCACTGGGGCCACGAGCCCCGGGACCCCTGAGGTGCCGGGTGTCGAGGTGCCCGGGACCGGTCCGCTCACCACTGACCCCACCACGACCTCGCCGCCCACGACCAAGAAACGCCGGCCCACCCGGGTCAGCGGGGCGTGGGCGGCGGCGATCGTGGCCATCGTGCTGCTGGCGTTCCTGCTGGTGTTCATCCTGCAGAACCTCGACAGCGTCACGGTGCACTTCCTCGGCATGGCCGGGAACCTGCCGCTCGGCATCGCGATGCTCCTGGCCGCCCTCGGCGGCATGGTGGTCATCGCGCTCGTCGGCGGAGCCCGGATCATGCAGCTGAGGAAGCAGACCAAGCGTCAGCGGCGCTGACCCGGAGCGGTCACGGTGGATGCCGCGCTCGCGACATCCACGGGGCCGATCTGCGTCAGGCGATGACCGAAACCATCTCGAGCACCGTCGCGCAAACGCTTTCGTCCCCCTTCACCGTCACGCGGTCCTCGACGTCGGCGGGTTTCACCGTGCGCGTGCACAGGCGCCAGAACGTGTCCGCGTCCGTGGTCACCGAAGCCAGCGGGCTGCGTGAGGTCGGCGCACCGCGGTCCAGCGTCCAGCCCTTCGCCGACGCGCGAGCGGTCCACTGGCCGCCGCTCGAACCCGTCACGGTGTAGCCCACTTGACGGCCGCCGCGGGTTTCGACGGCGCGCAGCGTGTGGGGCAGGGCGCGCATGAAGGTGTCCACCACCGGCGCGCGGAACTCGGGATCGTCGAGCAGCGGCGCGCCCACGGCTTCGCGGATCTGCTGCTGGTGCACCCACAGCTCGGTGTACTCGCGCGCCACGTCGAGCCACCGCGGCGCCGGCTCCGGGCCCGCCCAGGTGACGGATCCGCCCAGCTCGTCGAGGTCGTGACGCTTCCACATGTCGGTGAGCTGCGCCGTGCTGTCCACGAGCAGCGCGAACAGCACCTCGGGCGAGAGCCTGCGGCACGCGCGCACCCACTCGTCGTTGATCCGGTGCAGGAACGCCGGGAACGGCTCACCGTCGCGAGGCGCTTCGACGTGGTAGCCGTCGCGGTCCCGGGAAAGCCGCCCGAGCTTGTCGCCCAGGATGTGGGCGGCGACGTCGTGCACGGTCCAGCCGGGGCACGCCGTCGGCGCGGCCCACTGGCCGGCGTCGAGGTCCGTGAGCACGCTGACCAGGGCTTGTTCCTCACGGGCGAACAGCGGGAGGACGTCGATCGGCGGTCCCCAGGCGGTGGCGGTCATGCGCGCCATCCAACACTGGTGATCACGCCGGCCGCATCGCCTACCCGCAGGTAGCATCAGCGCGGAACACGAGGGGAGCACGCCGGTGGACAGTCAGCGACCGAACGGCCGGGGCTCGGCCGAGGACGTGGTCAACGTGGCCCGCCGCGCCGGGCAGCTGGCCGGGTGGGCCGCGCGTGCCGGGTTCGGACTCACGCGCAAGCTGCCCGGGCTCGACCAAGCCGAACGTGGGATCCGGCAGGTGGAGCGCAGCCTGCTCAGCCAGCTGCGCCGCCGCCTCGACGAGGTCGACGACCCGTACCACGCGGCGCTCACCGCGGCGTCGGCCATGAACCGCGGCGACGCGGGCGGTCGCGTGGTCGAGTCCACCGTGACGCTGGTGCCCGCGCGCGAGCACGAGGAGCCGCTGCGGGCGGCGATGGCCGAGCTGCTCAACCATTCCATCGGCTTCGGCCGCGAACGCGCGCGTGAGTACCTCTACGCGATCATCCTGCGCCAGCTCACACCCGACGAGGCCCGCATCCTCGCCGCGCTGTCCGACGGTTCGCCGTTCCCCACCGTCGACGTCGCCGAGCGCACGAACCTCGGTGGCGCGGGCCGGATCGTGCTGCGCAACGCCTCGACCGTCGGCAAGGCGGCCGGGGTGTCGCTGCCCGACCAGGTGCCCGGTTACCTCACGCGGCTGATCGGGCTGGGCCTCGTCGACCTCGACGAAGAGGTGCCGGCCCTGGAGACGCAGTACGAGATCCTCCTGACCGACGAGACCGTGCGTGAGGTGGAGAAGCAGGTGAAGCGGGTGAAGGTGATCCGCCGGACCGTGCACATCTCCCGGCTCGGGGCTCAGTTCTGGCAGGCCTGCGACCCGAGCCTGGGCTAGCGTGGGCGCCTTCCTCTCGGGCCTGCTCGACGACTTCGCCCGCCACTGGCCGCTCTACGTTTCGATCCCCGTCGTCGCCGCGCTCATCGGGTACGGCACGAAGCTCGTCGCGATCCGCATGATGTTCCAGCCCGTGGAGTTCCTCGGGATCAAGCCGTTCCTCGGCTGGCAGGGCATCGTGCCGAAACGCGCGGCGCGCATGGCGAGCATCGCGTGCGACACGATGACCGAGCAGCTGATCAAGCCGGCCGAGATCGTCGCGCGCCTCGACGCCGACCGGATCGCGCAAGAGATCGCGAAACCTCTGGAAGCGGCCGTCGAGGACATCGTGCGCGAGGTCGCCGGGCACTACCAGCCCGGTCTGTGGGAATCGCTGCCGGTGGGCGTGCAGCGGCTGGTGATCCAGCGCGTGCAGACCGAGTCGCCGCACATGGTCAAGGCCGTGCTGGAGCTCATCAAGTCCGATGTGGACAGCGTGTTCGACCTCAAGGGCATGGTCGTCACCAGCCTGGTCAAGGACAAGCGCCTGCTCAACCGGATCTTCCAGGAGGCGGGCGAGCAGGAGTTCAAGTTCATCGCGCGCTCGGGCCTGGTGTTCGGCGGGCTGATCGGCGTGATCCAGATGGTGGCGTGGGTGCTGTTCAAGTTCCCGCCGATCATGCCGATCTTCGGCCTGTTCACGGGCTGGTTCACCGACTGGCTCGCGCTGCGCATGATCTTCTACCCACTGGAGCCGAAGCGGTACTTCGGCGTGCAGTGGCAGGGCCTGTTCCTGAAGCGGCGCGCGGAGGTGGCCGAGGCGTACGGCGCGCTGATCGCCAAGGAGATCATCACGCCGCACAACGTGATCGAGGCGATCCTGCGGGGGCCGCTGTCCGATCGCGTGCTGGCGTTGATCCAGCGCCAGCTCGACGTCGAGATCGGCCGTGCGGCGAACGTCGCGAAGCCGCTGCTGGTGTTCGCCATCGGCAGCCGTCGCTACCAGGACGTGAAGTTCGCGATCTCCGAGCAGATCATGGCGCGCCTGCCCGACACGATGCGCTACATCGAGGACTACGCCACCGACGCGATGGACATCCGCAACGTGCTGGTCACCAAGATGAAGGAGCTCTCGCCCGAGGAGTTCGAGCAGCTGCTGCGCCCGGCGTTCCAGCAGGACGAGTGGATCCTCATCGCGACGGGCGCGGTACTCGGGTTTTGTGTAGGGGAGGGCCAAGTTCTGCTGCTGGAGCACCTCGCCTCCTGAGCGCGCCGCTAGGGTGCTGCTGTCGGGACGGCACGTCGAGGGGCGCGGCATGGGCGAGGGAGCGGCTCCGTGGCCGCAGGAGATCCGGCTCGCGATGACCATGGTCGGGGGCGCGAGCCTGGCCGTGTGGATGAGCGGGGTGGCCACCGAGACGTCGGCGCTGCTGCAGGCGTCGCGCTCGGCCGGGTCGGCCGGTGGGTACCGGAAGCTGCTCGACCTGCTGCGGGCGAAGGTGCGCCTCGACGTGCTCACCGGTACGAGCGCCGGCGGCGTGGGCGCGGCGGGGCTGGGGCTGGCGGAGGCGTTCCGGTCGTCGCCCGCGCCGATGCGTGACGCGCTGCTGGCCGACGCGTCGCTGGCGAACCTGATCCGCGACCCGAAGGAGGCGCAGCCGCGGTCGCTGCTCGACGGCGACCAGTTCCTGGGCTGCCTCGACGGCGCGTTCCGCGCGATCGTCTCCGGGGGCACCACGCCGGCCGAGCCGCCGGACATGACGCTGCTGCTGCCCGGCACGATGATCGACGGCGAGACCGTGCGTTACGACGACGCGCTCGGCAACCTCGTGCGCGACACCGAGCACCGCATGCTGTTCCGCTTCGTCGGTCCACTGTGGAACAACCAGGTCACGGCACCGCTCGCGCTGGCGGTGCGCTCGACCGCTTCGTTCCCCGGCGCGTTCGAGCTGGCGCGGCTGCCCGTCGGCCCCCGGGTCGCGGACCGGCTGCACCCGGACATGACGGACTACACCGAGCTCACGCGCTCGCACTGGCTCACCGACGGCGGCGTGCTCGTGAACAAGCCGCTGCGCCCGGCGTTGCGGGAGATCTTCGACCTGCCGTCTTCGTCGGACGTGCGGCGGCTGCTGCTCTACGTGGTGCCCACCGTGGAGGCCGAGGCGGCCGCGGTGCCGGTGGACCCGGCGAACCCGCCGCTGCTGGGCGCGGCGCTGGCGAAGGTCGTCTCGACGGTGATCAACCAGACGATCAGCTCCGACCTGGAGGAGCTCACCGCGCACAACGACGCCGTGGTCGCCACCCGTGACACCCGTGTTTCCCTTGCCGCGCTGGGGCTTCGCGGCGGCGAGCTGGTGGACCACCGCGTGATGGCGGCCTACCTCGACCGGCGGGTCGCCGAGGACGCGGCCGAGCTGGTGCGCACGGCCACGCGGTACTACGCGTTGTCCACTGTGGATAGTAAGGACAACGGCTGGGCCAAGGGGATGTCGACGGAGCTGCGCGCGGTGGCCGCCGAAGGTCTCCGGCACGGCATGCCGGCGAAGGCGCCGGGCGCCGTGTGCCAGGTCGAGGACCTCGCCGCCTTCCGCACCACGGCGCTCGACGACTCCGTCGCCACGGGCCTGCAGCTGGTGAACGCCGCGTTCCACCTGTGCCCGGACGAGCAGCAGGCCGCGACACTCAACGACGTCCGCGCACGGCTGCACGCGGCGCGCAGCAAGGCCGCGCGGGGCATCCGCATCTCGCCCTGGGTGGCGAAGCACGAACCACCGGCCGCGGGCACGTCGGCGGCCGACTGGATCGCCCAGCTGGCCCGGGAGTGGGCCCAGCTGGGCAAGTCGGCCGCGCTGCGCGAAGCCTGGCCACTGGTCACCGCCGCCCTCCGCGACGCGGCGCCGGTGCTGCGCGAACTGGCGAGCGACCCCCTGGCGACGGCAGCGGTGCTGAAGATGAACGGACAGGCGCCCGCGCCTGCGGGGATCAAGCTGGAGCCGGAGGTCGCCGGCCGGGTGGCCGAGGCCGTCGACACCGTCACGACGCTGGTCGGCTGGTTCGGCCTGGCCGACGATCCGGCTCTGGCCCCGGCTCGGTCCGGGGCCTGGGCGCAGCCCACGGTCGCAGTGCAGCCCGAGGATCCGGCGCATCCCGAGGTGGCAGCCCAGCCCGCTGTCGCAACGCAGCCGAAGGACCCGGCGCGTTCCGACGACTCGGCGCAGTCGGTGGTCGCGGCGCGTCCCGGCGAGGCTGCGCAGTTCGCGGTCGCAGGGCAACCGAAGGACCCCGCGCGGCCGAAGGACCCCGCCCAGCCCGAGGACCCAGCCCAGCCCGAGGACTCGGCGCGGTCGGCGGTCGCGGCGCGCCCCGAGGTCGCGGTGCAGCCCGAGGATCCGGCGCATCCCGAGGTGGCAGCCCAGCCGAAGGACCCGGCGCATCCAGAGGACCTGGCGCAGCCCACGGTCGCAGTGCAGCCCGAGGACCCAGCGCACCCCGAGGCGGCCCAGCCCGCAAACCCGGCGCAGCCTGCGGCCGCGGCGCAGTCCACGAACCCGGCCCACCCCGGCAGCGACCGCACCCTCATGTCTCGCCTGATCCTCCTGCACGTCGCCACCCGGGGTCTGCTCGCGCAGCCGCCGTCGGTCGATCAGCGGGTGGACCTCGTGCAGGTCAGCGCCGATTCGCGGACGCTGCTCGACCTGGGCCGCCGGCGCGGCTGGGACAAGCTCACCGGCCTGCAGGCGGACTACTTCGGCGCGTTCTACAAGTCCTCGTGGCGCGCGAACGACTGGATGTGGGGCCGGGTCGACGCCGTCGGCTGGCTCGTGCAGTGCCTGCTCGACCCGCACCGGCTGCGGCTGCTGCGCAACGTCGTCGGCCCGGACGCGTTCCGTGCGGAGGTGCGCGAGGCGTTCCAGGCGGTCGGCTGGCAGCTGCCGAGCGTCGCCGACAACGTGGCGGCCGCCGACGTGCAGTCGCTCGTCGCGCAGCTCGGCGAGGAGCTCGCCTTCCTGGGCCTCGACGCCCAGCTGGCCGACGTGGCGTTCACCGACGATCTGCCGACGAGCCTGCCGGTGACGTCGATGGTGCTCGCGCGTGGTCGCCAGCTGGAGATCGCGCGTGAGGAGCTGCCGGTCGTCGCCGAACAGGCCGCCGACGACGCGGCCGAGGGCAACGGCAAGCCGTCCGCGGCCTTCCGCGCGGTCATGGCCACGCCGCCCGCGGACGACGCCGCGACGCAACGCGCGTTCCAGGCCTGCCAGGTCTCCGCCGAACGCTTCGAAGGCGAACGCGGCACGATGCTGCTCACCAAGACGCTGGTGAAGGCCGGTGCGACCGGCGTCAACGCCGCCGCCGGCGCCACCCGCGTGCCGACGTCGCTGCAGCCCGCCGCGAAGGTGGCCCAGGCGACCGGGCGCAGCGCGTGGTGGGTCACGCAGGGCGCGACGAGGCTCGGCCGGCCGTGGAACCTCATCGCGGCCGCTGTGACGGCCGTGGCCGGTCTCGTGCTGGGCGGCAACGGCGGCGAGGTGCTGCAGTGGGTCGGCCCGCCCGTGGCGGCGGGAGCGGTCGTGTTCCTCGTGGTGAGCCTGCTGACGCTGAAACGCACGTGGCGCATGGTGCTCACGCTGCTGTGTGTGCTCGTGGTGGCGGCGTTGCTGTTCGCGGCTTTCCTGCCGCCGCTGGCGCAGCCGTTGTTCGGCTGGCTCGGTACCGTGGTCGCGGGCTGGCGCCGCGGCGAGGCACCCGTGTGGTGGCTGCTCGTGGTGCTGCTGCTCGTGCTGCCCGCCGTGTGGACGCCGATCGCGGCGCTGCGCCGGCGGACGCCGCGCAAACCGGCCAAGAACACGCAGCGGGGCTGACCGAACACCGGCGGGACGCGCCGGGTGAGCAGGCGCTGAGTTCGTCCGTCTTGCGCCGAACCGCCCGAGGCGTCATGGTCGGGGGAGACGCGGCCGCTCACCTGGGTGGGTGGCCCAGAAGCACGTCATGCCCAGCCAAGCCGTCGATCAAACGTGTTTGTGGGGCTCCTCACCGGGGTATCCGCGTTGCCGCAGGTGAGCGGCGTGCACGTGGTCCGCATCGCTGGCGGCAGGAAAATTCTCTGTTACGTTTCCTGAGTATGTCCGGAAAGCACTTGATCGAATCCCCGACCAAGGCCGATGGCGCCGCCCTCTGGCGAATCGCGCGCGATTCGCAGAAGCTTGATCTCAACTCTCCGTATGCATACCTGCTGTGGTGTCGCGATTTCGCAGAGAGTTCGGTGGTCGCCCGAGTCGACGGCGAGGTGGTGGGTTTCGTCATCGCCTACCGGAGGCCGTCCGAGCCCGACGTCGCGCTCGTGTGGCAGGTCGCGGTCGACTCTTCACAGCGCGGGAAAGGCCTGGCCGGGCAGCTGCTCGACGCCTTGTACACCCGACTGATCGACGACGGGGTGCGTTTCCTCGAAACCACGATCACCCCTGACAACGAGGCTTCGATCCGCCTCTTCGCGTCGTTCGCGAAGCGGTGGAACGCCGCGCTGGAGAGCAGCAGGCTGTTCGAAGCCGAAGATTTCCCGGAAGATGGGGAAGGTGGGCACCAGCCCGAGAACCTTTACCGTATCGGTCCGTTGATCCGTCAATAAGCCGTCAATTTCGGGGCGAGTAGGAGCAGAGAAACGTCATGAGCATCTTCGAAGAGCTCGAATCGGAAGTCCGCAGTTACAGCAGGGGGTGGCCGGTCGTCTTCGACCGTGCGCAGGGCAGCTGGCTGTACGACGAGGACGGCAAGGCCTACCTCGATTTCTTCGCGGGTGCCGGCGCGCTGAACTACGGCCACAACAACCCGAAGCTCAAAGCCGCTCTGATCGACTACATCCAGCGCGACGGCGTGACCCACGCGCTCGACATGTTCACTGTGGCCAAGCGCGATTTCCTGGAGACCTTCCAGGAGAAGATCCTCAAGCCGCGCGAGCTGGACTACAAGATCGTCTTCCCGGGCCCCGGTGGCGCCAACGCGGTGGAAGCCGCGCTGAAGCTCGCCCGCAAGGTGACCGGCAAGGAGTCGGTCATCAACTTCACCAACGCGTTCCACGGCATGACGCTGGGTGCGCTGTCGGTCACCGGCAACTCGATGAAGCGCGGCGGCGCGGGTATCCCGCTCGTGCACGCAACGCCGATGCCGTACGACCGCTACTTCGACGGCACGATCCCCGACTTCCTCTACTTCGAGAAGCTGCTCGAAGACTCCGGCAGCGGCCTGAACGAGCCCGCGGCCGTGATCGTGGAGGGCGTGCAGGGCGAGGGCGGCATCAACGCCGCGCGCCTCGCCTGGCTCAAGGGCCTCTCGGACCTGTGCGAGAGCCACGGCATCCTGCTGATCCTCGACGACGTGCAGATGGGCTGCGGCCGCACCGGCCCGTTTTTCAGCTTCGAGGACGCGGGCATCAAGCCCGACATCGTCTGCCTGTCGAAGTCCATCGGCGGTTACGGCATCCCGATGGCGCTCACGCTCATCAAGCCGGAGCTCGACGTCTGGGAGCCGGGTGAGCACAACGGCACGTTCCGCGGCATCAGCCCCGCGTTCGTGACCGCCACCGAGGCGATCAACCTCTACTGGAGCGACGACGAGCTCGAGAAGTCCACGAAGGCCAAGGGCGAGCGCATCGCCGCCGCTTTCAAGGACATCGTGGAGGCGTACCCGGACGCCAACCTGGTGGCGAAGGGCCGCGGCCTCGCGCGCGGCATCGAGTTCACAGGAGGCGACCTGGCCGGCGCCGTGTGCAAAGAAGCGTTCCAGCGCGGCCTGCTGATGGAGACCTCCGGGCCCGACGGAGAGGTCATGAAGCTGCTGCCGCCGCTGACGCTGACCGACGACGAGCTCACGCAGGGCTTGTCGATCATCGACGATTCCATCGCGGCCGTCCTCAAGTAATCCCGCACGACAGGTAAGGAGCGACCTTTGCTGGTCCGTACTCTCGACGAAGTCACCGACACCGACGCCGACATCAAGACGCCCAATTGGCGCAGCAAGCGCATCATGCTGGCCAAGGACGGCCTGGGCTTCTCGGTGCACGAGACAACGCTGTACGCGGGCACGGTGAACGATTTCTGGTACGCCAACCACATCGAGGCGGTGTTCATCACCTCCGGCGAGGGCGAGGTGGAGAACAAGGCGACCGGTGAGGTCTTCCCGCTGGCGCCGGGCACCATCTACGTGCTCAACGACTCCGACAAGCACCAGGTCCGGCCCAAGACCGAGATCAAGTGCGTGTGCGTGTTCAACCCGCCGGTCACCGGCCGCGAGGTGCACGACGAGAACGGCGTGTACCCGCTCATCACCGAAGAATCCGCCTGAGCCTTCCCGGCTGCTGCCGCGCCACCACCACCCCGACAGAAAGAACGCGAGAACCAGGAGGCGAGCAACTGTGACGCTGATGGACACCCGGGTCGAGGACGGTTACCCGACCCGGATCACCGGTACGCCGGAGCAACTTCCGCGCGTGCACCCCACGGTGTGGGGTACCGAGGCAGACGGTCCCATCGACGCCGCGACCCTGGCCAACCACGAGGCCAAGGGCTACACCGTCGACGAGGGCCTGCTCTCGCCCGGTGAGGTCCAGACGTACTGGCAGGAGCTCGTGCGGCTGTCTTCCGACCAGGAGCTGCGCGCCGACGAGCGGGTGATCACCGAGGCGAGGACCGGCGAGGTCCGGTCGATCTTCGACGTCCACGTGATTTCGGAGCTCATCGCGGAGCTCGTGCGCGACCCGCGGGTCCTCGACCGGGCCCGGCAGATGCTGGGGTCCGACGTCTACGTCCACCAGAGCCGCGTGAACTACATGCCGGGCTTCAAGGGCACGGGGTTCTACTGGCACTCGGACTTCGAGACGTGGCACGCCGAGGACGGCATGCCGACACCGCGGGCCGTGAGCTGCTCGATCGCGCTCACGGACAACTACCCGTACAACGGCGGGCTCATGGTCATGCCGGGCTCGCACCGCACGTTCGTGCAGTGCGCGGGCGAGACGCCGGACGACAACTACAAGAGCTCGCTCAAGGACCAGCGCGTGGGGGTGCCGGCCGAGGACGACATCACGAAGATGGCGGCCGAGTACGGCATCGACCAGTTCACCGGCGCGGCGGGCACGGCGCTGTGGTTCGACTCCAATGTGATGCACGGGTCGTCGAACAACATCACGCCGTACCCGCGCTCGAACATCTTCCTGGTGTTCAACAGCGTCGAGAACGCGCTGCAGGAACCCTTCGCGGCCAGCAGCCCGAGGCCGTCGTTCATCGCCGGCCGCGACGCCACCCCGGTGCGCCGGTGACGAGGGTTACCCCGGCGCGGCGGCGGGTCGCCGGTAGCCGTGGATGTGCGCCCTGTTACTTTGTCGCCACTCCGCACGGGCCTCGTGGGTCCGCCGCGGAGGAGCTGTCCGTGGCAGTCCGGGTTCTTCGCTCGGGGTGAGCCCACCCGTCCCGCCCGGACAGCATTGAGGTCGGGTGGACCGCGCCCCCTGGCGGCCCAGCCGACGTCACCGAGTCCGGCCCCGCACCATCAGATCGGGACTGATGGTGCGGGGCCGGATTCGTTTTGCCCGGGGGCGCCTCTGTTACGACATTCGGGCTGCGGCCGCTGCTCGGGCGGGAAAACCGTGCGCACAGCCGGTGAAACAGCGCCTGACACGCGGGTGTCCGGCGTGTGGAGTTCACGAAAGAGTTGTGTCTGTCCGCTCATCACCACGGTAGGTTGTGCCTCCTGGCGGGGGAGACGCCGGAACCAACCCGGGGAGGTGCGCGCGAGCATGGCCGAAAACGCGGGCGCGCACGTGCAGCTGCTCGGCCCCGTCACCCTGCTCGACGGTGCACGTGCAGTTTCCATCGGCGGTCCCGGCGTGAAAGGGTTGCTCGCGCTGCTGGCGTTGAAGGTCGGCAAGGTCGTGCCGCTCGAGGAGATCATCGACGCCCTGTGGGGCCACGACCCGCCGGCCACCGCGCGGACGATCGTGCACGGCAACGTCTCGCACCTGCGCCGCGTGCTGCGCGACCTGGGCGGTGACTCCGTCGCGGAGATCCTCACGAGCCCGCCGGGCTACCAGCTGGCCGTGGATCCGGCGCGCATCGACGTGCACCGCGCCCGGGCCCTGCTGGACCGCGCCGTGCTGGAGCCGCCGGAGCACGCGTCGACGTTGCTGGGTTCGGCTTTGGCTCTGTGGCGAGGACCGGCGCTGTCCGGCGTGCCCGATTCGGTGCGTGCGCCCGAACTGGAGGACCTGCGCCTCGCGATCCACGGCGCGCGCGTGGACGCCGACCTGGAGCTGGGCCGCCACAACGAGCTGATCGTGGAGCTCAGCCCGCTCGTGCGCGCCGACCCGCTGGCCGAGCGCACGGCCGGGCAGCTCATGCGCGCGCTCTACTACGCCGGCCGCCGGGGCGACGCGCTGGAGCTCTACCGCACCGTCTCGCGCGCCACGCTGCGCACGCTCGGCGTCGAACCGGGCGGCGACCTGCGGTGGCTGCACGAGCGCGTGCTCAACGACGATCTGGACGTCGCCGTCCCCCAAATCGCCGGTCCGGTGAAAGCGCCTTCACAGCTGCCCGCCGCGGTGCCTTCGCTCGCCGGCCGCGACGCCGAGCTGGCGTGGCTGGACGGCCTCGCGGAGACCGGCGAGAGCACCGTCGCCGTGGTGTCCGGGACGGCGGGCGTCGGCAAGAGCGCGCTGGTCGTGTGGTGGGCCCACCACACGGCCGAGAGGTTCCCGGACGGCGTGTTGTTCGCTTCTCTGCACGGTTTCGACCCGCGGCACGCGCCGCTGGAGCCCGCGGAGCTGCTCACGCAGTTCCTGCTGGGCCTGGGCGTCGCGACGGGGGACGTGCCGGAGCAGCTGCACGAACGCGTCGCGCTGTACCGCTCGCTCATCGCGGGCCGCCGCATGCTGGTGCTGCTCGACGACGCGCGTTCGGCCGAGCAGGTGCGGCCGTTGCTGCCGCCGGGTTCGCGGTCGATGACCGTGGTGACGAGCCGGTCGAAGCTCGAAGGCCTGGCCGTGTCCAACGCGGCGCGGCTGCGTGTTTTGGGCACTTTGGCACCCGACGACGCGGTGCGCCTGATCGAAGAGCTGGCCGGGCCCGCGGACTTCGACCTGAACCACGCCCTGGCGCGCTTGTGCGGCTACCTGCCGCTGGCCCTGCGCATCGCCGGCGCGCGCTTGTCGGCCAGTCCACAGTGGACCGCGCAGGACCTGGTCGACGAGCTGGGCAACGAACGCACCCGCCTCGCCGCCCTGGAGGTCGACGGCGCGGACGACGGCGTGCGTGCCGCGTTCGACGTCTCGTTCCGCGGCCTCCCTTCGGACCTGGCGCGCCTCCTGCTGCAGCTCGGCGTTCTGCCCGTGCGCCGGGTCGGCCCGCACCTGGCGGCCGCGGTGGCGGCCATGCCCGTCGACCGCGCGCGCCGCGCCCTGCGCACCCTGGCGGCGCACAACCTGCTGACCGAGACGGCCCGCGACGTCTTCGCACCCCACGACCTGGTGCGGCTCTACCTGAGGGACCTCGCGGAGTCCGAACTGGACAGTAATTCGACGGAAGCGGTCCTGGTCCGCGCGGTGCGCTTTTACCAGGCCGCCTCCGACACGGCCCGCCGCCGCATGCTGCGCATCGTCGACCCGCTCGACCTGACCGGCCTCCTGCCCGCCGACGCCCTCCCGGCCCTGCGCACGTTCGACGAGGCCCAGGACTGGTTCGAGGCCGAGTGGCCCAACCTCCTGGCGGTCCTGGACGCCGCGTACTCCGCCGCGTGGTACGGCGACGTCTGGCGCCTCGCCCGGGTTTCGCACACCTACCGCGTGGTCTGTCCCCTGCTGGACGAGTGGACCCGCTTGGTCGACCTGGGCCTGGCCGCCGCCGAAGCTTCCGGCGAAATCCTCGGCCAGTGCTGGATGCTCATCTCGCGCTGCGCCATCGCCCTGACCTTCGAGCTGCCCGAGGTCAACCCCGCCGACGCCGAACGCGCCCTGGACCTCGCCGTGCAGCTCGGCGACAAACGCTCCATCACCGTCGCCAACATCCACCTCGGCAGCGTCCTGTCCCTGCTCTCCCGCCACGACGAAGCCATCTCCCGCCTGCTGGAGGCCGTCGCCGAAACCGAGCGCACCGGCGACCTCGAGCTGCGCGGCCAGGCGCTCAACAACTGCGCCGAGACGGAGAAGCGCGCCGGCCGCTTCGAAGCGGCGGTGGCTCACGAACTGGCCTCACTGGCGATCGACCGGGAGCTCGGCAACGACAGCTACGCGGTCGTGTCGCTGAACAACCTGGCCGACTTGTCGCAGCGCTTGGGCGATTCGGCGATGGCCTCCCGCTATGCGTGGGAGGGGATCGACCTCGCGCAGGCCAGGGGGTTCGACCTGCACGAGGCGATCCTCCGGGTGACCCTGGCGCGGATCTTCCGGTCGGCACCTTCGACCGAGGGGTTGGCTCGGGAGCAGTACGCCCTGGCGGCGGTGCTGTACGGGCGGGTGAATCCGGCCCAGGTGCCGGAGGTGCAGGGGGAGGCTGCTGAGCTGGAGGGTGCGGGAATGGAGGGTGTTGAGCTGGAGTGAGTGGTTGAGCCGATTGACTGATTTGGCCGATTAGTCGGTTTGCTGGGCTGCTTTGGCGTGTGATTTTGAGGGCTTGGCTCTGGCGAGTTGGCTCCGGTCGCTGGTTCAGAGGGCTTGCTGCGGCCCGTTCGGCGGCTGGGCGCGTGCCCTGGCTCTGGTCGCCGGTTCGATCTTGTCGGCGGCGTTTCGGCGTGCCTCCCGGCTCTTCTCCGAAGTTGTCCACACCCATCCTGGAGTTGTGGACAACTCGCTCCCTCAACGGCTTGGCCAGCGTTTTTGTCGGAGGTCGCCGATAGAATGGAGCTGGGGACGCCCCCCTCGGGAGGGCGGGGGCTGTCTGTCGGGGCAGGAGGGGTGGCCCCTTGGGGGCGCAGCCGGGAGCCGGAGGGCTGCCGGGTGGTGGGGGTAGGTGGCCGGCGGGGTGCGGAGATCAGTTGAAGATCGGTCCGCGAGCTGATGCGCAACAGGTTTCTTGCACAGTGTTCACCCACGTTTTCGCAGGTCGGGGATACCCTGGCTGGGCATACTTAGTGGTTTCTTAGCGTCCAGGGGGGTGGGCCGCGTAGGGTCGTAGTCGGTGCCGGCGGAGCCCTAGGGGAGGGGCAGGCTGTGAAGCCGGCGTCGCGGGTCCGCGGTCGCGTGCGGCGGGTCCGGAAGAGTCGCCAGGAGCGGCTCGGTGGCGGTTGGCCGGCCGACTTGGGGGTAGGCCGGCCGGCCGCCAGGCCCTGAGGTGGCGGGAGCACCCGGGCAGTCATTCGAGTGGTTGCACCTCTCGTCGCCCAGTGAGTCGACTGCCGCGGTCGAGACAGCCTGAACTGCGCTGCCAAGTCGCTGCCCCGAGCGATCCCGTGCTGCGGAGGCCGACGGGCTGGTCGAGTGCCATCGCGTCGGGTCGTCGAACTGGTGCGGTTGACGTAGTGCCGACGCTCGGCTCTCTGAGCAGCCTGGCGTTGGTGAAGACCAGCCGGCTTGATCAAATCTCCAACGCACTAGCGCCGGCACCGATCCAGGGCCGCCGCTGGTGCGCCCCCGGTCGCCTCGTTTGCGCCAGATCGGCGCGCGGACTGCGTTCGGCAACGATTGCCCAGGGGCGGCCAACGCCGGCCGTGCTGGGCTGCTGAGCGGCCCACGGCCGGCAAACCAACCCCACCTGCCGAGTTGGCGACGCATGTCTGCGCTGGCAGCCGAATGGCTGGCAGGACCCGAGGCCGCTGGGCCGGCAAGACCACGCCATCTGCTGGGTTGGCGCAGCTTCTCCGGGCAGCCGAACAGCTGGCAGAGCCCCAGGCCACGGGTCCGGCAAGATCACCCCTTCTGCTGGGTTGGTGAAGCTTCGCCGGGCTGCTGAGTGGTTGGCAGAGCCTGAGGCCACGGGGTCGGCAAGACCACCCCACCCGCTGGGTTGGCGCAGCCTCGCTGGGCTGCCGAGTGGTTGGCAGAGCCCGAGGCCGCGGGGTCCGGCAAGATCACCCCTTCTGCCGGGTTGGCGCAGCCTCGCCGGGCTCACTAGTGGTCGAGAGAGCCCGAGGCCGCGGGGTCTGCAAGACCGCTCCTTCTGCAGGGTCGCCGAAGCCCCGCCGGGCTGCCGAGTGGCTGGCAGAGCGTGAGGCCACCGGGCTGGCAGCACCACCCGCCGGGTCGCCCAAGCCTCGCCGCGCAGCCGAACGGCCGGCTAAGTCCCACCGCGCCCAACCGGCACAACCACCGCCCGGCCGGCCAAAGCCACGGGCCCCAACCTCACCCCACGTTCGCCGTGCAGAGGGCGATCGTCGAGCCGCTGTTGTCGGCCACCGTTGTGCCGTCCACGAGGATCGTGCAGGAGATCTGGTTCGCGACGCTCGCGTTGGCGGTGTCGGCGGTCAGGCTGAGGATCGGGGTGCCGCCGCTGAAGGAGCCGTGGCCGTGCCACTGGTCGGTGCTCGCGGGGGCCGCCTCGGTGCGCTGGTCGTTGAGCGTGCCGTAGCGGACGGTGGCGCCGCCGGCCGAGGTGACGACGAAGTCGACGTTGTGTTCGTCGCCCGGGGCCGGCGGGATGTGGAGGTCGCCGGCGCTGCTGGTGCCGAAGACCGACGGGAACAGGATCATCGTGGCCGACAGCAGGGCGGCGATCACCGTGACGATCACCGCCGTCACGGCGATGCCGCGGCCGCCCGCTTTGCCGCGGGTGGCCTGGACCGTGCCGACGATCCCCAGCACCAGCCCGACGCCCGCAAGCGGCCACGCGACGAAGCCGTAGTCCGGCACGAACGCCGCCGCGATCGCGGCCAGGCCGAGCACCAGGCCGACGATGCCGAGGACGTTCGGCTTCGGCTTGGGCGGAGTGCGGTCCGGCGGCGTCGGCAGGACCCCGCCGGGAGCGGCGGCGAGCCGGGGGTCGGGCGGGATCACGCGCCAGGAGCCGGAGTCCGACGAACCGCCGCGGTGGGCCGAGGCGGCGGGTTCGGCCCGCCAGGTGCCCGAGTCCGAAGCTCCGCGGCGCGCACCGTCGCCCGATCCGTCGAGGCGAGCAGCGGGATCGACGCGCCAGGCACCCGAGACGGAAGATCCGCCACCGCGCGAAGTGGCAGCGCCGGAATCCGCAGCCCCCCTGCCCCGACGCAAGGAATCCGCGGAATCGGGGCCGCCGCGCGCCCCGGAATCACCACCCCGAGCCCGGTTTTCGGAACCGGTGCCAGGCGGCGCGGGAGCACGTCCGGAAGAGCGGCCGTGGCGCGCGGGAGCGGACGGGTGCCGCGGGTCGGGGGAGGTCATGCGTGGGGGCCTTCCGGGTCGAAGTGCGACGACGTTAACCCACGCCGACCAGTGGGAGGCGAAATCGTTACATAGCAGAAAACGTCATCTATTCACCTCGCCGAACGCGCACCGGTCATTAACTGTCCCGCGCCCCAGCACGTGACCAGTTTGTTCGAGGAAGCACAATTGAGCATGCGCCGCGTATACACATTATCGGCACCGAGAATGAACAAACCGCGCGAAATCAGTGGTCGAACAAGCTCACTTCGGGCGTGATCTCGAGCAGTTCGTGCACCGGGCGGCCGCGGCGGCCGTCGATGGTCGTCGTCCGGACCACGCGCAGGCGGGCGGTCACCGGGCGGTCGAGGTTCTCCTTGATCTGGTCGAGCAGGTCCTCGGCGACGGCGCCCTGGATCGTGCCGCCGGATTCGCGCTCCAGATAAAAAATCCGCCGCCGCGTGCGGACGCCGTCGAGGCGCCCGGAGACGGTCTCGTAGCCCACGGCCTCGCGCGACTCGCGCAGGCTGTCCCGCAGGATCCGCGCCTGTTCGGTCGTCACGCTGCGCGTCACGTGCTCGCCCGCGGTGGGCGTGAGCGCCATGCCGATGCCGGCGTGCTTGCTCACCGCGTTGACGATGTCGCTCACCGCGTTGCGCACGGTGTCGCGCTGCAGCAGCACCGCGTCGAGCGCGCCGTCGTCGGAACCGTTGGCGGGCAGGAAGTCGCAGAGCTCCTTGACCGCGCGCTCGGACAGCGTCTCGATGCCGTCGTGGATCAGCGCGTCGTCGAGCGCCGGCTCGGGGAAGCCGAAGAAGATCGCGTTGCCCGCCTGGCCCTTCTGGATCAGCGGCGCCTTGTCGCGGTCGGCCTGCTGGACGAAGGTGACCTCGTTGGACGGGTTGCGGATGATGTGCCCGATCTTCGCCGTCGCGTCCTGCAGCGCGCGGCTGATGTCCGAGAACGTGTACGCGTCGATGTGCGTCTCGCCGATCACCGACACGTGCAGCAGCGGCGAGCGCGACGTGCGCTCGAACTTCGCGTTGGCCGCCATCGCCGACGCGCGCGCGAGGTCGTCGAGCCACGTACCGCCGGGGATCTCGTCGGCGATGCGCCGGAACTCGTTCCTCACCAGACCATCTCCGGGAACCCCTTGCCGCCCTCGGCCCACACGGTCTCCCACACGTCCTCATCACCGGGACGGCACAGGAACCCGTCGAGCATGCCGCCCACCGGCTGCACCTGCTCGAGGTACATCGCGGGCTGCCCGACGATGACTCCGCGCAGCGTGAGCAGGCCGTACAGCGCCGTTCGCCCGCTGTCGTCGAGCCGCTTGAGCGCGCCCCACTCGTCGGGCAGCAGCACCACGTCGAGGCCGCGCGGCGGGTGGCCCGTGCGCGTGACGAACGCGCCGCCGATCCACGCGCGGCCCGAAGAGATCACCCGGCGGGCGACGCCGAGGTAGCTGTTGAGCGCGCTGAACAGGATCTCGCGATCGTTCTGGTGCGGGGCGTCGAACACGAGCCGCTCGTAGACGTCGGCGAGATCGGCCTGGTGACGGCCCGGCGGCAGCAGGTTCTGCGGCGTCCAGTGCGGGAGCGCCATCGGACCTCCTGACCTCGCGAACCTCGACGAGAGGCTCACGGCTCCCGCTCACACCATTGCTCACAGTGCGTAGCCGAACTTACCAGGTGGGTGTCAGCCACCTCGCCCAGGTCGGCGCGGCGCGGACTCGCGGGGCTCGTCGTCGTGCGGCCACACGTCCACGGGCTCTTCGGCAGCCGGCCAGTTCAGGTCACCCGAGAGGTGCGGTTCGGGTTCCGGCAGTCGCCCGATCCGGTGGCCGGAGGGCTCGTCCGGGGCGTACGGCTCGTCCGGGTCCACCTCGGGGTAGTCGTTGTAGACCCGTTCGGGTTGCTCGGCGTAGTCGTAGCTGGGCACCGGGATGTACTGCGTCCGCTCGGCGTCGCTCGGCTCCGGGACGGCAGGCGCCGAATCCGGCGCCGAGGCCACGTCCGCAGCCGCGGCTTCCCGGGAACGCTTCGGCCGCCCCGCCCGCATGATCAGCCACATCACCAGCGCCCCCAGCAGGAACGCGACGAGCAGCCACAGCCAGATCTGCCCGAAGAGCCAGAGCATCCGCCATCACCTCTCTTCGACCGTGATCTCGACGCGCCGGTCCCCACCTTCGCCCGGCGCGGCCGTTCCGGTGCCCCGCACCAGCAGCCGGTTGGCCGGCACCCCGCCGGCCGTCAGCAGCCGCACCACCGCTCGCGCCCGGCTCTGCGAAAGCCGGACCGCCGAAGCGCGCCCGCCCGGTCCCGCGCCGACGTGCCCGGTGATCCGGTAACGCAGGTCGTCCGGCGCGTCCTTCAGCAGCTTCGCGACGGCGCGTGCCGCCTGCGTGCCCGCCGGCGTGAGCTGCGCGGTGTTCGGCTTGAACTCGATCGGCGTGTCCGCCAGCTGCGCGTCCAGCTCGTCCTGCACCCCGGCGCGATCGGTCGGGGGCGCGGACGAGGTCGTGCTCGGCGGCGCACTGCTGCTGGACGGCGGGCTCGTCGTCGACGGCGGCGTGGTCGTCACGGACGGCGGATTCGGCGCCGCCCCACCGGAAACCGCCGCGGACTCGACCCCTTCGACACCCTGCACGATCCCCAGCGCACGCCCGGCCTGGTCCGCCGGGAAGCCCGACAACGTCGCCTGCCGCCCCGAGAACGACACGTCGCCGCCGCGGATCCCGGCCGCGGCGAGCGCGGAGCGTGATCGTCCCGCGAGGTCGCCTTCGATCCCGTCCGCCCGCACCCACGTGACCACCCCGGCGAGCACGGCCGTGACCAGCAGTGCGACGGGGATCAGGCGGAGCCAACCGCGAGCACCGGACATAAAGGGACCATATGCCGGTCACGGCCCGTTGGCGACCTGGTCGGGCGCGCCATTCGGGTGGCGCTCACCCGAACCGGAGCCGGGTCAGGACGCGGTGGCGTTGCCCTGGAAGTCGCGCACGTCGAGCTCCAGCGCGGCGGCCTCGGCCTGCACCAGCGGTGAGAGCTGCGGCCGCTTCGGTGACAGCCCGTCACCCATCGACTCGCCCTTGAGCTGGCGGCGGATCCACGGCAGCAGGTGCGTCTTGGTCCAGTTGAGGTCCGAGCGGCGCGAGGTGATCCACGTGGCCGGCTCCGCGGTCGGCGCGTACGGCTCGCGCCAGTCCTCGGTCACGGGCAGGCCGAGCACCTCGGCTGTCAGCAGCGCGATGCGGCGGTGCGCGTCGGGCGTGAAGTGCAGGCGGTCGTCGCTCCAGGCGCGGCGGTCGTGCAGCGGCTCCATGGTCCAGAGGTCGACCATCTTCGCGCCGTGGCGGGCCGCGATCGCCCAGAGGTAGGTGTTGTAGATGCCGATCTTGCCGCGCAGCACGCTCATCACGGAGAGCGCCTTCGTGTCGGGACCGTTGAAGATCACGACGGGGATACCGGCCTCGCGCAGCTTCACCACACCGGCCTCGAAGCGGGCCGCGATGGCGTCGACGTCCGCGCCCGGCACGATCACGTCGTTGCCGCCCGCGCACAGCGTGACCAGGTCGGGCTTGACCTCCAGCGCGATCGGCAGCTGCTCGTCCATGATCTCGTCGAGCATCTTGCCGCGCAGCGACAAGTTGGCGTACTGGAAGTCCGGCCGTCCCGCGGCGAGCATCTCTGCGAGCCGGTCGGCCCAGCCCCGGAAGGAGCCGTCGGGCAGCTCGTCGTTGAGGCCTTCGGTGAAGCTGTCACCGATGGCCACGTAGCTGTCGATTCCGTACACGCTGGGATCCCCTTTCCCGGACTGATCGCGCCTGCCCCGCGTTAGGTTGTACACCACAACTAACAATCGGACGTCCCCGTATCCTTCCCGGCAGCCACCCCTGGTTCAGCCGGCGGACACAGTCTCTTATCTTGTCGGATCGTCGCGCGCCCGTATTACGGGAATTTCACCTCGATCCGGGGTGACGAACCGCTCAGTCGGGCACTGATCGGACACGCTGTGTGGCGAAGGTCTCCCGCTTCGGACCTGCCATCCCGGTATCCGGCAGGCTGGGGATGTGACGGACGAGACGACGCCTTCGCGCGAGTCGCTCGCGCAGATCCTCGGTGGCCGCCGTGGGGCGATCGACGCCAGCATCCCGCCGGTGGCCTTCGTCGTGGGCTGGCTGGCCACCGGGCAGTCGATCTCGTGGGGCGCGATCGTCGCCATCGGGGTCGCCGTGGTGCTCGGCGGCTACCGGCTGATCCGCGGCGACAAGGCGCGCGCGGTCGTCGTGAGCCTCGCGGCCGTGATGATCGCCGCGCTCATCGCGTTGCACACCGGCCGCGCGGAGGACTTCTTCCTGCTGCAGCTGCTCTCCAACGCCGCGAGCGCCCTGCTCTTCGCCGCCAGTATCGTGGTGCGCTGGCCGCTGCTGGGCCTGATCGTGGGGCTCCTGATCGGACAGAGGACACGCTGGCGCCGTGACCCCGCGCTGCTGCGCGCCTACTCGTGGGCGAGCTGGGTGTGGGTGCTGCAGTACCTGATCCGCGTGGTGGTCTACGGCCTGCTGTGGTGGGGCGGGCAGGTCGTGGCTCTCGGTATCGCCCGCACCGCGCTCTCGTGGCCACTGGTCGCGGCGACCGTGGCGGTGAGCGGCTGGGTGCTGTACAAGGCGCTGCCGGCCGGGCACCCGGGCCTGCGGCTCACGCCGGAACCGGGTTCGGAAGACGGACCCAGGACATAAGGCGGCCCCCGGCGAGGGGGGAGGGTCCGGGGGCCGCTGCCTACGGTACCCGGACCGACGGGTTGAGTCGACGGTTTGAACACTTCGAACCAGCTTTTGGTCGTATTCACCTTGCCGAAGGCCGCGCCGCCGTTTCTCCCCAGGCGTCCACTGCGGCCAGCCACGCGGCGCCGAGGACCCCGTCGGAGCTGGTCAGCACGTCGAGCCCGGCCAGTCCGGTTTTCACGAGCGGTCCCACCGGCCCGGTTCCCGTGAGGACGCTGCCCACGAGCACCACGGGAGTTTTCTCGCCCGGGTCGCGCGTGGCGAGGGCCGTGGCGACGAGAAGATCGGCTGCCCGGGCCACTATTTCCAGTGCCGAGGCTTCTCCGGCGGCCGCCGCGGCGCTCACGAGGGGCGCGAACCGGGCGAGCCGGATCGGCGGTTCGGCGTTGACCTTCGTGATGAGCGCACGCGCGGTGCCCAACCGATTCGCGTCCGTGACAAGCGACTTGGGGAAATCGGGATTGTCTGAAGTGGCCCCGTCGTCCCGAGAGTCCACAGGAGACGGTCCGAACGCCTCGGCGAGCACCGCGGCCGGCAGCCCCGTGAGCTCCGGTCCGCCGCCGAGCGCCTCCAAAGTGGATCGCACGGCCTCTCGCCCGAGCCAGAACGCCGAGCCCTCGTCGCCCAGCAGCCAGCCGTAGCCGCCCGCCGTGGCGGTCATCCGCCGGTTGCGGATGCGGCCGGCGATGGAGCCGGTGCCCGCCACGAGCACGGTGCCGTCGGGAGCCGACGTCGCCGACGCGTACGCGACTTCGGCGTCGGCCACCGTCCGAACCGTACCGTCCAAACCGATCCGTGACCACGCCCCGGCGAACACCGCCGCGACGGCGGGGTCGGACAGCTTGCTCACCCCGGCCAGCCCCACCACGGCGGCGCGCACGTCCGTGCGCCCGCCGAGCGCCTGCTCGATCGCCGAGGCGATGCGCGCGGCCGCCTCGGCCGGCGGGTGCGAGTTGGGGTTGGCGCCGCCGGCCGTCGAGGAGCCGAGCACGGCGCCGGTGGCATCGACCGCGATCGCTCGCGTCGACGTGCCACCGGCGTCCACGCCCACGACGAGGCTCACCGGGTCTTGGTCACCTTCAGCAGCCCGCGCGGGCTGTCCGGGTCACCGCCGCGCGCGAGCGAAAGCCCGAGCGCGATCCGCTGGATCGGCAGGATCTCCAGGATCGGCGCGAGCTCCTCGGCGGTCTGTGCCACGGGGATCCGCAGCGCCGCCGGCACGTCGGCCGACGCGGATCCGACCGCGAGCACGTCGGCGCCGCGCTTGCCGACGGCCTCGAGCACCTCGCCCATCGCCTCGCCGCCGTGGCCCGCGCTGGTCACGGCGAGCACGGCGGTCTCGCCGTCGACGGCCGCGACCGGACCGTGGAGCAGGTCCGCACCGCTGTACGCGCGGGCGGCGAGGTAGCTCGTCTCCGCCAGCTTCAGTGAACCTTCGAGTGCCGTCGCGTACGAGTAACCGCGGCCGGTGGTGAGGACGCGGTCGACGAAGCGGTAGCGGTCCACCGCGCGCTGCACGCCTTCGGCAGCGCCGTCGAGCGTCTGCTGGGCGAGGTCGCCGAGCTTCTGCGCGTCGGCCGCCTTGCCGCCGCGCACGGCGTCGATGAACAGGTACAGCGCGAGCAACGTCGCGGAGTACGTCTTCGTCGCGGCCACCGCCTTCTCCACGCCGGCGCCGATGTCCACGCCCAGCTCGGCCGCCGCGCGCAGCGGCGAGTCCGGCGTGTTCGTGACCGACACCGTGAGCGCGCCCTGGCGACGGGCGGCTTCGGTGACCTCGATGAGGTCGGGTGAGCCGCCGCTCTGGCTCACGGTGACGAAGAGCACGTCCTTCAGGTCCGGTCGTGCGCCGTAGAGCGTGGCGGTGGACGGTGACACGAGACCCGCGGGAAGGCCCAGGAGTACCTCGATCAGGTACTTGGCGTACAACGCAGCGTGGTCACTCGAACCCCGTGCGGCGAGCAAAGCGAAACGGGGCGGCTTTTGTGAAATCTTTTCAGCTACTTCGGCTATTTCGCCCTGCCGCTCGACGAGCCCGGCCAGTACGGCAGGCTGCTCCGAGATTTCCGCGGCCATGTGCTCGCCGGGACGTTGTTGGGTCATCACTTTCCTCTCCGCCGGGACCGGGGCCCCGGGTGTGCTGAGCGGCGTGCGGTCAGGTCTAGACCAATGCTAGCCGGGCGGAGCGTTTGTGGTGAAGGGTACGTTTCTTGACGGGGAAGTGGCGCGATAGTGAGGGAAAGCTGAGGGAGCCGGTCATGTTGGAGACATCCCCCGCGAGTGAGGCGGGGACCACGGCGGGTGTGCGCGGACAGCGCGAACCCAAGTACTGGGCGCTGAAACAGCACCTGCTGGATCTGCTCGACGCTCTGCCGCCGGGCTCACCGATCCCGACGGAACGGGCGCTGGCGGGCGAGTTCACCGTGTCGCGCACCACCGTGCGGCAGGCGCTGGCGGACCTGACGGCCGAGGGCCGCTTGCACCGCGTTCAAGGCAAGGGCACGTTCGCGGCCGAGCCGAAGCTCGCGCAGCGGCTGCAGCTGTCCTCGTACACGGAGGACATGCGCAAGCAAGGCCTGAAGCCGTCGTCGAAACTGCTCGAACTCGAGGAATTGCCCGTGGAGGGCGAACTCGCGAAACTGCTCGCGATCCGCCAGGGTGCGAAAATTCTTCGCCTTCGCCGTCTGCGGCTGGCCGATTCCCAGCCCATGGCGCTGGAGACGACGCACTTGCCGCTCGGGCGCTTCCGCGGGCTGCGCAAGCACATTTCGGCCGGAGGGTCGCTCTACGCAGTGCTTCGTGAGCACTACGGCGTCGAGCTCGAGCGCGCCGAGGAGACGATCGAGACGTCGCTCGCCGGCCCGCAGGAAGCCGAGATGCTCGGCGCGGACGTCGGCATGCCGGTGATGATGCTGACGCGGCACTCGTTCGCCACCGACGGCAAGCCGGTGGAGTTCGCGCGCTCGGTGTACCGCGGCGACCGCTACAAGTTCGTCACGACGCTGCTGCCGTGAGGCGGGCCGGCGGGCCCGCGAGCAGACGCCGGTCCGGGCGCGGGTGGTTGCGCCCGGACCGGCGTCGCGACACCGTGTGCGCATGACTTTCGAGCGTGCCCGGTGACGACGACGGACAGCGGGATCCGCTGGGGCACCCCGCTGGCGCGCGGGGTGCTGTGGACGACGATCCTCGGTTCGGGCATGGCCATGCTCGACGGGACGATCGTCAACGTCGCGCTGCCCCGGATCGGCGAAGAGCTCGGTGCCACGGTCGCCGGCCTGCAGTGGATCCTCGACGGCTACATGCTGGCGCTCGCCGCATTGATCCTCGTGGCCGGCTCGCTCGGCGACCGCTACGGCCGGCGCCGCATGTACCTGATCGGCGTGGTCTGGTTCGGCATCGCCTCGGGGCTGTGCGCGATCGCCACCTCGACCACGGAGCTGGTGATCTTCCGGATCATCCAGGGCATCGGCGGCGCGCTGCTGACGCCGGGCTCGCTGGCGATCCTGCAGTCGTCGTTCGCGCACAATGACCGGGCGCGCGCGATCGGCGCGTGGTCCGGGCTGGGTGGTCTGGCCGCCGCGGTCGGACCTCTGCTCGGCGGCGTGCTCGTGCAGGTCTGGTCCTGGCGGCTCGCGTTTCTGATCAACCTGCCGCTGGCGCTCGTCGTGGTGCTGATGGCGCTGAAGTTCGTGCCCGAGTCGCGCGACGAGACGGCCACCGGCCACCCCGACTTCACGGCCGCCGCGACGGGCGCGATCGGGCTCGCGGGGATCACCGGCGCGCTGGTCGAAGCGCCCGGCCGCGGCATCGGCGACCCGATCGTGCTGATCGCGCTGGTCGCCGGCATCGCCGGGCTGGGCGTGTTCCTCTGGCTGCAGCACCACTCCCGTGAACCGCTCGTGCCGCCCAGCCTCTTCCGCAACCGGACGTTCACGCTCTCCAACGCGCTCACGTTCGTGGTCTACGCCGCCCTCGGCGCCGTGATGATGCTGCTGGTCCTGCAGCTGCAGGTCTCCCTCGGCTACCCGCCGACGCTCGCGGGCCTGGCCGGGCTGCCGATCACGATCATCATGCTGCTGCTCTCGGGCCGCTCGGGCGCGCTGGCCCAGCGCATCGGGCCGCGCCTGCAGCTGGTGGTCGGACCCATCGTGATCGGCGTCGGCATGCTGCTGCTGATCCGCGTCGGACCGGGGTCCTCGTACCTCGGTTCGGTCTTCCCCGCGGTGGTCGTGTTCGGCCTCGGACTCGCGTGCACGGTGGCGCCGGTGACCGCGACGGTGCTCGCCGCGGCCCCCGACCGCTTCGCCGGTGTCGCGTCCGGAGTGAACAACGCGATCGCCCGAACGGGTGGTCTTCTTGCGGTCGCGGTCCTGCCCGCGGCCGCCGGACTCACCGGTTCGGCCTACCGTGACCCCGTCGCGCTGACGGCCGGCTGGCGCATGGCACTGCTCATCTGCGCCGTTCTGGCGATCGCCGGAGGCCTCATCGCGTTGGGGATTCACAACGGCGTGCTCGGTTCACCGGACGATTCCGGAGACGCCTCCGGTGGCGCGGCCGGGCCCGAGGCCAAGCGGACCGTGGACGACGAGTCGCCGCACCTCGGCGAGTGCTTCTCGTGCGGCGTGGACGGACCGCCGACCCACGTCCGCCCGGGCCCGGCGCGCGACTGAGCCGCTACGCGAGTAGCTCGGCCAGCAGTTCCGGGTCGACGTTGCCACCGGAGATCACCGACACCGTCTTGCCGCCCGGCAGCTCGCCGGCGTGGTGGAGGAACGCGGCGGTGGCCGTCGCGCCGCTGGGCTCCGCCACGATCCGAGCCCGGCGGGCCAGCACGCGCGTGGCGTCGCGGATCTCGTCCTCGGTCACGGTGACGATGCCGTCGAGCACGCTCTGCAAGTGCGCGAACGTGAGGTCCGACGGCTGGGCGCGCAGGCCGTCGGCGATCGTGCGGGCGCGCTGCTCCATCGGCCACTGGACGCGGCGGCCGGCGCGCAGGCTCTCAGCGGTGTCGCCGGCCAGCTCGGGCTCGACGGCGATCACCTTCGCGCCGGGGCACAGCGCCTTGATCGCCGTGCCGACGCCGGAGGCGAGCCCGCCGCCGCTCACCGGCACGAGCACGGTGTCGACGTCCGGCAGGTCGGTGGCGATTTCCAGGCCCGCGGTGCCCTGCCCCGCGATCACGTCGGGGTGGTCGAACGGCGGGATGTAGGTGAGCCCGCGCTCCTTCGCCAGCGCGGACGCGACCGGTTCCTGCTCGGCGATCGGGACCTCGATCACCTCGGCGCCCCAGCTCCGCGTGGCCTCGACCTTGAGGCGCGGCGCGACGTCCGGCACCACGATCACGGCGGGGATGCCGAAGGCGTTCGCGGAGTAGGCGACGGCCTGGGCGTGGTTACCGCTGGAGTACGAGACCACGCCGCGTGCGCGCTCCGCGTCGTCGAGTGAGGCGATCGCGTTGTACGCGCCGCGGATCTTGAACGCGCCGATCTGTTGCAGGCTCTCGGGTTTGAGCCACAGCTCGCCTTCGGCCCAGTGCTGGCGCAGCAGCGGCGTGCGCACGGCGTGGTCGGCTACCCGCTTCGCCGCGGCCTCGATGTCGGAGATCGTCACCAATCGCATGTGGTGATTATGTCAGGAAAGTGTGAGCCGTAGTCCATCCATTGTGGACGGTCAACGTGTCCTCGCTCACGGATGGGCAACGCGGGGAGTTCCTCGCGCGACTTACTCGTTGAACCCCGGAGGGGAAATCGCGCGGGTACTAGTAGATCGGGATCATGAGTCAGCAGCAGGAAAAGACGTCGGAGCAGGGCGAGAAGAAGAGTTTCCGCCCGGCGCAGGTGGTGGCGACGGCACTGGCCGCCGTCACGGCCGCATTGCTGGGTTCGACGCTCGGCGTGGCGGGGACCGTCGTGGGCGCCGGGGTGGCGAGCGTGATCACCACGGTGGGCGCCGAGCTGTACCTGCGTTCGCTGCAGCGCACGCGCGAGGCCGCGCTGAAGGCGCGCGCGGCGCTCGTGACGGCCGGGCAGCGCAGGGGGAGCAAGCCCGGGCTGTCGCCGGTGGACGACCCGGCGCAGATGCCGACCGTGCTCCTGCCGCTCGACCCGTCGGAGATGCCGACGGTGCGGATCTCGAAGCTCGCCGGGCCGCAGCGGCCGGAGCCGGAGGAATCGTTCGCCGACAAACTGCGGAAGCTGCGCTGGCCGATCATCATCGGGACGAGCGTGGTCGCCACGGCCATCGCGATCGCCGTGGCGGTGGGGGCGGAGCTGGCCTTGCACGGCGAGGTGGGATCCGGCGTCTTCAACCACGGCAACTCGGGCACGAGCCAGCAGCAGCAGAAGCAGGACGACAACCCGCCCTCGACCTTGCAGAACACCCCGCCGCCCAGCGAGACCGAGTCGAACACCCCGCCGCCGTCGTCCTCGTCTTCGAGCACGTCGACCAGCGAAAGCCCGACGTCTTCGAGTAGCTCGGACAGTGCGCCGCCGCCGTCGAGCACGGGCGGGGCGGCGTCGACCACGCCGAGCGCGCCGCAGACGAAGGCGGGTTCGGCGACCCCGACCCCCTAACCGAGCCGGGACTTGAGCGCCTGCGCGGCCGCCTTCGGGTCTTCGGCTTCGGTGATGGCGCGGACCACGACGATCCGCGTCGCGCCGGCGGCGAGCACCTCCGGCAGCCGTTCGGTGTCGATGCCGCCGATCGCGAACCACGGCCGGTCGGTACCGGTTTCCGCAGTGGCCCGGACCAGATCGAGGCCCGGCGCGTACCGGCCGGGCTTGGTCGGCGTCGGCCAGCACGGGCCGGTGCAGAAGTAGTCCACGCCGTCTTCGGCGGCGGCCGCAGTGGCCTGTTCGACCGAGTGCGTGGAGCGGCCGATCACCACGTCGTCGCCCAGAATGCGGCGGGCGAGCGGCACAGGGATGTCGTGTTGGCCCAGGTGCAGCACGTCGGCGCCCACGGCGAGGGCGACGTCGGCGCGGTCGTTCACCGACAGCAGCGCACCGTGGCGCGCGCACGCTTCGGCGAGCACCTCGAGCGCCGCGATCTCCTGTGCGGCCTCGAGCGGGGCGCCGTTCGTCTTGTCGCGCAGCTGCACGATGTCGACGCCGCCGGCCAGCGCCGCGTCGATGAACTCGGCGAGGTCGCCACGCGACGAGCGGGCGTCGGTGCACAGGTACAGCCGCGAATCGGCCAGGCGGGTGCGGATCTGTGATCCGGTCAGGGCGGGCATAGCGGGGACGTTACCCGCGCGCTACGGTGGGGTGGTCCGCACGGGAGCCCGAGGCACGGGCTGAGAGGGAGCTGCCGCTCCGACCGTGGAACCTGATCCGGGTCATGCCGGCGCAGGGAGCGTGATTTCCATGAGCGAGAACCTGACCATCGTCGGCGGTGGTGTCATCGGCCTGTCCGCCGCTTGGCGCGCGGCGGCCCGCGGCCGTCGCGTCACGGTGGTCGATCCGGCACCCGCGCGCGGCGCGTCCTGGCTGGCCGGCGGCATGCTGGCGCCGGTCACGGAGGCGTGGCCGGGTGAGGAGCACGTGCTCAGCCTCGGCGAGGAGTCGCTGCGGCGCTGGCCGGCGTTCGCGCGTGACCTCGCGGCCGAGGGCACGGACCCGGGGCTGGCTTCGCACGGCACGATCGTGGTCGCGTTCGACAGCGCCGACGCCGGGCACCTCGACATCCTCGCGGAGTACCTGACCTCGCTGGGCCGCGACGTCGAGCGGCTCACCGGACGGGCGGCGCGCCGGCTCGCGCCGGGCCTGGGTGCGGTGCGCGGCGGGCTGCACGTGCCCGGTGACCTGGCTGTCGACAACCGGAAGCTGCTCACGGCGCTGCTGGCGGCGTGTGCGAAACGGGGGGTCGAGTTCTCCGCTTCGCGGGTGACTTCGCTCGACGACGTGACCGGTCCCGTCGTGCTGGCGGCCGGCGCGTGGACGGGCACGTTGCACCCGCTGCTGGCCGACGCCGTGCGACCGCTCAAGGGCGAGATCCTTCGGCTGCGGCCGCGCCGGGGCTGCCTGCCGCCCCCGCCGTACACGGTGCGCGCGGTGGTGGAGGGCCGGCCGATCTACCTCGTGCCGCGCGCGGACGGCGAGCTGGTGCTCGGCGCGACGCAGTACGAAGCGGGCTTCGACGAGACCGTGACCGCGCGTGGCGTGCGGGAGCTGCTCGAAGGCGCCGAACGGATCCTGCCGGGCATCACGGAGTACGAGCTCGTCGAGACCGCGGCCGGGCTGCGCGCGGGAAGCCGCGACGCGCTGCCGTACATCGGTGAGCTCGGCGAAGGCGTGTACGCGGCGACGGGGCACCACCGCAACGGCCTGCTGATGGCCCCCGTGACTGCCGACGCCGTGGTCGCGTGGCTGGCCGGCGAGACCCCACCGGACGAAGTCGGGGCGGCCGCGCCCGCCCGTTTGCTGCAGAAGGAGCGAGTCTGATGGAGATCAAGGTCAACGGGAGCTGGCGCGAGTTCCCCGACGGCGCCACCGTTTCGGAGGTGCTCGACGCGCTCGACGTGACGCGCCAGGGCGTGGCCGTCGCGGTGAACGGCGAGGTCGTGCGCCGGGGGGAGTGGGAGGCGTCGGTGGTGCCGAAGGGCGCGAACATCGACGTGCTGACCGCGGTGCAGGGAGGCTGACGGTGGACGACGCTCTGGTCATCGGAGAACACAAGCTGACGTCGAGGCTGATCATCGGGACCGGTGGTGCCGCGAACCTGTCGGTGCTGGAACGCGCGCTGGTCGCGTCGGGTACCGAACTCACGACGGTCGCCATGCGCAAAGCCGACGCCGACGGCGGCACCGGCGTGCTCGGCCTCGTGCGGCGCCTCGGGATCAAGCTGCTGCCCAACACCGCCGGCTGCCGCACCGCCGCGGAGGCAGTGCTGACCGCTCAGCTGGCCCGCGAGGCACTCGACACGGACCTCATCAAGCTCGAGGTCCACGCCGACGACCGCACCCTGCTGCCCGACCCGTTCGAAACCCTCGACGCCGCAGAACAACTGGCGGCCGACGGTTTCACCGTGCTCGCGTACACCAACGACGACCCGGTGCTCGCCCTGCGGCTCGAGGAAGCCGGTTGCGCGGCCGTGATGCCTTTGGGTGCCCCCATCGGCACGGGCCTCGGCATCCGCAACCCGCACAACATCGAGCTGATCGTCGCGCGTGCCATGGTCCCCGTCATCCTCGACGCGGGTATCGGCACCGCGTCCGACGCGTGCCTCGCCATGGAACTCGGCTGCGACGCGGTGCTGCTGTCCACGGCCGTCACGCGCGCGAAGGACCCGGAACGGATGGCCGCGGCGATGCGCGCGGGCGTCGAGGCGGGCCGCCTGGCGCGCGACGCCGGCCGAGTCCCGCAGCGCTTCTGGGCGCACGCGTCGAGCCCGCCCCGGTGACGGCCGGTTTCGCCCTGCCGGGGTAAACGCGGGTAAGCCGCCTGGTGCAAGTGGGCCGCGTTGGGCGCCCCGGTCGGTGATTTCGTCCGCGCTTAACGCCGAACGTGCACCGTCAGGCCTTATGGTGGACGACACCTTTCCGGCGCAAAGGCGGCGGGCAACAGCGGGAGGAGCCAGCCGTGACTCTATCCTCGGTCCAGGACGTCTCGGGCAGGTTGTACCTGGCCGTGGGGCGGCTGTCGCGCTCGTTGCGGCAGGCGGGGGTCCCCGGGCCCGGCCACGGCGCGATCTCGGCCCTCGCGACGCTCGTCCACTTCGGTCAGCTGCGCCTCGGTGACCTCGCCGCGAAGGAGGGCGTCGCGGCGGCCACGATGTCGCGCATCATCGCCACCCTCGTCGAGGCGGGTTACGTCACGCGCGAATCCGACCCCGTCGACCGCCGCGCCTGGCTCGCCCGCGCGACGGAAGAGGGCGAGCGGCTCGTGTCCGGCGTGCGGTCCACCCGCGTGCAGGAGCTGAACCGCCGCCTCGACAAGCTGAGCCCGGAATACCGCGAAGCCCTCACGGTCGCGCTGCCGGCCCTGGAGGCCCTGATCTCCGACGACAGCTAGGGCGACCGGGTCACCCCGCGCGGTGCCCGTTCCGGACGGACGTGACCGCGGGCGTCAGCGCGCGAGCACCGCCAGACGCCTCACTGTGGGCGATGGTCTTGCGCTCGGCTGACCGCGGCCGAGACCGCTCCGCCGAACACCTGCCACAGCTTGTCGCGACCACTGGCCACCGGCCCGCCGAATCGCTGCCGCGCCGATGCCATCGCGGCCGCGGCCGGCTAACGGTCCTCCGGCGCGAGCCGCCAGAACGCCGACACCGGTCCCACCTTCGCGCCCATCGGGTACGAGTGCTCGACCGCGTGCGACACGAACCACTTGCCGTAGCGGGCGGCCTCGACGACCGACATGCCCTTGGCCAGCCCCGCCGTCAGCGCCGACGCCATGGTGTCGCCGGCGCCGTGCGTGTGCGGGGTGTTGAAGCGCGGGCCGGGCAGCTCCACGAACGTCGAGCCGTCGAAGAGGAGGTCCACGCACTCCGGGTCGGAGACGAGGTGGCCACTTTTCACGAGCACGTAGCGGGGGCCCAGCCGGTGCAGCACCACGGCTGCGGTGTGCATGCCCTCGCGGTCGGTCACGGTCAGGCCGGTCAGCAGGCGCACCTCGTCGAGGTTCGGCGTCAGCACGGTCGCGCGCGGCAGCAGCTCCTCGCGCAGCGCGGACAGCCCGTCGGCGTCGAAGAGCGGGTGGCCGGTCATCGACGCCGCCACCGGGTCGACCACGAACGGCACGTCGTAGTCGCGCCCGATGCCCGCGTTGTCGCACGCCGTCGCCACGGCGTGGATGATCTGCGCCGACGCGAGCATGCCCGTTTTCGCCGCGCCCACACCCATGTCCGATGCGACGGCCTCGATCTGGCCGGCGACGACGTGCGGTGGGATGTCCGCGCGATCGTGGACTCCCAACGTGTTCTGCACCGTCACGGCCGTCACGGCGACGAGCCCGTGCACGCCACAAGTGAGGAATGTCCGCAAATCGGCCTGGAGTCCGGCTGCGCCGCCGGAGTCGGAACCGGCGATGGTCAACGCCGACGGCGGGCTCGGGTTTTCAGTCATGGGCACTTTCCGACTTCTGGTCTAGTCCATTTGGTCAGCTGTCCTTCATCCACAGTCCATCACGGTGGCACAGTGTGAGTGCCATCGCACTATCGGTGGGTGAAGGGGTCAGGATGAAACTCGCTTCAGTGGTCGTGGCGGTCGCCGCGCTCGTCGCCACGTCGTTGTCCGGGGCAGCCGTGGCGAACGCGGACAGCCCGAAGCTCTCGCACGTGACGACGGTCGGCGTGCACAACACCTACGACCCGGCCGCGTACCCGTTCCTCGCTCAGGCGCTGGACAACGGCTCGTCGCTGATCGAGCTCGACGTGTGGCCGGACTTCATCACGCACGAGTGGAAGGTGAGCCACTCGAACCCGTTGGGCAACAGCAACAACTGCGTCGCCGCGTCGACGACCGCCGATCTCTACCAGGGCGGTACGAACAAGAACCTCGAGTACTGCCTCGACGACATCCGCATCTGGCTCGCGGCCCACCCGGACCACACGCCGATCACGCTGAAGCTCGAGATGAAGACCGGCTTCTCGGACAACACCGGCATGGGCCCCGATGAGCTCGACGCCGTGTTCCGCGCCCATCTCGGCAGCGCCGTGTTCAAGCCGGCCGACCTGCTCGGCAGCTACGCGACGCTGGACGACGCGGCCAAGGCGGACAACTGGCCGAGCGTGGACGCCTTGCACGGCAAGGTATTGACCGAGATCATCCCGGGCACGGTCGAGGAGCAGAACCCCACCGACACGCTGCACACCGACGTCGAGTACGCGAACTACCTGCTGGCGCAGAAGAACGCGGGCAAGCTCGGCGACGTCCAGATCTTCCCGACCGTGCACGGCGCCGTCGGCGGCGACCCGCGTGACAAGTACGCGGCGAACCTCAAGCCGTGGTTCGTGGTCTTCGACGGCGACGCCAACACGTGGGTCACGCAAACCGGCCCGTGGTGGTACGACGCCAACCACTACTACGTGGTGATGACCGACGGCCAGAACGTCGCCCCGGCCATCGACGACCACAACCCGACCGTCGATCAGGCCAACCAGCGTGTGGCCGAGCTGGCGGCGCAGCACGCGTCCGTGGTCACGTCCGACTGGACGGGCCTGACCACGGTGCTGCCGCAGGTCATCGCGCGCGGCTGAGTGCCACCTGGACAGTCCACAGTGGCCCCGGCTGTGAAGCCGGGGCCACTGTTCGTCTACATCAGACGGTGAGCACCAGTTTCCCCGTGACGCGCCCGCCTTCGCCCACCTCGTGGGCCTTCGCCGCGTCCTCGAGGGGGAACGTCTGGTCCACGTGCACCTTCAGCTGCCCGGCCTCGACGAGCTGCACCAGCCCGAGCAGCCCGACGCGGTCGGGCTCCACGAGGATCGGCGCCGTCCGCACGCCTCGCTTGGCCGCCTCCTCCTGAGCCCGCGTGCCGACGCCGCTGGGCACGCTGATGAGCAAACCGCCGGGCTTGAGCGACGGCAGCCAGCGCAGGTCGCTGTCCTCGCCGACGAGCCCGAGCACGACGTCGAGATCCGCCGGCGTCGCGTTCTCGTCGCGGTAGTCGATCGGCTCGTCCACGCCCAACGACCGCAGGAAGTCGTGCTTCCCCGCGCTGGCCGTGCCGAGCACGTACGCACCGCGCGCCTTCGCGATCTGCACGGCGAGGTGACCGACACCGCCGGCGGCCGCGTCCACGAGCACCCGCTGTCCATTCCGGACTTCCGCGACGTCCACCAGCGCCTGCCACGCCGTGAGCCCGGCCAGCGGCAGCCCGGCCGCCTCCGCGTGCGACAGTCCGGCCGGCTTGCGGACGAACTGCCGGGACGGCGCCGTCACGTACTCCGCGTAGGCCGCGGCCTCGCGTGGGAACCACGGCATGCCGAGCACCTCGTCGCCCTGCTTCACGCCGGTGGCCCCGAATCCCACCTCTTCGACGACGCCGGACACGTCCCAGCCCAGCGTGTAAGGCGGCTGGCTCAGGAACACCTGGTGCGCCCGGGTCTTCCAGTCGACGGGGTTGATGCCGGCGGCGTGCACGCGCACCAGCACCTCGGTCGGGCCCGGTGCCGGGCGGTCGGTCTCGGTCACCCGCAGCACCTCCGGGCCGCCGAACTCCCGCTGGGTCACCACGCGCATCTCGGATCTCTCCTTCTGGTCGGCTCGCTCGGTCTACCCCTATACTCGGCCCAGTGGTCACTTTTCGCCAGCAGGCACTTCCCCGTACCGTAGGTACCTGATGGAAACCACCTGTGACCAGGACGGATCCTGGGACGTTTATCTCAAGAGCTGTCCGTGCCGCGGTGTGCTCGACCTGCTCGCGAACAAGTGGACGGCGCTCGTGCTCGGCGTGCTGGAGCAGCGGCCGCACCGCTTCGGCGAGCTGCGCCGCGCCGTCGGCGGCATCAGCCAGAAGATGCTCACGCAGAACCTGCGCAACCTCGAACGCGACGGTTTCGTCAGCCGCAAGGTCTTCCCGACGACGCCGCCGACCGTCGAGTACGCGCTCACCCCGATGGGTGCGGAGGTCAGCGCGCACCTGGTGGCGCTGAGCACGTGGTCGCAGTCGAACTTCGACCGGATCCGCCAGGCGCGGAGCAGCTACGACACGCGCTCGTTCGAACCCGTGAACTAGCCGCGCCCCCATGCGGCGTTGGGCGCACCGAACGCCCCATGGGGTGTGGCGACTCAGGTGAAGCGCGGCGGCGGCTTCAGCACGCTTTTCCGGTAGTCGGTCACGGCCCGGCTCTCGGCGATGCCCGGTTTGGGGTCCAGGCCCCATTTCCGAATCACCTTGAGGGCCGCGGCCGGCTTGTTGGCCGAGACCAGCTGGTCGACCTCGAACTGCAGGTCCAAAGGCATCTGCGCCCACAGTGCGCGGGCGGCGGCGTCGTCGGTCACGGGTCCAGTGTGGCCGGTCAGTCGGCCAGCCGCCAGAACGGGGACACCGGCCCCACTCCGGCGCCCAGCGGATAGGCCTCGGCGACGCAGCGTTCGATGAACTTCTTCGCCTCAGTCACCGCCGTCGGCACGTCGGCGCCCTTGGCGAGCGACGACGTGATGGCCGAGGCCATCGTGTCGCCGCCGCCGTGGGTGTTCTCCGTGTCGATGCGCACGCCGCTGAGCTCCAGCACGTCCGTGCCGTCGGTCAGCAGGTCCACGCAGTCCTCGGCCTCGTAGAGGTGCCCGCCCTTCACGAGCACCCATCGAGACCCGAACTCCAGCAGCGCCTCGGCCGCCGCGCGCTGGGTTTGCGCGCCGGTGACCGTGATGCCGGTGAGCAGCCGCACCTCGTCGAGGTTCGGCGTGATCAGCGTGGCGCGCGGGAAGAGCTCCGTGCGGATGGCTTCCAGCGCCTCCTCGCGCAGCAGCGCGTGGCCGGTCATCGACGCCGCCACCGGGTCGACGACGAACGGGGTGTCCGTGTCGCGTCCGATGTGGACCTCGTCGAGCGTCCTCGCCACGGCTTGGATGATGTCGGCCGTGGCGAGCATGCCGGTCTTGGCCGCATTCACGCCCATGTCGCCGGCCACGGCCTTGATCTGCGCCGTGACGACGTCGGCCGGGATCTCGGTGAAGCCCTGCACACCGAGCGAGTTCTGCACCGTGACGGCCGTGAGCGCGACGAGCCCGTGGACACCGTGGGCGAAGAACGTGCGCAGGTCGGCCTGCACGCCCGCACCACCGCCGGAGTCGGATCCGGCGATGGTGAGGGCCGTGCGAGGGGTTTCAGTCATGACTACTGCCTCACTGTGCCGATCATTACCAATCCGACCACAGCCACGGCCGAATGGCTTCGCTGCAACGGTTACGTGCCGCTTGGGGGTCGGCCTGCTTTTGGCCGGATTGGTAATAGCGGGTGGAGCTACTGCCCGACGACCGGGAGGTAGACCTTGTTGCCCTGCTCGCCGAACTCGGCTGACTTCTCCGCCATGCCGGCCTCGATGGCCTCCACAGTGGACAGACCGTGCTCCTCGGCGTACTTGCGCACGTCGTGGGTGATCCGCATCGAGCAGAACTTCGGACCGCACATCGAGCAGAAGTGGGCGGTCTTCGCCGGCTCCGCGGGCAGCGTCTCGTCGTGGTACGACCGTGCGGTGTCGGGGTCGAGCGCCAGGTTGAACTGGTCGTTCCAGCGGAACTCGAAACGGGCCTTGGACAGCTCGTCGTCCCACTCGTGCGCGTGGGGGTGGCCCTTGGCGAGGTCGGCGGAGTGCGCGGCGATCTTGTAGGTGATCACGCCGGTCTTCACGTCGTCGCGGTTGGGCAGTCCGAGGTGCTCCTTCGGCGTGACGTAACACAGCATCGCCGTGCCGTACCAGCCGATCTGTGCGGCGCCGATGGCCGAGGTGATGTGGTCGTAGGCCGGCGCGATGTCCGTCGCGAGTGGACCGAGGGTGTAGAACGGCGCCTCGCCGGTGAGCTGTTCCTCCAGCTCCACGTTCTCCTTGATCTTGTGCATCGGCACGTGGCCGGGGCCCTCGATCATCACCTGCACGTCGTGTTCGCGCGCGATGTGCGTGAGCTCACCGAGGGTCTCGAGCTCGGCGAACTGCGCGCGGTCGTTGGCGTCGGCGATCGAACCGGGGCGCAGGCCGTCGCCGAGGGAGAATGTGACGTCGTACTTGCGCAGGATCTCGCAGAGTTCCTCGAAGTTCGTGTACAGGAAGGATTCCTTGTGGTGCGCGAGGCACCACGCGGCCATGATCGAGCCGCCGCGGCTCACGATCCCGGTCACGCGCCGGGCGGTGAGCGGGATGTAGCGCAGCAGCACACCCGCGTGGACGGTGACGTAGTCGACACCCTGTTCGCACTGCTCGATGATCGTGTCGCGGTAGACCTCCCACGACAGTTTTTCCGGCTCCCCGTTGACCTTCTCCAGCGCCTGGTAGATCGGCACGGTGCCCACGGGCACGGGGGAGTTGCGGACGATCCACTCGCGCGTCTCGTGGATGCGCTTGCCGGTGGACAGGTCCATGATCGTGTCGGCGCCCCAGCGGGTGGCCCACACCATCTTGTCGACCTCTTCCTCCACTGAGGACCAGACGGCCGAGTTGCCCATGTTTGCGTTGATCTTCACCAGGAACTTCTTGCCGATGATCATCGGCTCGCTTTCCGGGTGCTTGCGGTTGGCGGGGATCACCGCCCGCCCGCGCGCGACCTCGTCGCGCACGAACTCGGGTGAGCACCGCTCGCGCGCGGCGATGAACTCCATCTCGCGCGTGATCACGCCCGCTTTGGCCCAGCCGAGCTGGGTGTTGTGCGCGCGGCCGTCGGCCCAGCCCGCACGCAGCGGGTGAAGTCCATTGTGGACGTCGATCTTCGCGTCCGGGTCGGTGTACGGCCCGGACGTGTCGTACACGTCGAAGTGCTCACCGTTCGACAGGTCGATGCGCCGCGCCGGAACCCGCAGGCCCGACTCGGTGCGGTGGTAGACCTTGTGCGAACCGGTGATCGGCCCCGTGGTCACGGAAGGCGTGATGGCAGGCTCGTTCTCCAGCGTCGTCAACGACGTTCACTCCCTACGCCGGCATTACCCGGTCAGGTTCATGCGGTCGGCGGCACCGGGTGTCCACAGACAGACACCAGCCGCCCTCTCAGCCCGCCAAGGCGCGAGCTCCCGCGTTGGTTATGAGGTTGTCCCTCGACCATGCCACGGCGGATCACGCGAGCACAAGGCGGCCGCTCGTCCGGTGTGTTCTTCACCGGATCGGAGCAGGCGGCCGACAGGGGTTCACGTGACAGTCACCGGCCGGCTCCGGCGACCGGTGCCGATGGCGGTGCAGCGGACGTACTCGAGAATTCCCGGGGTTTCCGCCCGCCGTTGTTTCCGCGGAATCAGGCCGGCTACTCACGCGGCCCGCGAAATTGCCCGAACGGCGTTTTTTCGGCGCCTTTCCCCGGCCGATAAAGTGCCGAAACGAGGCTCCCGGCCCCAACCCGGACCGGGAGACTCGTCGACAAAGAAACTCAGGCCTCGGCGGGCTCGTCCTTCGGCGGCAGCCAGCTCAACCCCGGCACACCCCATTTGTTCTTCTTCAGCATCTTCTTCGCCGCCCGCGCGTGGCGGCCCACGAGGCGGTCGAGGTACAGGTGCCCGTCCAGGTGATCCGTCTCGTGCTGCAGGCAGCGGGCGAAGTAGCCGGTGCCCTCGACGGTGATCGGCTCACCCGTCACGTCGAAACCGGTCACGCGGGCCCACGAGGCGCGGCCGGTGGGGTAGGACTCGCCGGGGACCGAGAGGCAGCCCTCCCAGTCGTCGTCCGGGTCCGGCATGGTCTCGGGGATCTCGGACGTCTCCAGCTTCGGGTTCACCACCAGGCCGCGGTGCTCGACGCCCTCGTCGTCGGGGCAGTCGTAGACGAACAGGCGCAGGTCGAGGCCGATCTGGTTGGCCGCGAGGCCCACGCCTTCGGCGGCGTACATCGTCTCGAACATGTCCTCGGTCAGCGTGCGCAGCTGCTCGTCGAACTCCGTGACCTCACGGGTCGGCTGGTGCAGCACGGGATCGCCGGCGATGCGGATGGGGTGGACGGTCACGAGCAGCGAGTTTAGTCGGACCCGTCTGATACACCTGGATCGGACCGTGACGCGCCGCGCCGGATGCCCATGTCGAGCGTGGGTTCCGTGGTTGAATGGCGCCCGCGGAAGGACAGCCGACACCGATTGCGAGGACCGCATGGACGCCGCGGAGTCGATGGCTGAGGACCAGCCGTCGCCGCCGGAGAATGTGGGTGGCCTGACCGGGCGTGAGGTGGAGATCCTCGCGTTCGAACGTCAGTGGTGGCGGCACGCCGGTGCCAAGGAGAACGCCATCCGGGAACGGTTCTCGCTGTCCTCGACCCGTTACTACCAGCTGCTGAACACACTGCTGGAAAAGCCTGAGGCCATGGCGGCCGACCCGATGCTGGTGAAGCGGCTGCGCAAGACGCGCGCCGCCCGGCAGCGCAAGCGCGGCGCCAGGCGGCTGGGGATCGAACTGTCATGAGTTTCTTCTCGGGACTGTCCCGGCCCATGCGGGCCGCGGGCGTCGCGCTCATCGGCGTCGCCGTGATCGCCGCGATCATCGGCGGCGTGACCGCGCTGTCGGGTAATGGATCGGGTGACAACACCGCCGGGCCCACCAGCTCGAGCGGGTCGCCGTCGTCGTCGTCGCAGGCGGGGCCGGGCTCGTCGTCCTCGGCGACGTCGCCTTCGTCTTCGGCCCCGTCTTCGCCTGCTTCGTCGGCGCCTTCGTCGCCGCCGGCCGGCCAGCCGGGGCAGCCGGGCCAGCCTGGTCAGCCGAGCGGACAGCCGGGTCAGCCCGGCCAGCCCGGTGGTCAGCCGGGGCAGCCGGGCGGCGACCAGCAGGCGACCAACAAGTGGGTGACCGTGCGGGTCTACAACAACTCCACGATCCCGCACCTCGCCGAGCAGGCCGCCCAAGACTTCCGCGCGTCGGGCTGGAACGTGCCCGAGGTCGGCAACTACCCGCAGGGCGTGATCCCGCACACCACGGCCTACTTCCGGCCGGGCACCGACGAGGAGGCCGCCGCGAAGCAGCTGGCCGCCGAGTTCGGCTTCCAGGCCCAGCCGCGGTTCGACGGCATCCAGAACTCGAGCCCGGGCGTGATCGTGATCATCACGAAGGATTACCAGAGCGGCCACAAGGGCAGCTGACCAGCGAAAACAACGGGGCTCCGCCGGGCAGGCGGGGCCCCGTCGCCGTCAGCGTTCCTGCTGCGCCTGCGCGTACGCCTCCAGCGTCGCCAGCTGCGCCGCGTCGAGCGACGGCCGCACGACCTCACGCGCTTTCGCCAGGTGGGCGGCCGTGACCACGTGCGCCTCGAGCGACTCGCGCATCGCCGTGAGCGCGGCCTCGCGGATGAGCGCGGCGCAGTCGGCGGCGGAGTAACCGTCCAGGGTGGACGCGATGGCCGCCAGATCCACATCGGACGCCAGCGGCGTGTTCTTCGACGTCGCCTTGAGGATCGCGGTGCGCGACTCGGCGTCGGGCGGCGGCACGTAGATGCGCCGCTCCAGCCGGCCCGGCCGCAGCAGCGCCGGGTCCACGAGCTCGGGCCGGTTCGTGGCGCCGAGCACCACGACCTCGCGCATCGGCTCCACGCCGTCGAGCTCCGTGAGCAGCGCGGCGACCACGCGGTCGGCCACGCCGGAGTCGGACGACTGCCCGCGCCGCGGCGCCAGCGCGTCGATCTCGTCGAGGAAGATCAGCGACGGCGCGGCGTCGGCGGCCCGCCGGAACAGGTCGCGCACGGCCCGCTCCGACTCGCCGACCCACTTGTCCAGCAGCTCGGCGCCCTTGATCGCGAACACGTTGAGCGCGCCCGTGCCCGCCAGCGCGCGCACGAGGAACGTCTTGCCGCCGCCGGGCGGGCCGTACAGCAGCACGCCACGCGGCGGGTCGATGCCCAGGCGGGCGAAGGAATCCGGGTAGCGCAGCGGCCACAGCACCGTCTCGGTGAGGGCCTGCTTGACGTCGACCATGTTGCCCACGTCCTCGAGCGTCAGCCCGCCCGTGGCCAGGTTGTCCGAAGTGGACAGCGAGATCGGCCGGACGGTGGCGAGCGCGTCGAGCAGGTCGTGCTCCGAGATCCGCGGCTCGGCGACCTCACGCTGGCGCAGCGCGGCCCGCAGAGCCGCGTCGCGGCGCAGGGCGATGAGGTCGGCGGCGACGAACCCGGGCGTCTTCTCGGCGAGCACGCCCAGGTCGGCGCCGGGTTCCACGGGCACGTCACGCAGCAGGATCCGCAGCAGCCCCACGCGGGTCTTCGCGTCGGGCAGGGGCAGGCCGAGCTCGCGGTCGAGCAGGTCGGCGGTGCGCAGCCGCGGGTCCACGGACTCGGCGCGCTGCGTCGTCGCCACCACGGCGAGGCCCTCGCGGCGCATGGCCGCGCGCAGTTCCTCCAGGACGACCGTGGCCACCGGCGGCGGCTGCGTGGCGGGCAGGAGCGCGTCGACGTCGTTGATCAGCAGCACGCCCGGCCCGTCGCCCTCGGCGGCGCGGGTCACGGCCTCGCGCAGCCGGGCGTGGGCGGTGTTCGGCTCCAGCACGGCGATGTTGGGCGCGACCAGCGACACCACACGCACCTTCTCGGCCTGCGCGACGGACCGCACCAGCGTCGCCTTGCCGACCCCCTCCGGCCCGGACAGCAGCACGCCCAGGTGCGCCGACGTGCCCAGCCGCATCAGCAGCTCCGGCCGCCGGAACGCCAGATCGAACCACTCGGCGAGCTTGCGCGCGGCTCCTTCCGCGCCGACCAGGTCGGCGACGGGCGGGACCGGTTCCGTCAGCTCCTCCGGCTTGGTCTCCTCGATGACCTCGGCCTCGAGGTAGTCCTCGGCCGCCGTCACGGCCGTGCTGCGGACGAGGGCCGTCGCGCTGCGCGTGGGCACGGTGTCGGTCGGCGTCTCGCCCGTGCGGGCGCCGTCGCGCCAGCTGACCACAGTGGACGGTCCGACCACGACCACGCCCGCGGGCTCCGTGGCGGTGACCGTGAGCAGCTCGTTGGTCCACGTCGCGCCGATCGCGCGCGACAGCTGCCCGCGCACGGCCGCGACGTCCGAACCCGGCGCCGGCGCCAGGTCCTGGGGGAGCAGGGAGACGGCGTCGCCGCGCGTGAGCACCTTGCCGGTGAGCGCGAGCCGCAGCGTCTGCGGCGGCACGGACACGCTGGCCAGCCGCGAGCCGGAGACCGTGACCGTCTTGGCCGCCGCGACGTCGGCCGGCGTCACCACGATCTCGGCCCCCTCGGACACACCGAGGTTCGACATCGTGACGTCGTCGGTCAGCACCACGCCCGGCAGGCCCTCCTCGGCCGGCGCGGCGAGCGCGGCGCTGCGGCGAGCGCCGGTGAGGTGCACGGCGTCCCAGGCGCGCAGGCCCAGCGCGTCGAGCACCTCGGGGTGCATCCGCACGACTCCGCGCCGGGAATCCAGTGCGGACGGCGTGTGCCTGACGGTCAGCGTGATCTGCGGGTCGCTCACGCCGTTCACCCTAGCGACGCGGACCCCGTCCAGGCGTCGAACGACAGGATCTCGCCCACCGGTGGCCGCGCGGCGGGGGAGAAGTCACGCTGCGTCGAGTGCGCCACGGCGATGAGGCCGACCTGCGTGACATCGGCGGGGATCCCCAGCAGGCGCGCGACGTCCGGCTCGTGGCCGGCGAGGTGGTAGCTGCACAGAGAGCTCGCCAGGCCGCGCGTGCGCAGGGCGAGCTGGAAGCTCCAGATCGCCGGGTAGATCGAACCGTAGAACGACGACTGCTCCGCGGCCGACGCCGGCGGCCGGCCCGGCATGCACGGCAGCACCAGCGCCGGTACCCGGTCGAGGTTCTCCACGAGGTGGCGGGCCGAGGCGAACATGCTGGTGTCGGCCAGGTGCGCGTAGTGCTGCCACACCTCGTGCGCGGCCTTCCTGGTGATCGCCGCGACCTCGGCGCGTAGTCCGGGGTCCAGCACGGCGACCCAGCGCTGCGCCTTCAGCAGGCCACCGGCGGCGGGCGCCTGCTGGGCGATGCGCAGGCAGTCCTCGATCACCGCGGCCTCGACCGGCCGGTCGAGGTCCAGCTTGCGGCGGACGGAACGGGTGGTGGTGAGCAGCGTTTCGGCGTCCATGGTGTCCCTCCAGTGTCATACTTACGACGTAAGCGTACACCGTAAGTACTTACGCCGTAAGCTAGGATTCGGCCGTGGTGCGCGAAACCCTGACGCGGGAAAAAGTCCTCGACGAAGCGCTGGCCCTGGTGGACGCCGACGGCATGGGCGCGCTGTCGATGCGCAAGCTCGCGGCCCGCCTCGGGGTCGAGGCGATGTCGCTCTACAACCACGTGAAGAACAAGGGCGACCTGCTCGACGGGCTCACCGCGCGCGTCTTCGAGTCCGTGCCGCTGCCGGTGCCGTCGTGGAGCTGGGAAACCCGCGTCCGCCGGCTCGCCGAAGGCCTCTACACGGCGTTCACGCGGCACCCGGCCGTGGTGCGCGCGCTGGCGGCCGAGGAGGCGAACCCGCGCTCGCCCGGAGCGTTGCGCGTGATCGACGCCTTGCTGGGCGCGCTGCTCGACGCCGGGCTCGACGAGGTAGCCGCGGCCCGCGGCTACCGGTCGCTGATGGGACTCACGTTCGGCGCGGCGCTGGCCGACTCCGTCGCCGGGGGCGTCGCGCAGCGGGACGAACCCGTCGGCGACTGGTTCAGCCGCATGGTCACGCCGGAGGAACTGCCGAACCTGTACCGCGTGCTGCCGTCACTGGCCGACGTCGACTGCGTGCAGGACTTCCACGACCAGCTCGACCTGCTGCTCGCCGGCCTGCGCACGGCAGCGGCTCGCTGACGCGCGGGTCAGCGGCGGCGGATCCCGATCCGGCGCCAGCTCCGGCGTCGCTGGTTGGGGCCCGAGGTGGCACCGCCGGAGCCGGCGGGCGTGGACCCGGAGTGGTCGCGATCCCGCAGCGCCCGCGTCGCCCGCACGAAGTCGGAGCCGTTGCGCGGCAGCCGCACCGCGCGCATCGCCGCACCCGCGACCCGGCGAGAGGCCGGACGCAACCGCAGGCGCCGTTGCGACCGCGCCCGGCGAATGGCGCGGCGTTCGCGCGGCGGGACCGTCCAGGCCTCGGGGTGCGCCGCGAGCCAACGGTTGCGGTACACCGCGTAGGGGATGTGCAGCAGGTAGAGCACCAGCGCGATGGCCAGCGCCACCAAGGGGAACTGGATGATCGCGGCCGCCAGGAGGCCGACGCCCACCAGCAGCGGCGCGATGGCCCGGGCGGGCACCTTGACCGTCTTCAGCGACAACGTCGGGATGCGGCTGATCAGCAGCGCGGCGACGGCGATCGTCCAGACGATCACCACGTACTGCTCCGACCACCAGCCCTCGCCCCACTGCAGCGTCGCGATGAGCGGCAGCATGGCGACGAGACCGCCGGCCGGCGCGGGCACGCCGACGAAGAACTCCCCGGCGTAGGGCGGCTTGTCGGTGACGTCGAGCAGGGTGTTGAAGCGGGCGAGGCGCAGGATCATGCAGACGGCGAAGATCAGCGAAGCCACCCAGCCGATGCGGTCGCCGTGCGACTGCCACACGTACAGCACCAGCGCCGGCGCCACGCCGAACGAGATGCCGTCGGACAGCGAGTCGAGCTCGGCGCCCATCTTCGACGTCGCGTCGAGCAGGCGCGCGATGCGCCCGTCGAGGCTGTCGAGCACCGCCGCGATGCCGATGGCCGCGATGGCCATGGCGTAGTTGCCCGTGAGCGCGAACTGCACGGCCGACAGCCCGGCGCACAGCGCCAGCACCGTGATGGCGTTCGGCAGCAGCCGAATGCTCGGGGTGGTCACGCGGACCATGAGATCAGCCTTCTCCCACTGCCGGGAGTTCGGCGATCACCGTCTCGCCGCCGACCGTGCGCTGGCCCTTCGCGACGAGCACGCGGCTGCCGGGCGGCAGGTAGAGGTCGACACGGGAGCCGAACCGGATGATGCCGTAGGTGGCGCCCGCGGCCACCTTGTCGCCCTCGTGGATCTCGCACAGGATGCGGCGCGCGACGAGGCCTGCGATCTGCACGACGACGAGCTCGTGGCCGTCGACGGTGCGCATGAGCACGGAGTTGCGCTCGTTGTCCTCGCTCGCCTTGTCCAGGTCTGCGGAGAGGAACTTGCCCGGCCGGTAGGCCACCTTCTCGATGACGCCCGGCGCCGGGATCCGCTGGACGTGCACGTCGAACACCGACAGGAACACGCTCACGCGCATCCGCGGCTCGGCGGGCAGCCCCAGCTCGGGCGGCGGCACGGCCTCCTCGATGAGGGACACCAGACCGTCGGCCGAGGCCACCGCGATGTTGTCCCGCTCCGGCGCGACGCGCTGGGGCTCGCGGAAGAACGCGGCGGTGGCCGCGGTCGCGAGCGCGCCGACCACGCCGAGGCGCTTGGAGAACCGGCGCAGCACCAGCGTCGCCGCCAGCCCGCCGAAGACGAACGGGCGTCCGGCGGGGTGCATCGGCGGGATCGTCTCCCGCGCGAGCTGCACTGCGTGTGTGAGGGGATTGCCGGTGGGCTTGCCGCTCATGGATCGGTTCCCCGCTGTTCGTTGCGTTCGGAGGGAGAGGACGGGTTTCACGTCCGATTTGGGAATCACCACGCTACCGCCCGTCGGCGGACGGACACGTCCAGGGCCGGTGGCGGCTCCCCCGTCAGGGTTTCCCCGACGCGGGTGGGCGTGCCCACAAACCGGTAACGACTGATCGAATTCCTCGACAACTCTCAGTAGTACCCGCCGTTCGGGAGCCGTGCCCGGGCCTGAGTCAGCCGAGGAAGCGATGTCCGTACCCGATCCGCTCACCGAGCTGCTGTGTGCCTGGCGACGGGAGATCTCCGCCGCGCCCATGCCCGTGCTCGTGGACACGGCGCGCGCCGTGCGCGTGGTCCGGGAGGCGATCAGGGCGGGCCGGGTGCATGCATCCCCCGACGACGCATGCACCCGGACGCGGAACTGATCAGTTTAGGCGATTTCCGGGGGTTACTGACGGTTCGTGTGGAAACCGTTACCGGTAGTTGTCCCGCTGGTAGCTGTCGTGCGGGTAGTCGTCACGCCGGGACCGCCGGCCGATCGAGCTGACCAGCCGCAGCACCGCCAGCAGGACGATCGCGCCCAGGATCGCGACGCCGAAGCTCGGGAAGTCGAACTCGAAGCGCTGCTGTTCACCCGTCGCCAGCCGGTAGATGAAGCCGCCGAGGGCCGCCCCGAGCACCCCGACGAGCACGCTGACCAGGCATCCCTGCCGGCGCCGGTCCGGTCCGCCGACGACCAGGTTCGCGAGCCAGCCGACCAGCGCGCCGAAGATGATCCAGGTGAAGAAGCCCATGGGGGTGAGGATACTGCCGGTTCATTCTACAAGAGATGTTGTGCAAGAGTTGTTGTACAACTACTCTTGCCGATCGTGACCGACGACGTGCGGCAGATCCGCGACTCCCGTGTCCTGGCGGCGATGTCCCACCCGCTCCGCCTGCGCCTGCTCGACCTGCTGAAGCTCGACGGCCCCGCCACCGCCTCCGTCCTCGCCGACCGCACGGCGTCGGCCGTCGGCAACATCAGCCACCACCTCAAGGTCCTCGCGGCCGCCGGCCTGGTCGAAGAGGCCCCCGAACTCGCCCGCGACCGCCGCGAACGCTGGTGGCGCCGCCCTTCCAAGGCGCTGTCCTGGTCCACTTCGGACTTCGTCGGCGACCCGGTGGGCGACGCGGCCGAGGTCGTCTCCCTCGACCGGCAGGCGTCGCTGTCCCGCTCGTGGCTCTCGGACCTGGAAACGGCCCCCACCGAATGGCGCGACGCCTGGTTCACCAACGAAACCTGGGCGCGCTTGTCCCCTGCGGAGGTGATGGAGCTGAGCTCCCGCATCCTGGCCTTGTTCGCCGAGTACACCGACCGCTCGGCCCCCGACGACTCCGCCGAGCGCCGCCCGGTCTTCCTTTTCGCCCGAGGCTTCCCCGCGCAACCCTGACCCGCGGTGTGCCGCGCGCTTTTCCTTGCGGGGTCGGGCTTTCCGCCGTTGTCCACAACTCGGCTCCGCTGTGGACAACTCGGCTGTGGAGATCATTTTGTCGGTGGGGGGCGGTAGGCTGGGCAAGGGCCGCTCCCCCGAGGTTGGGTGGGGGCTTTCCCAAGGTGAGTTACTGGGGGCACAGGCGGCTTGGCCGCGGTCGTGAGGTTGCTCGGCAGTCTTGGTCGGTCGGGCGAAGCCCCTCGGTGATGGCGCCAAGTCCCTTCGGGCCGGCAGAGCCGCGCAGGCCGGCGGAACCCCTCGGGGCGGGCGAAGCGTTTTGGGGAGCGAAGCTGCTCGCGTTGGCGATGCTCGTTGGGTGCGTCAAGCCACGCACGTGGGTGGGCAAAGCCGCTTGCGCTGGTGAAGCTCGTCGGGTGCGCCAAGCCACGCACGTGGGTGGGCGAGGCTGCTCGGGTTGGCGAAGCTCGTTGGGTGTGTCAAGCCACGCGCGCGGGTGGGCGAGGCTGCTCGGGTTCGCGAAGCCCGTCGGCTGTGTCAAGCCACGCGCGCGGGTGGGCGAAGCCGCTTGCGCTGGTGAAGCTCGTCGGGTGCGCCAAGCCACGCAGGGGGGTGGGCGAAGCTGCTCGCGTTGGCGAAGTCCTTCGGGTGTGTCCAGCCACGCGCGCGGGTGGGCGAAGCCGCTCACTCCGGCGAAGCCCGTCGGGCGCTCATAGCCACTCAGCCCAGCGAAGCCCTTCGTGCACTCAAAGCCGCCGAGGCGGGCAACACCCCGCGCAGCGCGCAACCCCGACCAGACACGCAACCCCGACCAGGCACACAACCCCGACCAGGCACACAAAATCCTCGGCCACCAATCGAATCCACACCAAGCAGCAAAAGACCCACAACCGCCTGAACCACCCCGATATCCCATGACTGACGCGAAAACGACCACAGCCCTACGGCGAGACCGCAACTTCCGCCTCGTCTGGACCGGCGAGACGATCAGCACCCTCGGCAGCGCAATCGCCGGCACGTCGTTGCCGCTCGTCGCGTTGCTGGTACTGCACGCCTCGACGTTCGAGGTGGCGCTGCTGACCGCGGTCGCGTGGGTGCCGTGGTTGGTGGTGGGGTTGCCGGCCGGGGCGTGGGTGGACCGGTGGCGCAAGCGGCGCGTGATGGTGACCTGCAACGTGGTGTCGATGGTGGGGTTCGCGGCCGTGCCGGTCGGGTACGTGGCCGGGTGGCTCACGGTGCCGTACCTGCTGTGCGCGGCGCTGGTCGGCGGGTTCGCGAAGGTGTTCTTCTCGCTGGCCTACCGCAGTTACGTACCGGTGATCGTGGCCGAAGCGCAGTTGCTGGAGGCCAACGTGAAGCTCCAGGGGAGCGAGTCCGCCGCACAGGTGGGCGGGCCCGGGCTGGCAGGGCTGCTCGCGGCCGTCGCGGGACCGGTCACCGGGGTGCTGGCCGACGCGGTGAGTTTCGGCATTTCTGTGCTGTGCCTGCGTTCCGTGCGGGCGAGGGAAACCCCGAAGCCCCGCGGCAAAGTACGCCTGCGCACCGAGATCGCGGAGGGTGTCGGCTTCATCGCGCGCGACCGGTATCTGCGGTCCCTCATCGGAGCCGCCGCTGTCGCGAACCTCGCGCTTGACGGGTACGCCGCCATCCAGGTCGTGTTCCTCGTCCGCGACCTCGGCACCGGGCCGGGCGCCGTGGGGGTGGTCCTGGCAATCGCGGAAGTCGGCGGTGTCGCCGGCGCGCCGTTGGCCGCGCGGCTGGGCAAGCGCGTCGGGGCGGCGCGCGCGTTCCTGCTCTGCGAAGCGCTGGCCGCCCCGGCGATGGTGCTCGGGCCGTTCGCCACGCCGGGCGCCGGGCTCGCGGTGTTCGTACTGTCCGGGATGGGTGTCGCCGGCGGGATCGTCGGGTCCAACGTGCTCGTCGGAACCTTCCGCCAGACCTACTGCCCACCCGAGCTCTTCGGCCGCATCACCGCGAGCTCCGCCGTGGTCAACTACGGCACCATCCCGCTGGGCGCGTTCCTCGGCGGTGTCCTCGGCGACGCGCTGGGCGTGCGCGAGACGATGCTGATCATGGGCGCCGTTCAGCTCGCCGCGCTGGGGATCCTCCTCAAGAGCCCGCTCCGCGGCCGGAGGGACTTCCCTACAGCAGCAGCACGTCCACCTCATCGCCCTCGGCCACCTCGCCAACCCCCTCCGGCAGCACGATCAGGCAGTTCGCCTGCGTGAACGCCGCCAGCAGGTGCGAGCCCGGGCCGCCCCGCGGCCCGACCACGCCGGTCACCTCGCCCTCGGTGGGGGTGTAGAAGCCCCGGCGGAACTGGCGCCGCGAGCTGGGTGAGGTCATGGCCTCCGAAAGCCGCGCGCGCACGCGGCGGCGGTCGACGTCGGTGTGGCCCATGGCCGAGAGCAAAGCCGGCCGCAGGAAGGCTTCGAACGACACCAGCACGCTCACCGGGTTGCCCGGCAGCGTCACCACGGGCACGCCGTTCCAGTGGCCGCAGCCCTGCGGCCCGCCGGGCTGGATGGCGATCTTCTGGAACTGCACGCCCTGGCCCGTCAGCGCGTCCTTGACCACCTCGTACGCGCCGGCGCTCACCCCGCCCGAAGTGATCAGCAGGTCGGCGTCGGCGAGCTCCGGTTCGATGATCTTGCGGAACTCCTCGACGTCGTCCACCACGCTGCGCACCACGGCGACGCGGCAACCCAGCTCGCGCAGCGCGGCGGCGAGCATCACGCTGTTGGACTCGTAGATCTGCCCGTGCCGCAACGGGTTCGGGGCCTCGACGAGCTCCGTGCCGGTCGACACCACGAGCACGGACAGCGGCCGGTGCACCGACAGCTCGGCCAGGCCGACGGCTGCCGCGAGGCCCAGCTGCGAGTGGCCGAGCACGGTGCCGGCCCGCAGGGCCACCACGCCGCGCTCCACGTCCTCGCCGGTGCGCCGCACGTGGTCGCCCGCAGCCGCGGCCTTGGAGATCCGCACGTCGACGGTGCCGCCGTCGGTCTCCTCCACCATCACGATCGCGTCGGCACCCGGCGGCAGCGGCGCGCCCGTCATGATCCGATGCGCCGTGCCCGGCTCCAGCGTCGCGACGTCCACGCGCCCGGCCGGGATGTCGTCGGCCACGGGCAGCGTCACGGGCGAGCCGGCCGCGGCGCCGGCGACGTCGGCCGCGCGCACGGCGTAGCCGTCCATCGCGGAGTTGTCGAACGGCGGCAGCGACACCCCCGCGTGCACGTCCTCGGCCAGGACGAACCCGGCGGCTTCGGCGAGGGGCAGGGTGGTCGCGGGCGTGCGGCCGAGCAGCTCGGTCACGGTCTCGCGGTAGGCGTCGACGGAGATCACGCGGACCATCCTCCCCCTCGCGCGCGGGCGTGCAACACTCTCCCGCGGCAAGAGTCGGGGATCAGGGGAGTTCTGATGCAGGTACGAGTCCGCCACCAGCCGTCCTTCGCGGTTGCGCGGCTGGAGCTGGCGCCGGGTGAGCCCGTGCAGGTCGAGTCGGGCGCGATGATGGCCACGAGCTACGGCGTGACGGTCCAGTCGCAGGCCCAGGGCGGGATCATGAAGGGCTTCGGCCGGGCGTTCCTGGGCGGCGAGTCCTTTTTCATCTCCACCTACACCGCACCCCAGAACGGCGGCTGGGTCGACGTCGCGGCCAACCTGCCCGGCGACATCCAGGTCGTGACCCTCGACGGCCAGACCGGCTGGTGCGTCACGCGCGGCTCGTGGCTCGCGTCGTCGCACGGCGTGCAGACGGAGACGCGCTGGGGCGGCATGAAGAACCTGGTCGGCGGCGAAGGCGGCTTCCTCTCGCACGCCACGGGCCAGGGCCAGGTGCTGGTGACCTGCTACGGCGCACTCGACGTCATCACGCTGCAGCCGGGCGAGGCGATCACCGTCGACACCGGTCACGTCGTGGCCTACGCCGACACCGTCCAGTACCAGCTCCGCAAGGTCGCGCAGGGCGTGATCCAGTCGATGAAGAGCGGTGAAGGCTTCGTGTTCGACTTCGCCGGCCCCGGCCAGATCCTCACGCAGACGCGCAACCCGTCGGCGCTGATCAGCTGGATCCTGTCGCACGTCCCCTCCCGCTGACATGCGCGTCCACACGAGGCACACCCCGAACTTCGGCGTGGCGCGAGTGCTGCTCGCGCCCGGCGAGGCCGTGCAGTCGGCGTCGGACACGATGCTGGCCACCAGCTTCGGCGTCCGCGAAGGTGCTCCGCCGTCGGCGCGCGGCGGCGCCCGCAAGACCGGCGTCTCCGTGTTCACCGCGCCCGCCGAGGGCGGCTGGGTCGACCTCGCCCCCCTCGGGCCCGGTGACGTCTACCCGCTGGAGCTGACGGGCAACACCGGCTGGTCGGTGCACCGCGACGCCGTGCTGGCGCGGCCGCCGTCCGTGCGCCTCGACCAGACGTGGGCGCCGTTGCAGCAGCTCTTCGGCGCCGACGCCGGGTTCCTGGACCACTACAGCGGCACCGGTCCGCTCGTGCTCACCGCGCCGGGACCTGTCGACTCGTTCGAGCTGTCGGCCGGTGAGCTGGTCACCGTGCGGCCGGACTACGTGCTGGCCTACCCGGACACACTGCAGTGCCGGCTGCGCGCCGTGGACCCGAGCGGCCCGCAGTCGCTGCGCACCGGGGAAGGTCTGGTCCTCGATTTCGCCGGACCGGGCACCGTTCTCGTCCAAGCGCGGAACAGGCGGGTTTCCCGGGGCTGACGAATTTGCGAATCAACCATTGCCGAGGGGCGTAATTCCGGTAGCGTGAACTGCACTTCCAGCCGCTACCGGACAGCGGATCTTGTCCTGAGGGAGGGCGCCGTGGCTGTCGGCACCGTCAAATGGTTCAACTCGGAAAAAGGCTATGGGTTCATCGAATCCGCCGAAGGGCCTGACGTGTTCGTCCACTATTCGGCGATCCAGGCCGAAGGATTCCGGACGCTCGACGAAGGGGACCGGGTCGAGTTCGAGGTCCAGTCCGGCCGCGACGGCCGCAGTCAGGCCGCGGACGTCCGCAAGGTCTCCTGATTCCGGGGCAGCCGACCGGTTGGGCGAACCGCCCATCGCTGCGGAATGCAGGGCGTTAAGCTGCGCAGCGTGACAGGCGATGTGTCGGGGGACCTCACCGGTCGCCGGCTGGGCAACTACCGCATCGACTCGGTGCTCGGCAAGGGCGGCATGAGCGTGACCTACCAGGCCACCGACGTGCGGCTCGGCCGGAAGGTGGCGCTGAAGGTCATCGGCGACCACCTGGGCACCGACGCCGAGTTCCGCGAGCGGTTCGTGGACGAAGCCCGCAACACGTCCGCGATCGACCACGCCAACATCGTCCCCCTGTACGACTTCGGCGAGCTCGAAGGCATGCTCTACATCGCCATGCGCATGGTCGACGGCGGCGACCTCGCCGGCCTGATCTCCGCGGGGCCGATCGCGCCCGCGCGCGCCCTTGCTCTGCTCGACCAGGTCGCCGACGCGCTGGACACCCTGCACAACCGCGGCCTCGTCCACCTCGACGTGAAGCCCGCGAACGTGCTGGTCACCAGCAAGGAAACCTCCCGCGAGCACGTCTACGTCGCCGACTTCGGCCTCACCCGCCGCGGCGCCACCGGCCACCGCACGCGCGGCGGCGACTTCCTGGGCTCCCCGACGTACGCCGCGCCCGAGCACCTGCGCGGCGAGCCGCTCGACGGGCGTACCGACCAGTACGCGCTCACGTGCGTGCTTTACGCGTGCCTGACCGGCGCCCCGCCGTTCAAGGGCGACGTGCCGACCGTGATCAAGGGCCACCTCAACGGCGAGCCGCCGTCGGTGTCGCGCGTGGTCGCGCTGCCGGCCGCCGTCGACGACGTGATCCGCAAGGGCATGGCGAAGAACCCCACCGACCGGTACCCGAGCTGCGTGGCGATGATCGCCGCCGCCCGCGTGGCGCTGGGACCGCTCGCGACGTCGGACACGCCACCGGGGCCACCGGGTTCGGGCGGGGTGCAGAACGGACTGGCCGGGCCGGGTGGTCCCGGTGCGGCCGGTCAGGGTGCGCACGGTCCTCAGGGGGAGGGAGCCGGCATGCAGCCCTTCGGACAGCAGCCGGGATACGGCCAAGGCGGGTCGCAAGGTCCCGGCGGCCCGAGTGTCCAGGGTGGCCAGGGCGCTCAGGCGAACGACCCGGCGCACGGTGCCCAGTGGTCGGGATCCGGCGGACCTGGTGTCCCAGGTGGACCCGGCGCACCAGGACAGGGCGCACCCGGCCAGGCCGGACCCGGTGACGGAAACCCGTGGGCCGGCCCCGGTGGCTGGTCCGGCGCCCCGCAGAACCCCGGCCAGCCTCCCGGCGCCCCGCCGCAGGGGCCGCCTCCCGGTTACGGCTACCCCGGCATGCCGCCGCAGGGACCGCAAGCACCGCAGGGATATCCGGGCCAGCACGGCCACCCGGGACAACCCGGCCCGCCGCCCGGCTACGGCGGCTACCCCAACCAGCAACAGGGTTACCCCGGCATGCACCCGGGTTACGGCCCGCCCGGCGACCCGATGCGCCTGCGCCCGCCGTCGCCCGCCGGTGGCGCCGGCGCGTTCCAGCAGCCGCGCGGCGGCGGTGGCCGGAAGTGGCTGTGGATCGGCCTCGGGATCGTGGTGCTCGCCGGCCTGATCGTCGGCGCGATCTTCCTCTTCGGCGGCGACGACAGCAGCGGCGGTACGACCACCCCCACGACCGCGCCGAACATCCCCGTCGGCCCCGGTGGCCCCAGTGGTTCGCAGTCCGGCTCGCCGTCGCTGAAGCCGCCGCCCGCGTCGATCCCCATCCAGCCGAGCCGCTGACCCGCGATCTCACCTCCGGTAGGTGACCACCTCGAATCCCCGCTGTGTTCGACTCCGCGGACACGCCGGAGGTCGAGGGGGCCCGCCATGGATTTCGGTGACCGGCAGGACTTCGAGGACGCCGCCCGCGGATTCGTCGCGACGCTCGACCCCGTCACCATCACAGGCGCCGACGGCCACGCGGTGTTCGACCTGCGCCCGTACGCCTACCTCGACGGCGAGTGCCCGGACACGGTGAACCCCAGCCTGTGGCGGCAGGCGCAGCTGTGCCGCACCAACGGGCTGTACGAGGTGACCACCGGCATCTACCAGGTCCGCGGCTTCGACATCTCCAACATGACGCTCGTCGAAGGCGGGCGCGGCGTGATCGTGATCGACCCGCTGATCTCCGAGGAATGCGCGGCGGCCGCGATCGCCCTCTACCGCGCCCATCGCGGTGACCGGCCGGTCACCGCCGTCATCTACACCCACTCGCACGCCGACCACTTCGGCGGCGTGCTGGGCGTGCTGCCCGACGGCGCGGGCGACGTCCCGATCCTCGCCCCGGCGGGCTTCCTCGAGAACGCCGTGGCGGAGAACGTGTACGCGGGCACGGCGATGAGCCGCCGGGCCACCTACATGTACGGCATCACCCTGGACGTGAGCACCACCGGCCAGGTCAGCGGTGGGCTCGGCATCGCCACGTCGACGGGCCGGCTCGGGCTGCTCGCGCCCACCGTCGACATCACCGCGACCGGGCAGGAAGAGGTACTCGACGGCGTCCGCGTCGTCTTCCAGCTCACGCCGGGCACCGAGGCGCCGGCCGAGATGAACTTCCACTTCCCGGACCGCCGTGCCCTGTGCCTGGCCGAGAACGCCACGCACAACCTGCACAACCTCCTCACGCTTCGCGGCGCGCTGGTCCGCGACCCGCGCGTCTGGGCCCACTACCTCGACGAGGCGATCGAGCTCTTCGGCGCCCGCACCGACGTGGCGTTCGCCTCGCACCACTGGCCCACCTGGGACACCGCGCGCGTGGTGAAGTTCCTTTCGCAGCAACGAGATCTCTACGCGTACCTGCACGACCAAACGCTGCGCCTGCTCAACCAGGGTGCCACCGGCATCGAGATCGCCGAGGAGTTCACGCTGCCGCCGGAGCTGGAGAACGCATGGCACGCGCGGGGTTACTACGGCTCGATCAGCCACAACGTCAAGGCGATCTACCAGCGGTACCTCGGCTGGTTCGACGGCCATCCCACGTCGCTGTGGCAGCACCCGCCGCAGGCGCTGGCCACGCGCTACGTGGACGTCCTCGGCGGAGTGCCCGCCGTCCTCGACAAGGCGCAGGAGTACGCGGATGACGGCGACCTCCGCTTCGCCGCCGAGCTGCTCAAGCACGCCGTGTTCGCCGACCCGGACAGCTCCGTCGCCAAGAACGCGCTGGCGGAGGTCTACCAGCGCCTCGGCTACGGCGCCGAGAACCCGACCTGGCGCAACTTCTACCTCGTCGGCGCGCTCGAGCTCCGCAAGGGCATCACCCCGCCGCCCCTCGACATCGGCGGCGGCATGACGGCGGCGCTCACGGTCGAGCAGCTCTTCGACTCCCTCGCCATCCGCGTCGACGGTCCCCGCGCCGCGGCCGACCCGCTCACCATCGAGTGGCGCTTCACCGACCTCGCCACCACGATCCGCACCACCCTGTCCAACGGCGCGCTGATCCGGACCGCGAACCCGAAGTCCGCCGTCGACGTCGATCTCACCCTCACGTTGACCAAACAACCGCTGCTCGGCCTCCTGTCCGGCGGCGGTGCGGACGACCTCGACCACGCCGGCGACCTCGCCGTTCTCGGGCGCCTGCTCGCCCTCCTGGACCCGGATGACCCCGCCTTCGCCATCGTCACACCGTGACATCCGTGGATCACTGACCTGCGGTTCTTGCACTCTCACCGTGGGAGTGCTAAACACGGCATTGGCACTCGACGCCGTTGAGTGCCAAGCACGCGGTCACCGACTGCGCGCTTGAAGGTCGGGACGGTGAGGCTGGCCAAGGTCAGTCGTCCGTCGCGGGCACCGAGCCTGGCCGAGGACGTGTCCTGCTGCCGCCGCTGACAGTCGTACGACGACCAGTTGTTCGACGAGACAGCGCGGCGGTGGCGCCCAATACCGGAGGACCACACCGCAATGGCCAAACTGATCGCGTTCGACGAGGACGCCCGCCGCGGTCTCGAGCGCGGCCTGAACACCCTCGCCGAAGCCGTCAAGGTGACGCTCGGCCCGCGTGGCCGCAACGTCGTGCTCGAAAAGAAGTGGGGCGCGCCGACGATCACCAACGACGGTGTCTCCATCGCCAAGGAGATCGAGCTCGAGGACCCGTGGGAGAAGATCGGGGCCGAGCTCGTCAAGGAAGTTGCCAAGAAGACCGACGACGTCGCGGGTGACGGCACCACCACCGCCACCGTGCTCGCCCAGGCTCTCGTCCGCGAGGGTCTGCGCAACGTGGCCGCGGGTGCCGACCCGATCAGCCTGAAGCGCGGCATCGAGGCGGCCGTCGAGGCCATCACCGAGCAGCTGCACAAGGCCGCCGTCCAGATCGAGACCAAGGAGCAGATCGCTGCTACCGCCTCGATCTCGGCCGCTGACCGCACCATCGGCGAGCTGATCGCCGAGGCGCTGGACAAGGTCGGCAAGGAAGGCGTCGTCACCGTCGAGGAGAGCAACACCTTCGGCCTCGAGCTCGAGCTCACCGAGGGCATGCGCTTCGACAAGGGCTACGTGTCCGGTTACTTCGTGACCGACCCGGAGCGCCAGGAAGCCGAGCTGGAGGACCCGTACATCCTCCTCTTCGGTTCCAAGATCTCGAACGTCAAGGACGTTCTGCCGCTGCTGGAGAAGGTCATCCAGTCCGGCAAGCCGCTGCTGATCATCGCCGAGGACGTCGAGGGCGAAGCCCTGGCGACCCTGGTGGTCAACAAGATCCGCGGCACCTTCAAGTCCGTCGCCGTCAAGGCCCCGGGCTTTGGTGACCGCCGCAAGGCCATCCTGCAGGACATCGCGATCCTGACCGGTGGCCAGGTCATCTCGGAGGACGTCGGCCTCAAGCTGGAGAACGCGGACCTGTCGCTGCTGGGCCGCGCCCGCAAGGCCGTCATCACCCGTGACGAGACCACGATCGTCGAGGGTGCGGGCGACGCCGACCAGATCCAGGGTCGCGTCAACCAGATCCGTGCGGAGATCGAGAACTCGGACTCCGACTACGACCGTGAGAAGCTGCAGGAGCGCCTCGCGAAGCTGGCCGGCGGCGTCGCCGTCATCAAGGCCGGTGCCGCGACGGAGGTCGAGCTCAAGGAGCGCAAGCACCGCATCGAGGACGCGGTGCGCAACGCCAAGGCCGCCGTGGAAGAGGGCATCGTCGCCGGTGGTGGCGTGGCTCTGATCCAGGCCGCCGAGGCTGCCTTCGCGGGCCTGAAGCTCGAGGGCGACGAGGCCACTGGTGCCAACATCGTCAAGGTCGCCGTCGAGGCGCCGCTCAAGCAGATCGCCATCAACGCCGGCCTCGAGGGCGGCGTCGTGGCGGAGAAGGTCAAGTCCCTCCCGCAGGGCCACGGCCTCAACGCCGCCACCGGTGTCTACGAGGACCTGCTCGCCGCCGGCGTGCCGGACCCCACGAAGGTCACCCGCTCCGCGCTCCAGAACGCCGCCTCCATCGCGGCGCTGTTCCTGACCACCGAGGCTGTCGTCGCGGACAAGCCGGAGAAGGCTGCTGCCGCTCCGGCCGACCCGTCCGGCGGCATGGGTGGCATGGACTTCTGAGTTCGGCTGCTGTTCGACGCTAGACCCGGAAAAGCCCGGTCCACTTCGGTGGGCCGGGCTTTTCCCTTTCAGGGCCAGGGTTTGTGGTGGCGGTCGGGTCTCGGATGCGGCTGCGATCGGCGTCGGCCGGTACGGCGGCGTGGTGTGGCAAGTCGGCTGATGTGCTCGTGTGGGCGTCGGTTGGCAGGTGTCGGTGCGCCGGGCGGCTGGCGTGCTCGTGCGGTGTGTCGCGGGTGGGCGTGACTTCGGCGGGTGTTGGTCGGTTGTGGGCGGTGCCGGTGCGTGCTGGCTGGTGTGATTGTGGTGCGCGGATGCGGGTTGGCGGGTGTTGGTCGGTTGTGGGCGGTGCCGGTGCGTGCTGGCTGGTGTGATTGTGGTGCGCGGATGCGGATTGGCGGGTGTCGGTCGGTTGTCGGCGGTGCCGGTGTGCGCGCCGGTCGGTGTGATCGTGGTGCGGGTTCGGCGGGTGTCGGTGGCAGTGGTGCGCAGGCCGGCGAAGCGGGTCGTCTGCCGTTTGGTCGGCGTCGGTGTCCGGGCGTGGACGCCGGAGGTCCCTGGTGCCGTCCGACGTGGACACAGCGAAACGGCCCGGACGCTCCCCACGCCCGGGCCGTTCTCCCCCTTGGTTGTGCCACCCCGTTCCCCCGTGCAGCGGCCCTCCCCGGCCGCGGCGGGTCAGGCGGCTTGGGTCGCTTCGGGCGTCAGCACGGCGGCGGCGACGTAAACCGGCAACATGATCCCGGCCGACAGCACGGTCGCGGCCACGACCGCGATGCGGACCATCGTCGGGTCGACGCCGAGGTAGTCGGCCCAGCCCCCGCACACCCCGGTCAACATCCGGTCGGTGCGGCTGCGGAAGAGCTTCTTGGTTTCCGGGGTGTACACGCTGTTCGTCATGCCATGAATGCTCCGCCGCGCGGCCCCTCTGCACATCGGGGAACGGCCCGGAGACCGACCCTGGACTCCGACCCTGAGGCGGGGTCAGGGGGAGTTCGGGCGCGCGCCGAAGCCGGATCAGGCGCGGGCTGGTCACCGGCCGCCGCTTGTGGTGGCGCTGAGGCTCAGCGCAGTGCGCGCACCCGATCCAGCCGCGCCAGCCAGGCCTCGGTGACGTCGGGCGCGGCGGCGAACTCCGTGAACCGATCCGGCGCCGGCGCCTGGGGCAGGACGGGGAGGTAACCGTCCACAGGGGACAGCGAGGTCGTGCTGACGTCGCCGTTCAGCAGGGACATCGTGCCAAGGCCGCAGGCGAAGTCGAGCTGCGGGAGGGCGCCCGCGAGGGCCAGGCCGGCGGCCAGGCCCACGCTGGTTTCCACGGCGGACGACACGACGCACGGCAGCCCGCACGCCTCGGCCACCTCCAGCGCGCGCCGGACGCCGCCGAGCGGGGCGACCTTCAGCACGGCGATGTCGGCGGCCCCGGCGACGGCGACCTTCAGCGGGTCCTCGGCGCGGCGGATCGACTCGTCGGCGGCGATGCGCACGGACACGCGCCGCCGCACGGCGGCCAGCTCGTCGATGGTGCGGCACGGCTGTTCGGCGTACTCGAGGCCGCCGGCCGCCTTGTCGAGGGCGGCGAGCGCGGTGACGGCGGTGTCGACGTCCCAGGCCGTGTTGGCGTCCACGCGGATGGCGCCGGCCGGGCCGAGGGCGTCGCGGACGGCTTCGAGGCGGGCGCAGTCGTCGGCGAGCGTGGCGCGCTTGTCGGCGACCTTCACCTTCGCCGTGCGGCAGCCGGAGGCACGGACCAGCGCGTGGGCGCGGTCCGGCGGCACGACGGGGACGGTCGTGTTGACCTCGACACGTTCGCGCACCGCGGCGGGCCAGCCCTGCTCGCTCGCTTCCAGGGCGCTCACCAGCCACGGCACGCTCTCGGCGTCCGAATAGTCCGCGAACGGGCAGAATTCACCCCAGCCGGCAGGCCCTTCGAGCAGGACGCCTTCACGGACGGTGATGTCCCGGAACCGGTTGTGCAGGGGCAGCGCGTAGACCTTCATCACCGCAGATCATGCCACTGGCGAAGTCACGTGCCGATCGGGCGGCGACCGGCCAGAATGAGACGTGTGGACGGCCTCGACTTCCGGGTGCTCGGCCCGGCCGAGGTCGTGGCCGGGGGCCGCGCTGTGCCGCTCGGCGGGAGCCGCCCGCTGATCGTGCTCGCGGGGCTGCTGCTGCGCGCCAACCGCGTGGTGTCCGTGGACGAGCTCGGCCGGTGGCTGTGGGACGACGACCAGCGCCGCTCGAAGGGCGCGCTCCAGACGTATGTGCTGAGGCTTCGGCGCGCGTTGGGCCCGGGTGTCGCCATTCGCACGGAACGTGGTGGTTACCTGCTGGAGCTTGATTCGCTGGCAACGGATCTTGGTCGTTTTCGCACACTCGCCGCTCGGGGGAGGACCGCTTTCGAACAAGGCGAACACCGTCGTGCCGCGGGGTTGTTCGCCGACGCACTCGCGGAGTGGCGGGGGCCCGCGCTGCAGAACGTGGAGTCCGACGCGCTGCACCGCGACGAGGCCGGCCAGCTCGCCGAGGAACGCACGCGCGTGCGCGAGCTGTGGGCCGACGCGCTGATCGCCGTCGGTGAGTTCGGCACCGTCGTGCCGGAGCTGACGCGGCTGACCCGGGAAAACCCGTTGCGGGAACGGCTGCACGAGCAGCTCGTGCTCGCGTTGTTCCATTCCGGGCGGCAGGCCGAGGCGCTGGAGGTGTACCGGCGGATCAGCGCGGTGCTCGCCGAGGAGCTCGGCCTCGATCCCGGCGCCGGCCTGCAGCGCGTGCACCGGCTCGTGCTGGGCGGGGCGCCTTATCAGCCGGCTGCCGAGCCTCAGGTGCCGCACCAGTTGCCGGCCGACCTCGGTACCTTCGCCGGCCGTGAGGCGGACTTGAAGTCGCTGCGCGCTCTGCTTCCGCCGGAGGACAGCACGTCGACCCCCGTCGCCTCCGTGGAAGGCATGGGTGGCATGGGGAAAACCACGCTGTCCGTCCACTTCGCACACGAGATCGCGGACCGGTTCCCGGGCGGTCAGGTGTTCTTGAATCTGCGCGGGTACGGTCCCGGCGAGGCGGTGGAACCGTTGGCGGCGCTGGAAACCCTGCTGTCGGCGCTGGGTGTCCCGTGTGATCAGATTCCGGCCGACGTGGACGGTCGCGCTGCGACGTGGCGGACGCACACCGCGGGGCGGCGGTTGCTCGTGGTGCTGGACAACGCCAACAGCACCGAGCAGGTACGGCCGCTGCTGCCGGGGCCGGGATGTCTGGTCGTGGTGACGAGCCGCTGGCAGTTGCGCGGCCTCGTCGCGACGCGCGGCGCGCGTCGGATCGCGCTCGAGCAGCTGGACGAGGCGGGCGCCGTCGAGCTGCTGGCCTCGACGATCGGGGTCGACCGCGTCAACGCGGACCCCGCTGCCACAGCGCGCTTTGTGGAGTACTGCGGTGGGCTTCCGCTGGCGATCCGGATCCTGGCCGTGCGGGCGGCGCAGTTCCCGGACTACCCACTGGGATCCTTTGTGGACTCTCTGGACGCCGAACCCGACCGGCTCGGCTTGTTCGACCTCGGTGACGGTGAGGAGACGAACATCCGGTCGGTGCTCTCGTACTCGTACCGGGCGTTGCCGGCGGATGCCGCGCGGTTGTTGCGGTTGCTGGGCCTGCCTACGGGCCCGGATGTGACGCCCGTCGTCGCCGAGGTGCTGCTGGGGTCGCCGCCGGGGTCTGCTTTGGACGCTCTCGTGTCCGCGCACCTGCTCACACAGCCGCAGCCGGGTCGGTACCAGTTCCACGATCTGATCCGAGCGTATGCGGAGGAGCTCGCGTACCATGTGGACAGTACGGAGGAGACGTCGGCGGCCCGTTTGCGGCTGTTGGATTTCTACCTTTCTTCGGCGTTGAACGCTTCGCGAGCGATGCGGCCCGAGCGGATCTACGGGTCATTGGAGTTGCGGGGGGACGGTGGCCTCGAGTTCGCCGACTACCACGCGGGGCTGGCGTGGTTCGCCGCGGAGTACGGGAACCTCGTCGCGGCTGTGCACCTGGCGTTCCGGCTGCGGGAGTACGAGCATTGCTGGAAGCTCACGTGGCTGATGTTCACGTACTTCGCCGGCCGCGCCCGCGTCGACGACTGGCGGGCGCTCAACGAACTGGCCCTGCGGGGCGCGCGGCTGTCGGGCGATCGGGGTGGCGAGGCCGGGATTCTCAACTGCCTCGGCGTGATCGACGGGGTCGCGCGCGATTACGCGTCGGCGCGGCGGTACCTCGAACAGGCGCTGGTGCTGCAACGCGAGCTCGGCTCGCGCGAGGGCGAGGCGCGCGCGCTCTACAACCTGGCCATGGCGGCCGATTCGTCGGCCGATTTTCCGGCGGCGCTCGCCCACGGCACGCGGGCGCTGGAGATCGTGCGGGACCTGCGGATGACCGGCTTCGAGGCCAACGTGCTGCGCGCACTGGGGGACCTGTGCTGTCGTTTCGGGGATTTCCCGCGGGCCTTGGTCTTGGCCGACGAGGCGCTGGCCTTGGCACCCACGCCCCGCGACGGCAGGTTCTCCCTGACCACGCGCGCCAAAGCCCTCCTCGGCGTGGGCCGGCCGGCGGAGGGCATCGAGTGCATGTCGGACGCCGTGGACATGTTCTTCGCGATGGACGAGCACTACGAAGCCGCCGACGTCCTGGCCCAGCTCGGCACGGCCCACCTGCGCCTCGGCCACCCCGCCGCCGCCCGTGACTGCTGGCTTCGCTCGGTCCGCCTTCTCACTGACCTCGCCCACCCCGATGCGGCCGACGTCAGGGCCAAGCTGGCGGCGATGGTCTCGGGCTGAGCTGCCGGCTTGTTCTTCGGTGTGGCGAGCCGCCGGTGGTGGTGGCGATGTGCCGGTCAGTGGGGAATGTTGCCAGGCACGTGGTGCGGTGGTCTGCGTGCCGACCCCCAGAGACAGCAGGCAGACCACCTGCACCCGTACGCCTCAGCCAACCGGATGGCGCTCACTGTGCGCTCACTGTGCCGGTGGCGGCTTGAGGTGCAGGAGGTTCGAGAGGGTGATGGCGTTGCGGGGAGCTTCGACTTTGACGTCGTTGTCGAAGTAGACGTGGACGTCGCGGCGGCCGTCGTCGTGCCAGGCGGTGATCTTGGCGGCCCAGGTGCGCAGGGCGGGTTCGGTGTAGCCGCTGGTGTAGAGCTCGACGTCGCCGTGGAGGCGGACGTAGGTGAAGTCCGTCGTCTGGTCCTCGCGGTAGGGCCAGCGGCCGGCGGTGTCGGCGACGACGAGGGCGACGTCGTGCTCGCGCAGCAGGTCGAGGGCTTCCGGGGTGACGAAGCTGGGGTGGCGGACTTCCAGCGCGTGCCGGACGGGCCGGTTCCTGCCGGGTTCGAGGTGGGGCGGGGCCTTCAGTTTGTCGTCGTGTTTCGCGCCGAGCGCGGCGGCTTCGGCGGTCGTGCGGGGCAGCAGGCCGAGGAAGGTCTCGACGCGGTCCGGGTCGAACTCGAGCCGCGCGGGCAGCTGCCACAGGACCGGGCCCAGCTTTTCGCCGAGCGCGAGCACGCCGGACGCGAAGAAGTTGGCGACGGCGGGCTCGACGTCACGCAGCTGCTTGAGGTGCGTGATGAACCGCCCGCCCTTCACGGCGAACACGAAGTCGGCTGGCGTCTGGTCGGCCCAGGCGCGGTAGCGGTCGGGCGTCTGGAGTGAGTAGAACGACCCGTTGAGCTCCACGGAGTTCAACCGCTGCGACAGGTACTCGAGCTCGCGGCGCTGCGGCAGCCCCTCGGGGTAGAACTCGCGACGCCACGGCGGATACCGCCACCCCGACGTCCCGACCCGAATCCTGGCGATGTCCCTCACCGCCTTCCTCCGCGGCGTGATTCCCCTCGGCAGATTCCGGTAAACCCGCCCGCGCAACCGCCGCCCGGACACCCGCACCGGACTTCGGGACAGCCGACCCAACCGAGAGGACATCTGTCTCACGTCCTGTCTTGCTCAGAGTGGTGGAAATTCGGCGAACGGTCTCGCCCCCGCCGCCGTGGACCGACGGCGAAGAGGGCGCGTCGACCGGACTCGGGGTCCGGGAGGTCGGCCGGCGCGGGCTGGTGGTGGACGGTGGGCCGCCCCGGGTGGTTCGCCGGTTGCAGGTGCGTGCGCCGGCCGGTCTAGGGACCGGGGCCGGCCGGCGCGGCTGGTGATGGGCAGCGGGCGGCTCGTCGGTTGAGGGTGCGTGCGCCGGCCGGACTTGAGGGCCGGGACGCCGGCCGGCGCGAGCTGGTGGTGGGTAGCGGGCTGCCCGGGCGGCTCCCAGGCTGAGGTTGGGTGCGCCGGCTGGGCTCGGGGTCTGGGAGGCCGGTCGGCGTGGGCTGGTGGTGTGGCGGAGGGCGGCCTCGGGTGGATCGCCGGCTGAGGGTGGGTGCGTCGGCTGGGCTCGAGGCCGGGAGGCTGGCGGGCGGTGTTGGCGCTGGGCGGTGGGCTGCCCGGGGTGGCTTGCAGTCCGAGGCTGGGTGCGTCGGCAGGGCTCGGGGCCCGGGGCCCGGGTGGCCAGTCGGCGTCGGCTGGTGGTGGGCAGTGGGCTGCCCCGGGTGGTTCGCAGGCTGCCGGTGGGCGCGCAGACCGGCTTCGGGGGCCGGGCGGCGGGTCGGCGTGGGCTGGTGGTGGTGCGGAGGCTGCCCGGGGCGGGCTCGCAGGCTGACGGTGGGTGCGCCGGCTGGCCTCGGGGTCTGGGAGGCCGGCCTGCGCGGGCTGGTGGCCGGCAGTGGGCTGCCGCGGGCGGCTTGCAGGCCGAGGGTGGGTGCGCCGGCCGGGCTCGGGGGTCGGGAGGCCGGCCGGCGGGGGTGGGGTCAGGCCCACGAGAAGGTCCACAGGCGGGCCTGCACGAGGCCGCTCGCGTACTCGCGGAGGGTGCCGGGCTGGGAGAGGTACGTGGGGAGGCTGAAGGCGCGGTGCTCGGCCGCCACGGTGAGGGCGCGGGCCTGCGTGCGGGGTGGGGCGGAGACGGACAGGGTGAGGGAGTCGAAGCCCAGGGAGAGCAGGGTGGCGCCGAAGCGGTCTTCCCAGCTGCGCAGGACGGCGGAGAGCTCCGCGACCTGGTCGGTGGACTTGATCATGCCCGTCCAGCCGAGGAGGGCGGGGATGTCGGCCGGGCGGTCGGTCTGGACCAGGCCGAGGCGGTGGGCGCTGCGGTTGGCCAGGATGGAGCCGGTGTTGCCCGCCTCGGCGAGAGGGTCGGCGCGGCGGTGCGAGCGGCGCGCGAGGCCGGGGAAGCGGGCGCCGAAGGGGCGCAGGCAGGCGCCGTCGCAGCAGGAGGTGTCCCACCAGCGCGCGAGGGCGGCGGCGGGGTCGACGGAGTCGACGCGGTGGCCGGCCGGGGCGAGGCGGCCGCGGTCGTCCAGCCAGTCTTCCCCGCGCGCGGCGAACCGCTGGTCGTGCGGGATGAGCACGGGCCAGAGCCCGGAGCGCTCGAACTCCGCGACGCACTCCAGGTACCGGTGCGGCCGCGCGAGCGGCTCCTCGGACACCCAGATGCGCCCGTGCCACCGCCCGGGCGGCAACGTCTGGACCGGCGGTGCCCCGAGGCCGGGGCGGAACGGTGCGATCGTCATGAGCTTCCCCTCGAACTGGTGTTCGGTCCTGCGTGTCGAACAGTAGTTCGAAGCACCGACAATTTCCAGGGAGAGTTTCGCTCATCCGTTCGAGTGAATGTGGAAAACGGCAGGTCAGGGCCAGTGTGGCGAGGCTGCTGTGACAGATGAGGTCACTGCGACAGATGGGTGATGCGAAAGCCGGGCAGCACCTCAAGCCGAGGGCGCCCGACGGGGAGACCGGTAATTTCCCCTTCAGCCGATGTCGAGAACCCCCCCACCGGCTCCGTCTCCCGGGCACGAGCGGCCGACGGGGCCGCAAGAGGATGCAAGAGGACGCGAGAGGAAGGACCACCACCATGGCCGTCGCCGAGGACATCGACCGCGCCACCGACTCGAAGTGGGACTGGGTCGCCGAGCAGACCCGCAAGTACGTCAGCTCCGGCGGCCGGGAGGGCCACGAGCAAAACGGCCTCTACACCCTCATCCTCGCCAGCACCGGCCGCAAGACCGGCGAGCCGCGCCGCACCTGCCTGATCTACGGCACCGAGGGCGACGACTTCGTGGTTGTCGCCTCCAAGGGCGGCGAAGACGACCACCCCGACTGGTTCAAGAACATCGAAGCCGAGCCCGGTGTCGGCGTGCAGGTCGGCGCGCAGCGGTTCAACGCGCGCGCCCGCGTCGCGACCGACGAAGAACGCGCGGCGCTCTGGCCGAAGATGGCCGAGATCTTCCCGCTGTACAACGAATACGCGCAGAAGACCGAGCGCGTGATCCCGATCGTCCTGCTGACCCCGACGCAGTGACTACAGCGGGCGGCGCAGGTCCTCCGCATCCACGATGTGGTACGCGTAGCCCTGCTCCGCCAGGAACCGCTGCCGGTGCGCCGCGTACTCGGTGTCCACCGTGTCCCGCGACACGATCGAATAGAAGTGCGCCTGCCGCCCGTCGCCCTTGGGGCGCAGCAGCCGGCCGAGCCGCTGCGCCTCTTCCTGCCGGGAGCCGAACGTGCCCGAGATCTGGATGGCCACCGAGGCTTCCGGCAGGTCGATGGAGAAGTTCGCCACCTTTGACACCACGAGGGTCCGCAGCTCGCCGCGGCGGAAGCGGTCGAACAGCTCCTCCCGCTCCTTGTTGCGCGTCGATCCCTGGATCACGGGCGCGTCCAGCTCCGCGCCCAGCATCTCCAGCTGGTCGAGGTACGCCCCGATCACCAGGGTGGGCTCGCCGGCATGACGCTCCACAATGGACTTGATCACCGGCAGCTTCGTCATCGCCGTCGCCGCGAGCTTGTACCGCTCGTCCGCCTCCGAAGTCGCGTACGCGAGCCGCTCGGCGTCCGTCAGGGTCACGCGGACCTCGGTGCATTCCGCGGGCGCGATCCACCCCTGCGCCTCGATGTCGCGCCAGGGAACGTCGTAGCGCTTGGGCCCGATCAACGAGAAGACGTCACCCTCGCGGCCGTCCTCGCGAACCAGCGTCGCCGTCAGGCCCAGGCGGCGCCGCGACTGCAGATCCGCCGTCATCCGGAACACCGGCGCCGGCAGCAGGTGGACCTCGTCGTAGACGACCAGGCCCCAGTCCCGCGAATCGAACAGCTCCAGGTGCCGGTACTCGCCCTTGGTTTTGCGCGTCACGACCTGGTACGTCGCGATCGTGACCGGGCGGATCTCCTTCTTCTCACCCGAGTACTCGCCGATCTCGTCCTCGGTCAGCGACGTGCGCGCCACCAGCTCGCGCTTCCACTGCCGCCCCGCGACGGTGTTGGTCACCAGGATCAGCGTGGTCGCCTTGGCGTGCGCCATGGCCGCCGCGCCCACCAGCGTCTTGCCCGCGCCACAAGGCAGGACCACCACGCCCGAGCCACCGGCCCAGAACGCCTCCGCCGCCTGGCGCTGGTAGTCGCGCAGGTGCCAGTCCTGCTCGTCGAGATCGATGGGGTGCGCTTCGCCGTCGACGTAGCCCGCGAGGTCTTCCGCGGGCCAGCCGACCTTCAGCAGCGCCTGCTTGAGTCGCCCGCGTTCGGACGGGTGCACGATCACCGTGTCCTCGTCGATGCGCGCGCCGAGCATCGGGCTGATCTTCTTGTGCCGCGACACCTCTTCGAGCACCGCGCGGTCCGTGGTCGACATCACCAGGCCGTGGGCCGGGTGGTTGGTGATCTGCAGCCGCCCGAAGCGACCCATCACGTCGACCACGTCGATCAGCAGCGGCTGCGGCACGGGGAAGCGCGAGTACGTGGTGAGCGCGTCAACCACCTGCTCGGCGTCGTGCCCGGCGGCGCGCGCGTTCCACAACGCCAGTGGCGTGATGCGGTACGTGTGCACGTGCTCGGGTGCGCGTTCCAGCTCGGCGAACGGCGCGATGGCGATCCGCGCGTCGTTGGCCTGAGGGTTGTCGACCTCGAGCAGCACGGTCTTGTCGGACTGGACGATCAGGGGGCCATCAGTCACTCGTCCTTTATACGTTCCCCCGAGCCGTCCCCTCCCGTCGCGGCCGTCCGGGTGCCAAGATGATCGGCAGGAAAAGCTGGAGGGGACCTTTGACCACACCACCGTTCGGCGTGCCGTCGGCCGCCAACCCGTTCCAGCCGCCGGGCACCGGCTCGTTCACGCCGCCGCGTCCGGGTGCGCCCCGGTCGCTCTCGAGCACCGCGAAGGTGCTGGTCGCCGCGGGAATCGTGGTGGCGCTCGGCGTGGGCGTGCTCGCCGCGTTCGGCGTGGCCGCGATCGCCCGCTCGTCGGGTACGCCGGTGGCGGGCAGCTGCCTGTACCTGTCCGACGAGAGCGTCGGCACCCAGAGCTACCACGGCGTGAGCTGCTCGGAGCAGCGCGCCACCTACCGCGTCGACGACGTCGAGGACGGCACCGCGAGCTGCCACGGCGGCGACTACGTGCGCTTCCAGCTCTTCCGCGGCACCAGCAGCTCCAGTCGTACCGGTGCGCCGCGCGAGACGCTGTGCCTGGCGCTCAACGTCTCGTCCGGCGAATGCCTGCGCGACGTCGACGACGAGGCCGAGATCAGCAAGGTCACCTGCAGTGACCCCGACGCCGAGGCCCGTGCGGTCGTGCACCAGGGCAGCAGCGACGAGGACTCCTGCGGTGCCGCCGACACCGCCCTCGTCTACGCCGGCCCGCCCGAGCGCACGATCTGCCTGCAGCCCGCGGGCGAGAACATCTAGGGCTGGTCCTCCTCAGGCAGCATCGCCTGCACGTCGAGCCGGCTCGGGATCAGGCCCGACGTGTGCATGAGGTCGGCCACGCGCTGCAGCCGGATGCCCGACAGCGTCGTCGGGTAGGTGCCCAGCGAGATCAGCGCCGCCGTCGTCGGGTCGATGTCGGAGAACGTCGGCAGGGCGTCGCGGACGATCGCCGGGTCGGCGGCCGTCTGCTGCGCCTGCATGAGCACGCGCCGGAAAACAGCCAGCGTGCGCGGGTTGTCGCGCGCGAACCCGCCGGTCGCCGCGTAGCCCGAAGCCGGGAAGTCGAGGGTGGCGCCGGTGGACCCGTCGGCGAGGATCTGCGCGCCGAGCTCCTTCTCCGCCCGGGTGATGTACGGCTCCACCATCAGCGCCGCGTCGGCGTCGCCGGCCTGCAACGCCTCGGGCATCCGGTCGAACGGCTCGGCCACGAAGTGGATCTTCGCCGCGTCGACGCCGGCGGTGGAGAGCACGGAACGGGCGGTCAGTGCGCCGATGTCGTCGAGGTCGTCCACCGCGATCTTCGGCGACTTCTTCGCCGTCGGCTCGGTGTAGTCGGAGTTCGGCAGCGTGACGAGCGCGATCGTGTTGCTGCCCGACGTGTACGCCTCGCCCTGCAGCTGCAACGCGGTGCCGGCGTTGGCCGCGCGGAAGAGAGACACGTCGCTGGCGAACGTCACGTCCAGCTGGCCCGAGTCGAGTTTCGCCAGCCCGTCCTCGGTCCCGAGGTCCACGAGTGTCACGTTCAGGCCGGCCTCGCGGAACTTCCCGGCGGCCGCCGCGATGCGCAGCGGCGCGGTGTCGATCGGCCCGCCGACGCCCACGCGCAGAGTGGTCCGCTCCAATGGCGCCGGCGCCGCTGCGTCACCGGAACCGAACAGCGAGCAGCCGCTGATGGCCAGCAAGACCGCCACCAGCGGCAACACCAGTGCACGCACGTTCATCCGCTCTCACCCACCGGGAGAATCTCCGCATCACGCTGGATCGTATGGGCCGCTGCCCATACGATCCCCGACAGGGCCGTGACCCCGCCAGTGCGGCTTCCCGATCCGGTCGAGCAAAGCTACTGCCGAGTAGGCTCGCACCGGACACCCCGATGTCGTCCGCGGATGAGGTGCCGCGGTGGAAAAGGAAGCTTAGGTGAGCCGTCGCGACCAGCGTCCCCGAACGGGCGACGCGACGGATCCCGCTGCCGCCAGACAGGTCGGGGGCCGCTGGCGCCTTCGCAACTGGCACCTGCGGACCAAGCTCTTCGTCGTCCTGCTGATCCCCGCGCTCGCCGTGATCGGGCTCGTGGGCCTGCGCGTGAGCACGGACCTGCGCGACGCCCAGCAGCTCGCCGAGTTCGCCGCCCGCGGCCGCGTCGACAGCACCGTCGCCGAGGTCCTGCACCAGCTGCAGCGCGAGCGCGACGTCACGGTGCGCTTCGTCGCCGGCAACCGCCAGGGCGCCACCACCGACCTCACGGGCCAGCGCACGCGCGTGGACCAGGCGATCGGCACGTTCGAGAAGACGCTCGCGGACAGCAAGCCGCGCCTGGACGCCGTGGCCGCCAGCAGCCTGCAGCAGAGCGACGACCGGCTGCGCGTGCTCGGCGGCCTGCGCTACTCCGCCGAACACTCCGCGTTCCCCGCCGACGCCGTGCTCCGCTCCTACAGCGAGCTGATCTCCGGCCTGCTCGACATCAGCGACATGGCCGCCGCCGACGTGTCCGACCCCGATCTCGCCCGGCTTCGCCTCGCGGGCAACGCCCTCGCGCGGATCAAGGACCAGATGTCGGTCAAGCGCGCGATCATGTCCGAAGCGCTCGCCGAGGGCAGCCTCAACCGCGACCGCACGCGCGCGCTGCTGGGCTCGGAGGCCGAGCTCAACGCCGCGCGCAACGACTACCGCACTTTCGCGACGCCCGACCAGCAGCGGATGTACGACGACACGGTGATCGGCCTCGTCGTCGACATCGGCAACGACATGGTCGAGTCGGCGTTGACACGCGCGGAGAACGGCCAGTCGCTGCAAGGTCTGGACCCCAACCAGTGGGACACCGCGGCCACCTACACCGTGAACCTCGCCCACCAGGTGCAGGAAGCCCTGCTGGTTCAGCTCCAGGAGCAGACGGATTCGCTCGCCGCGCGCGCCCGCACGTCGACGATCTGGGACGGCGGCATCGTGCTCGCCGTGCTGCTCGTGGCCGGCATCCTGTCCGTGGTCATCGCGCGCTCGCTGCTGCGGCCGCTGCGCGTGCTGCGGCGCACGGCGCTGGATGTGGCCGACCACCGGCTGCCCGAGGCCGTGCAACGGCTGCTGACCGATCCCGATCCGGCGCCCGAGAACCTGCGCCACCGCGCGGCCGTCGCGCCCGTGCCGGTGTTCACGCGCGAAGAGGTGGGCCAGGTCGCGCGCGCGTTCGACGCGGTCCACGGCGAGGCCGTGCGGCTGGCGGCGGAGCAGGCGATGTTGCGCGAGAACGTGAACTCGATGTTCGTCAACCTCTCGCAGCGAAGCCAAGATCTCGTCGAACGTCAGCTGTCCGTGCTCGACCGCATGGAGGCCGGCGAGCAGGATCCGGACACGCTCGCGGGCCTGTTCGAGCTCGACCACCTCGCCACGCGCATGCGCCGCAACAGCGAGAACCTGCTGGTGCTCTCGGGCACCGACCTCGTGCGCGAGGACAGCGGACCGGTGGTGGCCGACGAGATCGTGGGCGCCGCACTGTCCGAAGTGGAGGATTACCAGCGCATCGAGCTCGGCCCCGCACCGACGCTCGCGGTGCGCGGCGAGGCCGTGAACGACCTCGTGCACGTGGTGTCCGAGCTGCTCGAGAACGCCACGCGCTACTCGTCGGAGCGCGCGGGCGTCACCGTCGAAAGCGCCGAAACCCCCGACGGCGGCTGGCGCATCGAGATCACCGACCGCGGCGCCGGCATGCCGCAGGCCGAGATCGACCGCACCAACGCGCGCCTGGCCAACCCGCCGGACGTGGACGTCGAGGTCTCGCGCCGGATGGGTCTCTACGTGGTCGCGACGCTCGCCCAGCGCCACCACATCGACGTCTCGCTGCGCCTGGCCGAAGGCACCGGCATCACCGCGACGGTGTTCGTGCCCAGCGAACTGATCGTCGACGCGCCGCCGCTGCCCGAGCCGCCCGCCCCCGTTGCCGCCGAGCCCGAGCCGGTGCCGGAACTGTTGCCGCCCTTGGCTCCGCTGGCCGCCGCGCCCGTGGTCGAGGAAAACGACCCCGAGCCGCCGGCTGAGGCACCGATCGTTCCGGTGCTCGAGCCCGGCCCGCCGCGCCGCGCGCCGGTGGTGGAGAGCGCGCCGCCGTGGCCGGCGCAGGAGGACCGCTCGCACCTCGACCTGGACGCGCCGACGGAACGGATGCCCGCTTACCGGGACGTGCTGTCGCGCTGGTTCGACGCGGCCGCGCCGCCGCCCGAGGGTCGTGCGCCGGCGCCGCCGGAACCGATGCCGGTGGCGGAACCCGTGGCAGAACCGGAATCGCGGCCGGAGCGCACGCCGGAACCAGTCCCGGCGTCCCCGGCTCCCGAACCGCCCGCGCGGCACGCCCGGACCGTGGCGGAACCGGACCACGTCGACCCGGCATTCCCGGTCGAGCAGTTCCCCACCACCGACCCGGACGAGAGCCCCGCACAGCCGGAGTGGCCGACCTCGGTCGAGCTGGAGCAGGAGGACGGCGCCGAGGACACGTGGCCGTTCCTGCGCGTCTCCGATATCGAAAACGCAGGCGAAGACGGCATGGAGGCCAGCCCCGGGCAGGTGCCCGAGCAACGGCCGATACTCTCGCTTTCCCCCGAAGCGGTGCGCGAGCGGATGACGAGCCTTCAAGGCGGGTTCAGGCGTGGCCGTCACGCTCGGGGGGACGAGAACCCCACGACCTGATCGAACGGATGACCCATGAGCTCGAAGACCGCCCTGCTGGAAGTGATCGCGCTGGGGCCGGAAGACGCGCAGCGCGCTCAGGAAGGCGGGGCGGACCGGCTCGAACTGGTCGCGGACATGGCGCGGGACGGGCTCACGCCTTCGGAGCAGACCGTGCGCGACGTCCTCGCCGCCACCGACCTTCCGGTGCGCGTGATGCTGCGCGGCAGCGACGGTTTCGCCGCCGGTGACCTCGACGCCCTGCGCGCCGACACCGCGAAGCTCCTGGCCGCCGGCGCGCGCGAGTTCGTCTTCGGTTTCCTTACCGAGGACAAAGAAATCGACGTCGACGCGTGCCGTTCGCTGTTGAAGGAGCTCGACGGTGCGCCGTGGACTTTCCACCGCGCCATCGACCGCGCACGCGACCCGCTGGCCGCGTTCGACGTGCTCACCGAGCTCGGCTGCGACACGGTGCTGGCGGCCGGCAGCCCACACGGCGTCGGCAGCGGGCTTTCGGTGCTGCAGCGGCTCGCGCGGCGCGCCGAAGGCCCTGCGCTCCTCGTCGGCGGCGGGCTGCGCGCGCAGCAGGTGCACCTCCTGCGCGCCGGGGGAGTGCGTGGTTTTCACGTGGGCAGCGCGGTGCGTCCCGGTGGCTGGGAGTCCCCTGTGGACGCTGGGGCGGTTCGGGAGTGGGCTGAACTCGTCAAGAGCTGAGCTAGTCTGAGCAGAAGTCTCCCACTCGGGTGGCTGTCCGGGCAGTACGAGCCAAAGGCGCGAGGCGTGGAGGCGAGTCAGGACGGCAGAAGCGACGACACCCCGCTGTCTCGTGCCTGGCGCCGGGTCAAGGACGAAGCGCACCTGCTGCGCTCAACCGTTACGGTGGCGAGTCTGTGCGAATCGGCCGTGGCGTGGCTCGGGGTTGCCGGGGCCTGTGTGCTGGTGAGCACCGGCCCGGGCAGCCAGGAGGTGCGGGTGGCCACCGACGACCTCGCCAGCGTGCTCGCGGAGCTCGAGGTGATGGTGGGCGAGGGCCCGGTGCGCAGCGCGCGCGAGCTGGGTTCGCCGGTGCTGGTGGGTGACTTCGACGCGGCCGGGCAGTCGCGCCGCTGGCCGCTGTACGCGCCGCTGGCCGTGCAGGCCGGGGTGCACGCGCAGTTCGTGCTGCCGCTGCGCGTGGGGCTCGTCGACGTGGGCACGGTCGTGTACCACCGGAAGGCTCCCGTGCCACTGGAGCCTGTTTTGCTGGCCGACGCACTGGCCTACGCTGAGTTGACGCTCCTTCTTTTGCTCGACGAGCAAGTCGGCGTTGCGGGCGACGAGTCCGTGGACCTGTCACTGCGCTCGGCGCAGGTCCACCAGGCCACGGGCATGGTCGCGGCGCAGCTCGACGTCCGTCTCGACGACGCGTTCGCCGCGTTGCGGGCGAGGGCGTTCGCGGAGCAGCGCCCTCTGTCCGACCTCGCCGCCGACGTGGTGAACAAACGGTTGCGGTTCGAGCCGGAAGGGGGAACTCGGTGAAACACGCGTTCGTTGAGGTGGGAGATGGTACAGGTGGCTGACGGGCAGCTGGTGGACACGTTCGTGGAACTGGCGGACACGCTCACCGACGACTTCGACGTGATCGACTTCCTCCACCTCCTCGCTGCCCGCAGCGTCGAGCTGCTGCCGGTGGACGCCGCCGGCATCCTGCTGGCCGGCCCGAGCGGCGCGCTGCAGCTCGTGGCCAGCTCCGACGAGCACGTGCGGCTGCTGGAGCTCTTCCAGCTGCAGCGCGACGAGGGCCCGTGCCTCGACGCGTTCCACACGCGCAACCCCGTGAGCGCGACCGACCTCGAGCTCGACGACGCCGGCTGGCCCTCCTTCGCCGCGGCCGCGCTCGGCCACGGTTTCCGCTCGGTGCACGCGCTGCCGATGCGGCTGCGCTCCGAGGTGATCGGCGCCCTCAACCTCTTCTCGGCCCGCCCCGGCGAGCTTTCGAAGGAGAACCTGCAGGTCGCGCGCGCGATGGTCGACGTCGCGACGATCGGGCTGCTGCAGGCGCGCACGATCCAGCAGCACGAGGTGCTGGTCGAGCAGCTGCAGACCGCGTTGAGCAGCCGGGTCGTGATCGAGCAGGCGAAGGGGTTCATCGCCGAACGGCTGAACCTGGAGATGGACGAGGCGTTCGCGGTGCTGCGGCGGTTCGCGCGGAACCACAGCCGGAAGCTGAGTGTGGTGGCGGCCGAGGTGGTGAGCCGGTCGGAGACCGTGCGGGACCTGTTCCGGAACCCGCCGACGCGCTGAAATCCCGACGCGTCAGTCGTCCTCCTTCTTCGGCTCCGGCCCACCCCGCATCAGCCGGCGCAGCTTCGTGAGCGCCCGGTGCTGGCTCACCCGCACGGCCACGGCGCTCGGCAACCCCAGCGCCGCGGCCGTTTCCTCGGCCGAGTACCCGAGCACGACCCGCAACGTCAGCAATTCACGCTGCTCGGGCGCCAGCTGCCCAAGCAGTTCCTCGATCTGCAGCCGTGAATCGGTCTGGGCGAACTCATCGGGGCCGGGGCGGTCCTCGTCGCCGGCGTCGGCGTACGGGTCGGCACGGTTGCGGGAGCGGCGACGGAACTCGTCGGCGACCTTGTGGCCCGCGATGCCGAAGACGAACGGCAGGAAGCTGTCCGTCTCGTACCGGTACCGCGGCAGCTCCACGAGCACGGCGAGCAGCACTTCCTGAGCACAGTCCTCGGCGCCGCCGCCCAGGCCGAGCCGGCCGCGGCAGTAGCGGAGCACGAAGGGCCGCACGAACTCCACGAGCTCGGCCACGGCAGCGCGATCGCCTGCCACGGCAGCCGCGACGAGCCGGCTGTCCGGGCGCGGCGCCGGCGCGCGGTCGTCGGTGGCCATCCTCATCGTTCCCAGGTCGAGCGGGCCGCCGGACCGGAGTGTCGCGGCGGGGAGAGCACGCTCGACAACCGGGGGCTGGGGACGCTTTGCGAGCCTCCGACAGCCTGCTCCGAGGGGCCGGGATTGTCCATCGGATAGGCGCGGCGCACGGAGGGCGCGCGAGAGCCGCTTCAGTGCACCAGCGCTGAGTCCGGGGCGATCAGCTCGGGAACCACCCCAAATCCGTCTAAAACGGTATTAAAGGAAATAATACAGTTTCAGGACAGCTGCGGCGAAAACCTGCCGAAATTGCTCTCGTGAAACATAAACGGACTGTGAAAAGCTCAGCCAAAAGTAGGTTCCTCGGCGGCTTATGCTCCTTCCCAGGTCGAGGCACGGAGTGTTTCGGCCAGGTCCCCCACCGTTTGAGAGGAATTGCCATGCGCTTGCGCAAGCTCGTCGCCGCAGCGGTCCCGCTGCCGGCGTTGCTGTGCCTTTCCCTGGCCGGCGTGGCCCACGCCGATCCCTTGGTCACGATGAGCGCCAACACGGCGCCGCTCGCCTCGAGCGCCCGCAGTGGCGACGTCGACGCTGGCCAGCAGATCAGCGCCGCCCTGTCGCTCAAGCTGCACAACCAGCAGGCCCTCCAGCAGTTCCTCTCCGACGTCCAGAACCCGGCCTCGCCGCAGTATCACCACTTCCTCACTCCGGAGCAATTCAATGCGGCATTCGGCCCAACGCAGGCCGACGTCGCGAAGGCCGTTTCATTCCTGAAACAAAACGGCGCGAAGGGAATCGAGGTTTCCGGTAACCGGCAGGCGATCACGTTCACCGGTTCGGCCGCACAGCTCGAATCCACATTCCACACCCGCCTCGGCAATTACACCGACACCACCACCGGCCGCAAGTTCTTCGCCAACGACTCCGCCCCCGCGCTGCCCGCGTCCGTTTCGTCGGTGGTGCAGGCCGTGGTAGGCCTCGACAACCACGCCGTGAAGGAGCACTCGGCCACCACCGCCGCTCCGAAGGTCGTGAAGGCCGTGACGCCGAGCATCCTCAAGAGCGCGTACTCCACCAGCGGCCTCTCGGCCACGGGCTCGGGTGTGAACGTCGGCTTCGTCGAGTTCGACGGTTACCGCAAGTCCGACATCACCAGCTACGACTCGAAGTACGGCCTGTCCGGCGGCAGCGTCACGACCGTGCCGGTCAGCGGCGCCAACTACGACTCCAACCCGGGCGAAGGCGAGGTCGAGGTCGACCTGGACATCGAGGTCGTGCACGCGCTCGCGTCCAAGGTGAGCTCCTTCGTCTACGAGGCCCCGAACTCCAACGCCGGCGAGCTGGCGATGTACCAGAAGATCGCGTCGGACGCGCGGGTCAACGTCGTCTCCATCTCGTGGGGCTCGTGTGAGCCGGCCGAGGGTTCGTCGGCCGCCAGCAGCGTGAACAACGCGATCGCCTCCGGCACCGCCGAGGGCATCACGTACTTCGCCGCCGCGGGCGACGACGGCACCACCGACTGCGCCCGCCAGACCGGCAGCCTTTCGAAGGCCGTCGACTTCCCGGCTTCGAGCCCCAACGTCACCGGTGTCGGCGGCACGCAGCTCACCGTGACCTCGTCCAACACCTACAGCAGCGAGAAGGCCTGGAACGACGGCGCCTCGGCCGGCGCCGGCGGCGGTGGCATCTCGACGCTGTTCAACGCGCCGTCCTGGCAGTCGCACCAGAGCACCACGAAGCGCAAGGTCCCCGACGTCGCCGGTGACGCCGCTTCGGGCTCCGCGTACACCATCGTCAGCGAGGGCAGCAGCGGCAACGTCTGGGGCACCTCCGGCGCCGCCCCGCTGTGGGCCGCCTTCGCCGCCCTGCAGAACCAGGTCCACGGCGGCTCGCTGGGCAACCTGAACCCGACGTTCTACAGCATCGGCAACGGTTCCTCGTACTCCACGGGCTTCCACGACGTGACCACGGGCAACAACACCTTCAACGGCACCACCGGCTTCAGCGCCGGCACGGGTTATGACCAGGTGACCGGTTGGGGCTCGTTCAAGGGCACGGGGCTCTCGGGTCTGATCGGCTGAGTTTTTCCTTGCGGCGGGGCCCTTTCCTTCGGGGAAGGGTCCCGCTTCGGCGTTTGCGGCCGGGCATGGGCCCCGGGAGGTTTGGCCACAGCGACTCGAAACTGTGGACAACTCGAGGCCCCAACGGCTCGCGGCCCGGTTTTGTCGGAGGTGGCCGATAAACTGGGCCTGGGCGCGCCCCCTGGGTGTACTGTCTCGGGAGGCTGCGAATGTGGGGACACGTGATCGGATGACTTTGGTGTGGATCACCACAATCTGCACCACGCCACGGAGGTCCTCGTGTCTCGCCGTAGTGCTCTGCTGAGCCCGATCGGCAGAGTGCGCCTGGCCGGTTGTGTCGTCGACGAGGGCTGGCCTCTGCGACGAGCAGCGGAACGCTTCCCGGTCGCGGTATCGACCGCGAAACGCTGGGCTGACCGCGACCGCCAGAACGGCGAAGCCGGCATGATCGACCGGTCCTCCCGACCGCGGTCCAGCTCGCGCCGACCCGCGCCGAACGGCGGATCGTCAAGGTCCGCGTGCTGCGGCGCTGGGGGCCGGCCCGGATCGCGTTCTTGCTGCGTCTGGTGCCCTCGACGGTGCACCGCGTGCCGTCTCGTTACGGCCTGTCCCGCCTGTCCCATCTCGACCGGGCCACCGGCCGGTCGATCCGCCGCTCCGAGCGCGCCACCGCGGGCGAGTTCGTGCACGTGGACATCAAGAAACTCGGCAACATCCCTGACGTGGGCGGGCACCGGGCCGTGGGCCGTCAGGCCGGACATCGACACCGCACCCGTACACCGGGCAAGACCCTCGACGCCCGCGGCCGGGAGTCATGCCGGCTACAGCTACCCGCGCAACACCGTGGACGATCACTCCCGGCCGGCCTGCAGCGAGATCGTGCCCGACGAGCGCACAGAGACTGCCGCCGGGTTCTGGCATCGCGCGCAGCGCTTCTTCACCACCCACGGAATCGCGGTGCAGAAAGTGCTCACCGACAACGGCGCCTGCTCCACAGCACGCCCCTGGCGCGACACGCTCACCAAGGCGGGGATCACCCACAAACGCACCCGCCCACAAACCAACGGAAAGCGGCACGCTTCAACCGCACACCGCTCGACGAACAGTCCTGCACCCAGCCCTCCCCCCTGAGATCGCGCGCCGCGACACCTTCCCCGCCTGGCTCCACACCTACAATCACCACCGCGGCCACACCGCACTCGGCGGTCACCCACTTTCCCCATCTCCCAGGACAGAACACCTAGGGAGGGCGGGAAACCTAGGGCGGGCGGGGGTTTGTGTCAGCGGGTGGCTGCCCCCGGTGCACGAGAATGCTGGTTCCCCGAAAGACAAGGCGGCACATGACTTCCACCCGGCAAGACGGAGACACCTGGGACCTCGCCTCCAGCGTCGGCGCGACGGCGACGATGGCCGCGGCGGCGAGGGCGATCGCGACGCGCGAGGGCGGTTCGCTGTTCGCCGATCCGTTCGCCGAGCCGCTCGTGCGGGCGGTGGGCATCGACCTGCTGACGCGGCTGGCGAGTGGGGAAGAGCCGCCGGGAGACTTGGTGGGGCGGGTGGCGATCGAGGTCGCCAAGGTGCGCGGGAAGTTCTACGACGATTTCTTCCGGGAAGCGACCGAAGCGGGCATCCGGCAGGCCGTGATCCTGGCCTCGGGGCTGGATTCCCGCGCTTACCGGCTGCCGTGGCCGGAAGGGACCGTCGTGTACGAGCTCGACCAGCCCGGTGTCGTCGAGTTCAAAACCCGCGCCCTGGCCGAACTCGACGCGGAGCCGACCGCGGAGCGCCGAGTCGTCGGGATCGATCTGCGTGAGGATTGGCCGGCGGCACTCAAGGCCAACGGGTTCGACGCGACCGAAAAGACCGCGTGGAGTGCCGAAGGGCTGCTCGGGTACCTGCCGCCGGAGGCGCAGGATCGGCTGCTGGACACCATCACCGAGCTCAGCGCGCGGGGCAGCCGCGTGGCGACCGAGAGCCGGCCCAATCCGAAGCCGGGTGACGAGGAGAAGACCAAGGCAGGTCTGAATCGGATCGCGGAACGCTGGCGGGAGCAGGGTTTCGACACGGACATGGCGAAGATCCGCTACTACGGCGAGCGCAACGAAGCCGCCCCGTATCTCACCGGCCTCGGCTGGGACCTCACCGGCGCCACGATCGCGGAACTGCTGTCCGCCCACGGCCTGCCCCTGGAAGACGATTCGCTGCGCCTGAGTGATGTGCTCTACGTGAGCGGCACCAATGTTCACTCGGGTGGGTGAGACAACCCGCCGGGAGCCGGGATAACCTCCGGATCATGCGCACGATTCGCGACGCCACGCGGGAACTGCTCCGGAACCTCGGCCTGACCACGGTGTTCGGCAACCCCGGCACCACGGAGATCGCGTTCCTGACCGAGTGGCCCGACGATTTCACCTACGTCCTCGGGCTGCAGGAGTCGGCCGTCGTGGCGATGGCGGACGGCTACGCGCAGGCGACGCGCAAGCCGGTGCTCGTGAACCTGCACTCGGCCGGTGGCGTGGGCCATTCGCTGGGCCACGTGTTCACCGCCTTCCGCGACCGCGCGCCGCTGATCGTGCTCGCGGGGCAGCAGACGCGCTCGCTGCTGCCGGACGAGCCGTTCCTGGGGGCCGTCGAAGCGGCGAACTTCCCCAAGCCCTACGTGAAGTGGAGCATCGAGCCCGCGCGGGCGCAGGACGTGCCGGCCGCGATCGCGCACGCGTACTACATCGCGACGCAGGCGCCGCAGGGTCCGGTGTTCGTCTCCGTGCCCGTGGACGACTGGGACGCCGAGGCGACCATGCCGCTGCCCGCCGGCAGGAGGACGCAGAGCTTCGCGCCCGACCCCGCGGCTCTCCAAGAACTCGCGGAAGCCCTGGACCACGCGGAAAACCCGGCGCTGGTCGTGGGCGCCAGCGTGGACGGGGACGGCGCCGTGCCGGACGTGGTCGCGCTGGCCGAGAAGCTCAAGGCCGGGGTATGGGCGGCGCCGATGTCGTCGCGCTGCTCGTTCCCCGAGGACCACGACCTGTTCCTCGGCTTCCTGCAGCCCGAGCGCAAGGCGGTGGCCGAGGCGCTGAGCGAGCACGACGTGGTGGTGGTGCTGGGCGCGCCCGCGTTCACCTACCACGTGTACCGCGGCGAGCCGGAGCAGCCGTTGCCGCCGCTGTACCTCGTGAGCGACGACGAGCAGATCCTCGCCCGCGCGGGCAATGGCACCGGCATCCGCTCCACGCCGAAGCTCGCCATCCAGGCCCTCACCGCCGGCGTCACGGCGAAGAACCGCGAAACGCCGGCCCCACAAGCAAAGCCCGCCAAACCCGCCGAAACCACGCCGATCTCGCCGGACTTCGCCTACGCCACTGTCGCGGATCTCCTGCCGGACAACGCGATCGTCGTCGAGGAGACCCCGAGCCACCGCAACTGCCTCCACGACCACCTGCCGATCACCTCCACCGACACGGGGTTCCTCACCGTCGCGAGCGGGACGCTCGGCTACGGCCTCCCGGCGGCCGTCGGCGCGGCGCTGGGCCGCCCCGACCGCAAGGTCGTCGCGATCCTCGGCGACGGCTCCAGCATGTACTGCGTGCAGGCACTGTGGACGGCCGCGCGCGAGAACGTGCCGGTCACCTTCGTGGTGCTGGACAACGCGCAGTACGCGGCCGTGCGGATCCTCGGCGAGTCGGCCGGTGGCAAGAAGGTGCCGGGCACCGAGCTCGGCGGCATCGACTTCGCGCAGCTCGCGCAGAGCATGGGTGTGCCGGCGCGGACCGTGGAGGAAGGCGCCGACCTGCGCGAGGCCCTCACCGACGCCCTCGCCGAAAACGGTCCCGCGCTCGTGCACGTCAAGGTGGACCCGAACCCGCAGAAACTGTATTGATCTTCGCGATTGACCCGACCGGGTGACGCTGTTTGGATGACCGGGTGCAGCCTCTACTGACTCCCGGACAGCAGGAACTCGTCGCACAGGCCGGCAAGCTCGCCGACGTCTTCGCCGAGCGCGCCAGCCTGCACGACCGCGAGAACTCCTTCCCCCACGAGAACTACGACGACCTGCGGGAAGCGGGTTTCCTGCGCCTGTCCGTGCCCGAGGAGCTGGGCGGCTTCGGCGCGGGCCTGCCGGAGATCCTGCCCGTGCTGGAACGCCTGGCGATGGGCGACGGCGCCACCGCGCTGGCGTTCACGATGCACCTCTCGCCGCTGGGGCAGTGGGCGAGCGTCTGGCGGCGCACGCAGTCGCCGCGCCTGGCCGAGCTGCTCACGAAAGCCGCCGAGGGCAAGCTGATCTGGGCGTCGGTGACCAGCGAAACGGGCCTGCGCAACGACATGACGGACTCGAACACCGAGGCCGTCCGCGTCGAGGGCGGCTTCGAGCTCACCGGCCGCAAGAGCTTCGCCACCAACACCGCGGTGGCCACGCACTGCTCCACCACCGCGCGTTACGAGGACGCCGACGGCGGCCCGCGCCTGCTGCTGTGCCAGATCGCGCTCGACCAGCCCGGGGTCCGGATCCACCAGACCTGGGACACCATGGGCATGCGTGGCACGCAGAGCAACGACGTCGAGCTCACCAAGGTGTTCGTCGAGGACAGCGCCGTCGTGCACTCGCTGCCGGTGAAGCATCTCGACGCTCGGGTGCTGGAAACCGTGTGGTCCTGGGCGATGCCGGCGTTCTCGGCCGTCTACACGGGAGTCGCGGCCGGTGCGCTCGACTGGACCGTGCGCTCGTTGCAGAAGCGGGGCAAGACGGGCGATCCGGTGCTGCAGGACGTGATCGGCGAGTGCCAGATCCTGCTGGAGAGCTCGCGGGCGCTCATCCGCAACCACGCCGAAGACGTGATGTCGCGCCGCCTCTTCACCGGCGACGTGCAGGACGGAGTGGCCCGCTGCGCCGTCGTGAAGTACGTGGCGGCCAACAACGCCGTGCAGGTGATGCAGCGCCTCGTCGACGTGCTGGGCGGCATGTCGTACACGAAGAAGCTGCCGTTCGAGCGGATGTGGCGCGACGTGCAGGCGAGCACGTTCATGCCGATGGGCAACCTCGCCACGCGCAAGCTGGTGGGCGCCAACGTGCTCGGCGTGCGGACGCTGCCGGAGATCGGCCCCGACGAGACGGGCCCGGACTCGCGAGCCAAGGCCTGAGACGCGAGAACGGGGCACCCGGCGTGGGTGCCCCGTTCAGCGAGAGCAGCTTCAGCTCTTGGCTTCGGCCTTGACCGCGGCCTCTTCCGTGGCCTCGGACTCCACCCGCTCACGCTCGGCTTCATCCGCCACCGCCGCCGAAGCCGGCCCGTGCAGCAACCGAGCCACCTCACCGCGCAGCGTCACGAACTCGGAAGACTCCCGCGTCGTGATCTGGTCCCGCTCCGCCGGCAGGTCCACGGGCAGGTCCGCGACAATCGAGGCCGGCGACTTCGACAGCACGAGCACCCGGTCGCCCAGGTACACGCTCTCGTCGATGTCGTGCGTCACCAGCAGCACCGTGGTGCCCTGCTCGCGCTGGACACGCCGCAGCAAGTCCTCCAGCTCGAAGCGCGTCTGCGCGTCGACGGAGGCGAACGGCTCGTCCATGATCAGCAGCGCCGGCCGCGAAGCCAGCGCCCGCGCGATCGACACGCGCTGCTGCATGCCGCCCGAAAGCTGCCACGGGAACTTCGCCCCGACCCCCTCCAGACCGACGGCCGACAGCGCCGCAGCGGCCCGCTTGCGCCGCTCGGCCTTGTCGAGTTTGGTCCAGCGCAGGGGGAACTCGACGTTCTTGGCCACTGTCAGCCACGGGAACAGCGAACGGCTGTAGTCCTGGAACACCACGGCGAGGTCGTCGGGCACACCGGTCACCAGGTCGCCGTGCAGGCTCACCGTGCCCGAGGTCGGCGGCACCAGGCCCGCGATCGCGCGCAGCAGCGTCGACTTGCCGCACCCCGAAGGGCCGACGATGCACGCCAGCTGGCCGGCCTCGACGGTGAACGACAGGTCGTTCACGGCGACGTGCGCGCTGTCGCCCGTGCCGTAGCGGTGGCTGAGGTCGGAGACCTCGAGCATGGTCGACATTCTGACTACCCTCCGGAAAGTTCTAGTGACGGCCGGGCTGCCACTTGAGCACCCGGCGCTCGACGGCGAGCAGGGCCGCGTTGAACCCGTAACCCAGGATGCCCAGCAGCACGATCCATGCCCACATCTGGTCGAAGTCGTACGCGCGCTGGGCGGCGATCAGCGCGTAGCCGATGCCGTTGAGCGAGCCGACGAGCTCCGAGATCGCCATGAGGATCAGCGAAATCGACAGCGAAAGCCGCAGACCCGCGAAGATCTTCGGCATCGCGACCGGCAGCACGACCGTGGTGATCCAGTAGAACCGCGGCGTGCGGAACGCCCGCGCGGTCTCCGCCTTCACCTTGTCGACCGAGCGCACGCCGTCCACCGTGTTGAGCACGATCGGCCACACGGAGCCGAAGATGATCGTGGCGATCTGCATGCCCGGTCCGATGTGGAACAACACGATGAACACCGGCACCAGCGCGGGCGGCGGGATCGCGCGGAAGAACGCGAACAGCGGCCCCACGTAGTCCATGCCGGTCTTCGAACGCCCGAGCGCTGTTCCCAGTGCGACACCCAGCACCACCGAGAGCAGCCAGCCACCGAGCACGCGCGCGAGGCTGGGCAGAACGTGGTCGAATACCGCCTGGCCGAGGAAAACGTGCGAAGCCGGGCCGGAGAACCACAGCTTCACCGCCGCCGCGACGATCTTGGTGGGCGGCGGGAAGAACACGCTTTCGGTGAACTGTGTGATGACCTGCCAGAGCACCACGAGCACCACGAACAGCAGCCACTTGCGCGCGAAACCGCTCAGGCCGCGGCTCACGCGGCCGCGCGCGGCGGTTACCGGCTTGCCGACGACGGTCACGCGATGTCCCCTTCGTCGTTGCTGCTCCAGCGGAACAGCCGCTTGCCGAGGCGTTCGAGCCCTTCGTTGGCGAGGTATCCCAGCACCCCGGCCACGACGGTGCCCGCGAGCACCAGGTCCATCCGCCCGGAGCCGGACGACGCCTCGAGCACGAACTGCCCGATGCCCAGCTTCGCGCCGGCGAGGAACTCCGTGCTGATCACCAGGATCAGCGAGATCGCCGCCGACATCCGGATGCCGGTGAACACGAACGGCGCCGCGTGCGGCAGCGCGACCGAGGTCAGCAGCCGCGACTTCGGCGTGCCGTAGGAGCGCGCGGTCTCGATGAGCACCGGGTCGATCTCGGCCATCGCGTAGATGGTGTTGAACAGGATCGGCCACACGGCCGCGTAGACCGCGAGCAGGATCTTCGACTCGGGTCCGCCGCCGACCACGATCAGGATCAGCGGGATCCACGCCACGGAAGGGATGGGCCGCAGGAACTCGATGATCGCCTTGGTCGCGTCGCGCAGCCAGCGGACGCTGCCGAGCATCAGCCCGGCCGGCACCGCGACGGCGATGGACACGGCCATCGCGATCAGCCACGCCAGCACCGACGCGATCACGTCACGCACGAACTCCGTGTCGCCGAGCAGCTCGCCGATGCGCGCGAACACGACCGTGGGCGGCGGCACGTCGTTCTGGTCGATCAGGCCGGCCCGCACGACGACCTCCCAGATCAGGAGGAAGCCGAGCAGGCCGGCCAGGTTCCGAACGAGTCGCACGTCAGGAGGCGCTCGGCTGTGCCACGATCATCTGCGCGACGTCGATCTTGGCCGGGATCGACCCGAACTGCTGCAGCAGGTCCGGCACGCGCTGGATGCGGCGAGCGTCCAGAGTGGACTGGAAGGTGAGCAGCGCGGTGAGCGAGGCGGTGGCCTCGTCGACCTTCGAGAACTGCACCATCAGCGGCTCGATCTTCGAGCGGTCCGCCGATTCCTTGGTGGCGCGCAGCATCGCCCGCTGGAACGCCGCCACGGTCTTCGGGTTCTCCGAAGTGAACTTGCCCAGCGAGCCATAGCCCGCGGTCGGGAAGTCCTGCGTGGCACCGGTCGCGGTGTCGATGATCGGCACCGTGCCGTTGGTCTTCGCCGAGCCCGTGATGAACGGCTCGGTGAGGAAGCCCGCGTCCACGTCGCCGCGCTTCACGGCCGCGCCGATGCTCGGGAACGGCAGGGAAACCCACTGCACCTTGGAGAAGTCCACGCCGTTGTCGCGCATCACGGACTTGGTCAGGGTGTCGCAAATGGTGTTCTGCGCGGTGATGGCGATCTTCTTGCCCGCCAGGTCGCGCACGCTCTTCACCGAACCGTTGGGCATGGCCACGATCTCGGTGCTCTTCGGGCCGGCCGAGGAGGCGTCGGACACGAACTTGATGTCCGCGTTGCCCTTGCTCTTCGCGATGAAGAACGGCGTGTAGCTCGCGTAGGCGACGTCGACCTCACCGGACAGGAGCTTCGTCACGGAAGCGTCACCGCTGGCGGCGTCGACGGACTCGACCTCGAGGCCTTCGTCCTTGAAGTAGCCGTTCTGCACGGCGAGGTGGAACGGTGCGACGTCGATCGTCGGCATGATCGAGACCTTGATCTTCGTCTTCTCGAGGCCCGACGCGCCGTTCGTGCTGCCCGAGTCGTCCGAACCCCCGAGCAGGCCGCAGCCGCTCGCGGTCAGTGCGACGCCGCTCGCCAGGGCGAGGGAGAGGAAGCCACGGCGCCCGAGTCTTGCCTGGCTGCTCCCGGCTGTTTCAAACAAGGCCACTCCTTGGAGAATGAGGTCACATGGGTGTTGACCGGTGCTGGGTTTGGTGGGTGTGGCTCATTGTCCGGAGTCACGCGGCTACTGTAGAGAAGCGACGCATCCATCACAATGGGTGTTCATCAACGGTCCAACAGTGGCGTGAATCACTCGATCAGGGGATCGAGGTGGTCGAGTTGAAGATCATCCGGCACGTCGGAGCCAACTACGAATCGGCTTGATCCGCTACCTGGGTGTTCCGGATCGGCTGTCAAGAGGGTTACAAATCACCGAGTCGTTCGCTACCCTCTGCTCCGGCAGTGTGAGGTGTGGACCACCGATGTAGTGAGAGTCAGCCTCGCTGAGAGGCACTCTGCGCAGGCCGGCACTCGTCGGCGGACTGGTGGCTTAGGCCTAATGGACCAGTGATCGACCAGTGCGGGGACCGAACGCCATGCAAGTACTGAACCGATTCCGCGTCCAGGGCGGCGCGAAACCGCACCTGGAAGTGGATCTTTTCCCCCGAAAGGGTGTAATGGCCCAGGTCGACCGGGCCGCTGAGGCGCCGGGCGGTCTGCCGGGAGCGTGCGGGTAGTGGTCGCGGGCACGGCAGGCTTCAACTCACAGGGTCCCTCGGGCCCGGACGAAGATGGTGGTGCGGCGGTGCCGAACGAAGACACCGCGGGGGTGGGAGGGGCCCCTGCGCGCGAAAGTGGGGCGAATCCCGCACGACGGGGTTCGGTCTTCGCGCTGAACAACTGGCGGCTTCGCTCGAAGCTAGCCCTGATCCTGATCATCCCGACGCTCACCGCGCTGGTGCTCGGCGCGTTGCGGGTGGCGGACGACGCGCAGCAGGCCGTGCAGCTCGGCCACACCGCGGACCAGGTCGCGTTCGCGGGCAAGGTGACCGCGGTCATCCACGACCTGCAGGGCGAGCGCAGCCTCGCCGTCGCGCGGATCTCCTCCGGCGACGCGCTCCGCCAGACCGGGCTCGACGCGCAGATCGCGAAGGTCGACCACGACGTCGAGGACCTGCGCAACTCGCTGGTCAACCTGAATCCCGATGACCAGGCCACCGCTGATCGGTACGCCCGCGGAATCCAGCGCCTCGACGCGCTGCGCCCGCTGCGCGCGGCCGTGAGCTCCTCGTCCTACTCGGACATCGCGGTGCTGGACACCTACTCCTCCATCCTCAACTCGCTGATCCAGCTGGGCCGCGAGGTGACCACCGCGGTCACCGACCGCGACCTGCTGCGCCTGGGCAACAGCACGCAGGCCATCAGCGAGGCCAAGGAGTTCACGCTCCGCGGCGACGCGGCCCTGGAGATCGCGGCCTTCCGCAACGGCTTCCCCGGCGACCTCCTCGACGAGACGCGCGCCGCCGAGGCCAGCGGCGACGCGTCGATCGCCGCGTTCCTCGCGAACGCCACCGACGACCAGGTGCAGCTGTACTCCGACACCGTCTCGGGCCCGGAGGTCGACGACCGGCGCCGCATCCAGACGCAGGCGTTCTCCTTCGCCCAGCAAGGCGAAGCGCTCAACATCGACCCGACGCAGCTCGGGCAGGACAGCACCGTCGCCTCCGACAAGATGCGCGCGGTCGAGACGAACCTGCTCACGCAGCTGCGCACCCAGGCCGACGACCTGGCCAGCTCGGCCGTGCGCTCGGCGTGGGTCGGCGGTGTGATCGTGCTCGCGGCGCTCATCGCGGCGCTGATCCTCATGCTCGTGATCGCCCGCCTGATGCTGCGGCCGCTGCGCGTGCTGCGGACCACGGCGCTCGACGTGGCCTACACGAGGCTGCCCGAGACGGTTCAGTCCATTCTGGACGATCCGGATCCGGTCAACGCCTCGAAGAAGGCCGTCGACCCGGTGCCGGTCACCTCACGCGACGAGATCGGTGAAGTGGCGCGCTCGTTCGACGTGGTCCACGGCCAGGCCGTGAAGATGGCCGCCGAACAGGCCCTGCTGCGCGAGAACGTCAACGGCATCTTCGTGAACCTCTCGCGGCGGTCGCAGCGGCTGGTGGAACGCCAGCTCGGCGTGATCGACCGGCTCGAGGCCGACGAGCAGGATCCGGACCACTTGGCGAGCCTGTTCGAGCTCGACCACCTCGCCACCCGGTTGCGGCGCAACGGTGAGTCGCTGCTGGTGCTCTCGGGCGCCGGCCTCGCGAAGTCCGTGCCCAAGCCGGTGCCGGCGGCCGACGTGATCGGCGCCGCGGTGTCGGAGATCGAGCAGTACGCGCGCATCGAGGTCGGCATCGTCCCCGAGGTCGCCGTGCAGGGCCTCGCGATCCACGACCTCGTGCACGTGCTCGCCGAGCTGCTGGACAACGCGACCTACTTCTCCGAGCCCGAGACGAAGGTCACAGTCCGCGCGGTGGTCACGCGCAAGAAGGCCCTGGCGATCCAGATCACCGACCACGGCGTCGGCATGACGGAGGACCGGCTCGCCGAGGTCAACCAGCGCCTGGCCGACCCGCCGGACCTGGACGTCTCGGTGACGCGGCGAATGGGTCTGTACGTGGTCGCGCGCCTGGCCCAGCGCCACGGCATCGAGGTGCGGCTGCGCGAGAACGAGGACATCGAGGGCGGCGTGATCGCCCGCGTGGTGGTGCCGGCGGAGCTGCTCACGCAGCTGCGGGTCACCAACCCCGCGCCGCGGCACACGCCGCCGCCGCTGAACCGCAACGAGGTCTCGCACCCGAGCCTGCCGCCGGTCAACCGGCAGCAGTTCGACCAGTTCGACTCGCAGTTCGACTCGACGCCGCCGAGTTCCACACCGCCTTCGTCGCCGCCCGCGGCCCCGCCCGCACCGGCCGTGCCTGCGCAGGCCAACGGTGGCCTCGTGCCGCTCGACCAGCCGATCAGCCTCGACGACCTGGTGGCGGGAAACCGTGCCGCCGGGCCGTTCCTGAGCCCCGAGGCGGCGCTGCCGGAAGCGCCGGCGTGGCCGACGGCCGAGGACCTCGCGCCGCTCACCCAGCAGTCCAACGGGGATGGTGCGAGCCTGTCGGAGACCCAGTTCCCGCCGCTGGTGCTCCCGAAGCGCGAACCGAAGTACGTCGCGCCGGAGGAACCGCAGCGGCAGGAACCGGCCGTGGACGACGGCGCGTCGGCCCTCGAGGACGACGTGCCCACGCGGCGCCTGCCGATCTACCAGTCGGTGCTCTCGCGGTGGTTCAGCGAGGGCAGCGAGGACGGCGAACCCGGTGCGGCCGACGAGCTCGGCGCACCGGCTGCCGACGCGGCTTCGGCCGACGCGGCCCCGGCGGAACCGGAGGCCGCCGAGGCACCCGGGGCCCCGGCGACGAACGGATCCTCGGCCGCCGAGGAGCCGTCCGGGATCGACGGCGCCTTCGACAGCCGTGAGGAGGAGCCGATCGAAGCGACGCCTCTCTACCCCGGTTCCGACGACGGCTGGAGCAGCGCGTCGGACGAGGGCTGGCAGGCCGCGCAGTCGTTGCTGGAGAAGAAGGCCGAGGAGATCACGCCGGCGGGTCTGCCCAAGCGGGTGCCCAACGCCTACCTCGTGCCCGGTTCGATCGGCGGCGACTCGGCACCGGATGACCAGCACAATTCGTTCACCGACGCGACTGCCGGTCTGCCCGGAACGGGTGCTATCACCCGCTCGGCCGCCGCGGCCCGCAACAGGATGGCAAGCTTCCAGCGTGGGTACACCTCCGGACGGCACGCATTGAAGGATCGGCCGGCCGACGAAGCCCGGCTCGACGACGAAGGCGTACGGGTCACCGGGTCCGGGTATGTGAGCGACAGCAGTGAGGAGCGACAGTGACACGGGCGGGTGCAGTGCAGCCGGGGGGCGGCTCGGCGCAGCCGAACGGCAGGGCCGGCGGCGGCGTGGCGGGCAGCTTCGCGTGGCTGATCACGGACTTCGTCCACCGGGTTCCGGGCGCGGCCCACGCGGTGGTCGTTTCGGCCGACGGGCTCCTGCTCGCGGCTTCGCGAGGGCTGCCGAAGGACCGGGCCGACCAGCTGGCGGCGGTCGCCTCCGGGCTGACCAGCCTGGCGCGCGGCGCGGCGAAGGTGTTCGAAGGCGGCCCGGTCGCGCAGACCGTGGTCGAGATGGCCAACGGCTTCCTCTTCCTGATGTCGGTCTCCGACGGCTCGTGCCTCGCGGTGCTGGGCGCGCCGGACAGCGACATCGGTCTCGTCGTGTACGAGATGACGTTGCTGGTCGAACGAGTCGGCCAGCAGCTGACGCCGGAAATGCGCGCGCAACTGCAGGGCGCTGCGATCCGCCGCTAGGCGGATCGGGAACTTCAGGAGCAGACCGTGGACGACGGGCGCTTGAGGGGCGATGGCCGGCTCGGTGACGATTTCACCGGCGGTTGGGCCGAGCGGGACGAGGGCCGGGAGGACTGGAAGTCCTTCCGGGACCGAGTGGACCGCGAGTGGCGCGCCCGGCGCGCCACGGGATCCGACGCGGACCCGGTGCGGGAGCCGCCGAACTGGCTGACGGACTCCAATGCCGGGCAGCAGCCGATCACCGGCGAGTACCGCGACCGCCTCCTGGGCGGCCCGGGTGCCGAGCTGTTCGGCGGCGCGAGCGGGCCGCTGTACGACTCCGCGGAGTTCGCGGCGTTCAGCGCCCAGCGCGACGGCTCGCCGGGACCGTCGTCCAACGAGCTCGCCGAAGCCCTGCCGCTGCAGGCCGCGGGTGAGTACGTCGACGAGCCGCCGGTGGCCGAGGTGGAGACGTCCGGGCTCGTGCGCCCGTACTTCCGCACGCGCGGCCGGACGAGGCCGACCTACGACCTCGCGATCGAGGCGCTGGTCTCGACCAGCGAGCAGGGGCGCGTGCTGGACCGCGTGCGCGTGCCCGAGCACCGGTCCATCTGCGATCTGTGCATCGACACCCGCTCCGTCGCGGAGGTGGCGGCGCTGCTGCGCCTGCCGCTCGGCGTCGTGCGGGTGCTCATTGGTGACGTGGCGGGTCTCGGCCTGGTGCTGGTGCACACCACCAGCAGCACTTCCTCGGGCGACCGCCCCAGTATCGAGTTCATGGAAAGGGTGCTCAGTGGGCTTCGGAGAATTTGACTCCGACGCGAACACACCGCAGGTGACGGGTCCGACCTCGTCGGCCAAGATCGTGGTCGCGGGTGGGTTCGGTTCGGGCAAGACGACGCTGGTCGGGGCGATCTCGGAGATCGACCCGCTGACCACCGAGGCCATGATGACCGAGGCGAGTGTCGGCCACGACGACACTTCGGCCACGCCGAACAAGACGACCACCACGGTCGCCATGGACTTCGGCCGGATCTCGCTGGACTCGGACCTCGTGCTGTACGTGTTCGGCACGCCGGGCCAGCACCGGTTCTGGTTCATGTGGGACGACCTCGCCGTCGGTGCGATCGGGGCCGTGGTGCTGGTGGACACGCGCCGCCTCGCCGACGCGTTCCCGTCCATCGACTTCTTCGAGAACCGGAAACTGCCGTACGTGGTCGCGATCAACTGCTTCGACCGGTTGCTGCACCACCAGATCGAGGACGTGCGGCACGCGCTGACGATCTCCCCGTCGGTGCCGATCATGGCCTGCGACGCGCGCGAGCGTGACTCCGCCAAGCAGGTGCTGATCTCGGTCGTGCAGCACGCCATCGCTCACGACACGGCACTGAGGGCCGGCTAGAACCCGAGTACCCGGAACCGGGTGCGGCCGTTGGAGTGAACTCCACGTGCTTCACCCGCTTCGGGGAGTGGTGCCTCCGACCGGAGTAGGGCTCCCCGCCCGCTCTTCGGTACGGTCGGGGCCGGCAAGGCCCGAACGGGCAGCCGAACGGCCGGTGACCTGCGCAGACACCCCGCTGCGCACAGTTGCCGGTGCCACCACCGAGTGACCCACGTATGCGTGGTCCCGTATGGGTTCGCGCGATCTGCGTCCGTGTCGGTACGCACAGTGCACGGGTGCTCGCCCGACGCGGGCTCGACAGTGTCGGGCGGGTGAATACGCTGGAACGGCGTCTTCACGCCCGCCCGGCGATCATGGCGGTGTTCGGCGGTGTTCGACCAGTTTGGAGGGACAGTGACCGTTTCCGGCCAGGAAGGCCAGGGCACGTTCAGCTGGCTGATCACGGATTTCGTGCGCCGGGTGCCCGGCGCCGCGCACGCCGTGCTGGTGTCGGCCGACGGTCTCCTGCTCGCGCCGTCGGAAGGTCTGCCGCAGGAACGCGCCGAACAGCTCTCGGCCGTCGCCTCGGGCCTCGTGAGCCTCACCCAGGGCGCCGCGCGGTGTTTCGAAGCCGGTGGTGTGAACCAGACGGTGGTCGAGATGGAGCTCGGGTACCTGTTCCTGATGTCGGTGTCCGACGGGTCGTCGCTGGCCGTGCTGGCCGCCCCCACGTGCGACATCGGCACGGTCGCGTACGAGATGACGCTGCTCGTGGAGCGCGTCGGCCAGCAGATCACGCCCGAACTGCGCGCCCAGCTCCAGGGCGGGGTGCGGGGTTAGTACATGAGGATCTCCGGCTTCGGCGAACAGGACACGGGCGCTTGGGACGCGCTGCACAAGGGCACCGACCGTGAAGGCGTGGACTCGCCGAGCCATTTCGAGCTGAGCACGCTGAAGACGATGCTGCCGCACCGGCGCCCGGCTGCTTCCGCTGTGCCGCCGCCGGCTCCTGTTCGTCCGGTTGCTCCCGCTCCTGCCGCACCTTCGTCGTCTTCCGAGTACTACGACGATGACGGGTACGAGTGGGTCGAGGACGGGGAGTCGGGGTACTGGGAAGAGACCGGGACTTCCTCGGGGTACTACGACGCCGAGTCGTACCTGACGCACGAGGACCGTCAGGTTCCGGCGGACTCGGCTTACTACCAGGCTCCGGAGCGGCGGCATCTGGCCGCGGTGGAGGAGCCCGCGGGTCCGGCGGGGTACGAGCCCGGCTACGGGCAGGATGCTGCTCAAGCGTCGGGGTACCAGCGGGTTCCGGAGTCCTACGGTTACGAGCAGGCGCCTGCTTCGAACGCTGCGGGCCATCACCAGGCGCCGGCCGCCGACGACTACACGTCGGGCTATCACCAGGCGCCGGCGTCGGATGCTTACGCGTCGGGCTATCACCAGGCGCCGGCGTCGGATGCTTACGCGTCGGGCTATCACCAGGCGCCGGCGTCGGATGCTTACGCGTCGGAGTACCACCAGGCCCCCGCTTCCGATGCCTACGCCTCCGGGTACCAGCACGCCGAGCCGTATTCCTCCGGTCAGCACCAGCTGCCGGCGTCCGATGCCGGTTATCCGACGGGCTACAACCGTTCTGCCGCACCGGAGTCGTACCCCGCCGAGCGCCACCAGGCACCTGCCACCGAGTACTCCTCGGGCTACTTCGAAGCGCCCGCCTACGACTCCGCCGAGCCGACCGGCCGCCACGCGGTCGTCGCGCCTTCGCACCCGGACCAGCGCGGCCGCCGCGCCGCCGTCGACACCGCCGACCGCGACCGGCCCTACCGTCCCACCCCGGCCGACGTCGGCTACCTCCCGCCTGCCGACGCCCAGCACCGCCTCGCCGAGCCCCCGGAACGCACCACCGGCCGTCGCCGCGCTCCCGAACCCGTTGCGCCGCAACAGGATTCGTATCCGGCCGAGCCGTCTGCGCCCGAGCCTGCCGCGCACCAGCACTACGCGCCTGAACCCGTTGCGGCACAACAGGACCAGTACCCGGCCGAGCCGTACGCACCCGAGCCCGAGCAAGCCTGGTCGCGCGAAGACCCGGTCCCCGCGGCGAAACCGGCGAAATCCCGCGTCCGCCCGTACGCCCGCACCCGCGGCCGCACGCGCTCCGACCACAACCTCGCGCTCGAAGCCCTGGTCTCGACCAGCGACGACGGCCGCCGCTACCGGGGCGTGCGCTCCATCGAGCACCGCCGCATCTGCGACCTCTGCCTGGACACCCGCTCGGTCGCCGAGATCGCCGCCCACCTGCACCTGCCGCTCGGCGTGGTGAAGATCCTGGTCGGCGACATGGCCGACATCGGCCTGGTCCTGATCCACCAGACCGAACTCGTGCTGGGCGACCGCTCCTCGCGCGACTTCATGGAGCGCGTCCTGCAGGGCCTGCGCAACCTCTGAGCCGTCAGAGTGCGGTGCCGGTGCCGCGCAGCAGCGTGTCGACGACGATCGTCGCGAGCGCGTCGGGGCTCTTCGCGTCGATGTCCTGCGCGGCTTCGTGGATGAGCGCGTAGTAGACGCGACGGGTCCAGTCCAGGTCGAGGTCCGCGCGGAGCACGCCGGCTTCCTGCGCGCGCCGGAACAGCCGCACGCAAGGTTCGCGAACCTCCGCGTGCACGCGCGCGACCTCGGGGTTCGCCGATGACGCCTGGCTCATCGCGAAGCCCCAGCCGATCTTCACGCCGAGGACGTTGGCCGTCGTCTGGTAAAGCGCCACCAGCGGTGGCACGGCATCCGGGTGCGCGGCGTCCACTGCGGAGGCGAAGCGCTGCGTGGCCCACAACGCCAGCGCGTCGACGAGCGCTTCCCTGGTCGCGAACCGCCGGTGCACGGTGGTTCGCGCGACGCCGGCAGCCTCGGCGACCTGCTCCATCGTCGCCGCCGGATCACGGCTGAAGGTCTGCTCGGCCGCCTCGAGGATCGCGGTCATCGTCCGCTCGGCGTCCGCGCGCAGGGGTCGACGCAACTAGGAGGTTGGCGCCATGGAGTACACCCGCCTCGGCCGCAGTGGGCTCACGGTCTCGCGGCTCGTCCTCGGAACCATGAACATCGGCTCGCGAACGTCCGAAGAGGGCAGTCACGCGTTCATGGATCGCGCGCACGAGCACGGAATCAGGTTCTTCGACACCGCCGACGCCTACGGTGACCGGCCCGGCGGCACCGAGGAGATCCTCGGCCGCTGGTTCGCCCGCGGCGGCGATCGGCGTGAGCGGACCGTGCTGGCCACCAAGCTCTTCATGCCGACCGGCGACGGCCCGAACGATCGCGGCCTGTCCGCGCGCCACATCCGCCACGCGATCGACGCGTCCCTGCGTCGGCTGCGGACCGACCACGTCGACCTGTACCAGATGCACCACATCGACCGTGCCACGTCGTGGGACGAGATCTGGTCAGCGTTCGAAGTCCTTCACCAGCAAGGAAAAGTGCTGTACTTCGGCTCGTCCAACCTCGCCGGCTGGCACCTCGCGCAAGCGCAGGAGGCTGCGCGGTCGCGGCACTTCCTCGGTCTGGTGAGCGAGCAGTCGATCTACAACCTGCTGTCCCGCTGGGGCCGAGCTCGAAGTGCTCCCCGCCGCCCGGGCCTACGGCATCGGCGTCATCCCCTGGTCCCCGCTCCACGGCGGCGTCCTCAGTGGTGTGCTCCGCAAACAGCGCGACGGCAGCGCCGACCGCAGCGGCACCGGCCTGTGGGCGGCCGGCCTCGCCGCCCACGCCGATTCCGTTGCGGAGTACGAGAAGCTTTGCGCCGACCTCGGCGAAGTTCCCGCCCACGTCGGCCTCGCCTGGCTGCTGGCCCAGGACGGCGTCACGGGTCCCGTCATCGGCCCTCGCACGTCCGCCCACCTCGACGGCGCCCTGTGCGCCCTTGAGTTGAAGCTGGACGCGGAGACGCTTGCCGAGCTGGACCGGATCTTCCCTCTCCCGGGCCCGAACGGCGCGAAACCTGCGCCGGAGGCCTATGCCTGGTGAGGACCTACTCCTCCACCAGCGCGGCCGAAGTGATGCGGTGCAACGGGTACCGCTCGTGGTCCGTCCCCTCCAGCACGCCGCCGCCGACGCGCACCGGGCGTACGACGCGTTGGCTGGCCGTGCCGCGGGAGTCGACGAAGCCGATCCACACCTCGCGGCGTTCGAGGGTCGCGCGGGAGAGCAGTTCCAGCGTCGCGGTGGTGTCGGCGCCGCCGCCGGAGGGGGCGCGGACGGCGGAGCCGCGGCGGCGTGCGGTGGCCGCGTCGCCGGCGCGGAGGTTGGCGACGATGCGCGTGGCCTGGTCGTCGGTGAGGACGGCCTGCTCGCCCGGGCGTGAGCGGGCCGCGCGGGCGCGCGCGGGAAGCCGGCGGCCGGACGGGCGGATGTCGACGACGCGGCCGTCCGGACCCTCGGCGGCCGGCGCGAAACCCGCACCGCGCAAGGCTTCCAGGACTTCACCCAGCGGCACGGGGCTGATGAGGACCGTCGGGGCGATCATGCGCAGGTCGTACTCCGCGGCGACGGGATGGGCGAGCACCTCGGCCAGCAGGGCCTCGTCGTCGCACCGCAGGAACGACGCGGCGGTGCCGCCGCGGAGGCGGCCGTGCCGGCGGGCGACGTCGTCGATCAAGTACGTGAGTGCCTGCGGCACGGGGGTGGCGGACTTGGCGCGGAACAGCGCGTGCAGCTCGTCGGCCGTGCGGCCGGTGTCGAGGGCGCGGCGCACGGTCGTCTCGGTCACGCGGTAGACGGTCGCGTGCCCGGCCGACTCGATGTCGGCGACGGCGGCCATGGCGGTCGCCAGCTCGGGTTCGAGCGGTCCCGGCGCGACGACCGTCAGATCCGCCTGCACGAGCACGTGGTCGACCGGCGTGGGCAACGCGTCGTGCATCGCCTCGACCGCGCCGGGGCGGTCGTCCTCCAGCAGCAGCCGCGTGGCGGTGGTCAGCGCGCCCAGCCCGACCAGGCCGAGCGCCGCCCCTTCGGCCATCGTCCAGCGCACGGTCTCGTCGCGCAGCCGCCCACCGCGCCGCGGCGCGCGCCACGCGAGCACCGCCACCAGCTCGTCCACGCTCTTCACGCCGGAGCCGGGCGCCAGGTCCGCAAGAGCCACCAGCACCCGGCGACGCGAAACCGGCGCGAGCGGACGACGCAGATCCTCCGACAACGGCGCGATCGGCTTGTCCTTCGCGTCCCGTCCGCCGGCCAGCCCGGGCAGCCGCGGCAGCTCCAGCCACGCCTGCGCGAGCGTCATCCAGCGCTGCACCGTCGGCGACGCGAGCCACGAATCCGTGAGCGTGGTCGGCACCCACTCCGGCGTGGTCGCCTCGCTGTCGGCCACCAAACCGGCGCCCACGGCCAGCTCCGCGACGAACGACGCGCGCGCCTCGTCGGTCTCCAGGTCCTTCGCCAGCTTCCGCAGCTCCCGCACGCCCAGCCCGCCGGACTTGAGCACGGGCGGAGGCGTGACCGACCACGAACGCAGCAGCGTTTCCATCTGCCGCAGCAACTCCATCGCCTCGCCGGCCGCCGCGGAGTCCACAGTGTCCGTCTGATGTGGATGGATGGGCAGCTCGGGCTCGACCAGCGTGGCCGCGTCGAACGCCACCCCGCCGCGCAACAGCAGTCCCAGCTCGCGGGGCAGCTCCACCGTCTGGTCGTCGCGCCGCAGCAACAGTGAGCGCGCCAGCAGCTTCTGCACCGGCGTGGCCGCATCGGACAGCGAGACGTCGAAGCTCGCGTCACGCGTGCGCCCGATCGGCGGACCGGCGGCCAGCGCCGTGAGCACCTTGCGCTCGTCCTCGCCGACCTCCGCGAGCCGCGCGGCCAGGTCGGAAGCCGCCAACGCCGGCGACGGCGCCCCGAGGCCCGCCGGGAACGGCCCCAGCGCGTCACGCGCGGCCGGCGGCACCCTCAGCTCGTCCTCGGCACCCCACACCAGTGCCCGCGCCCGCAATCGCGCCAGCGGGCCCGAAATGTCCGTTCCGACCATCGCGGCAACCGAAGGCAGCGACACCGGCGCGGTGTCCGCGCCCGCCACGAGGAAGCCGTCGAGGACGGCCAGCGTGAACGTGTCGAGGTCCTCGCAAGCGCGCGCGACCGAGCCGGGTGTGCCGGCGCGCGTGGCCAGCACGGTGGTGTCGGAAGGCGGCGGGGTCGACAGATCGCGACGGGTGCGCAGCAGGTCGGCGAGTGCGTCGTCGGACTCCGCACGCAGCCAGTCCGCCAGAGAGGTCGCGGGCATAGACGTCCAGGATACCGGGCGGGTGAGCGGGCTCCGGGGGTGTTCGGGCAGACTGTGGGCGAACCGGCGGCACCAGGTCAATGGAGGGCGTTGTGGCGAAGGGCGAGAACGGCAGGAAAAAGGGCATCGACCCCACCTGGCCGGCGGAAGACGGTGAGCACCCCGTGTCGGAGCTCGCCTCCGACCGCCAGGGCGCGCTGTCGCCGTTCGGTGACCTGGCCTTCCCGCTCGACTCGGTGCCCTACGTGCACCCGGAGACGGAAATCAACCGCTGAATCCCCGCTTCTGGGGAAACGACCGTAGTTACTGGTCAGTCACCCGGTTGGGGTCGGGTGGCGGCGGTCACGGGGCTAGTGTTCGAAGTGTCCTAGCCACAGGTTTCCCAGCGGGGAGTTAGTGCCATGCCGGTTCCCGGTCCCGGGTATTCGATCACCGTCCGGGTCGAGGCCCCGGCTTCCTCCACGGCCGCCGGTGACCTCACCACCGCCGTCGGCCGCGTCGGCGGCGTGCTGACGGCGTTCGACGTCGTCGAGTCGCACGCCGACACGATCGTGGTCGACATCAGCGCCAACGCGCTGTCGGAGAACCACGCGCAGGACATCACCCAGGCACTCGACTCACTGCCGGGCGTGAAGGTCCGCAAGGTCTCCGACCGGACGTTCCTGATCCACCTCGGCGGCAAGATCGAGGTCACGCCCAAGGTCGCGCTCCGCAACCGTGACGACCTCTCCCGCGCGTACACGCCGGGGGTCGCCCGCGTGTGCCAGGCGATCGCCGCGAACCCCGAGGACGCGCGCCGCCTGACCATCAAGCGCAACACCGTGGCCGTGGTCACAGACGGCTCGGCCGTGCTCGGCCTCGGCAACATCGGCCCGGCCGCCGCGCTGCCCGTGATGGAGGGCAAGGCGGCGCTGTTCAAGAAGTTCGCGGGCGTCGACGCGTGGCCGGTGTGCCTGGACACGCAGGACACCGAGGAGATCATCAAGATCGTCAAGGCGATCGCGCCGGTCTACGCGGGCATCAACCTCGAGGACATCGCCGCGCCGCGCTGCTTCGAGATCGAGGCGCGCCTGCGTGAGCAGCTCGACATCCCGGTGTTCCACGACGACCAGCACGGCACGGCGATCGTGGTCGTCGCGGCGCTGCGCAACGCGCTGCGCGTGGTCGGCAAGGAGATCGAGGACTGCAAGATCGTGGTCAGCGGCGTCGGCGCGGCCGGCTCGGCCATCATCCGGCTGCTGCTGCGCAAGAACCCGGGTGACATCGTGGCCGCCGACATCGACGGCATCGTCCACCCGGACCGCGGCAACCTCGACGACAACCTGACCTGGATCGCGAACCACACCAACCGCGACAAGCAGGCCGGCACGCTGCACGAGGCCCTGGTCAACGCCGACGTGTTCATCGGCGTCTCGGCTCCGAACCTCTTCGGCGCCGACCAGGTGGCGACGATGAACAAGGACGCCGTCGTCTTCGCACTGGCGAACCCGGACCCGGAGATCGACCCGCTGGAGGCGCAGCAGCACGCCGCCGTGGTCGCCACCGGCCGCAGCGACTTCCCGAACCAGATCAACAACGTGCTGGCGTTCCCCGGCGTCTTCCGCGGCCTGCTCGACGCCGCCGCCCACAACATCGACGACACCATGCTGCTGGCGGCCGCCGACGCGATCGCCGACGTGGTGGACCAGAGCCGGCTCAACGCGTCGTTCATCGTGCCGAGCGTGTTCGACAACGCGGTGGCCCCGGCCGTCGCGGAGGCCGTGAAGGCGGCCGTCCGCGCGGAGGCCACGGCCGTCTGAGTTTCCCGGGCGCCACGAGGCCCCGTCATCGCTCGCCGCGGTGACGGGGCCTTTTTGTCGACCGGGACACCGCTGGCATAGCCTCCTGGGGTGAGTGAACTCAGCCACGTCGACGAAACCGGCGCCGCGCGGATGGTCGACGTCTCCGGCAAGACGGCCACCGCGCGCACGGCGCTCGCCGGCGGCACGGTGCACACCACCGCCGAGGTGGTGGATCTGTTGTCCGCCAACGGGTTGCCGAAGGGCGACGCACTGGCGACGGCCCGGATCGCCGGCATCATGGGTGCCAAGCGCGTGCCCGAGCTGATCCCGCTGTGCCACCAGATCGCGTTGTCCGGCGTGAAAGTGGAGTTCGAACTGGACTCCAGCGCCGTCCACATCAGCGCGACGGCGAAGACCACCGACGTCACCGGCGTCGAGATGGAGGCCCTCACGGCCGTCGCGGTGGCGGGGCTCACGCTGCACGACATGATCAAGGCCGTGGATCCGGCCGCGACGCTCGACAACGTCCGCCTGATCCGCAAGGACGGCGGCAAGACCGGCACGTGGGAGCGGCAGTCATGAGCGAGGCACGGGTGATCGTGGCGTCCAACCGCGCCGCGAAGGGCGTCTACGAGGACAAAACCGGCCCGGTGCTCGTGGAGTGGCTCGCGGGGCGCGGCTACGCGGTGCCCGACCCGGTGGTCGTCGAAGACGGAGAACCGGTGGGGATCGCCTTGCGCGCGGCGATTTCCGAGGGTGTCGCGGTGGTCCTGACCACCGGCGGCACGGGTATTTCGCCGACGGACCGCACGCCGGACGTCACGCGCGAAGTGCTGGACTACGAGCTTCCGGGCGTCGCGGACGCGATTCGGTCCGCGGGCCTGCCGCACGTGCCGACGGCCGTGTTGTCGCGTGGCCTCTCGGGTGTCGCGGGCCGCACGCTCGTCGTCAACCTGCCCGGCTCGCGGGGCGGCGTGAAGGACGGGCTGGGCGTGCTGGAGGGGATCCTGGACCACGCCGTGGACCAGCTGGCCGGCGGCGACCACCCGCGGCCCGCTTCGGAAGACCTGGCCAAGGCCGACCAAGCCGCCGAATCCACGGAGAAGTCGGCCTCCGTCGCCGACGCACTCGCCGCGGACTCGCTGCCGGCGGATCCGCTCGACGCCAAGACCCCGAGCACACCTCGAGTCCGCATCCTCCGCGCGGAGGTCAGCGACCAGCCGCTGTCCGTCGACGACCACGCCCGCCTCGTGGAGGACGCCGCCGCCGGTGCCGTCGTCACCTTCGGCGGGGTCGTGCGCGACCACGACGGCGGCAAGGGCGTGCTCGACCTCATCTATGAAGGCCACCCCACCGCGGGCGACGTGCTCGCCCAGGTCGTCACCGAGCTCGCCGCGGGCTGGACGGGCGTGCGCGCCGTGGCCGTGAGCCACCGCGTCGGCCCGCTCGCCATCGGCGACGTGGCGCTGGCGTGCGCTGTCGCCGCCGAACACCGCGGCCAGGCCTTCGCGGCCTGCGCGGAGCTCGTCGACGAGGTGAAGGCCCGGCTCCCGATCTGGAAACACCAGCACTTCACCGACGGCTCCGACGAATGGGTCAACTCGCCCTGATCCGCTGCGGCCATGGCCGTTCCGCAGACCCCACGAAGGGCCCCACCGCCGGGGGAAATTCGCGGTGGGGCCCTTTCGTCGGATCACAGCCAACCGAACGCTGCGCCCTGAAGGACTTCACGACCTCACGAAGAGGCCAGGAGTCACTTGGTGGCGATCTTCTGACCGACCAGGATCAGGTTGGCGTTCGGGATGTAGGCCTTGTTCAGGTCCTGCAGCTTCTGGAAGCCGCCCTGAACGTTGAGCTGCTTGGCGATCTTCGACAGGCTGTCACCGGCCACGACGGTGTAGTCACCGTTCGGGTTCGAGCTCGGCACGCCGGTGACCGGAGTGCTGGCGACCTTCTTGGGGGCGCTGGTGCTCTTCTTCGGGGTCGCCTTCTTGGTCGTCGACTTCGAGGTCGACTTGGTCGACTTCGTCGACTTGTGCGCCGCGGTCGAGCCGCCGGCACCCTTGCCGTAGCAGTTCGGCCACGCGCCGCCGCCCTGGCCCGCGAGAACGCGCTCGGCCACGGCGATCTGCTGCTCACGGGAAGCGTTCGCCGCACTGCCGGTGCCGCCGTAGGCCTTCCAGGTGCTCTGCGTGAACTGCAGGCCGCCGTAGTAGCCGTTGCCGGTGTTGGTGTTCCAGTTGCCGCTGCTCTCACACTGCGCGACAGCGTCCCAGTTGGTCGCCGACGCGGGGGTCGCGGCGATCGCGATGGGCGCGCCGACCGCGATCCCCGCGACAGCGACGCGGGCGATGGTGCGGGTGGCGGCGGACATCTTGCGGTGCTTGCCTCGGTAAGACATGAGAATACTTCTCGGTTTCCTGCACCTACGAGCCCGAAGGCTGAGGGCCGGGTTGGGAGCCCGTCCGCCCGTTGCCGGGCGGCAGACGCGGACAGCGCACGACGCGCGGTCTTCGTCCCCTCGTCCCTGTCCGGAAATGCTTTCGCTCGGGGTATGGGTCCGGGTATCCGTCGGACAGGGCTAGGCGCTACGGATTCCCGGTCTTGCTCGGTCGGTCGGGGCCAACCGAAAAGCGACGGTACGTAACGAGAGCCGTGATCGGAAATTATTCGGCATGTGACCTACGTCACAGTAACAGCAAGCAACCTCTCACGATCGGCATGTTTTCGCAGGTCAGAGGGCCGTTATCTGCCCGTTTTCTGCCTGAGATATTTCACGGATCGTGAGGCTTGGATCACGTCGATAAGGCGTCAACGGTCCATTCGTGCAGCCATTGAGTCGGGCACCTTAAACCACTCAGTGCGAAGTCCGCCAGTGCACGCCGAGTGGTTCTACGGGTGCCCGGGAATACGCCGTGAGCGAACTACTTCGGAGAGTAGGTATTGACGAAAATGGCCGCTCACGGCGCCTTGAGCGCCGGTCGGCGTGGTCCGGACCAACTGGCCGGACGGGAGGGTTCGGGGGCCCAGTGAGCCCCTGAGCGGGGTCTGACGGGGTCTCGGGAGGGTCAGCCGCCGGCGAAGGGCGGGAGCACGTCGAGTTGCGCTCCGTCACTGAGGGCGCGATTCTGATTACGGACGGCAACCTCGTTCAACAGGAAGCTCGCCGCGTCGAGGATGCGCGGCAGCGGTCCCGGATGCAGCTCGCGCACCAAGCGGACCGCGTCCGCGACGGTCGAGCCCTCGGGCAGCTTCAGCTTCTCCTCTTCCACCCCCGCCGCCGCGCGGGAGGAGGCGAAGTAGCGGACCAGCACGGTCATCGGTTCCAGGGACTGGGGTGACATGTCATCCGCCGATCGCACTCATGGGCCGGATCGGCTGCGCGAACCCGGCTTCGTTGATCTCGTGGCCCGCGAGCTTGCCCCACATCGTGGCCCGCCACGCGTCCGCCACCTCTTCATCACGCGCGCCCGCGCGCACGAGGGCGCGCAGGTCCGTCTCGTCGTTGGAGAAGAGGCAGGAGCGCACCGCGCCGTCGGCCGTGAGCCGGGTGCGCTCGCACGCGGAGCAGAACGGCCTGGTCACCGACGCGATCACGCCCACGTCGCCGGGTCCGCCGTCGACCAGCCACCGCTCCGCCGGCGCGCCGCCGCGGGCGGCCGGGAACGGTGACAGCGAGAACTCCTCGCCCAGCATCGACAGGATCTCCTCGGCGGTGATCATCTCGCCGCGGTTCCAGCCGTGCTGCGCGTCGAGCGGCATCTGCTCGATGAACCGCAGGTGGTAGCCCTCGTCGAGGCAGAACCGCAGCAGCGGCACGGCCTCGTGCTCGTTGATCCCGCGCATCAGCACGGAGTTGACCTTCACCGGCGCCAGCCCCGCGTCACGTGCGGCGGCGAGGCCCGCGAGCACGTGGGAGAGCCGGTCGCGGCGGGTGATCTGCTCGAACAGGGCGCGGTCCACGGTGTCGAGCGACACGTTGATCCGGTCCAGGCCGGCGTCGGCGAGGCCCTTCGCCCGTTTCGCGAGCCCGATCCCGTTGGTGGTCATGGAAACCCGCGGCCGCGGCTCGAGCGCCGTGATGCGCGCCACGATGTCCTCGAGGCCCCGGCGCAGCAGCGGCTCTCCGCCGGTCAAGCGGATGTCGGTGACGCCCAGCGTCTCGACGGCGATGCGCATGAGCCGCACCAGCTCGTCGTCGCTGAGCACCTGCTCGCCGGGCATCCAGTCGAGGCCTTCGGCGGGCATGCAGTACGTGCAGCGTAGGTTGCAGCGGTCCGTGAGCGAGACCCTCAGATCCGTGGCGACGCGGCCGAACTGGTCGAGCAAGCCCGGATGGTCGGGGCGGGGTGCCGAGGGCACGCCGGACGAACCTCGTGTACCGGGGACGCGAGGAAACCCGAGATGTACTGCCGTCATTACTCACAGCTTAACTCGCGCAGGTGTGAAAAGCCGACTCCTCCTTATCCACGGCCGGCCGACGAACGAGATCTCACGAGCGTTCGGTGACCTCCCCGTGACCGCCTGCTCACGCGCTCGGCCACGCCGCTCGCCCGCCGGCGCCACCGGGACTGTCCGGAATCGACCGCACCACCCCCGACCTCGCACGACGGGAGGCGGAAACCCCTGGCTGTGACGTGGATCGCCGGTCGGACCCGACTGTCCACACCGGCTGTGACGCGGGTCATCGGCCGGCTCGATCGACCGCGGCGGCCGGCGGCCGGGACCGTCCGGCCAAACCCCGAGCGTTACCAGAACGCAATACTCGAAGAGTCACACAACGAACTGCTCGACAATTCACGTTTCACATAGCTTTTCCTCAACTGCGGCGATAATCTTCCCGCCATGCCGCAATTTCGGTTGTCCGAGGCTGCCCGGCTCCTCGGCGTCAGTGACGACACGGTCCGGCGCTGGGTCCGCGGCGGTCAGTTGACCGCGACGGACGACGCCGCCGGCCGGAAGGTCGTCGACGGTGCCCAGCTGGCGGGGTTCGCCCGCGCGCAGGCCGCCGGTCCCGACGACCCGTCGGCAGTCGGCCGCTCCGCCCGAAACCGCTTCGTGGGGCTCGTCACCGAGGTCACCGCCGACAAGGTGATGGCCCAGGTCGAGCTGCAGTGCGGGGCGCACCGAGTGGTGTCACTGATGAGTTCGGAAGCCGTCCGCGAGCTCGGGCTGCGCCCGGGTGTGCTCGCGGTGGCCGTTGTCAAGGCGACCACCGTCGTGGTGGAGACCCCGGAAGGAAACAGATGAAGAAGCTCGCCATCGCCGTCGCGGCGGTCGCGTTGTTGGCCGGTGCGTGCAGCGCGAACGACGAGGCCAGCACCAGCTCGGGCTCGGGCGGCCCGGCGGTGCCCTCGCCCGCCGGTTCGAGCGCGACGGGCACGCTGACGGTGTTCGCCGCCGCGTCGCTCACCGAGTCGTTCAACGAGCTCGGCAAGGAGTTCGAGGCCGCGCACCCGGGTGTCACCGTCAAGTTCGACTACGAGGGCTCGTCGGCGCTCGTGCAGAAACTGGACAACGGGGCCAAGGCCGACGTGTTCGCCTCCGCCGACCAGGCCAACATGGACAAGGCCGTGCAGGGCGGCGTGATCGACGGGCAGCCGACGGTGTTCGCCACCAACAAGCTGGCGATCGCCGTGGCCAAGGGCAACCCGAAGGGCATCAAGACCTTCTCCGACCTGACCAAGGCGGGCCTGACCGTGGTCGTCTGCGCGCAGCAGGTGCCGTGCGGCTCGGCGACCAAGAAGGTCGAGGACAACACCCACGTCACGCTGAAGCCGGCGAGCGAGGAGACCGACGTCAAGCAGGTGCTGGCGAAGGTGCAGTCGGGTGACGCCGACGCGGGCCTGGTCTACGTCACCGACGCGACCTCGGCCGCGGACAAGGTCGACAAGGTGGACTTCCCGGAGTCTTCCGGCGCGATCAACAGCTACCCGATCGCCGTGGTGAAGGACGCTCCGCAGGCCGCTCTGGCCAAGGAGTTCAACGACTTCGTCCTCGGCGCGCAGGGCAAGGCCGAGCTGACCAAGATCGGGTTTGGCCCGGCGCAGTAAGGGGCAACGCGGTGCGGCGGCTGTGTCCCGGCCGCCGCACTCGCGGGTTCCCCTTGTTCTCTGGATCCCCGCCGTGGCGGCGCTCGCGCTGGTGGTGCTGCCCGTCGTCGGGCTGCTCGTGCGCTCGGACGTCGCCCGCTTCCCGTCTCTCCTGATCTCCGCGTCGTCGCTGGCCGCGTTGAAGCTGTCGGTGATCACCGCTGCGCTGTCCACGGTGGCGTGCGTGATCCTCGGCGTGCCGCTGGCCGTGGTGCTGGCCCGGTCGCGCGTGCGCGGCACGCGGCTGCTGCGCTCGATCGTGCTGCTGCCGCTGGTGCTCCCGCCCGTGGTCGGCGGCCTCGCCCTGCTGTACCTGCTGGGGCGCAAGGGTTTCCTCGGCATCCTGATCAACGCGTTGACCGGCCAGCAGATCCCGTTCACGACCGCGGCCGTGGTGATCGCGCAGACGTTCGTGGCCATGCCGTTCCTGGTCGTGAGCCTCGAAGGCGCGCTGCGCGGCTCCGGCGACCGCTACGAGCAGGTGGCTGCCACGCTCGGCGCGCGGCCGTGGACGGTGTTCCGCCGCGTGACGCTGCCGTTGCTGCTGCCGGCGCTCGGCTCCGGGGTGGTCCTCAGCTTCGCCCGCGCGCTGGGGGAGTTCGGCGCGACCATCACGTTCGCCGGCAGCCTGGAGGGCGTCACCCGGACGTTGCCGCTGGAGGTCTACACGCAGGCCGAGGTGGACGTCGACAGCGCGGTGGCGCTCGCGCTCCTGCTGATCGTGGTGGCGATCGTGGTCATCGCGGTGGCGCGGCCGCGGTCGTTCGAAGGTGGTTTCCGGTGACGCTCTCGGCGCGGATCGCGCTCTCGCGCGGCACGTTCTCCCTCGACGTCGAGTTCACCGTGCCCGAGGGAACGGTGCTCGCGCTGCTCGGGCCGAACGGCTCCGGAAAGTCCACAGTGCTCGGTGGCCTGGCCGGACTGGTGCCCGTGACGTCGGCCGACATCACGTTGTCCGGCCGCGTGCTGGCGGGTGAGAAGGTGGACCTGCCGCCGCACGCGCGTGGTGTCGGGTTGCTGTCGCAGGACGCGTTGCTGTTCCCGCATCTGTCCGCTTTGGACAATGTCGCCTTCGCCCCGCGTTCGGCCGGGGCCGGGCGGGTGAAGTCCCGGGAGGTGGCGGAAAGGTGGCTGGCGGAGGTGGACGCGTCGGCGTTCGCGCGCCGGCGGCCCGGCCAGCTCTCGGGCGGCCAGCAGCAGCGGGTGGCGCTCGCCCGGGCGCTGGCTTCGACGCCGTCGTTGCTGCTGCTCGACGAGCCGTTCGCCGCTCTCGACGTGGACGCGGCGCCCGCGATCCGCGGCCTGCTGCGGCGGGTGCTGCGCGACGGCCCGACGACGGTGCTGGTCACGCACGATCCGCTCGACGCGCTCGCGCTGGCCGACCACGTGGCCGTGATGTCGGGCGGGCGCATCGTCGAACGAGGGCCGACCCGAGAGGTGCTGGCCGCGCCACGCACGGCGTTCACCGCCCGGATCGCGGGGCTCAACCTGGTTTCGGGCGTCGCGGAGGCCGGGGGGCTGCGCACGAAGTCGGGTGATCTGGTGTCGGGACTGCTGTCGCCGGACGCCGTGGTCGGCGAGGCGGCCGTCGCCGTGTTCGAGCCCAACGCGGTGGCCGTGTACCCGCACGACGGCGAGCACCACGGCAGCCCGCGCAACACGGCCGAGGCCACGGTCGCGGCCCTGGAACCGCACGGGCCCGTGATCCGGCTGCGCGTGACCGGCGGGGGCTGGGCCGAGGGCCTGACCGCGGACCTCACGCCGGCGGCGGTGGCCGACCTGGAGCTGGAGCCGGGTTCGTCCGTGACGCTGTCGGTGAAGGCCGCGACGGTGGCGGTACACCCCGCGCAAGCCTGACTGCGTTGTGCCCCAACGGAAATCCTTCGTTGTGGGCGCACTGTGACGGGGTGCCGTGGTACGGTGCGCCTGTTTCGATCAAGTACCGCAGACCAGAGGACGGCGAGGGTGACAGAAGGACGCTGGACGTACCTGAGCGACATGGACGGCGTCCTGGTTCGCGAGGAGCACCTCGTGCCGCGCGCGGACGAGTTCCTCGGCGAGCTGCGGGACAACGGCATCGGCTTCCTGGTGCTCACGAACAACTCCATCTACACCCCGCGCGACCTGCGGGCCCGGCTGCTGCGCACCGGCCTCGACATCCCGGAGGAGTCGATCTGGACCTCCGCGCTGGCCACCGCGCAGTTCCTCGACTCGCAGCGCCCGGGCGGCACGGCGTTCGTGATCGGCGAGGCCGGGCTGACCACGGCGTTGCACGAGGTCGGATACGTGCTGACCGAGCGCGACCCGGACTACGTGGTGCTGGGCGAGACCCGCACGTACAGCTTCAGTTCCATCACCAACGCGATCCGCCTGATCGAGCGCGGCGCGAAGTTCATCGCCACCAACCCGGACGCGACCGGTCCCAGCATGGAGGGTTCGCTGCCGGCCACGGGGTCCGTCGCGGCGCTGATCGAGCGCGCGACCGGGCGTTCGCCGTACTTCGTGGGCAAGCCGAACCCGCTGATGATGCGCTCGGCGTTGCGGCGCCTCGGCGCGCACTCGGAGTCGACGCTGATGATCGGCGACCGCATGGACACCGACATCCACGCGGGCATCGAAGCGGGGCTGCAGACGGTCCTCGTGCTCAGCGGGATATCCAGCCAGGAGTCGGCCGAACGCTATCCGTATCGGCCGACGATGGTGATCGACACGGTCGCGGACCTGATCGGGCGAACCCTGGACCCGTTCGGCGAAGGCTGACCGGCGTGCGCGCCGGAGCAGGGCCTATCGTCGAACGATGAGCGTGTATGTGGTGGGCGACGTCCACGGGCACCGCGACGCCCTGGCCGACGCACTGCGCGCCGAGGGGCTGGTCGACAGCGACGGCAAGTGGAGCGGCGCCGAAGACCGGCTGTGGTTCCTCGGTGACTTCGTGGACCGCGGTCCCGACGGCGTCGGCGTGATCGACTTCGTGCGTTCACTGCAGGAACAGGCGCCGGAGGCCGGCGGCGCCGTGGAGATGCTGCTGGGGAACCACGAGATCCTGCTCCTGGGGATGTACCACTTCGGCGACCGCCAGGTGCCCTCGGACTTCGGGCCGCGCAGCTTCGCCCGCAGCTGGGAGATCAACGGCGGCCTGCTGTCCGATCAGGACCGCCTGACGCCGGAACACATCGAGTGGCTCTCGGCGCGGCCGCTGGTGGCGCTGGTCGACGACCACCTGCTGATGCACTCGGACACGCTGGAGTACCTCGACTGGGGCTCGGACATCGCGTCGATCAACGCTTCGGTGGGGGAAATCCTGACCGGCAGCGACATCGAGGCGTGGTGGGACGTCTGGCGCCGGATGACCACGCGCTACGCGTTCCGCGGCCCGGCGGGCGAGGAGAACGCGGACGCGTTGATGGAGGCTCTGGGCGGCTCGCGGATCGTCCACGGCCACAGCGTGATCGCCGACCAGCTGGGCATCCACCCGGCGCAGATCGAGGGGCCGTACCTGTACGCCGGCGGCAAGGCGCTGGGCATCGACGGCGGCCTGTTCGTGGGCGGGCCGTGTCTCGTGGTGCCGTTGCCGTTCACGCCTGAGTCCTAGGGGGCGTCGACGATCTCCTTGCCCAGCGGCATCAGCGACACGGGGATCAGCTTGAAGTTCGCGATCCCCAACGGGATCCCGATGATCGTGATGCACAGCGCGATGCCGGTGACCACGTGGCCGATCGCCAGCCACAGGCCGGCGAAGATGAACCAGATGATGTTGCCCAGCACCGACCCGACACCCGCGTCGCGCCGGTCGACCACCGTCCGGCCGAACGGCCACAACGCGTAGTTCGCGATCCGGAACGACGCCAGCCCGAACGGGATGGTGATGATGAGGATGCAGCACACGATGCCCGCGAGGACGTAGCCCACGGCCATCCAGAATCCGCAGAGCACGAGCCAGATGATGTTCAGCAGCAGGCGCATCAGACGTGCAGCTCCCCACTCACCACGGTGACCGCCTGCCCACTGATGCGGACGCGGTCGTTGTCGAGTTCGGTTCGGACGACGCCGCCCCTTCGCGAGATCTGGTGGGCTTGCAGCTTCGTCCTGCCGAGCTTCCTGCCCCAGTAGGGCGCCAGGGCGCAGTGGGCGGATCCCGTGACGGGGTCCTCGTCCACGCCGACGCCGGGGCCGAAGAACCGGCTGACGAAGTCTGCTGTGGCGTCGCCTTGTGCGGTGATGATCATCCGGCCGGTCCAGGTGTTCTTGAGCTCCACGAGGTTCGGCGTGGCTTGGGCGACCTGCTCCGGCGTCTCGAGCTCGACGAACAGGTTCTCCCTGCTGCGTCCGACGTAGAGGGGCTTCATGTTGTCGTCGGTGAGGATGTGGCTGACGTCCTCTTGCGTTTCCCGCGGCTCATCGGCGGGGAAGTCCATCTCGATCCAGCCGTCGTCGTGCTTGGTGCAGGTGAGGAGGCCACTGCGGGTTTCGTAGGTCTGCGTCCCGCCGAGCACCTGCGTCGCCGCGATGGTGGCGTGGCCACACAGGTCCACCTCGGTCGCCGGCGTGAACCAGCGCAGGGTTGTCGTGGTGTCGCTCGTCCTGACGAAGGCTGTCTCGGAGTGCTTCATCTCGTTGGCGACCTGCTGCATCCAGGCCGCTTCCACGTCCCCCTCCAGGACCACCACGCCGGCCGGGTTCCCGGCGAACGCCTCCCCGGTGAACGCATCGACCACGTAGAACCGCATGGAGTTGACGGTACCGGCGTGGGTCGGTGGGGGTGTCAGGGATTTCCCCTGGGTTTTGTGGATGTCGTTTTGTCGACTTGTGCGGGTTGCCGGCTGCACCCGCTTGACGCCCAGGGCGCGGCGCGCTCAACGCGTCGCCTCTGGCTTCGCTCAGCGACGCGCGCTCGTCCCCCAGGGCGACTCGCTCAACGCGTCGCCTCTGGCTTCGCTTGGAACCGCAACACGTCGCCACCCACCGGATGGCGCCGAGCAACACGGCGCGCCCTCCCGGTTGGCGTCGAGCAACGCGGCGCGCCCTCCCGGTTGGCGTCGAGCAACGCGGCGCCATCGACCGGATGGCGCCGCGCTCCGTCAGTCTCTAGTCAGCCGCCGATGACCGGGGGCGTGATCTTCTCCCCGTCGGGCCCCCGCTCGGGGCGCACCTCGAACACCTCGTCGGGGTCTTCCTGGTTGGGGAGCTTGTTCTTGTGCTCCTTGTCGTCTTCCTTCTTCTTACCGGCCCCCGCTGCGCCGGCCGCTCCGCCCGCACCGGCCTTCCCGGCTTTACCCGCGTTGGCCGCTGCGGTCGCCCCGCGCTCCAACCGCTCGCCGGCACCCTTGCCGGACCCGGGGCCTTCGCCTTCGCCGGGCTTCGCTCCGCCGCCGGATACGCGGCTGCCGGCGAACCCGCCGCCGGGCCGCCCGGATCCACCGCCGGCTCGTCCGCCGCGCAGGGTCTCGTCCCCGGCACCCCCCGCGCCACCCGGGCCACCCCCGAACGTCAACGCATCGGGGGTCAGCCGTCCGAAGCCACCGCCACCCGCGGGCGGCCGGAACCCGGTGCCCCCCGTACCGCCGGGCCCACCGAACGACCCAGCGCCGGTGCTGGAGCCCGCACCGGGCGGCGTGTAGGCGTTGCCGCTGAAGCCTGCGGGGCCACCCGCACCACCAGGGGCTCCTCCGCCGGGGACGCCGCCGGGTGCGCCGAAGTTGCTGCCACCGCTGAGGGCGCCCGCGTGGCCGAGACCGGCACCGGGGCCGGCGCTGCTCGCGTGGGTGCTGTCGTCCCCGCCTCCGATCGGCGGCGGGGCTGAGAACTGGGGCTGAGTCGTGGACGTTTCGTGGTACGTGTTGTCGAGCCCCTGCATCACCTGCACAGCCTGCTGGTGCGCGGCGTCCGCCTGCTGCTGCTTGGCGCCGATGTCTCGCATCGTCTGCGCAGCGGCCGCAGGATTCGCGACACTCAACTGCTGCGTAGCCTTGGCCATCTCGGCCTGCTGGTCGAACTTCACGGGCTCCGGCATGGTCGTCTGCGCGTGCCCGGCCGCCGCGGCCTGCTGCGAGTAGCGGTTGGAGCTCAGCTGGGCGGCGTTCGCGGTGTTCGCCGCGTAGGTCGCGGTGTTCTGGAAGAAGTTGTGCGCTTGCGACGCGCCCGCGCCCTGCCACTCGATCTGGCTCGAATTGGCCGCGTCGTTGATCGAGTTGGACACGTCGGCCAGCCAGTTGCCAAGGTCGTTGGCGACTCGCCCGCGAGCGTCAAGGTCGCCGGGGTCCATGTTGGTGTGGACCATGTCGTAGAGCTGCTGGTGATCGTGCGCCGCGTAGTTCGCATCGGGGGCTGGGGCGTCACCGCGAGTGGCCTGGCCCTGCAGGAGCTCCTCACCCTGGGTGACCGAATAGTTCGACGCCGCCTGGCCGGTGCGCTGATCGACCGAATCGCGAACATTCTGCTGATCCTCAGCACCGAACCGCCCCGGCGCTGCCTTCTTCGACAGGTCGGCGTGGGTCTGGCTGTAGTAGTCGGCTTCGTATTCGCGGGGTTGTGCGCGCTCGCTCATCAGTCCGCCTTGCCGATGCCGGAGAAGGTCTGGGCGTGCTCGCTGTCGGCTTCGCGGTAGTTGTTGCGCGCGATCTGCAGAGCCTGCTGGACCTGTGTAATGCTGTCCAGGAGCAGCTTGAGGTTGGGGATCAGGGACTGCTTGTCACCGTTGGCGACCTTGATGTTGAAGTCGGCGACTTGATTCGCGTAGTCGCTCGAACCCATTTTGGCGCGCGTCAAGAGATGGAAGAAGTTTCGGGCCTCTTTGTTGTAGCCGTCGATAAAATCGTCACATACCTTGTTGTACGCCTGAAACCCTGCTTCGTTGACAGCGAAGCCGCCCCCTTCGGCCAGGGCTTTGAATTTCTGTGCACCTTCGTTGAGGCGGTGTACGCCCTCGGTGTCGAGAGGATTGACCAGAAGATCCGGAACACTGCCTTGCCCCGTGTCGGCCGAGGCCGGGGGACCACCGCCGAATTCGGACGCACTCGTCATCGCTGTACAACCCTCCTGGACACGCTACGTGCTCCCCCGCCCACTCTAGATGGCCAGAGGTGAGCTGTCAGGGAGTTGGGGACAACCGCCTGGTCGCCATCAGGTGTTCTTCGGGAGCAGAAGTTCGACCGCTTCGGCGACAGCCCTGGCCCTGGTACAAGCCGCGTCGGTGGTTCCGGGCGCGAGTGAAGCTGAGACGAGAGCACGCGACTTCGGCTTGACTTCGATACTGACGGCGCAGAGGCCCTCTTGTCCGGTCGGCTCCAGTTCGAGGATCGCCCGCCGAGCGCGAACGTGGCCGGTTTGAGCCTTTGACGGATTCGGGAGGTTCGCGTCGTAGCTCTGTCCGTCCTGCAGAACCAGGCCGAGATAGTCTTGTCCTGGCTTGTTGGCGTCGCAAGCGTGTTCCTGATCGGCGATCGACGGTGTCGACGGGGGATAGCCTTGCCCGGCAAGCGCCTGGTCCAGCGTCTTGCACGGGCTCATCCCCGCCAGCGGGGTGTCCGACTGCGTGCTCGGCGCACTGCTCGAGGGGGACCCTGACGGGCTCACCGGGGTGGGGTTGCCGCCCACTGAGCCGTCGCAGGCAGTCAGAGCGCAGGCGAGAGCGGCGAGGCCGACGAAGGTCACGAAGCCACGGATCGGTCCGGTCACCCGGTGAACACTACGGGTAGGTGATCGTCGGCGGCGAGCCTGTTGCCGAAGCGAGCATCAGGTGTTCTTGGGTAGCAGCCGTTCGACGCCCTCCGCCACGAGCCGAGCCCTGAGGCAGGCATCATCAGTGTTACCGGAGGTGAGTGCGGCGAAGACCGTTGCCCGGGATTTTGGTTTGGCCTCGATCGAGACGGCGCAGCTGCCGGCTTGCTGGGTGGGCTCTGGTTCCAGGATCGCTCGTCGAGCACGCACGTTACCGGTTGTGGCATTCGCGGGGTTGGGGATGCTCGTGTCGTAGCTCTGTCCGTCTTGTAGTCCCAGGCTGAGATGGGCCTGTCTGAACTTTTGTGTGTCGCATGCCGTCTTCTGATCGGCGATGGACGGGCTGGCATGTGGATAGCCCTGCCCGGCGAGTGCCTGGTCCAGCGTTTTGCACGGACTCATCCCGGCCAGCGGGGTGTCCGTTTGCGAGCTGGGCGAACTGCTCGGTGCGGACCGCGATGGGCTCACCGCAGTGGGGTTACCTCCTACTGAGCTGCCACAAGCAGTCAGAGCGCAGGCGAGTCCGGCGAGGCCGACGATGGTCGCGAAGCCACGGATCGGTCCAGTCACACGCTGAACACTACGGGTAGCTGACCGTCGATGCGATCCGGTTGCTACGTGCTCCCTCGCTCCCTCGGGATGGGTCGTTGTGGGCTTGTCAGCAAGTTCCGACAGCCGGCTGGTCACGTGCCCCTCGGGAGCAGGAGCTCCACGGCTTCTGCGACCTTCCGCGTTTCAATACACGCCTCGTCGGTGTCGGTTGAGGTGAGGGCTCCGAACACAATTGCCCGAGACCACGGCTTGACTTCGATGCTGACGGCACAGGTGCCGGCTTGATGATTGGTCTCGAGCTGGAGGACGGCTTGCCGTTCGCGCACATTGCCGGTTTGGGTCGAAGCAGGATTGGCAAGGGTGGTGTCGTAGCTCTGGTCGTCTTGCAAGTCCACGCCGAAGGTGCCGCTACTGGGTTTCGTAGTGTCGCAAGCGTGCTCCAGATCAGCGCTCGATGGAGCGGACACCGGAAATCCTTGCCCGGGGAGTGCCTGGTCCAACGTCTTGCAAGGGCGCATCTCTGCCAATGGCGTGCTAGACAGCGGCGGTGTCGCGCTGCTCGTCCCCGGGCTGCCCGAAGTCGCCGGTGACGGGTTCCCGTCGACCGAGCCGTCGCAGGCGGTCAAGATGAGGGTGAGGGCAGCGAGAGACGCGAGTGGGTAACGGCCACGAGTCGGTCCGGTCACGCCATGAACGCCGGAGACGCTCACCGGATCCCTTCCTCGATCGTCTCGAACAGCCACCTCCGCAGGTGAGATCCATCCGACGGCACGAACCGCAGCCGGAAGCCCCCATCCCGAAGCGGCTCCGAGAACGTGACATACCGCCCCCCATCCGTATCGACGAAGGTGGCCGTCGAGACTGGACGCAGTACGCCGTGCCGAGGACGCAACGACAGTTCGACCGTGCCGTGCCGGTGCAAAGCCCACTGGGAGTACGCACCCAACGCATCCCGATCACGGCGCGACGGCGGAGCCGACGTGAAATCCCTGTCCGAAAAGTCAGAATCATCCGACGAGCCCGAAGAATGCCGAGCCGGAGGCTGCGTGATCGACACCGGCGCGACCGGCAAAGGCGGGTAAGCCGGGAACATGCTCAACACCGTCTCCACCAGCCGATCCGGCCGAGTCTGCTGGAAACGGATCCCCTCGGGCGAGGACGACGAGAACACCCCCAAGCCCTCACCGATGCAAGCCCGGTACAGCACCGTCCCCGCAGGAAGCTCCGCCGCCCGCACGATGATCAGCACCTCGGGCCGCGTCCAGGCCTGCAAGGTGGCCAACACGTCGTGGTCCAGCTTGTCCGAGACAGCCAGGCTCCGGGACCTCAACGCGTCCCAAGCCGAGTCCGACAAGCGGCGGTTCTCAGAGAGCGTCAGCCCTGGGCTGCGGATTTCGAAGGGGTGCCACGAAGCCGGCAGGCCGCTGCGGCGGACGGCGACGTCGACTTCGGTCAAGTTCAGGGAGAACTCCTCCGGCACGGCCCAACCCCAACCCCTCGTGAAAAGAACCCGCACCGAGCGTAGCGGAAGGCGGGCGCCCGGCCGGGTGGTCGTCGGAACCCCGGGTTCCTAGACTCGCGGGTGTCGACGAAGACCCCACCGGGAGGCAACCATGCCCGACGCGCCCGCCCTGCCCAGTTACGCCTCCGGGACGTCCGATGTCCCCCTGCTGGGTGACACCATCGGGGACAACCTCGACCGCACCGTGGCCGCCTTCCCGGAGCGCGACGCGATGGTGGACCGCGCGGCCGGCACGAAGTGGTCGTATGCCGAGCTCAAACGGGATGTGGACCAGCTCGCGCACGGGCTCGTCGCCACCGGGATCGGCAAGGGGGACCGCGTCGGGATCTGGTCGCCGAACCGCGCGGAGTGGACGCTGCTCCAGTACGCGACCGCCAAGATCGGCGCCATCCTTGTCAACATCAACCCCGCGTACCGCTCGCACGAGCTGGAGTACGTGCTGAACCAGTCCGGTGTGCGGATGCTCGTCGCGGCGGACAAGTTCAAGACGTCGGACTACGCGGCGATGGTGGAGCAGGTCCGGCCGACCTGCTCCGGGCTCGAGTTCGTGGTGCTGCTCGGCACCGACGCCTGGACGGACCTCATGGCCAAGGGTGAGGGTGGCGCTCCGGAAACCATTGCCGAGCTCCAAAAGAACCTGAGCGCCGACGATCCCATCAACATCCAGTACACGTCCGGCACCACGGGCTTCCCCAAGGGCGCCACGCTGTCGCACCACAACATCCTCAACAACGGCTACTTCGTCGGCGAGCTCTGCAACTACACCGAAGAAGACCGCGTGTGCATCCCCGTGCCCTTCTACCACTGCTTCGGCATGGTGATGGGCAACCTCGCGTGTACCAGCCACGGCGCGTGCATGGTGATCCCGGCGCCGGCGTTCGATCCGCGGGCGACCCTGGAGGCCGTGGAGGCGGAGCGGTGCACGTCGCTGTACGGCGTGCCCACGATGTTCATCGCGGAGCTCAACCACCCCGACTTCGGCGAGTTCGACCTGTCGTCGCTGCGCACCGGCATCATGGCGGGCTCGCCTTGCCCGGTCGAGGTGATGAAGCAGGTGATCGACCGGATGGGCATGACGGAAGTGTCGATCTGCTACGGCATGACGGAAACCTCGCCGGTCTCCACGCAGACGCGCGCGGACGATTCGGTGGAGCGCCGCGTGTCCACGGTCGGCCGTGTCGGGCCGCACCTCGAGTCCAAAGTGGTCGATCCCGAGACGGGCCTCACCGTGCCGCGCGGCGTGCCCGGTGAGCTCTGCACGCGTGGCTACTCCGTGATGCTCGGTTACTGGGAACAGCCCGACAAGACGGCCGAAGCCATCGACGCCGCTCGCTGGATGCACACCGGCGACCTCGCGGTGATGGACGAGGCCGGCTACCTCAACATCACCGGCCGCATCAAGGACATGGTCATCCGCGGCGGGGAGAACGTGTACCCGCGCGAGATCGAGGAGTTCCTCTACACGCACCCGGACGTGCTCGACGCGCAGGTCATCGGCGTCCCCGACGTCAAGTACGGCGAAGAGCTCATGGCCTGGATCCAGATGCGCGAGGGCGCGCAGCCCCTCACCGCCGAGGCCGTGCGCGAGTTCTCGCAGGGCAAGCTGGCGCACTACAAGATCCCGCGCTACGTCCACATCGTCGACGGGTTCCCGATGACCGTGACGGGCAAGGTGCGCAAGGTCGAGATGCGCGAGCAGTCCGTGACGCTGCTGGGCCTCGAAGCCGCCGCCTCGGCGAAACACGCATAGGGCAGGCAACCGGACAACTCGCCTCGCGCGTGTTCCCCTCGGAGACCACCGAAGGGGGGAACATCGTGAAGGTCAGTCGAAGAGCGTTCGCCGTGGGGGTCGCGGCGGCGGCGATCACTGTGCTCGCACCAGTGGCCGATGCGGTGGTCGGCCCGATCGAGCTCGCGCCGCGGGCGGGCGGCACGTACAGCGGCGTCGAGGCGATCAACGCCCGCGGCACCGTCGTGGGCGAGTCCTACCCGCGTGACGTGCGGATCCGCTACCACCCCATGAAGTGGTCCGCCGCGGGCGTGCCCACCGCGTTGCCGACGCTCGGGGGTGCCCGGGGCCAGGCCGTCGCGATCGACGGGGACGACGTCGTGGTCGGGTGGCTGAGGACGTCCAGGGCGCTCAGCGCGCGGTGCGCTGGGCCGCCGACGGCACGGTCACGCGACTGGCGGACACGGGCGCGAGCAGCAGCGCGAGCGCGATCAGCGACACCGGCCGGATCGCCGGCGCTTCGTACGACGGCGTGGCTTCGCACGCGCTGCTGTGGGAACGCGACGGCCGCGTCCGCGAGCTGCCCGGCCTGCCCGGTGGCGGATCGGCGTTCGCGGACAAGATCACGCCCGACGGTCGCACCATCGCCGGCGCCGCTGCCGACGCGGCCGGGCACACCCACCTCGTGCGCTGGGACGAGCGCGGCCGGATCACGGACCTCACGCCGGACGGCGAATACGGCACCGTCGCCGGGATTTCCCGTGACGGCACGGTCATCGGCTCGACGACCTTGCCCGGGGGCAACTCCGTGGCCAGGCGATGGGACCCCTCGGGCCGCGTCGTGACGCTGGGCGGAACCGAGGCGCCGAGCTTCGGGCAGGCGATGGGGATCAGCGACAACGCCACCGTCGTGGGCCTGGTCGACCCCGACTTCGGCGGCAGCTACGCGACACGGTGGGACCGCTCGGGCCGCCCGACCTACCTGCCGAGCGACACCCGCAACGCGACGGCCCACGCCATCAACCGCTCCGGCACGATCGCCGGCCAAGCCAAGGGCGTCGGTGCGAAATGGGCACCGGACGGCACCCGCACGCGCCTGGACCCCTTGCCGGGCCGCACTTCCGCGTCGGCGCTGCTGATCAACACCCGCGGCCTCACTGCGGGCATGTCCTACGGCGACATCTGGCGCGGCGTCATTTGGAGGTGACGCCAGTGGCCGTCCCCGGCGCGATCCGCGGACGGCCGCCGCCCGCGGCTGATTGCACGCGCTGACGCTTGCCGTCCGGCCTGCGGGATCCGCTGAATCGTCGCCGTCGCCGTCGCCGCGCCGTGGCGTGAGCCGGCCGCGGCGATGGGAGGGCCGCTTCGCCCGGACACTGCCGGTGCCGCCACGGATCACAACCCGTGGCGGCCTCGACTACCGGCTTCGCCGGAACGCCGGACTCGGCTGGTGCGTGGCTGAACTGTGGAGCAGCGCACCAGCCGTATGCGCTCGGAAGTTCCGAGGGTCAAGCCTTTCGCTTGCGCCTGGTCCGAGGCGGTGCGTGGAACGGCCACGCAGCCGGCAGGCCACGGAGCCGTCGCCACCACCCGTCAGTAAGCCGCCGCCGCGGCTTCCGCCAGGGCCTTCTCGTCTTCCTCTCCGAAGGTGTCCTCCAGTTGCTCCGGCGAGTAGTCCAGGTCGATCTGCTCGACGGGCGTCCCGCGGGCCGACTCGATGGCGCCCAGCCGGCGCTGGGCGCGGTCGGCCGCGTACTGGATCAGCTCCTGCGGGTCGTTGTCGAACGGGACCTCCTCGAACTGGTCCTGCACCCACTGGATCATGTTGAGCGCGTGCGGCAGCAGTTCGCCCATGCGCTGCTGCACGGCGTCCCACAGGGAGTCGTCGGCGGCGACGTGGCGGCGGCAGGTGAAGGTGCCCCACGCCATGTGGCGGCGTTCGTCGTCGCCGATGTGTCGGACGAGGTCCTGCATGCCGGGCAGGATCTGGTTCTGGGTGCAGATGAGCTGCCACGAGTAGTAGCCCGTCAACGCGAGGCTGCCTTCGATGACGTGGTTGTACGTGACGCTCGCGCGGATCTGGTTGAGGGGACTGGGATCGTCCTCCAGGGCCCGCAGCGACTGCGGCAGCTCCTCGTAGAAAAGCTTGCGGTAGTGGGGGTTTTCGGCGACGTAGGGGTGCAGGTCGTCGTCGAGGCCCACGGCGTCCATCCAGCGGCGGAAGACCTCGACGTGCTTGGCTTCCTCGAAGCAGAACTGCGTCAGGTACATCTCGTCGCCGAAGCGGCCGGTCGAGGACATCGCGCGCATGAAGGGCTGGATGTCCTCCGTCACGGCCTCCTCGCCGGCGATGAACTGCGCCACGAGGTAGGTCGTCGAGCGGCGCTGATCGGGCGTCAGGCTCTCCCAGCCCTCGCGTTCGCGGCTGAAGTCGAGGTCGGCGGGGTTCCAGAACTTCTTGTTGCCCTTCACGAACAGGCGCAGCGGGAACGAGTCCCAATTGAGCCCACCCTTGCGCAGCGAAGAAAACCCGCTGCGCAGCTCGGGAAGCGTGTCCGTCATGTCCGGCCCTTTCGTGTCACTCCATTGTGGACGATTCCGTGGACGATCCTGCGAGGAAGCTCTCGATCGCCGGCGCCAGCACCGCCACCACGGCGTCGGCCGCCTCGACCGCGGAGTGCGTCGGCAGCACCAGGTGGCTCAGCGACAGCCGCACCACCGTCTCAGCCAGCAGCGCGGCGGACTTCTGCGACAGCCGGGGCTCCAGCGAGCGGTACTGCTCGGTCGCGAGGTCGGCGGCGGCCGTGAGGATGGGCTCGCCCTTGGTGGTGAGCAGGGGCAGCAGGTCCTCGCCCGCCTCCGTGCCGAGCGCGGCGGCGACGAGCCGGTTCTCCCGGGCGTGGTCGATCGTGTAGACGACGGCGCCGTGGATGCCGGGGATCAGCCCGTCGGCGCTCTCGAAGCGGCGGCGGATGCCGTCGAGGAACTCCGCCGCCGTGCGCAGCGCCACGGCCTGCGTGAGCGCCGCCTTGCTGCCGAACTCGTTGTAGACGGTCTGCCTGCTCACGCCGGCGCGCGCCGCGACGTCGGCCATGCGCAGCGCCTGGTGACCGCGGTCGGGGAGGAGGTCCGCGGCCGCGTCGAGCAGTGCTTCACGCAGTGATGCCTTGGTGCGCTCGGTGAAGCTCGTCACATCGCCAGCTTGACACAGATCGGGATCGTGTCAAGAAGGTTTACTGACCACGATCGGATGTACACGCCGGTTCTGTCGGTGGTCCCCGCTACCGTGGCGGACGTGGGCATCACCGTGGGCTTCGACCTGGACATGACACTGATCGACCCGCGGCCGGGGATGGTCGCGGCGATGAACGCGCTGAGCGCGGAGTCGGGCCTGCCGCTCGACGGCGAGCACTTCGCCGCCAACCTCGGCCCGCCGCTCGATGACATCCTGCGTGGCTTCGAGGCGCCCGAGGAACGGATTCCGGGGCTCGTGGACCGGTTTCGTGCGCTTTATCCCGGGCTCGTCGTGCCGAGCACGGTTGCGCTGCCGGGCGCAGCGGAAGCGCTGAAGGCCGTGCGCGCGGCGGGCGGGCGCACGCTCGTGGTCACCGGCAAGTACGGGCCCAACGCGCGGCTGCACGTCGAGGCGCTCGGGCTGGAGGTCGACGAGCTCGTGGGTGAGCTGTGGTCCACGCAGAAAGCCGTGGCGCTCAAGGAGCACGGTGCGCGGGCGTATGTCGGAGATCACCTCGGCGACGTGCGGGGCGCCCGCGCGGCCGGCGCGCTCGCGGTCGGCGTCACCACCGGGCCGTGCACGAGGGAAGAACTGCTCGCCGAGGGAGCCGACGTGGTGTTCGGCTCGCTCACGCAGTTCCCGGAGTGGTTCGCCCGCGTGTTCTGAGGCTCAGCCGTGCTTGCCGGCGCGCGCCTCGCGGACCAGCGCGATCAGGCCGAGCAGCAGGCCCAGCGGCGTCACCACGCCGGCGATCGCGCTGAGCCACACCGGCAGGTTCTCCAGGCCGGCGGCGAACATGATGAACACCGCCAGCACGGCGAGCAGCCCGATGGCGAACAGGCCGATCCCGATCCGCATGAGGATCGGTTTGCCCGCGGTCTGCTTCGCTGCGTTGTCCATGGCGCTGAGCGTATCGGCCGTATCCGCTTCTCCCCAGGGCATGTGGCGAGATACGCTAAGCGGACGCGCGCCCTGGGTACGCCCGGGGCGCGTTCGTCGTGAGCAGCACAGCAGAAGGACTGGTGAGGGAAGTGCCGACCGGCAAGGTCAAGTGGTACGACGCGGAGAAGGGGTTCGGGTTCGTCACGCAGGACGGCGGAGCCGACGTCTACATCCGCAAGGCCGCGCTGCCGCAGGGCGTCGAGGGGCTCAAGGCCGGGCAGCGGCTGGAGTTCGGCGTCGCCGACGGCCGTCGCGGGCCGCAGGCGCTCTCCGTCCGGCTGCTGGACCCGCCGCCGTCGGTCGCCGAAGCGCGCCGGCGTCCCGCCGAGGAACTGCACGGCCTGATCGAGGACATGATCAAGCTCCTCGAGCTGAAGGTCCAGCCGGACCTGCGTCGCAACCGGTACCCGGATCGCAAGAACACCAAGCAGATCGCGGAGATCATGCGCGCGGTCGCCCGGGACCTCGACCCCTAAACCCGCGTCGGGCGCGGTGGTGAAGGGCACCTCGACGGGTGCCCTTCACTCGTTGTGGCTTCAGGCGGGCTGGACCTGCAAGGACCACAGGGCCGAGGTGATCGGCTCCGCGTCGTTGGGGTCGCCCGTGCGGCTGATCACGGTGGCCTGCGCGATCTCCACCACCACGATCTGGTCGTCCTTGGTGGGCGGCATCGCGGTGTAGGCGTAGCGGTCGCCGCTGGTGATGATGTCTTCCTTCAACGGCTGGGGCTGGCCCTTGCCGTTGACGAACTGCACCGTCACCTTCCACGGCCCTTCCGCGACCTCCTTCGGCACGGAGATCTGCACGGGCTTGCCCGGGCGCAGCTTCAGCGTGCCCGCGGCGCCGGGGTTGGCGGCGCAGATGCCGGTCTTGACGTCGCAGTTGCCGATGGGCCCGACGTTGACTGTGTGCCCGTCGCCGTAGAACGTCACCTCGGCCGGCCCGGGCGCCGAGCAGCCGGCCACGGCGAGACCACCGGCCGCGAGCACGGCCACCAATCGGGAACGTCGCATGGCCCGAAGATTACCGGCGCTCCCGGGACGCGCCCTGCGCGGGGAAGCTGCCGGTCGGTTCGGGCCGCAGTGGCCGGTTTCCGCCCAGCCCCGGCACGAGAGAGCCGCCGCGCTGTACGAGGTAGGTCTGCGTGAGGCCGACGCCGAGCAGCACCGTGACCACGAGGAAGCCGATCCAGTAGGTCGGCGGCAGCAGCAGGCCGACGGCGCCGCCGAAGCACCAGGCCAGCTGCAGCACCGTTTCCGAGCGCCCGAACGCCGACGCGCGCGACTGCTCCGGCAGGTCCTGCTGGATCACGGCGTCGAGGCTGATCTTCGCGAGCGCGCTCGCCGTGGAGCCGACGAGGCCGACGACCGCGGCCGTCGCGAGGCCGGGCAGGAGAGTGGCGATGAGCGTCACACCCGCGCAGGCGGCCACGGACCACACGATCACCTGGTCCGGCGAGCCGAACTGCAGGCGCGAGCCCAGCGCGTTGCCGACGAAGCCGCCCGCTCCGGCCGCGGCGCCGATGATGCCCAGCAGGAGCAGCTGCATGAACGGGCTGTGGCCCGTGCCCTCCGTCTGCGCCTTCACCGCGAACGCGGCGAACATCATGAGGAAGCCGGTGAGCACCCGCACGGATCCGTTGCCCCACAAGGCGACCACGATGTGGCGGCCCATCGGCTGGCGCTGCTTCTTCTGCTTCGGTTCGGGCCGCGCCGACAGCGACGTGGGCACCTCGCCCTCGGTCACCTCGACCCACGACGGGATCCGCATCGACTGCACGGCCGCGGCGACGCAGATCAATGCGGTGAACCACAGCGCGCCGGCGGACCCGCTGATCGCGTTGACGCCGCTGGCGAGCCCGCCGAACACGCCGGCGGCGATGAGACCGAAGATCGTGAGCCGCGCGTTGGTCTTCGACAGCGTGATCTCCGGCGGCACCACGCGCGGCGTGATGGCGGCCTTGAGCACGGTGAACGACTTCGACAGCACCATCATCCCGAGCGCGGCGGGGTAGAGCAGCCAGTCGTCGAAGTGCAGCGCCATGACCACGGCCATCAGGCCCTGGCCGATGGAGGCCACGCACATCGCGAGGCGGCGGCCGCGCTGGATCTTGTCCAGCGCCGGGCCGATGACGGGCGCGACGAGCGCGAACGGCGCGATGGTGATCAGCAGGTACAGCGCCACTTTGCCCTTGCTTTCGCCGCTGGTGGCGGCGAAGAAGAGCGTGTTGGCGAGCGCGATGGCCATGGCCGCGTCGCTGGCGTAGTTGAGCATCACCGCGTACATCAGCGACGTGAGGCCCGACTTGTCCGCGCCGTCGGCCTTCGTGGCGCGCTGGAACATGCCGATGGCCTGGCCGCTCAGCTGCCGGCTGCGCAACGCGGCGACGCGCGTGACGGTGATCTTCTTCGGCAGCTTCGGGATCGAACCGGCGCCGGGGGCGGCGGTGGTGCGGAGCTCTTCATCGCGTTCAGGGTCGACGCGGGGTTCGCCGGCGTAGCCGCCGGTGTCGTAGTGCTCGTATTCGCCGCTGCCGGGCCGGGAGTTGTCCGGGCGCGGCCGGACGGGTTCCGTGCGGTGGTCTTGCGGCGGGTACGGCCGCGCGCCCCGGGGTGGCGGCGGCCGGTGGCCGAGGGGGACGGCGCCGGTGGGGGCTTCGTCGGCCGTCGGGGTGCGGAGCTCGTCGTAGAACGGGCTTCGGGGACGGCCCCGGGGCTCCCGGCTCTCGGCGGGGATGTGCTCGGGGCGGGCGCGGGGCTCGTACCGCTCTTCGTAGCGCTCGGGCCGCGCGCGCGGCGGGACGTGCTGGGCCGGGGGCTCCGCCGGGGCGCGCCGGGTCGGTGGTTCGACCGGGTGCGCGGCGGGGTCGACGCGGGTGGGCTGCGGCGAGTCGCGCCAGGAGCGGGCCTGGGCGGCGCTGGGCTCCGGCGTCCACTTGCGCTTGGACTTCCGGCCGCGACCCTTGCCCGACCGCCCGGAGAAGGTGCCGTCGGGTTCGGAGTGCGAACCGAAGAGTGCCACGTGTCAATCCTGCCTCATGCGGGTGCCGTTCCGCCCGATCACGTGCCGTTCTGTGTCCCGGCGGCGCCGGCGGGGACGAACTTCACCCGGTACATCGCGGGCCAGAGCTTGCCCGTGACGAGGAATTCGTCGGTGCCGGGGATGGCCGCGATGCCGTTGAGCACGTCTTCTCCCGGGTTGACGGGGGTGCGGAGCTTGCTCGCGTCGATGCGTCCGGTGATCTGTCCGGTTTTGGAGTCGATGCGCAGGATGGTGCCGGTTTTCCACACGTTCGCGTACACCGTGTCACCGACGCACTCGAGTTCGTTGAGCTGGTCCACACCGACGTCGACGCTGCCGGTGACCGCAAACGTCTGCGGGTCACGGAACGTGAGCATCGAGGTGCCGTTGCTCATGACCAGGCGCCCGCTGGGCTGGTGGCACAGGCCCCAGCCCTCGCCGTCGAAGGGCACGCGGCGCAGCTCGGCCAAGGTTTTCGAATCGCGTTCGATGGCGAAGCCGTCCTGCCAGGTCAGCTGCCACAGCTTGGGCCCGAGGATCGTGATGCCCTCCGCGAACAGCGGCGACGGCAGCGCCACGCGCGTGGTGGGCTTCTGGCCGGCAGCGCCCGCGGTGAGCGCGGACTCGCCGGAGAGGCCGCGGCTCTCGTACAGCGTCGTGCCGGAGAACTCGAGGCCCTCGGTGAAGGCCGACGTGTCGTGCGGCAGCGTCTGCAGCACCTGCACGGTGAGGTCTTCGGGCGGCGGTTGTGTCGCCTGCGTGCCGGCGCAGCCGCCGAGCAGGGCCACCGCCAGCAGCGGCCAGATCAACGGGGTTCGCGTCGGGGAGGTGCGCACACCGAACAGCCTGGCACGGGCGGCGCGGATGCGTGCGGCACAATTGGGGGCATGACGTTGCTGTTGACCCTGGACGACGGCTCTATCCAGCGGAAGCTCGCGGACGCGGAAGACTTTGCGCGCGAAGCTGTGCTGGCGGACGCCCCGGCCGAGCAGGTCGGCGAGCACGTCGGCGTGACCTCCGAGGACGCCGTCTCGGCGACCCATCTGTTCGAGGCGTCGGTACCCGGCTACCGCGGCTGGCGCTGGGCCGTGACGGTCGCCGTCGCCGGCCTGGACGAGCCGGTGACCGTGAGCGAGCTCGCCCTCCTGCCCGGCCCGGACTCCCTGGTCGCGCCCACGTGGGTCCCCTGGGAGCAACGCGTGCGCGCCGGCGACCTCGGCGTGGGCGACATCTTCCCCACCGACAAGGACGACCCGCGCCTCGCGCCGGCCTACCTGCAGTCCGACGACCCGGCCGTCGAAGAGGTCGCCCACGACGTCGGCCTGGGCCGCGTCCACGTCCTCTCCCGCTACGGCCGCCAGGACGCCGCCACCCGCTGGCACAGCGGCGAGTTCGGCCCGCGCTCCGACATGGCCCGCAGCGCTCCGGCGACGTGCGGGTCCTGCGGCTTTTTCGTGCCGCTCGCCGGTTCTCTGCGCGGGGCGTTCGGGGTGTGCACCAACGACATCGCACCGGCGGACGGCCACGCGGTGGACGTCGAGTACGGGTGCGGGGCGCACTCCGAGGTGGAGGTGGAGATCACCTCGTCGATCCCGGTGGCGGAACTGGTTTATGACGATTCGCTGATCGACTTCGTTTCGGATGCCGAGCGTGAGGTTGCTTCGGCGGCTGCTGCTTCGGATTCGGCTTCGGCGGAGGTGGCTGCGGAGGCTTCGTCGGCTGCTGCTGAAGAGGCTTCCACGGTGGCGACCGTGGAGCCCGAGGCTGCCGCGGAGGTCGCCGCTGCCGAGGTGGCGGTCGAGGAGGCTTCCTCGGTGGGGATCACCGAGACTCCGGCCGCCGCAACCCTCGCGGAGAACACCGCTGCTGAGACCGCTGCCGCTGAGGCGGACCCGGTTGCCGCTCCTGGGGTCGAGGCTGCTGAGTCGGCGGTGGAAGAGGCGCCTGCCGATTCGGTCGGTGACGTTGCGGCTTCGCAGGCGACTCCGACGGCCGAACCGGACGCCGAGGCTTCGGCCGACTCGATCACGGTGACCCCGGCACCGGATGCGGCTGCTGAAACTGCGGCTGCGACTTCGGAGCCCGCGGCGGTTGCCTCGAACGAGCCAATTGCGGCGCCCGCGGCCCCGGAGACGGCTACCGCAGCCGATGCGGCGGAAGCTTCCGCCGCCGAAACTTCGGCGACCTCGGCCGAGGCGGCTCCGATTGCGCCGGATGCAGTTGCCGACACTGTGGCTGCGCCCGCGCAGCCCGATGCGACTGCTTCTGCCGGGTCGGCCGCGGCCGATGCGGCGGCCCCGATCGCTCAGCCTGCGGTTGAAGCCGGCGCAGAGCCCGCGGTGGAACAAGCGCCCGCCGATTCGGCCGCGGACGTTGCGGCGGCCCAGGCAGATGAGGCGGCCGAGTCGGCTGCCGCTGCTCCTGCGGCCGATACGACTGCGGACTCCGCAGGTGTGTCCGCGGAGCCTGAGGCCGCTGCCCCCGCTAAGCCGGCTGGTGCGGCTTGGGAAGCGGTGGGGCTGTGGGCGGATCACACTGCCGAGCAGGGTTCGGACCGGGCCGGCGAGATTCATGCCGGAGCTTCTGAGGACGCTGCCGCCGAGCCGCCTGCGCAGGATGGCGCGGAAACCACTGCGCTCGCGGACGTCGCGGAACCCGAGGCCGAGGCGGTTTCCGCGGGCGACGAGATCGCGGCGAGCGCGGCGCCGGAAGGCGCGACGGTCGAGGAGTCGGCTGCGGAGTCGTTCGAGGAAGCTGCCGGAGGTTCTGCCGAAGCCGCCGCCGCGATCGAAGCGCGCGAAGGTGCCGAAGCGGGCGAAGCGACCCACGCCGTCGAAGCGACCAACACCATCGAAGCCGAGGCCGGCCACAGCGAGCCCGGTGCTGAGAGTGGTGACGGCCCCCGGTGAACGAGGGCGTGGGGGCGGATCCGTTCGGGACGGGGCGGCTGCGCGAGGCGATGCTGCGCGCGTGGCGGGACTCGCCGACGCGGTTTGTGGAGGACAGCAACGCCGAGTGCGACCTGAGGGTCGGGGCGTATCGGGATCGGCTCTTTGTGGAGCTGGCGCAGAACGCGGCGGATGCGGCTCAGGCGGCCGGCGCGCCCGGCCGGGTGCGGGTGTCCGTTGTGGACGGTGAGCTGAGGTTCGCCAACACCGGGGCGCCGCTGGATACGCGGGGTGTGGAGTCGTTGGCGTCGTTGCGGGCGTCGGCGAAGGAGCGGCTGGATACGGTCGGGCGGTTCGGCGTCGGGTTTGCCGCGGTGTTGACCGTGTCCGACGAGCCGCGGGTCGTTTCCGCCCACGGTGGGGTGCGGTTCTCCGCGGAGCGCACCCGGGAGGTGGCTGGGCGGGACGGGGACGTGCCCGTGCTGAGGCTGCCGTGGCCTTCCGACGAGACTCCGCCGGAGGGGTTCGACACGGAGGTGCGGCTGCCGCTGCGGGAGCCGGAGAGCGGGAAGGCGCTGCTGGACGCCCTCCAGGAAGAGATTTCCGACCTGTTGCTGGCCTTGCCGTGGCTGGGCGAGGCCGAAGTGGACGGTCGCGTTTGGACGCGCGCGGGCACCGATCAGGTTGAGATCACCGGGCCCGAGAAGAGCCGGCGGTGGTTGACGCACGAGGGCTGGGCCGTGCCGATCGACGCGGACGGGGTGCCGCAGCCGCTGGACGAAGACGTGTTGCACGCGCCGACGCCGACGGATGAGGCGTTGTCGTTGCCGGCACGGTTGATCGCGCCCGTGCCGTTGGAGCCGTCGCGGCGGAGGGTGTTGCCGGGGGCGGCGCTGGACGAGGCGATCGCGGCAGCGGCCGGGAAGTACGTCGGGCTGGTCAGGGCCGTGCCGCAGGAGCACCGGTTCGCCCTGGTGCCCCAGGCCGGGTTCCCGCGGTCCACAGTGGACGCGCAGCTGAGGGATCAGGTGTTCGCCGAGCTGGCGACGCGGCCGTGGTTGTCCACTCTGGACAACGCGGAGGTGTCCGGCCGGCAGGCCAAGGTGCTCGACGTCGACGTGCCGGACTTGCCGCCGCTACTGGCCGACCTCGTGCCCGGGCTCGTCCCCGCGCCGCCGGGAGCTGCACGCACGCTGAAACCCGTGTCGGCGCAGGCGATCGGCATCGAAGACGTGCTGGAGGTGCTCACCGGGATCGACCGTGAACCCGCGTGGTGGCACCGGCTGTACGCGGCGCTCGCCGTGGCCGTGGACACGCACGACGTGTCGCCGGCGCAGCTCGACGGGCTGCCGGTGCCGCTGTCCGACGGGCGAACGCTGCCCGGTGCCAGGGGTGCGCTGCTCGTCGACGGGTCCGGTGAGCTGCTCGCGCTGCTGTCCGATGTGGACGTTCCTGGCCTCAGGCTGGTGCACCCCGCCGCGGCGCACCCGTTGCTGGAACGCCTGGGCGCCAAGCACGCTGACGCGCGCCAGCTGCTCGAAGCCGAGCAGGTGCAGTACGCCGTGGAACGCAGCGTGGAAGACGTCCGGTCCGGTTTGGACGGGATGAACCTCGCGGGCGCCGTGCTGAGGCTGATCGCGGAGTGTGGCGACGACGCACCCGAGTGGGCCGGTGCGCTCGCCCTCCCGTCCGAAGACGGCTGGCGCCGCGCCGACGAGCTCGTGCTGCCGTCGTCTCCTCTGCTCGACGTGTTCGACCCCGAAGTGTTCGAAGAGGACGGTGCCCTTTCCGTTCTCGATGAGGAGTTCGCCGAGGACTGGCCACAGCCGACGCTCGAAGCGGTCGGCGTGCTCGACTCGTTCGCCGTCGTCCGTGACGAGGAGCCGCACGAGCCCGACCACGGCCTGCCCGACGAAGACGCCTGGTGGGACTCGTCCGAGCCCACCACCGTCCTGGCGATCAGGGACCTCGACCTCGTCGCCGACGACGCGTGGCCCGCCGCGCTGCGCCTCATCGCCGCGCGCCCCGAGACGTGGCAGGCGCTGCACGCGCCCGAAGGTCACGCGGGCTGGTGGCTCGCCCGCTACGCCCTGCTGGCCGGCGAAGCACCCGGCTCCTGGCGCCTGCCGGCCGCGGCCGACCTCGCCGGCCTCTACGACGAGGTGCCCGACCTCGAGCTCACCACCGAGCTGCTCCAGGCCGCCGGCGTCCGGACCACGCTCGACCTCGCGACGCCCGAAGACGTCACCGACCTGCTCGACCGCCTCGGCGACCCCGCCCGCACGCTCACCCCGGGCCTCGCCGCGCGCGCCCACCGCGCGCTCGTGCAGTCACCCGTGGAGGTCGACGACCTCGGCGCCCCGGTCCGCGTCCGCGCGGCCGACGCGAGCGTGGCAGACGCCGACAAGGCCGTGGTCCTCGACGTGCCGTGGCCGGCTTCCGCGCTGCCGGCGACGAAGATCATCGCCGCCCCCGAAGACCCCGAACGCCTCGCCGAACTGCTCGACGTGCCCCTCGCGAGCGCCCTGCCGAACGAGGTGACCAGCACCGGCGAGTACGTCGCCTGGGCCGACCTGCCCGCGATCCGCCTCGTCGCCGACCAGCTCGGTCTCACCGTGCCCGAGGGCGGCCCGCTGCTGCACGACGTGCTCACCGTGACCGTCGACGGCACCACCGCCGACGTCCCGTGGTGGTCGGACGAGGACAACCGCCTCCACGCCGCCGACACGTCGGAAGGTCTGGCCCGCGCGTTCGCCTGGGCCACCGACCACTGGGCCGAGCGCTACCGCGTCACCGCACTGCTCGACGACCCGGCGCCACACACGTTCCTCAACTAGCGGCGAACTAGAGCCGCTGCGCCGACTTGGACCCCCGCCGGGCCGCCGCGCGCTGCCAGAAGATGATGCCGAAACCGATGAACCCCAGGACGATCCCGGCGAACGCCGTCCACACCCACACGCCGTCGGTGACGAAAAAGAGCACCACCAGCGCGACGGCCCACAGCGAGGTACCTACGATCACCACCGGGGTCAGGTCGGTCAGGCGCTTGGGCAGGTCCGGCGTGTGCCGCAACGAGCCCGTAACCTCCGCGGGATTGATCGGTTCATCCACGTGGTGAAGGGTACCCCCGGGCGTTCACGGAACGAGCAGGTCGGCAGCGAGCAAGGCAGGGGCAGGGCATGACGGATCAGCGCGAGCGGGAGGCCGTGTCCACTCTGGACCGGTTCTTCAAGATCACCGAACGCGGCTCGACGGCCGGGCGGGAGATCCGCGGTGGCGTCGTCACGTTCGTGACCATGGCCTACATCGTGGTGCTCAACCCGCTCATCATCGGCAGCTTCGCGGCCGGCACGCCCTCGGCCCACGCCGACGTGCTCGGCCACATCCTGCCCGTGCCGGCCGTCGCCGCGGTGACGGCGCTGGTCGCCGGCGTGATGACGATCCTGATGGGTCTGGTCGCCAACTACCCGTTCGCCATCGCCACCGGCCTGGGCCTCAACAGCCTGCTCGCCGTCACGCTCGCGCCCCAGATGACCTGGCCCGAGGCCATGGGCCTGGTCGTGATCGAGGGCGTGATCATCGTCCTGCTCGTGCTCACCGGCTTCCGCACGGCCGTGTTCCGCGCGGTGCCGCCGGCGCTCAAGTCGGCGATCGCGGTCGGCATCGGCCTGTTCATCTGCCTCATCGGCCTCGTCGACGCCGGCTTCGTGCGCCGCCTGCCCGACGACGCGCACACCACCGTCCCGGTCGGCCTCGGCATCAACGGCTCGGTCGCCTCCTGGCCGACGGCCGTGTTCGTGGTCGGCCTCCTGCTCACCGCGATCCTCGTGGCGAAGAAGGTCAAGGGCGCGATCCTCATCGGCGTGCTGGGCTCGACCGTGCTGGCCATCGTCGTCGAGTCGCTCGTGAAGGCCGGGCCGTCGAACGGCACCAATCCCAAGGGCTGGAACCTCGGCTACCCCGCGCTGCCGTCGAACGTCATCGGCGTCCCGGACCTGTCGCTGGTCGGTGACGTGTCCTTCGGCGCCTGGACGCGGCTGCCGATCATCACCGTCGTCCTGCTCGTGTTCACGCTCGTACTGGCCGACTTCTTCGACGCCATGGGCACCATGACCGGCCTCGGCAAGGAAGCCGGCCTGATCGGCAAGGACGGCCAGCTCCCCAGCGTCGGGCGCGCCCTGTTCGTCGAGGGCCTCGCCGGCGCGGCCGGTGGCTTCGGCTCCGCCAGCTCGAACACCGTCTTCGTCGAGTCCGCCTCCGGCATCGCGGAGGGCGCGCGCACGGGCCTCGCCAACGTCGTCACCGGCGTGCTCTTCCTCGCCGCCATGTTCCTGACGCCGCTCTACCAGGTCGTGCCCGTCGAAGCCGCCGCGCCGGCACTCGTGGTCGTGGGCGCGCTGATGATGGGGCAGGTCCGCGAGATCGACTTCACGGACTTCTCGATCGCGCTGCCGGCCTTCCTGACGATCGTCGTCATGCCGTTCACCTACTCCATCGCCAACGGCATCGGCGCGGGCTTCGTGAGCTACGTCGTCATCCGCGCCGCCACCGGCAAGGCCCGCCAGGTCCACCCGCTGATGTGGGTGATCGCGGTGGCGTTCGTGGCGTACTTCGCGGTGGGTCCGATCCAGGCGGCGCTGAGCTGAGTGAGGAACGGGCGCCGCGCTGACCAGGTGCCGACAGCGGCCGGCGTTGAGCTGAGCGTGATCGCGGGGGGTGGCGGGGTTCACCCGCCGGCGCCATTTTCGTGAGGTAAGCTAACTATATGTCCGGCGACACGCAAGAGCGCTCCCTGGCGAGCCGCCTGCGTCTCGCGGTGGTCCGGCTCAACCGCCGGCTCCGGGCACAGCGCGTGGGCGACGACGTGACGTTGACGCAGACCGCGGCGCTGTCCACCTTGCACAAGTGCGGCCCGCTGACGCCTGGTCAGCTCGCCGCCAAGGAAGGCGTCCAGCCGCCCTCGATGACGAGGGTCATCGCCGCGCTCGAGGAGATGGGGTTCGTCGAGCGGCGCCCGCACCCGACCGATGGCCGGCAGGCCATCGTCGAGCTGTCCGACAGCGGCATGGCCTACGTGAAAAAGGCCATTTCCGTGCGGGAGGCGTGGCTGGATCGGCAACTGGCCGAACTCGGCGAGGAAGAGCTGGATGTGCTCTCCCGCGCCGCTGAGATCATCGACAGGATGGCGGGGAACTAACACCGGTGGCGACCACGGGTAGCGAAGCAGAGCGTACGACCGAAACCATTGCTACCCGGGAGACGGCGCCACAGCCAGTCGGCCCGCCCACGTCCGGACCACCCGGTGCCAAGGCGGCCGGGATGCCGAGCCTGCCCGACGGCGCCGACCGCGTGCCCGAAGAACCCGTGAGACCCGCGGAGCCCCAGCGCGGCAAGGGCATGTTCGCCTCGCTGCGCGTGCGCAACTACCGGCTGTTCTTCAGCGGCCAGGTCATTTCGAACGTCGGCACCTGGATGCAGCGCATCGCCCAGGACTGGCTGGTGTTCCAGCTCTCGGGCAACAACCCGGTGGCGCTCGGCATCGCCGTCGCGTTCCAGTTCACGCCGACGCTGCTGCTGTCGCTGTGGGCCGGCGTGCTCGCCGACCGCGTCGACAAGCGGCGGATGCTGATCCTCATCCAGAGCATCAACTGCGTGCAGGCCACGCTGCTCGGCGTGCTGAACCTGACCGGTGTCGTGCAGATCTGGCACGTGTACCTGCTGTGCATGATGCTCGGCATCACCTCCGCCATCGAGGTGCCGACGCGCCAGTCGTTCGTCGCCGAGATGGTGGGCCGCGACCAGATCGCCAACGCCGTCGCGCTCAACTCCTCCATCTTCAACCTGGCCCGCATCGTCGGCCCGGCCATCGCCGGGTTCGCGATCACCTGGGTCGGCACCGGCTGGCTGTTCATCGCCAACGCGGTGAGCACCGTCGCGGTGGTCACCGGGCTCGCGTTGATGAACCCCGCCAAGCTCTTCCGCGGCCCCGCGATCCCCCGCGCGAAGGGCCAGCTCATGGAGGGCCTGCGCTACGTGCGCCACCGCTCCGACCTGGTCACGGTGATGGTGCTGGTGTTCTTCGTCAGCACGTTCGGCATCACCTACTTCACGTCGCTGCCGATCGTCGCCGCCAACGTCTTCCACACCCAGGCCGACGGTTACGGCCTGTTGTCCACGCTCGTCGCCGTGGGGACCTTCGTGGGCGCGCTGTTGTCCGCGCGCCGCGGCATCAAGAGCCGGCCACGGGTGCGGACGATGCTGATCGCCGCCGCCGCGCTCGGGCTGTTCGAGTTCGTCACGGCGTTCATGCCGACGTACCTGGCCTTCGGCCTGGGCCTCATCCCGCTCGGCTTCGCCACCATCACGTTCCTGAACACGGCCAACGCGCTGGTGCAGACGTCCGTCACACCCGAGATGCGCGGCCGCGTGATGGGCATCTACGTGCTGGTGCTCATCGGCGGCAACCCCGTCGGCGGCCCGATGACCGGCTGGATGGCCGACGCGTTCGGCGGCCGCTCACCGTTCTACATCGGCGGCGCGATCTCGCTGGTCGCCGCCGTGGTGTGTGCGCTGGTGCTCATCCGGCGCGGCGGCGTCTCGCTGCCCGTGCGCCGGTTCGGCAACGGCCTGCGTGTGCTCAAGCGCGAACGCGTCTGACCTGCGGAATTCGAAGGGCATCTCGGTTCGCCGAGGTGCCCTTCAGGCTTTTCGGAGACTTTTCAAGGGGTCACCCGGACGAGTGAGAGGTGGGTCTCCGCGACGGGGGACTTGCCGGAGTTGCTGAGGTTAGGCTAACCTCATACATGTCCGCTTCGTGGTGGGAGCGGCAGTCAGTTCGGGAACGGACGGAGCCCCGCACCTGGGAACCCCAGGAGCGGGGCTCCGTTCATTGGCGACGTGTCATCGACGACGTGTTCATCGACGCGGGGTTCAGGCACGAGGGCTCAGGCGAAGCGTCCTTCACCGGCTCATGACGGGTTCATGGTCGGGTCGGCCACGGGCTCCGTCAAGGGGTGCTCACCTGGCGGGGTCGGCAGCCGCGAGAGCTCCAGGCCGAAGTACACGCGGTACGCGGTCCGCACGGCGTCGTCCGTGGTCAGCAGCACCTCGTTGCGCACGCCGTCGACCGTTTCGATCAGCCGGTGCCCCGACAGCGTCACGCGGCCCTGGGAGGTCGGGCGCGAGCACGTGAGCCGTCCGGTGAAGCCCGAAAGCGGCGACGTCGACTGCCACCAAGCCATCGGCACGAAGTCCGTCAGCGGCCGCGTGCGCGCCTCGAGGCGGTAGACGGGCTTGCCGTCCATGACCACGTCCACGTCGCCGAACGGGGCGTCCAGGAAGAGGAACTCCCCGTCGGGATCGGACTGGACCTCCACGGCCGACAGGCGCAGCGGGCCCCGGCTGAAGCGGCCGAAGCCGACGTCCACCAGCCACTGCTCGTCATCGAGCTCCACTACCACGGCCGCGTGGTCCAGCGGCGGCCCCGGCTCGCCCTCGCCGGTGAACACCTGTGCGCCGCGCAACGCGGCGTCGAAGCCGAGCTCGCGCAGCAGGGCCGCGAAGAGGCCGTTGAGCTCGTAGCAGAAGCCGCCGCGCCGACGGCGCACGATCTTGTCGAGCAGCGATTCCTCGGTCAGCTCGATGGGTTCACCGAGGTGCACGCTCAGGTTTTCGAACGGCACGCGTTCGAGGTGGCGTTCCTGCAGCTGCCGCAGGGCCGCGAGGTCGGCCTTGGCGGGCAACGCGAGGTCGAGACGGGCGAGGTAGGCGTCGACGTCCATGACCCCACCCTCACACCTGGAGTGCACTCGAAGTCAAGCGAGAAACGAAAAACGGGGCCCTCCGTGAAGGAGAACCCCGCTTTTGCAGGAAACCGCGGCTCAGCTGAGCAGCAGGCCGTTGCCGCCGGCGACGGCGTTGTCGAAGCGCTTGCTGATCTCAGCCCAGTTGAAGATGTTCCACAGGGCCTTGACGTAGTCCGGCTTCACGTTCTTGTAGTCCAGGTAGAACGCGTGCTCCCACACGTCGACCAGCAGGATCGGCGTGGTGGGCAGGATCAGGTTGTTGTGGTGGTCGCGCAGCTGCTGGGTGATCAGCGTCTTGCCGATCGGGTCCCAGGAGAGCGCGCCCCAGCCGTTGCCCTGGATCGTGGTGGAGACGGCGGTGAACTGCGCCTTGAACTTGTCGAAGGAGCCGAACGCCTCGTCGATCGCCGCGGCCAGCTCGCCGGTCGGCTTGTCGCCACCTTCCGGCGAAAGGATCTTCCACCAGACGACGTGGTTCGCGTGGCCGGCCAGGTTGAAGGCCAGCGTGGTCTCCAGGCCGACGATGTTGCCGAAGTCGCCGGCTTCGCGCGCTTCCGCGATCTTGTCGAGCGTGTCGTTCGCGCCCTTGACGTAGGTCGCGTGGTGCTTGCTGTGGTGCAGCTCGTTGATCTGACCGGAGATGTGGGGCGCGAGAGCGCCGTAGTCGTAGTCGAGATCGGGCAGGTTGTACCGGGCCATTGGCCCTCCTTCAGTCTTCGACACAAGTTCCTACTACCGAACCTAGTAGCACACCCGGGTTCGCGGCGACCGGGGGCGGCCTCCGTGCCACAGGGTGGACCCACTCGTTCGGCCACTGCGTACCCGGGTGGGCACTGTGCGAAACCGAGCTTCGTACCTCCACCAAACTGGAGGTCAACTTCTTGTGATCAGCCTCATCCGCCCGGGCGTCAGGCGATCCGGTAGCGGTCCAGGTCTCGTGCCAGCTCGTCGAACACGGCGACGTTGTGCTCGAAGGCGACCAGTGTCTCGTTGATCACCGCGGCACGGGCGTCGTCGTCCCACGGCGCGGCGTCGAGTTTCGCGCGGTAGCGGTCGCGGAACGCGGGCGCGCTGCCGATCTCGTCGAAGTGGTAGAACAGCGAGCCTGCCTCGGCGAGGTCGAAGTTCTTCTCCAGCAGCCGCCGGATGATCTGGCCGCCCGCGATGTCGCCGAGGTAGCGCGTGTAGTGGTGCGCCACATACCCGCCGGCCCACTCCGACGCCTCCGCGACGCGCGCGGCGTATTCCTCGGTGCTGGCGAGCGGACGGATCTCGGTGCGCCAGGCCGGGCCCACGAGCCGCGCGAGGTCGAGCTCGAGCGCGGGCAGCCGGCGCAGCTCGTCGAACACGAACTCGCGGCCCACGGCGTCGCCGGTCATCGTGTCGCTGACGCGCTCGATGGCCTGGTAGATGAAGTAGTACTGGATCGCGAGCTGCGTGTAGCCGTCCAGCGAGAGCTCGCCGCCGAGCAGCGCGTTCATGTACGTGGAGTGGTTGGCCTGGTCGTGCACGCCCCTGGTCGACTCCCGTAGCTGTCCCGAGAACGGCCGGGCTTCGAGCTCAGTGGTCACCGACATGGCGGCCTCCCTCGTTCTGACACGCTGTCAGAACGAGGGTAGGCCACGACCGCGACTTAGGCTACCCTAAATCGGACGGGGATCCGGAAGTTCACTCGAACCGACGGCCTGCAGCACGAACCGCACGGCCGCCTCGATCACGCCGGCCAGCCGCTCGGCGGGCACGTCGATCACCTGCCGCGTGCCGAGAGCCGCGGTGATCATGGGGACCACCACGTCCACGTCCTGCGCCGGCCAGCTGCCCGCGTCGACCCCGGCGAGCAGTACCGCGCGCAGCTGCCCGGTGATCGGGTCGGCGTGGGCGCTGATGCGACGGTAGGCCGCGGGCGCGAGCGCCGACTCCAGCGCGCCGCCGGGCGGCAGGTGGTGCTCGGCGAGCACGCGCAGCTGCAGCCGGACGAACGTGGCCAGCTGTGCGATCGGGTCCGTCTCGGCTTCCACGGCCGCGCGCAGGCGCTCGACGTAGCGCGCCGCCTCGTCCTCGACGAACGCGACGAGCAGGCTTTCCTTGTCGGGGAAGTGGTTGTACAGCGCGGTGCGGCCCAGCCCGGCCTCGGCGGCGACGCCGGCGAGCGTGATCGCGTCGAAGCCACGCTCGTACAGCTGCGCGCGCAGCACCTCGAACACCCGCGCGCGAACCTCGCGCCGGTGCGCTTCGAGCGAGCCGCCGAGTACCTTCGGCACCGTTGTTCCCCTGCCTGCCTGGGACCTGCTCCAGCCACCATAAGGCCGGACGGGGGCTCGTACTCAGTCGGTGAGCGACCAGGTGTGCACGGGTTCGCCGGCGGCCGAGAGCTCGAGGTAGCGGCCCAGCATGCGGTTGAGCGCCGCCTCGCGGTCGGCGCCGCGCTCCTGGGCGCGCAGCACGTAGTCGCGCTGCCAGGTGGCGCCGCTGCGGCGGGCGAGGCAGCGCCGTTCGATCACGCCGAGGTACTTCACGCGCGCCTCGTCGGACACCCCGGAGCGGCGCAGGCCCTCGTGGGCGAGCGGCAGGAGCACGCGCAGCGCCAGCTCGTCGGGCGGGATCCAGCCGATGCCCGGCCAGTACAGCTGCGCCTCGAAGCCCTTGCGCGCGCCCGCGTAGAGGTTCTCCTCCGCGGCCTGGAACGACATCTGAGTCCACACCGGGCGTTCCTGCTCGGCCAGCGCGCGCTGAGCGCCGTAGAAGAACGCGGCGTTGGCCACGATGTCGACGATCGTGGGCCCGGCCGGCAGCACGCGGTTCTCGACCCGCAGGTGTGGCAGGCCGTCGACGACGTCGTACACGGGCCGGTTCCAGCGCCAGATCGTGCCGTTGTGCATGCGCAACTCGGTGAGCTTCGGCGCCTGGCCCGACTCCAGCGTCTCGAGCGGGTCTTCCGTGTCGGTCTGCGGCAGCAGGCCGGGGAAGTACCGCACGTTCTCCTCGAACAGGTCGAAGATCGAGGTGATCCACCGCTCGCCGAACCACACTCTCGGCCGGACGCCCTGGTTCTTCAGCTCTTCCGGGCGCGTGTCGGTGGCCTGCTGGAACAGCGGGATGCGCGTCTCGTGCCACAACGCCTTGCCGAGCAGGAAGGGCGAGTTGGCGGCCAGCGCCGTCTGCACGCCGGCGAGGCACTGCGCGGCGTTCCAGTGCGCGGCGAATTCCTCAGGCGCTACCTGGAGGTGCAGCTGAACGGACGTGCACGCGGCTTCCGGGAGGATGGATTCCGCGAAACTGCGCAGCCTTTCCGGCTGTTCGCCCGGAAGCGCGGCGCCGTCCATGGAAAGGGCGATTCGCTCGCCGCGGGCGGCGAAGATCTGGTCGTTGAGCGACGAATACCGCGCGTTGTTGGTCAGCCATTTCTGATCGAAGTGTTCTTGCCGCAGCGTCGGCAGGATCCCGATCATCGCGAGCGTCGAACCGGCGTCCGCGGCCTTGGCGGACGCTTTGCCGAGGTATGCGCGAAGATCTTCTTCCAGCTGCAGAGCCGAATCGCCGGCGAGCGGGCGCGGCGGCACGTTCAGCTCGAGGTTGTGCTGCCCGAGCTCGGTGGTGAACGACGGGTCGTCGAGCGCTTCCAGCACCGCCGTGTTGGTCATCGACGGGCGCAGCTGCCCGTCGACGAGGTTCAGCTCCACTTCGAGCCCGATGTTCTTGCGGGGAAAGGAAAAACTGCCGTCCGTGAGCATCCGGGCGAGCGTGTCGAGACAGCGTTGGACCTTGCGGCGGTACCGTCCTCGGTCCAGTTGGTCGAACGGTTTCGCCGAAAGATCGGTACCCATGTCTGACGCGCTCCTTGGCTGCTGTCCGCGGGTGTCCGGGCGGGGACTGCCAGGCCGCCCACCGTCGCACAGTGCGGCGCATCCGGGCTAGCGGCCAAACTGGTGCTCTCCGTCACGGGGGGTTGACCGTGCGCGAAAATGGCCCATTCGTACCAGAGTTCTCCGGTCGTTCGGACCAGCTTTGCGCGGGATGAGGTTCCGACCTGCGGGTGTCACACTGTGCGGTGTGGCTGAACTGATCTTCACCGAGGATCCGGAAGATCCCCGGCTCGACGATTTCCGCGACTTGTCCACTGCGGACCGGCGGCCGGACCGTCCGGGCGGGCGGGGGCTCGTGATCGCGGAAGGCACCGTGGTGGTCGAGCGGATGCTCGCTTCGCGGTACCCCGTGCGTGCGTTGCTCGGCGTGGAACGGCGGGTGCGTGACCTCGATCTTTCCGGCGTCGACGCGCCCGCATACGTGACTTCGGCGGAAACGATGGCTTCCGTCGTGGGGTTCCACCTCAACCGTGGGGTGCTGGCGGTGGCCGATCGTCCCGCGCCGCCCGCGGTTTCGGAGATCATTGCCCGCGCGCAGGTGCTCGCCGTGCTCGAAGGCGTCGGCGACCACGAAAACCTCGGTTCGATCTTCCGCAACGCGTCCGCGCTCGGCGTCGACGGTGTCCTGCTGGGGCCGGGCTGCTCGGACCCGCTCTACCGGCGCAGCGTGCGCGTGTCGATGGGCCACGTGCTCCGCGTGCCCTTCGCTGCGCTGGACGGGTGGCCCGGCGGCCTGAATCTCTTGCGGGAGAGCGGTTTCACCGTGGCGGCGCTCACACCGCGGCCGGGTTCCGTTCCGCTGCGCGGACTGCGCGAGAAGGTGGGCGAGCGCGTGGCCTTGATGCTCGGCGCCGAAGGACCAGGGCTCACCGACGAGGCGCTCGCGGCCGCGGATCTGGCCGTGCGCATCGAGATGGTGGCGGGGGTCGACTCGCTGAACGTCGCCACCGCCGCCGCGGTCGCGTTCCACGAGGTCGCCGCCACGCGTTGAGGTGCTCACCTTTCCGGGATACCCATTCCGCGCCGATAACCACAGGCGGAAATGTCGATCGGTCAACGACCGTGGTCCGTCCGTCCCCGGCTGCGCGGCAGACCTTGGCACGGCCCGGGCCGGTTCGCTAGTTTCGCGGAATGATCAACATCAGGGTGAGCCGGATTTCGCCGGAGAAGGTCGAACTGCTGCGCTCGTGGCTCGCGGAAGCCGGGGAGCGTGCGGCCGAGGTCAAGGCGACGCTGGTGGACGAAGGCGTGCGGCACGAGCGCGCGCTGCTCGTGGACACCTCCGACGGCCCGCTGTTGATCTACGCGGTGGAGTGCGACGACATCGAGGCGGCTCTCGCCGTGTTCGCGAAGTCGGCGCACCCGATCGACGCCGAGCACAAGCGCGTGATGGCCGAGGTGGGCGGCACGCCGGTGGCAGTCGAGGAACTGTTCGACGTGCGGCTCTGATTCCGGTCGGTTTCTGCGCCGGGTGCCGGTCCCGCCGGGAGGTTCGCGGGGCTTACGCTGCTGCGGGCAGGTGCGGTCGTGTTCGACGGCAGGCACCTGCTGGTGGGAATGCCCGGCAGGAGGACGTCAGTGGAGCTGCGGATCCGGGGCGAGCGCGCGGTGCTCGCCGGCCCGGGTGGCGAGGGTGCGCGCGAAGTCGACCCGCGGCGGCTGGCGATCGGGGCCGACCTGGCCCAGGCGCTGCACGAGTGGGCGCGCGTCGCGTCGGCGGTCTCTCGGGCGGGGGGCGACGCGGAGGTCGCCACTTCGGTCGTGTCGCAGCGGGGGCGGCAGCTGGCCGGGCGGCTGGCGACGGTGATGGGGACGACGGTGCGCTTCGTGGATCCGGTGTCCGGCGTCGAGACGGTGATCGAGCCGCCTGCGCGCGTGGTGGCGCGGCGGCGTGGGGTGCCTGGCGCCGCGGCCGAGCCGACGCCGTGGCTGACCGGGCTGACGGTGTCGGCGTTCGCCGCGGTGCTCGTGACCGTGGCGATGCTCGCGTTGGCGGGAACCCTCGCGCGCGAGACGAGCGTGTGGGTCGCGCTGGTGGCGTCGGTCGTGGTGACCGCCGGGATCGGGCCGTCGCTGTGGCTCGGGCGGCGGCTGCCGATCGTGCGGTGGGCGGTTTACGGCGCGGGCGCCGGCATCGTCGCCGCGTGGCTGGGTGTGCTGGCGATCGTGCTCTGACCGGCCGATACTGGCCCGATGGCACCCCTCGACGAGTTGCGCAGGCTGTGCCTCGCGCTGCCGGAGGCCACCGAACGGCTCAGTCACGGCGAGCCGACGTGGTTCGTGCGCGGGAAGAAGACGTTCGTGACGTTCGCGAACCACCACGACGACGGCCGCCTGGCCTTCTGGTGCCCGGCGCCGCCCGGTGCGCAGGAGGACCTCGTGCGCACCGAGCCGGAACGCTTCTTCCGCCCGCCCTACGTCGGGCACCGCGGCTGGCTCGGCGTGCGCCTCGACGTGGACGTTGACTGGGCCGAGATCGACCACATCGTGCGCGACGCCTACCGGCTGGTCGCGCCGAAGGCGCTGGCCGCGCTGCTCGACTGAGAACTAGCCGCGCTGGGAACGCACGCCCAGCAGCACGTCTTCCCACGACGGCACAATGGGGTGGTTCTTCTTCGGCTTCGCGCGCGGCTGGTCGTCGTCGGCGGCCTCGTCGTCGGACGGGACGCGCGGGATCTCCCGGGTGTCGTCGTCCTCCTCGTGCGGGTCGGCCGGCGCTTCGATGGCGAGCCGCTCGTCCTCGGCCGAGTCCAGCGTCGGCTGCACGACGGCGTCACGCGCCGGGTCGAGCGCGCGGACCGTGCGCGGCGGGCGGTAGGAGTTGGGGTTGAGCAGCACCTCGGCGTTCTCGTCGAGGGCGTGCACGGTGCCGCCGTGGGCGCCGGGCGAGAACGACCAGTGGGCGCGGTTGTCGGAGCGCCCGGCCTTCCACTGCAGCACGACGACCCACTTGCCGTCGTCGCCGCGCCAGGAGTCCCAGCGGGCCTGGCTGTAGTCGTGGCCGCGGACGCCGAACGCGTACGCGATCACCTCACCGAGCGTCTGCACGTCGGGGCCGTCTTCGCGGACGGGGTGGGCGCTCTGGGCGAGCTCGGCCGTGCGCGAGCGCTCCAGCAGCACGGGGTAGGCGAACCGCTCCACGCGCTGCACCGAGACACCGGCGCCGCTCGCGACCTGTTCGACGGACTCGCCGGCGCGGATTCGCGCCTGGATCTCGCGTGGCCGCATCTGGCTCTCCAACTCGATTTCGATCTGGCCCAGCCGAGCGATGTCCCCCCTCGCCGCCGCTCTCAGTGTTTCGTCGGCCGGAAGCAGGAAACGGGTACGGCTCGCCGGGTCCTCGAGCACGATGGACTTGCCGTCCTCGTGCAGCCCGACCACCCGTAGCGCCCGCATTTCTCGCCTCCCCGATCTTCACCTTTGTGGGTGCTCACGTTAGAACGGCGCGTCGGCTTGACGCGCGAGGCGCGCCGATGCATCACCCATCCGTCACCTTTTTGGAGACGGTCTGCGTCATCCTCCCGGGCCCGCTCACCGGGAACCCGTGGGACACGCCGACCACGTTCCGTCACGAATGAGTGGTGTTCCGTGTTCGTCGCGCAACGCACGACGGGCCCCTCCCGGAGCGAGAGGGGCCCGTCGGCGAACCGGGAACTCAGCCCAGCCGCTCGACGACGTACTCGATGCTCTTCGTGAGCTTCGTGATGTCGTCGGGGTCGATGGCCGGGAACAGGCCGATGCGCAGCTGGTTGCGGCCCAGCTTGCGGTACGGCTCGGTGTCGACGATGCCGTTGGCGCGCAGGACCTTGGCCACGGCGGCGGCGTCGACCTCGTCGGCGAAGTCGACGGTGCCGACGACCTGCGAGCGCAGGTCCGGGTCCTTCACGAACGGCGTGGTGTAGGAGGTCTTCTCGGCCCACTCGTACAGCCGGTTCGACGAGTCCTGCGTGCGCGCGGTCGTCCAGGCGAGCCCGCCCTGGCCGTTCATCCACTCGATCTGGTCGGCGAGCAGGAAGAGCGTGGCCACGGCCGGCGTGTTGTACGTCTGGTCCTTGCGCGAGTTGTCCAGCGCCGTGGTGAGCGACAGGAACTCGGGGATCCAGCGGTCACCGCCGCCGAGCTCGCCGATGCGCTCGACCGCGGCCGGCGACGCGAGGGCGATCCACAGCCCACCGTCGGACGCGAAGGACTTCTGCGGCGCGAAGTAGTAGACGTCGAAGTCCTCGGCCTTCACCGGCAGGCCGCCGGCGCCGGACGTCGCGTCGATCGCCACCAGCGCGCCGTCGCTGCCCTCGGGGCGGCGCACCGGTACCGCGACCCCGGTCGAGGTTTCGTTGTGCGCCCAGCCGACGAGGTCGGCACCGGTTTCGTAGGCGATGTCGGGCGCGCTGCCCGCGTCCGCCTTCACGATGATCGAGTCGGCGAGGAACGGCGCCTTGTTCGTGACGCTCGCGAACTTCGAGGAGAACTCGCCGTAGGTGAAGTGCTGCGCGCGCTCGCGCACGAGCCCGAACGCGGCGGCGTCCCAGAACGCGGTGGTGCCGCCGTTGCCGAGGATGACCTCGTAGCCCTCCGGCAGGGAGAACAGCTCGGACAGCCCCGCGCGCACGCGCCCGACCAGCGACTTCACCGGCTTCTGGCGGTGCGACGTGCCGAGGTAGGTGTGGCCGGACTCAGCCAGCTTGGCGAGCTGCTCGTCACGGACCTTGGACGGTCCGCAACCGAAGCGCCCATCGGCCGGCTTGAGGTCTTCGGGGATGCTCAACTCCGCTGCATCGGTCATGTGGGCAGTCTCTCAGGTCGGGATGCGCCTGCTCAATGCGGTGGGGAGGTGTCCGGCATGTGGAATCGGACACCTCGGCCGCTCCCGGCGAACGGGACACACCCCGGCCGGAACGCTCAGCGCCACCCGTTCTCGTCGACACCGCCCGGAATCGGCGCGGCGGGGTCGTACGGGGTGCGGGTGAAGATGAACGTCGCGAGGTCGAGGTGGTTGGCCGTGCCCGACGCGTCGCGGCCGACGGTGAGGGTTTCGCCGGTGTAGTAGCCGTCGAGGCCGACCCACGTGTCCGGACCGGTGGGACGGAACCGGGACGCGCGCCCGGCGCCGTTGGCGGGATCGAGCGAGATGAGGTCCGAACCGAGCACGCGCAGGTGGTACGGCGTCGGACCCCAGTGCCACAGGCCCGTGAGCGCGAGCAGCGCCGGGTCCACAGTGGACGGCTCCCACTCGTCGGGCAGCGCGGGCTCCAGCTCGTCGGTCATCGTGAGCAGGTCGAGGGTGAGCTGGGTGATGCCGACGCCCGCGGTCGCGTTGGTGAGGCACAGCGCGCCGGTGCCGGTGGCCGGGTCGACGAGGGACGCGGCCAGGAAGCCCGGCATCGAGCCGGTGTGGCCCGCGAGGTGGCGGCCTTCGTAGCGCACCACCATCACGCCGAGGCCGAAGCCCGTGGTCCAGACCTCGGTGTCGTCGACGGTGTTCATCGTGCGCATCTCGGCCACGGTGTCCTCGCTCAGCACGCCACCGGTGTGCCCGCCCAGGAACGAAGTCCAGCGGCCGAGGTCCTTGACCGTGGACCAGAGCTGGCCGGCCGGGGCCATCGCGCCGGCGTCGGGCGAGGGCTCGGGCAGCAGGACGTCGGCGAACGGGTGCACGGCGAAGCCCTCGGCGTGCGCGCCCTCGGGGTGCGGTGTCGTGCGGGTCATGCCCAGTGGCGTCAGGATCTCCTCGCGCACGACGTCGAACCACGGCTTTTCGCGCTGGCGGGCCACGAGCTCGCCCAGCACGCCGAAGCCGACGTTGGAGTAGTGGAACTTGAAGCCGGGGCGCAGTTTCGTCGCGTCCTTGTCGAGGCTCGCCACGAGCGCGGCCCAGTCGGCGCCCGGCGTGCGCTCCCACCACCGGCCCGGCGATTCCGACGTGAGGCCGGAGGTGTGCGAGAGCAGCTGCGCCACCGTCGCCGTGGCGAACGCGGTGCCGGGCAGGTGCTTCTCGATCGGGTCGGTGAGCTCGAGCCGGCCCTCGTCACGCATGCGCAGCACGGCCGTGGCGATCAGCGTCTTGGTGATCGAGCCGAGGCGGTACTGCGTGTCGTCGTCGGGGCGCGCGGATCCGACGCGGCCGCGCGCGCCGGACCACACGAGGTTCCCGTCGCGCACCACGGCGGCGACGAGGGACGGCGTGCGGGAGGACGCCTGCTCCCGCGCGAGCCGGCGGTACAGGGCGAGTTCGGTGGAAGCGAGCATGCCGGCCATTCTGCCCCGCGCGGCTCAGCCCAGCAGCTGCCGGTCCAGCGCCGTGGTCACGGCGGCGGTGCGGTCGGACACGCCGAGCTTGCCGAACACGCGCAGCAGGTGCGTTTTGACCGTCGCTTCGCCGATGTGCAGCGAGCGCCCGATTTCGGCGTTCGTCAGTCCCTTCGCGACGAGCCGCAGCACCTCGACCTCGCGCGCCGACAGGGGTGAGGCGGGTTCCGGGTTCCGCACGCGGTTCACGAGCTTGCCCGCCACCGACGGCGCCAGCACCGTCTCGCCGCGCGCCGCCGCCCGGATCGCGCCCGCCAGCTCGGCGCGGGACGCGTCCTTGAGCAGATACCCCGCCGCGCCCGCTTCGACGGCCCGCAGGATGTCGGCGTCGGTCTCGTACGTGGTGAGCACGACGATCCGCCGCTTCGGCGTCTCCTTGAGGATGCCGCGGATCGCGCCGACGCCGTCGAGACCCGGCATGCGTAGGTCCATCAGCACGACGTCGGGCTGTTTCACGCGGTCGAGCGCGATGGCCTCGTGGCCCGAGCCGGCTTCGCCGACCACGGTCAGGTCGGCCTCCGCCTCGAGCATCCCGCGCAGGCCTTCGCGCACCACGGGGTGGTCGTCGACCAGCATGATCGTGATCACGCGGGCACCTCCAGCTCCAGTTCGGTCCCGCCGTCCGTGCCGCCGCGCAGGCTCAGCCGGCCGCCCACCTGCTCCACGCGTGAACGCATCCCGCGCAGCCCGAAGCCCCCGGTGGGCGCTTCGGGGGAGAAGCCGCAGCCGTCGTCGCGCACGCGCAACCGTATCGTTCCGTCCACAGCGGACAGCCGCACCAGCACCGACTCCGCGCCCGCGTGCTTGCGGACGTTGGCCAGCGCCTCCTGCGCGCCGCGCAGCAGCACGACCTCGGTGGCCGTGGCCAGCGGCGGCAGGGGATCGTCCACTTCGTACTCGACGTGCAGGCCGGCCTCGTCGGCGAGGCGCTCGGCCGCGCGGCGCACCGCGTCGGTCAGCGTGCCGGCCGTGAGGTCCGAAGGCGCGAGCGCCGCCACCATCGCGCGGGCCTCGGCGAGGTTCTCGCGGGCCGTGGCCGACGCCAGCGCCAAGTGCCGGCGGGCCGCCCCGACGTCGGTGTCCAGTTCGGACTCGATGGCCTGCGTGAGCGTGACGATGCTGGTGAAGCCTTGCGCCAGTGTGTCGTGGATTTCGCGGGCCAGGCGCTCGCGTTCGGCCGCGGTACCGGCTTCGCGCGAGAGCCGCGAGACCTCGGCCTGGCTGTCTTCCAGCTGCCGGATGAGCTCGGCCCGCGCGGCGCTCTGCTTGATGACGTCGGTGGTGAACTTGCCGGCCAGCACGCTGAACACCACGAGGATCGCGGTCATCGGCAGCAGGATCGGCAGGCTCGGGTTCTCCCACCCGCCCCGGACGACGGCGGCCACCGGGTCCAGCAGGATCAGCACCGTCGTGAGCACGATGCCCGGCCGGATCTCCTGCAGCATGAACAGCATCGGGCACGCCATGAACAGGATGAACGAGGCGGTGGTGTCGGAGAAGATCGCCGTCGCGACGAGCACCACCAGCACGCCCGTCGCGACGGTGCGGGGCACGGGGTTGTCGTCAGTGCGCACGATCCGGCGCCCCGCCGCGAAGTAGCCGATGAGCAACGCCGCGAGCGCCGTCTCCGCGACCACCATCTCGGCGAGGGAGACGTCGTCGAAGAACACCAGGAGGGCGGTCGCCACGTAGACGACCGCGAACAGCACCTCCCAGACCCAGAACGAGCGCTCCCACGCGTCGTCGAGCGAGGTCACCGGGGCTCGTTCGTCCACCGGAACGTGAGCCTCGCGAGCACGAGCCCAGCCACGCACCAGGCGCCCAGCACCAGCGCCACCGTCGGAAGTTCCCATGTCCCCGCCATCTCCTGACTCGCGGCCGCCTCCGGCAGGAACACCGACCGGAAACCCTGGCAGATCCATTTCAGCGGGAAGAACGACGCGATGTCGACCATGATCTTCGGCAGGTGCGTGATCGGCGTGACGAACACCCCCGAGATGAACTGCAGCACCAGGTAGACCAATTGCACCACGGCGACCGTGCCGTTGGCGGTGCGGGTGAGCGAGCTGATCGAGATGCCGAGCAGCGTCGAGGAGATCACGCCCAGCAGCATCACCCACACCAGCGTGGCCCACTTCTCGCCGTCGGCGGGCAGCTTCAGCCCGAACAGGAGCATCGCGACCGCGGCCATGATCACCGTCTGGGCGACGCTCGTGACGAGCACCATGATCATCTTGCCGATGAAGTACGACGCGGCCGGCATCGGCGTGCCGCGCAGGCGCTTGAGCGCGCCCACCTCGCGGTCGGCGGCGATCCCGATGCCGACGCTGTTGAACGACGTCGACACGATGCCGGCGCCGATCATGCTCGCGGCGAGCAACTGGCCGGACGACACCCCGGCCTGGCCGGTCGGACCGTCCAGAATGGACCCCAGCAGGATCATCAGCACCGCGGGCAGGGAGAAGGTGAAGACCACCTGCTCCTTGTTGCGGAAGAACTGCCGCAGCTCGAAGCTGCCGCGGGCGGCGCCGAGAGTGAAGGTGCCCGGCAGGGCCGGCGCGTTGACGGCGGTGGTCACAGGTTCTCCCCGATCAGTTCAAGGTAGATGTCCTCCAGGCTGGGGCGCGTCACGGTGAGGCCGGTGAGCTCCCTCGCCCCACCGGACAGCTGCGTGACGAGTTTCGTCGGGTACGCGGTGCGTTCCTCGTGCTCCCCGGTTTCGTCGCTCCACCGCACGATCGCCTCGGCCTGGCCGCGCCCCCCGAGAGTTTCGGGAGTCCCCTGGGCGACCACGCTGCCGTCGGCGATCACCACGAGCCGGTCGGCCAGCGCCTCCACCTCGTCGAGGTAGTGCGAGGTCAGCAGGATCGTGGTGCCCTCCTCGGCGAGACCTTCGATCAGGCCCCAGAACTGCCGCCGCGCCTCGGGGTCGAACCCCGTGGTGGGCTCGTCGAGGAAGAGCAGTTCGGGCCGGCCGATGATGCCGAGCGCCACGTCGACGCGGCGGCGCTGCCCGCCCGAAAGCGACTTCACGCGGGCGCCGGCCTTTTCCGTGAGGCCGACCTGGTCGATCACCGCCTCCGGGTCTCGCGGGTTGGGGTAGTACTTCGCGAAGTGCCGCACGGTTTCCGTGACGGTCAACTCGGCCGCGTCCGTCGCGGTCTGGAGCACGATGCCGAGCCGGGAGCGCCACTCGCGGCCGGCTTTGCCGGGGTCTTCGCCGAGCACGGCGGCTTCGCCGTCCGTGCGCTGCCGGTGTCCTTCGAGGATCTCGACGGTGGTGGTCTTGCCCGCGCCGTTGGGCCCGAGGAGCGCGAACACCTCGCCGTGGTGGATGTCGAGGTCGAGTCCACCCACGGCGACGTGGCCGGGGTACTCCTTGCGCAGTCCGCGCACCCTCACTGCTGTGGTCATGGCTCAATCCTGCGGCCACGCACCGTCGCCACGGGACGTCCGGGCAGTGGAATCCGGCTGTCCACCGAACGGTGGACACGAGCCGGTGTTTCCCGTGGAACCAGCGAAAACGCCGTTGTGAACCCCGAAAATCACCCCGTGCGCGAACACCTGGCAGACGGCAACCGCCGCCGAGGTGAACCGCCTTGTTGACAAGTTGTCTAACATGACAGTGTGTCTCACAAGCAGGTGACCGCCAGTGACGGTGTCCGCCTCTCGGTCCGCGTGACCGGCGCCGAGGACGGGCCCACGGTCGTGCTCGTCCACGGCTACCCCGACAACGGCTCGATGTGGGACGGCGTGGCCGCCGAGCTCGGCCGCCGCCACCGCGTCGTGGTCTACGACGTGCGCGGCGCGGGTGGGTCCGACAAGCCGAAGGCGCGCAGCGCGTACCGCCTCGACCAGCTCGCCTCGGACCTCGCGGCGGTCGTCGACACCGTGCAGCCGACCGGCAAGGTCCACCTGCTCGCCCACGACTGGGGTTCGATCCAGACCTGGCACGCGGTCACCGGCGACGAGCTGCGCGGGCGGATCGCGTCGTACACGTCGATCTCCGGCCCGAGCCTCGACCACGCCGGTGCGTGGTTCCGCACGCAGCTGCGGCGGCCGTCGGGTCTGCCGCGTGCGCTGAGGCAATTCCTGCACTCGTACTACATCCTGCTGTTCCAGCTCCCGCTCGTGCCGGAACTGTTCTGGCGCACCGGGCTGATGCGCGCGCTCATGCGCCGGCTGGAGCCGGCCGAAGCCACGCCCTCGACCGTCGACGGCCTGCACGGGCTGCAGCTCTACCGCGCGAACATCGGCTCGCGTCTTTCGCGGCCGGTGCCGCGGACCGCCGACGTGCCGGTGCAGGTGCTCGCGCCGACCGGCGACGCCTACGTGACCACTCCGCTGCAGACGGAGATCGAGCGCTGGGTGCCGGATCTGCGGGTGCGCCGGCTCGTCGGCTCGCACTGGATCACCCGCAGCAATCCCGGTGTCGTCGCCGCCGCGACCGCCGAGCTGATCGACCACGTCGAAGGCGGCGAGGAGAGCCGGGCGCTGAAGCGCGCTCGCGTCGGCGGTGCCGAGCACGGCCGGTTCCCGAACCGGCTCGTGGTCGTGACCGGGGCCGGCAGCGGGATCGGGCGGGCGACCGCGCTGGCGTTCGCCGACGAGGGGGCCGCCGTGGTGGTCACCGACCTGGACCCGACCGCGGCTGCCGAGACGGCGAAGCTGGTGCGGGACAAGGGTGCCGAGGCCGGTAAGTACACAGTGGACGCTGCCGACGGCGATGCCGTGGCCCGGTTCGCCGAGCAGGTGCGCGCGGAGTTCGGCGTGCCCGACATCGTGGTGAACAACGCGGGCATCGGCATGTCGGGGCCGTTCCTCGACACCTCGCTGGCCGACTGGGAGAAGGTCGTGGACGTGAACCTGTGGGGCGTGATCCACGGGTGCCGCGCGTTCGCGCCGATGATGGTCGAGCGCGCCGAGGGCGGGCAGATCGTGAACCTCGCCTCGGCCGCCGCGTACCTGCCGTCGAAGGTCCTCACGGCGTACGGCACGACGAAAGCCGCGGTGCTCGCGCTGAGCGCCGGGCTGCGCGCGGAGCTGGCGGGCGAGGGCATCGGCGTCACGGCGATCTGCCCGGGTCTGGTCAACACCAACATCACCAGCACCACGCGATTCGTCGGCGTCGCGCCGGAGGAGGAAGCGCGGCGGCAGAAGGCGTCGACGAAGCTCTACGCGCGGCGCGGCTTCGGCCCGGAGAAGGTGGCGCGCGACATCCTGCGGGCCGTCGAGCGCGACCGTGCGATCCAGCCGTCGACGCCGGAGGCGAAGGTCGCGCTGGTTCTCTCGCGGCTGACGCCCGGCCTGCTGCGCGCGGCGGCGAAGCTGGACGTCACCCCGTGAGCCGCCCGCGCCGGATGACCCCGCAGGCCCGGCGCGACGACCTGATCGCCGCCGCGCTGGACCTGTTCGGCAGCCGCGCGCCGGAGCTGGTGACGGTGGATGACATCGTCGCGCGCGCCGAGGTGTCGCGGCCGCTGTTCTACCGCTACTTCCCGAGCCTGCGCGAGCTGCAGGTCGAAGCACTGCGCACGGTCACCGACGGTCTCGTCGACGGATTGGCGCACCTGGAGCAGGGGCCGCCGCAGGACCGGCTGCGCACGGCTGTGCGGGGGCTGATCGACGTGGCCGATCACTACCGCGCGGGCTACGTCGCCTTGCTGCGCAGCGGTTCGGTGATCGCGACGTCGGAGACGGACGCGGCCATCGACGAGGTGCGCAACCGGTCCGTGGAGCTGATCCTCGACGCGCTGGGCCTCACCGCGCCGTCGCCGCTGGTGCTGCTCACGCTGCGGTGCTGGACGGCCGTGGTGGAGGGCGCGCTGCTGTCGTGGCTGCAGGACCGCAACGTGCCCCGCGAGCTCCTCGACGGCTGGCTCGTCGACCAGCTCACGGCCATGCTCGCCACGACCGCCGCCCACGACCCGGCCACCTCGCGCGCCTGACCCGACCACCCCGATGTGGCGTTGGTTGCTCCATCCATGCCCCCGCCACCACCCTCAACGGAGGCGCTACGCGCCCAGGCCCGATTCAACGCACCGAACGCCGCATTGGGTGCGCTGGGCGCACCGAACGCCACATTGGGGTGCTTCGGTCAGTGCTTGGTGACGGTTTCCCAGCCCTCGATGTCCTCCGGCTTGCGCGGGCCCGGGCCCACGTACTTCGCCGACGGACGCACGAGCCGGCCGGTCCGCTTCTGCTCCAGGATGTGCGCCGCCCAGCCCGCGGTGCGGGCGGAGGAGAACATCGACGGCATCATGGCCGGCGGCACCTGCGCGAAGTCCAGGATCACGGCGGCCCAGAACTCGACGTTGGTCTCGATCGGGTGATCCGGGCGGCGCTCGCGCAGCTCGGTCAGCGCGGCCTGCTCCAGCGCCGCGGCGACTTCGTAGCGCTCGGAGCCGAGCTCCTGGCAGGTGCGGCGCAGCACGCGGGCGCGCGGGTCCTCCGCGCGGTACACGCGGTGGCCGAAGCCCATCAGGCGTTCCTTGCGGTCGAGGATGCCCTTGACCAGACCGACGGCGTCACCGGTCCGCTCGACCTCTTCGATCATCGGCAGCACGCGCGCGGGCGCGCCGCCGTGCAGCGGGCCCGACATCGCGCCGATGGCACCCGAGAGCGCGGCGGCCACGTCGGCGCCCGTCGACGCGATCACGCGCGCGGTGAAGGTCGACGCGTTGAGGCCGTGCTCGGCGGCGGAGACCCAGTAGGCGTCGAGCGCCTTCACGTGGGCCGGGTCCGGCTCGCCGCGCCAGCGGACCATGAAGCGCTCGGTGATCGTCGAGGCCTCGTCGACCTTCGACTCCGGCACGGCCGGCTGTGAGATGCCGCGCGCCGACTGTGCGATGTAGGACAGCGCCATCACCGACGCGCGCGCGAGCTGGTCGCGGGCCTGCTCGTCGGTGATGTCGAGCAGCGGTTCGAAACCCCAGATCGGCGCGAGCATCGGCAGCGCCGCCTGCACGTCCACGCGTACGTCGCCCGTGTGCACGGGAAGCGGGAACGGCTCGGCGGGCGGAAGCCCGTTGCCGAACCGGCCGTCGACGAGCAGGCCCCACACGTCCCCGAAGGTCACCTTGCCGGCGAGGTCCTCGATGTCGACACCGCGGTACCGCAGCGCGCCGCCGTCCCGGTCGGGTTCGGCGATTTCGGTGCGGAACGCCACCACGCCTTCGAGGCCGGGGCGGAAGCCGTCGTCGGCCTGGTCGGAGTTCGTCTGCTTGATGGTGGAGGTAGTCACTTCGCGAACCTTTCGATGCGCATTTCCCCGGCTTTGTCTGACCACTCGCGCTGACGGGATACACGCAACCTCGGCGCGCCTCATCGCACGGTTGGACAAACCTTGCTCCTCTGCCGAGCCGTGAGCAATGAAAGATGTGGTGGTTTCGGTCACGATTCCGAGAACGATTCAGTCCAGGAAGGCGTGTCACGGCAAGTTCTTCGGCAACGGGCTGTGACCGAGCCCGAGTACACCCGGTGTACCCCAGGTAAATCCTGTGTTTCCGAACCCGGTGTCGCGGCGAGCCCGGTGATACAACCTGTCGCATGCACCTGAGCCCACAGGAACGCGACAAGCTGCTGGTCCACGTCGCCGCCGATGTCGCGCGCCGCCGTCTGGAGCGCGGCGTGCTGCTCAACTACCCCGAGGCCGTCGCGCTGATCACCGACCACGTGCTCGAGGGCGCGCGGGACGGGCTTTCCGTGAGCGAGCTCGCCGCGAGCGGCCGCAAGGTGCTCTCACGTGCGCAGGTGCTCTCCGGAGTGCCCGAAATGGTCGACTCCGTGCAGGTGGAGGCCACTTTTCCGGACGGGACGAAGCTCGTCACCGTGCACGACCCGATCGTCTAGGAGACCCGAGTGCGGCCAGGCGAGATCATCCCCGGCGACGAGCCGGTGGAGCTGAACCCCGGACGGGAGCGCGTGCGGCTGCTCGTGCGCAACCTCGGTGACCGGCCCGTGCAGGTCGGTTCGCACTACCACTTCGCGGCGGTGAACCCGGGGCTCGAGTTCGACCGCGAGGCCGCGCGAGGGCACCGGCTCGACGTGCCGGCCGGGACGTCGGTGCGGTTCGAGCCCGGGGTCGAGCGGGAAGTCGATCTCGTTCCGCTGCGCGGAGACCGGCGGGTGCCGGGGCTGCGCACCGAATATGCCGGGGAGTTCTGAGAATGCCGCAGATCGATCGTGAGCGTTACGCGGAATTGTTCGGCCCCACCACCGGTGATCGGATCCGGCTGGCCGACACGGATCTGCTCATCGAGGTGACCGAAGACCGGTCGATGGGCCCGTCGGGCTCCGGTGACGAGGTGCTGTTCGGCGGCGGCAAGGTCATCCGCGAGTCGATGGGCCAGGGCATGGCCACGCGCGCGGAGGGCGCCCCCGACCTGGTCATCACCGGTGCCGTGATCCTCGACCACTGGGGCGTGGTGAAGGCCGACGTCGGCGTGCGCGACGGGCGGATCGTCGGCATCGGCAAGGCCGGCAACCCCGACACGATGGACGGCGTCGACCCCGCGCTGGTGATCGGCCCGGCCACGGAAGTGCTGTCGGGCAACGGGAAGATCCTCACCGCGGGCGGCATCGACTGCCACGTGCACTTCGTCTGCCCGCAGCTCGTGGACACCGCGCTCGCCGCAGGCCTGACCACGCTCGTGGGCGGCGGCACCGGGCCGAACGAGGGCACCAAGGCCACCACCGTCACACCCGGCGCGTGGAACCTCAGCCGCATGCTGTCCGCAATGGACGGTTACCCGGTCAACGTCCTGCTGCTGGGCAAGGGGAACACCGTCCGGCACGAGGCCCTGCGCGAGCAGCTGGCCGCCGGCGCCGGCGGGTTCAAGCTGCACGAGGACTGGGGCAGCACGCCCGCCGCCATCGACGCGTGCCTCACCGTGGCCGACGAGTCCGGCGTGCAGGTGGCCATCCACACCGACACGCTGAACGAGGCCGGCTTCCTCGAGTCCACTGTGGAGGCGATCCGCGGCCGCTCGATCAACGCCTACCACACCGAAGGCGCCGGCGGCGGGCACGCGCCGGACATCATCCAGGTCGTCTCGCTGGCGCACATCCTGCCGTCCTCGACCAACCCCACGCGCCCGCACACCGTGAACACGCTCGACGAGCACCTCGACATGCTGGTGGTCTGCCACCACCTCAACCCGTCGGTGCCCGAGGACCTCGCGTTCGCCGAGAGCCGGATCCGGCCCAGCACCATCGCCGCCGAGGACGTGCTGCACGACCTGGGCGCAATCTCGATGATGAGCTCCGACTCGCAGGCGATGGGCCGCATCGGCGAGGTGATCATCCGGACCTGGCAGACGGCGCACGTGATGAAACGCCGCCGCGGCGCCCTGCCCGGCGACGGCGCGGCCGACAACCTGCGCGCGCGTCGATATGTCGCCAAGTACACGATCAACCCCGCCATCGCCCACGGCATCGACGCCGAGATCGGCTCGGTGGAGGTCGGCAAGCTCGCGGACCTCGTGCTGTGGGAACCGAAGTTCTTCGGCGTGCGCCCGCACGTGGTGCTCAAGGGCGGCTTCCCGGCGTGGGCGGCGATGGGCGACGCCAACGCGTCGATCCCCACTCCGCAGCCGGTGCTCGCGCGGCCGATGTTCGGCGCCGTGCCGCGCGTGGCCGCCGCGTCGAGCCTCCACTTCGTGGCGCCGGAGGCCCTCGATTCGGGGCTCGCGGAGACGTTCGGCATCAACCGGCCGCTGGTCGCCGTCGCGAACACGCGGGCGCGGACCAAGGCCGACATGGTGCTCAACGACGCGACCCCGGACGTGCGCGTGGAGCCCGACAGCTTCGCCGTGCGCGTGGACGGCGAGCTGATCGAGCCGACGCCGGTGACGGAGCTGCCGATGGCCCAACGGTACTTCTTGTTCTGATGGACCTCTCCGCGCTGATCCTCGCCGACTCCCGTTTCCCCGGGGGCGGCCACGTGCACTCCGGCGGCCTGGAGGAGGCCGTGAGCCGCGGGCTCGTGACGACCGAGGCCGACCTGCCGGGTTTCCTGCTCAGCCGCCTGCGCACGGCGGGCGCGCTGTCGGCCGCGTTCGCCGCGGCCTCGGCCCACGCCGCCGGCCGCGGCGTCCACAGTGGACACTGGCGGCGGCTCGATCAGGAGCTCGACGCGCGGACGCCCTCGCCCGCCCAGCGTGTGGCGTCGCGGGCCCAGGGCCGTGGCACCGCGCGGGCCGGGGCCGTCGCGTGGCCGTCGCCGGTGCTGACCGCACTGCTGGCCGAGACGCCGCGGCCGCACCACCCGATCGTCTGCGGGGCGCTGGTGGGCATCGCCGGTGGCGAGCCTGCCGAGGCCGCGTCCGCCGTGGCGTACCTGGCCGTGAGCGGGCCGGCGAGCGCGGCCGTGCGGCTGCTGGGGCTCGACCCGTTCGCCGTCAACGCCGTGATCGCGCGGCTCGGCGCCGAGGTGCGCGCCGTGGCCGGAGCCGCCGCCGACGTCGCCGGGCTGGACCCGGTGGACCTGCCCGCGCCGGGCTCGCCCGCGCTGGACCTGTTCGCCGAGGCCCACGCCCGGCATCACGAGGAAGAGGTGCGTCTCTTTGCCAGCTGAACACGACCATCACCACGGTCATGGCCACGGTCACGTCCACCCGGTCAGCTTCGATCCGACGAAGACCGAACCGGACCACTACGCCCCCGCCCCGACCGCCGGGCGCGCCTACCGCATCGGCATCGGCGGCCCCGTCGGCAGCGGCAAGACGGCGCTCACCGCGGCGCTGTGCCGCGCGCTGGGCGGCGAGCTCAACCTCGCCGTGGTCACCAACGACATCTACACCACCGAAGACGCCGATTTCCTGCGCAGGGCCGGCGTGCTCGCGCCCGAACGCATCGCGGCCGTGCAGACCGGTGCATGCCCGCACACCGCGATCCGCGACGACATCACCGCCAATCTCGACGCCGTCGAGCAGCTCGAGGAGCGCTTCCCGGCCCTGGACCTGGTCATCATCGAAAGCGGCGGCGACAACCTCACCGCCGTGTTCAGCCGCGGCCTCGCCGACAGCCAGGTGTTCGTGGTCGACGTCGCCGGCGGCGACAAGGTGCCGCGCAAGGGCGGCCCCGGCGTGACGACGGCCGACCTGCTGGTGATCAACAAGATCGACATCGCCCACCTCGTCGGGGCGGACCTCGGCGTGATGACGTCCGACGCGCACCGCATGCGCGGCGAGCTGCCGGTCATCGCCCAATCGCTCGTGGACACGCCGGACGCGCCCGACGTCGCGCAGTGGGTGCGATCGGTGCTGCCGGTGCGCGCGGGGTGAAGGCCCACGCGCGGGTGGTCGCGTGCTTCGAGGACGGCCGGACGGTGCTGCGCGAGCTGCGCTCGATGGCGCCGCTGACGTTGTTCCCGCGCCGCCGCACCGGGCGGGAAGCCGTGGTGCACCTCGTCAGCTCCGCCACCGCGCCGCTGGGTGGTGACGAGCTGCAGCTCGACGTCCGCGTCGGGCCCGGCGCGGTGCTGCGGCTGTCCGGGGTGGCGGCGACGCTCGCGTTGCCGGGGCCGTCCGGTGGCCGCAGTTCGTCCACTGTGGACATCGAGGTGGCCGACGGTGGTGAGCTCGCGTACCTGCCCGAGCCGACGGTCGTGACCGCCCGCGCGGACCACACGGCGGTGCTGCGCGCGACCCTCGGGGAAAATTCCCGTTTCCACACCCGGGAGGTCCTGGTACTGGGCCGCGCGGGTGAACGGCCCGGCCTGCTCACCACGACCACGCACGTGGTTCGCGACGGAATTCCGCTGCTGCGCCAGACGCAGACGATCGGCGACCCGGCACTGGACGCCGGACTGGCCGTGCTGGCGGGGAAGCGGGTGCTCGTGACGGACCTCGAAGTGGGTTTTCCCGCGCGTCCCACGGCTTCAGGCGACTGGTGGGCGCGCACCTCGCCGGCCGCCGGGGTCACGCTCACCACGGCGCTGGCCGAAGACGCGGTGGTTGCCTCGAGGCTGTTGCCTTGAAACGCTTGGGCTGCTAAAACTTCGTGCCTTGCCAGCGCACGTCGACCAGGAACGCCGACGCGGTGTTCCAGCGAGGGGAAGCCCTGCCAGTCCACGTCGGTACCGAGCGCGCGGCGGTGTCCGCGCGCCCTCGCGCACGCCGGACCACAGAACGGCGCGTGCCGCCGTGACGCACCGGTGCAGAACAGCGTTCAAGCGCGAGGTGCAGGGACGATTCCCAGGCGTGGCAACGACTTAGCATTCGGTGATCGCCTGGGGTGGGGCCTGCGCGAGCCGGTGTTCCGCTGCTCGATACCGTGATCGCCGCGGTTCGACGGCGCGACCGGCCGCCGGACCGTGCGCGTGGGCCGCGTTTCGCGAGTGCTCGGCGGAGTGGCCACCGCGATTACCGGAATCAATTTTCGAGCGCTCCCGCGTCCGTTTGATCGGTAATTGGGATTTTCACAAGATGGACGCCGGTGTCGCCCCTGGGCGGCGCGCGGCGGGAAGGAGGGCCGGTGGCCCGTACCTACGGTGGCGTCCCGCCGGAGCAGAGACGCGCCGAGCGCCGGGAGCGGCTGCTGACGGCCGCACTGGAGCTGTTCACCTCGACGGGCTTCCGGCAGGCGAAGATCACCCAGTTGTGTACTCGTGCCGGGGTGTCCACCCGGAATTTCTACGAGGAGTTCGGCAGCAAGGAAGAAGTGCTGCGGACCTTGCACGACCGGATCAACTCGCTCGCCCTCACACACGTCTCCGCCGCGCTGGAGGAGGTCAGGGACGCCGACGCGATGACGCGCATCGCGAAGCTGCTCGACGTCTTCGTCGCCACCGTGACCATCGACCCGCGCATGCCGCGGCTGAACTACGTCGAGGCCGTGGGCGTGAGTCCGGAGCTCGAGGAGCAGCACCAGGTGTGGGTGGACCGCTGGGCCACCTTCATCGAGACGGAGGCGCGCCGCGCGGCCGAGGCCGGCGTCGCGCCCAACCGCGACTACCGCCTCACCGCGATCGCGCTCGTCGGAGCCGCCACGGGTCTGCTGCGCGAATGGCAGGCGCACGAACCACCGCTGCCGGTCGAGGACGTCGGTGCCGAGCTGCGGGCGCTGATGCTCGCGGCGATCACCCGGCCCTGACGTCCCCGACCTCGGTGCGGGGTCAGGCCGGCCTGGGCGTGGGCAGCGGCAGGTCGACCGGCCCCGTGGTGCGGCACAGGTCGTGGCAGGTGCTGTCGAGCGTGCAGCACAGCGAGCAGATCGCCGCGCCCTGCTTGGCGCAGTCGGCGATGTCGGGCAGCTCGTAGGCGTCGCCGCACACCGAGCACGTGTGCGTGGCGCGCGGGTCGGCCTCGACGCCGGGGCCGGACACGGTGTTGGGCCGCGCCAGGTAGTACTTCCCCTTCGTCGCGACGGCCAGCGTCGGCACCAGCACCACGGCGATCACCAGCGCCAGCAGCGGGCTGAACGCCGCGAGCACCGGACCGAACGCGCCGAAGTAGGCCACGATCGACACGGCCGAGGCGACGAGCATCGAGCCGAAGCCCACGGGGTTGACCTTGTGCAGGTACGCGCGCTTGAACTCGATGTAGCGCGGCGAGAGGCCCAGCGGTTTCGCGATCACCAGGTCCGCGCACACGGCGCCGATCCACGCGATCGCGACGTTCGAATAGAAACCCAGGATCTTGTTGAGGAACGCGAACGCGCCGAACTCCATGAGCGCCAGCGCGATCCCGCAGTTGACCAGCACGTACCACGCGCGGCCGGGGTGCTTGTGCAGCACGCGCGAGAAGAAGTTGGCGAACGACAGCGAGCCCGAGTACGCGTTGGTGGTGTTGATCTTGATCTGCGACACGACCACGAACAGGGCCGCGAACGTGAGCGCCACTGGTCCCAGCGCGGGCTTCACTGCCGCCAGGTACGGCGCGATCGGCTCGAGCGCGGCCGCCTTGCCCACCGCGCCGAGCGCGAGGAACGCGAGCAGCGCGCCGCCGATCTGCTTCGCCGCGCCGAGAACGACCCAGCCCGGGCCGGCGGCGAGCACGGCGGCCCACCAAGAACGCTTGTTCTCCGCCGTCTTCTCCGGCATGAACCGCAGGTAGTCGGCTTGCTCGCCGATCTGCCCGATCAACGACAGCGCCACGCCCATGCCGAACCCGAACCCGACAGCCGAGAACCCGGCGCCCGCGCCCTCGGTGCCGCCGAAGGACGCGAAGTCGGCGAAGCGGCCCGGCTCGCGCACCAGCACCACCACGAACGGCAGCACCAGGCCCGCGATCCACAGCGGCTGCGTCCACGTCTGCATCTTCGCGACCGCGCCCATGCCGTACAGGGCGAAGGGCAGCACGATCAGCGTCGCGAGCAGGTAGCCGATCGGCAGCGGGATGCCGAGCGCCAGCTCGAAGGCCTGGCCCATGATCGAGCCTTCGAGCGAGAAGAAGATGACGGTGAAGCTGGCGTAGACCAGTGACGTGAGCGTCGACCCGAAGTAGCCGAAGCCGGCTCCGCGGGTGAGCAGGTCCATGTCCACGCCGTACGTTGCGCAGGCGCGCGCGATGGGGACACCCGTCACGAAGATCACGACGGCCGCGGCGAGGATCGCCAGCACGCCGGACGTGAAGCCGTAGGAGAGCACGATGCTGGCGCCGATCGCGAAGTCGGCGAGGTAGGCGATGCCGCCGAGCGCGGTGGTCGCGACCACGAGCGGGGACCAGCGGCGGAACGAGTGGGCGGCGAACCGGAGCGAGTAGTCCTCGCGGTTCTCGTTGGCGGCGAGAGCTGTGTACGTCCGCTGCGGCTTCGTGGTGCCTTCGCCGGTTTCGGACAGGGTGTCGGTCAAGGCCTGCCTCCAGACGGTGGGGAGGCCAGACGCTAGGCCGCGCCTTTATCGATCAGGGTCCGCAAGGTAACCCGGGGGTTACGGTTCGGGGTCTTGTGGTTACGGCCTGGTGAGCACCAGAGGGTGGCAGGAGTCACCGTTCGGTGGGTTTCGCCGCAGCTGAGGACCCAATACCGTCGGCGGATACCGATGAGTCGACACCCTCACCAGGGGTACGGAGGTTGGGGCCCATGATGCCGGAGACCGACGAGGTGGCCGACGTAGCCGACGCGGTGGTCCGGCTGCCCGGCATGCGGGTGGCCTACGACGGCGCCCCGTTCGACGAGACGGCGCTCGCGGCCACCTGGACCGAGCAGCTGCAGAACTGGCTGAGCCAGGCGATCTCCGAGGGCGTCGCCGAACCCAACGCGATGGTTCTCGCCACCGCGGACCACGAGGGCCACCCCTCGTCGCGCACGGTCCTGTGCAAGGGGCTGGATGAGCGGGGCGTGGTGTTCTACACGAACTACACGTCGGCGAAGAGCCACGACCTCACGGCCACGCGGTACGCGTCGGCGACCTTCCCCTGGTACTCGCTGCAGCGGCAGGTGACGGTGCGCGGGGAGGTCGAGAAGGTGGGCTCCGCGGAGACGGCTGCGTATTGGGCGCAGCGGCCGCGGGGATCGCAGCTGGGGGCCTGGGCTTCGCCGCAGTCGCGGATCGTGGACGGCCGGCGGGCGTTGGACAACGCGCTGCGGGGGATCGAGCGGCGGTTCGAGGACGTGGAGCGGATTCCGGCGCCGCCGCATTGGGGTGGGTGGCGGATCCGGCCTGACTTTGTCGAGTTCTGGCAGGGGCGGGAGGACCGGATGCATGACCGGTTGAGGTTCAGGCGGACGGATGATGGGTGGCAGGTGGAGAGGTTGGCTCCCTGATCTGCTGTTGGGTGGGTGTCCGCTGGGTGCTGGTCGTGGATTGCTTGCGGTTTTGAGCTTGGTGGGGGCGCACCCCGATCTTTGATTGTGAAGGGCGCGGGGATCGAGGTGCAGGGGCGGGGCTGGGTGCGTGGGTGGGGTGCGTTGTCGGCCGGCGGTTGTGTGGTGGAAAAGACAAAACGGGCGGCGATCAAAATCACCCGCGGGGAGATAGTTAGCGCGGCTAAGATAGTGAGTCGTGAGTTCTGATCCGGGGTCGTCGCGCCCCCGTCGCGGGGCGCGTGGAGTCCTCGGGCGCATTGTGGTCGATACGCGCCCGTTGAAGATTCCGGCGTTTCGGCGGTTGTGGGTGTCGACGGCGGTGACCGCGGTCGGGTCGCAGCTGACGGCCGTGGCGGTGCCGAAGCAGGTGTTCGACCTGACCGGGTCGTCCGGGTACGTGGGGCTGACCGGGGCGGTCGCGCTGGTGCCGCTGCTGGTGTTCGGGTTGTGGGGCGGGGCGATCGCCGATGCGGTCGACCGGCGGAAGTTGCTGCTGGTCACGAACATCGGGGTGGCGGTGTCGTCGGCGCTGCTGTGGTTGCAGGCCTTCGCGAATTTTCACTCCGTGACGCTGGTGCTCGTGTTGCTGGCGGCCAACCAGGCGTTTTTCGCGATCAACATGCCGACGCGTGGCGCCGTCGTGGCGCGGCTGGTGCCGCCCGAGCTGCTGCCGTCGGCCAACGCGCTGAACACGACGATGTCGACGTTCGGTGCGGTGTTCGGGCCGCTGTTCGGTGGGGCGCTGATCCCCGTGATCGGGCTGTCGACGCTGTACCTCGTCGACGTGTGCGCGTTGATGATCACGCTCATCGCCGTGTGGCGGCTGCCGCCGATCCCGCCGCTGAACGGGCCGTCGCGGCGCGCCGGGTTCGGCGACGTCGTCGACGGGTTCCGCTACCTGGCCACGCAGAAGGTGCTGCTGGCGTCGTTCGTCGCCGACATCATCGCGATGGTCGCCGGCATGCCGCGCGCGCTGATTCCCGAGATGGCCGAGCGCACGTTCGGCGACCCGCCGGGCGGCGGTCCGGCGCTGGGCCTGCTCTACGCGGCGCTCCCGGCCGGCGCGATGCTGATCGGCCTGTTCTCGGGCTGGCTGCACCGCGTTTCGCGCCAGGGCGTGGCCGTCGTGGTCTCCATCTGCCTGTGGGGCGCGGCGATCGCCGCGTTCGGGCTCGCGCACTCGCTGTGGCTCGCCGTGATCTTCATGGCGCTGGCCGGCGGCGCCGACATGGTCAGCTCCGTCTACCGCCAGGCCATCCTCCAGACCGCCACCACCGACGAGATGCGCGGCCGCCTCCAGGGCGTGTTCACGGTCGTCGTCGCCGGCGGTCCGCGGCTGGCCGACCTGACGCACGGCTGGGCCGGCGCCGAATGGGGCACCGAGGCCGCCGCGACGGGCGGGGGGCTGCTGGTGATCGTTTTGGTGCTCGCGTCGATGCTGGTGCTGCCCGCGTTCTGGCGCTACCGCGCGCCCAGCGGAGGGGCCCGGCCGGAGCCGGTCGCGGCGGCGGGCGCCGAACCGGTCGCGGGGGACTAGTCCAAACGGCCTAACATGCCGGGCATGCGTGTTTACCCGGTCGCCCTGTTGCTCACCGCCGCCGCGCTCACCGCCTGCTCCTCGGGTGAGCAGCAGGCCGCTCCGCCGCAACCGTCCGCCACGAAGCCCGCGCCGCCGGGTTCGACGTGCTCGCTGCTGTCGGCCAGTGAGGTCGGCAACGCCATCAAGATCCCCGGCGTCACCTCGAAGGTCGGCCCGAACCAGGAGAACGCCGGCAATGGCGGCAAGGCCACGAGCTGCGAGTACCTCGTCGGCGACAAGCAGGCCGGCGCGCTGGCCGTGACCCGCTACGAGGGCCGCCAGGCCGACCCGGCCGCGATGGTCGCGGCCATCAAGAAGGCCAAGCCGGGCGCCGTCGATGTGCCGGGCTTCCCCAACGGCGCCGTGTACTACGTCGACGAGCAGAAGACCGCGACGCTCGCCACGGCCGAAATCGTCAAGGGCGTGCCCGTGCTCGTCAACTACACCGGCCCGGTGAAGATGACCCAGCAGATGATGATTCCGCTGGTCAAAACGGCTGTCACCGCCGTCTGACTTTCGCGAGGCAGCCGGACAAGGCAGACTATTCGCCCATGACGGACGTTAGGGCGGACGGTCCGCAGGTGGGTGGGCCGGGTCTGCGACGCGTGATGGGGCCGAAGCTCCTGTTGTTCTTCGTGGTCGGCGACATCATCGGTACGGGGATCTACGCGCTGACCGGCCAGGTCGCCGGCCGGGTCGGCGGTGCGCTGTGGCTGCCGTTCCTGCTGGCGTTCGTGGTCGCGTTCATGACCGCGTTCAGCTACCTGGAGCTGGTCGGCAAGTACCCGCGAGCCGCGGGCGCTGCGCTGTACACGAACAAGGCGTTCGGGGTGCCGTTCCTGACGTTCATGGTCGCGTTCGCGGTGATGTGCTCCGGGATCACGTCGGCGTCATCGGCCGCGGTCGCGTTCGGTGCGACGTACCTGGCGGCGTTCGTGAAGCTGCCGATGGTGCTGGTCGGGATCGTGTTCGTGATCGCGCTGGGGCTGATCAACTTCCGCGGCGTGGGCGAATCGGTGAAGGCCAACGCGGTGCTCACCTGCATCGAGCTGTCCGGTCTGCTGATCATCATCGGCGTCGGCGTGTGGGCCGTGATCAACGGTGCCGGCGAGCCGTCCCGGCTGGTCGAGATCAACACGGCCGACAAGACGTGGCTGGTGGCGATCACGTCGGCCACCTCGCTGGCCTTCTTCGCCATGGTCGGCTTCGAGGACTCCGTGAACATGGCCGAGGAATGCCACGACCCGGTGCGCATCTTCCCGAAGGCCATGCTCTGGGGCATGGTGGTCGCCGCGACGATCTACGTGCTGGTCTCCATCACGTCGTCGCTGCTCGTCCCGGCCGACGACCTGGCCGCGGCCAAGAGCAGCGCGCTGCTCACCGTGCTCGACGTCGGCGCCCCCGGCTTCCCGCGCGAAGTCTTCTCGGCCATCGGCCTGTTCGCGGTCATCAACTCGGCGCTGATCAACATGCTCATGGCCAGCCGCCTGCTCTACGGCCTGGCCAACGAGCGCGTGCTGCCGTCGGTCTTCGGTCGCGTGCACCCGACGCGGCGCACGCCGTGGGTGTCGATCATCTTCACCAGCGCGATCGCGATCCTTCTGGTGTCGTTCGTGGACATCAGTGCGCTCGGCGGGACCACGGCGCTGCTGTTGCTGGTGGTTTTCGCCATCGTCAACATCGCCCTGCTCGTGCTGCGCAAGGACAAGGTCGAGCACAAGCACTTCCGCGCGCCCACGGCGATCCCCGTGCTGGCCGCGATCTTCTGCCTCTACCTCGTGAGCCCGCTGTCGGGCCGGCCGGCGAGCGACTACACCGTGGGGGCGATCCTGCTGGGCGTGGGCGTGATCCTCTGGTTCGTCAACTGGCTGGCCAAACGTGGCCTGGATCGGCGGGACCTCAGGCGCGAGCGGGTCGGCTGAGGCGTTCGAAGTCGGTGAGGTCGTGGGCGGCGAAGATGGTCACGTCGCTCGTGCGCCGCAGCTCGCGCAGCCGCTGCTGGTTCGCCCGCCGGGCCTCGGGCAGCGTCTGGACCATGCGTTCGAACAACGCGAGTGCCGGCGGAATGTGGGCCGGTTCGTCGATTTCGGAGTGGAAGAAGTAGGCGTCGCCGGCGTTGAGGAGCCAGCCGGTGTCGGTGTGGACGGCGATGCCGGCGTGGCCGGGGGTGTGGCCGGCCAGGGGGATCAGCGCGACGTCGGGGACGATTTCCTTGACGGCGGAGAAGCCGAACCAGTCGTCGCCGGCGTCCTCGTGAGGAGTCCACTGTGGACCGTGGGCGAACTGGATCCTGCGGTACCGCTTGTTCCCGGCGTGGTAGGCCGCGAGCTCGGCCGCGTAGACGTGCACGCGCGCCTGCGGGAAGTCCACGAGGCCACCCGCGTGGTCGAGGTCGAGGTGGGTCAGCACGATGTCGCGCACGTCCGCCGGGTCGAAGCCGAGGGCGCGGATCCGGCTCACGGCCGTTTCCTCGGCGCGCGACACAGGCTTGGACAGGGTGAGGAACCGGCGGCCCAGCCAGCGTTCCGGGTCGGCGACGGCGGGCGTGCCCATGCCTGTCTCGATCAGCACGAGGCCGGTGTCGGTCTCGAGCAGCAGGCAGTGGCACACGAGCGTGGCGTGCCGGAACAGCCCGGGGCGGCCGTCGACGAGCCGGCCGCCGATCGGTGTCATGGTGCCGCAGTTCAGGTGGTGCACGCGCATCAGGCGAACTCCCTCTCGACAGTGGTGTGCAAGTGCGCGGCGATGTCGCGCAGGGGCGTGGCATCGCGGCGGGTCTTGGCGAACAGCAGTGCGCCCTCGATCGACGCGAGCACCACCGTGGCCAGGGAGCCGGCGCGTTCGGCGGGCAGGCCTTCGCGCGTGAAGTACTCGGCCAGCCGCGTGTGCCAGTCGGCGTAACCGTCCTCGCAGGCCTCGCGGATCGGTTCGCTCTCCGCGGCGGCCTCCAGCGCGACTGTCGCAAGTGGACACCCGCGCCGGAAGCCGGATTCGGTGAGCGAGACGGCGAGGGTGTCGACCACCGCGTCGATCGCCGACGCCGGGTCCGGCGCGGCGGCGACCACGGCGGTCAGCACGTCGGCGACCCGTTCGCTCGAGAGTCGCACGGCCTCGGCTGCGAGCTGTTCCTTGCCGCCGGGGAAGTGGAAGTACAGCGAACCCTTCGGGGCCCCGCCCGCGGCGACGAGCTGCGTGAGGCCGGTGGCGTGGTAACCCTGCGCCTGGAACAGCTCGGCGGCGGAGTCGAGCATGCGGCGGCGGGAGTCGGTGCGGCGGACCATGCGGCTCACCGTAGCTCAAACTATGACGACCGGTCTAGTTAGTTTGACCGGCCGCATCCACCTGGTGTCCGCCGGTAATGTCTGCGGCATGGCCAACCCCACCGGAGAGCAGTTCGAAATCACCCGCGGCAGCGCGCGCGCCATCGTCACCGAGATCGGTGCCGGGCTGCGCGCGTTCGAGGTCGGCGGCGTGCCCTACGTCGAGGAGTTCGCGGCCGACGAGCAGCCGCCGAAGGGCCTCGGCCAGGTGCTGCTCCCGTGGCCGAACCGCACGAAGGGCGGGGAGTGGGAGTTCCAGGGCGAGAAGCAGCAGCTGGAGATCACGGAAGCCGCGCGCGGCAACGCGATCCACGGCCTCACCCGGCACAAGGAGTGGGAGCTGCTGGAGCACGCCGAGTCGTCGATCACGCTCGCGGTCGACGTCGAGGTGCAGCCGGGCTGGCCGGTGCCGTTGCGCGCCACCATCACCTACGACCTGCAGCCGCGCGAGCTCACGATCACGCACGAGATCCGCAACGAGGGTGAGCAGCCCATCGGCGTCGGCGTGGGCACGCACCCGTACTTCCGCATCGGCGACGTGCCGACGGACGAGCTGACGCTCACGCTGCCGGCTTCGCGCGTGCGCCCGTACGTCGGCGACCAGCAGATGCCGTACGCGGACGAGCAGGATGTCGCGGGCACCGAGTACGACTTCCGCGGCGGCCGGGTGCTCGCGGGCGTCGACCTCGACACGGCCTTCGGCTCCCTTTCCCTCGCCGACGACGGCACACACCACCACGTGCTCTCCCACGAGGACCAGCAGCTGGTGGTCTGGACCGGTCCCGACTTCCGCTGGGTGCAGGTGTTCACGCCCGACGACCTGACCGGCCGCGGCCGCGCCGTCGCGCTGGAACCGATGACCTGCCCGGCCGACGCGCTCAACGCCGGCACCGACCTGATCGAGCTGGAGCCCGCGACGTCGTGGACCGGCAGCTGGGGCATCCGCGTCCGGTGACCGTGTCGCCCGAGCTGCTGACCGAGGCCGACGCCGGTGAGCTGCTCACGCTGCAGCGCGCCGCGTACCTCAGCGAGGCCCGCGCGCACGCCAACTTCGAGCTCCCGCCGCTGGTGGAGCCGCTGGAAAGCGTGCGCGCGTCGCTCGCCGACCCCGCGTTGCCGGTGTGGGGTCTGCGCGCCGGCTCGCGGCTGATCGCGACGGTGCGGGTCCGCGTGAACGGCGACGTCGGCGAGGTCGGCCGGCTGGCCGTGGCGCCGGACCGGCAGGGCGAGGGGCTCGGCACCGCGTTGCTGCTCGCGGCGGAGGAGCTGGCTCCCGCGGAGGTCACGCGGTTCCGGCTGTTCACCGGCGAACGCTCCGCGGGGCCGCTGCGGCTGTACGCGAAGCTCGGCTACCGCGAGACCCACCGCAGCCCCGAGGCGGACTACCAGCTCATCCACCTGGAGAAACCCCGCGAACACGCACCCGCGGCAATTCGTTAGCGTGTCGAACTATGGCTTCTAAGGCGATTGTGGGGGGCTACGTCGTCCCCGTCGGTGCGGCTCCCATCGAAGACGGCACCGTGCTCATCGAAGACGGCCGGATCGTCCAGGTCGGCGCCGCCGCCGACGTGGACGTGCCGGAAGACGCCGAGCTCGTCGACGCGTCCGGCAGCTGGGTCCTGCCGGGCTTCATCGACGCGCACGCGCACCTCGGCGTCCACGAGGACGGTGAAGGCTGGGCCGGCAACGACACCAACGAGATGACCGACCCGAACGGCGCCCGCTTCCGTGCGGTCGACGGCATCGACCCGTACGAGCCGGGCTTCGACGACGCGCTGGCCGGCGGCGTCACGAGCGTGGTGATCAAGCCGGGGTCGGGCAACCCGATCGGCGGCCAGACCATCGGCGTGAAGACGTGGGGCCGCAGCATCCTTGACATGACGTTCGCCGAGCAGGTGAGCGTGAAGAGCGCCCTGGGCGAGAACCCGAAGCGCGTGTACGGCGACAAGAAGCAGACGCCGTCGACCCGCCTCGGCGTGGCCGCGATCCTGCGCGAGGCGTTCACGAAGGCCCGCAACTACCAGGCCAAGCGCGCGCACGCCCTCGAGGAAGGCAAGCCGCACGAGGTCGACCTGACACACGAGACGCTGTCGAAGGTCCTCGACGGCGAGCTGTACTGGGACCAGCACGTGCACCGCGCCGACGACATGGTCACGGCCATCCGGCTGGCCGACGAGTTCGGCTACAAGCTCGTGATCAACCACGGCACCGAGGGCCACCTCATCGCCGACCTGCTGGCCGAGCGCGGCGTGCCCGTCATCCTGGGCCCCCTGTTCACCACGAAGTCCAAGGTCGAGCTGCGCAACCGCTCCCTGCGCTCGGCCGGCATCCTGGCCCGCGCGGGCGTGAAGATCGCCATCACCACCGACCACCCCGTGGTGCCGATCAACTTCCTCGTCTACCAGGCGGCCCTCGCCGTGAAGGACGGCCTGGACCCCGAGACGGCGCTGCGCGCCCTCACCGTGCACCCGGCCGAGATGCTCGGCCTCGACGACCGCATCGGCTCGCTGGCGCCCGGCCTGGACGCGGACGTGGTCCTCTGGTCGGGCGACCCGCTGGACGTCATGAACCGCGCCCTGCGCGTCTTCGTCCGGGGCCGCGAGGTCTACCACTACGACGAATCCACCGGCGAAGGCGTCGCGGCGGACCGCCGGTACCGCGAAACCCGCTGACCTGTGCGTGGGTGCTGCCCGCTTCGGCCGGCGGCACCCACGAAACGGGGGCTAGGAAGCCTTCAACGCCCTCGCGATCACCATGCGCTGGATCTGGTTCGTCCCCTCGAAGATCTGCGGGACCTTGGCCTCGCGCATGTAGCGCTCCACCGGGAAGTCGCGCGTGTACCCCGACCCGCCGAGGACCTGGACGGCGTCGGTGGTCACCTTCATGGCGCCGTCGGTGGCGACGAGTTTCGCGATGGACGACTGGCGCTGGAAGTCGAGGCCGCGGTCGCGGCGGCGGGCGGCGTCGAGGTAGGTCGCGCGAGCGGATTCGACGGTGGCGGCCATGTCCGCGAGCAGGAACTCCAGGCCCTGGAACTCGATGATGGGCTTGCCGAATTGCGTGCGGCCCTTGGCGTAGGCCACGGCCTCGTCCAGCGCGGCCTGCGCCAGGCCCACGGCGCACGCGGCGATGCCGAGGCGGCCGGAGCTCAGGGACGACAGCGCGATCTTCAGGCCCGAACCCTCGGCACCGATCCGGCGCGAAACCGGCACGCGCGCGTTGTCGAAGATCATCTGGGCCGTCGGGGAGCCGGTGAGGCCCATCTTGCGTTCGCGAGCCGCGGCCGAGAGGCCCGGAGTCGACGAGTCGACGAGCAGGCACGAGATGCCGTGGCCGCCGTCGTCGCTCGTGCGGACCATGGTGGTGTAGAAGTCGGCGACGCCGGCGTGGGTGATCCAAGCCTTGGTGCCGTTGACCACGTAGTCGTCGCCGTCGCGGCGGGCGCGGGTCGACAACGCGGCCGCGTCGGAGCCGGCCTGGGTCTCAGACAGGGCGTACGCGCCCAGCAGTGAGCCGCCGAGCATGTCCGGCAGCCACTGCCCGCGCTGCTCGTCGGTGCCGTAGTTGGCCAGCGCGTAGCAGGACATCGTGTGCACCGAGAGGCCCACGCCGACCGTCATCCACGCGGCGGCGATCTCCTCCAGCGCCTGCAGGTACACCTCGTACGGCAGGTCGGCGCCGCCCCAGCGCTCGGCGTACGGCAGACCCAGCAGCCCGGACTTGCCCAGCAGCGTGAACGCGTCGCGCGGGAACTCCTCGGCCTCCTCGGCCGCCGCGGCACGGGGCTTCAGCTCGTCGCGCGCGATCTCCCTGACCAGCGCGAGCAGGTCCTCCGCCTCGGGCGTGGGCAGCAAACGGTCCGCCGGCATGGCTCCTCCAGTGGCAGGAGTACTGAAAACAGTACTGTGGGACGTTTCAGAGTACCGTACGGAGGTGGGAGCTGTCCTGACTTCATGAGGGATAGTGACGCGATCAGGAAAGCTGGTGGCCCCCCGATGGCAGTACAGTCCGAACCCGAAGGTCGCCGTCGTCCGACGGCGCGGCAGCAGGCGTTGCTCGCCGAGCTGGAGACGCTGTTCCTCGCGGAGGGTTTCGCCGGCTTCACGCTCGACGACCTGGCCGCCCGCCTGCGCTGCTCCAAGTCGACCCTCTACGCGCTCGCCCCCAGCAAGGAGCAGCTCGCGGTGAAGGTCGTCGCCCACTTCTTCCGGGGCGCCGCGAAGCGCATCGAGACCCGCATCGAGGGCATCGACGACGCGCGCAAGCTGATCGGGGAGTACCTCGCCGGCGTCTCGGAGCACCTGAACCGCGCGTCGCCCGCGTTCATGACCGACATCGCGCAGTTCGAGCCGGCCCGCGACACCTACCAGCTCAACAGCCGGGCCGCCGCCCGCCGCATCCGCGCGTTCATCGACAAGGGCGTGGCCGACGGCGTGTTCCGCGACGTGCACGCCCGCCTCGTCGCCGAGATGACGGGCCTGATCGTCGAGGGCATCCAGACCGGCGTGCTCGGGCGCCGCACCGACGTGTCGGACGCGGAGGCGTTCACCGCGCTCGGCGAGCTCCTGCTCGGTGGGTTGAACAAGGACTGAGGACAGGATTTGTCACGGGCAGGTCCTCTACACTCGCGCTCGTGATCGTGGTGGGTGGAGAGGCGCTGGTCGACCTCGTACCGGGTGAACCGTTGGACTCCAATGTGGACGGTGGGCTGCGTGCTCTGCTGCCACGGCTGGGCGGCGGGCCCTACAACGTCGCGCTGGCCGCCGCACGGCTCGGTGTGCCGGCGTCGTTCCTGTCCCGCGTGTCCACCGACCGGTTCGGCGTCGCGCTCGTCGACCGGCTCGTCGACTCCGGCGTGGACACCTCGCTGCTGCAGCGCGGCGACGAGCCGACCACGCTCGCCGTGGTGGCACTCGACCAATCGGGTGCCGCGCGTTACACCTTCTACGTCGAGGGCACGGCCGACCGGCTCGTGACCGACCCGGGCACGCTGCCCGACGAGGCCACCGCGCTTTCGCTCGGCACGCTCGGCCTGGTGCTGGAGCCCGGCGCCGGCGCGTACGAAGCGATGCTGCGCCGCGAGGCCGCGCGCGGCACGCTCACCGCGCTCGACCCGAACATCCGCGAGGCGCTCATCGCCGACCCGGCCGCCTACCGTGCACGGTTCGCGTCGTGGCTTCCCGATGTCCGGTTGCTGAAGATCTCCGACGACGACGCGGCGTGGCTCACCGAAGGAGCCGATCCGGTGGCAGCCGCGAAGACGTGGGTCGAGTCCGGTGTGGACGCGGTCGTGCTGACACGCGGCGCCGAAGGCCTGTCCGTGATCACCGCCGCAGGTGAGCTGGCCCACGTGCCTTCGCGGCGGGTACCGGTGGTCGACACGATCGGGGCGGGCGACACCGTGCAGGGTGCGCTGCTGGCGTGGCTGCACGCCCGCGAGGTCCGTGACCTGGCCGCACTCGACGCCGACGCGTGGCGCGAGGCTCTCGGCTACGCCGCGAAAGCGGCCTCGATCACCGTCTCCCGCAGTGGCGCGGAGCCGCCGACGGCGCGGGAAATGGCTTCCACCGTGTGAACCTGGTCCCAAAGGGGCTATTGGGGGCAACGCAGCGGCTGCGCGCACACCCTTATTTCGACTAGCGTAGGGGGGAATTCATACCCCAGCGGGGCGGTGTGCAGCGAGGCGCGTGTTTCCTCGCGTGAACACGTGGCTACCTGTGGAACGTACAGGCGCCGCCGGCCCGTGCCAACGTGAGAGGGACCTGCATGTCCGACGCGACGAATGCGGGGCAGTCCGGCGGCGAAACCGCGACGCTGCGCCTGCCGAGTGGCGAGCACGAATTCAAGGTCGTCCACCCGGTGGAGGGTGCACCCGGGATCGAGCTGGGGAAGCTGCTCGCGCAGACGGGGTACATCACTTACGACCCCGGGTTCGTGAACACCGGTGCCGCGTCGTCGGCCATCACCTACATCGACGGTGATGCGGGCATCCTGCGCTACCGCGGGTACCCGATCGAGCAGCTCGCCGAGAAGTCCAGCTTCATCGAGGTGTCCTACCTGCTCATCTACGGTGAGCTGCCCACCGAGGCCCAGCTCGCCGACTTCACCGAGAAGATCCAGCGGCACACCCTGCTGCACGAGGACCTCAAGGCCTTCTTCTCGGGCTTCCCGCGCGACGCGCACCCGATGCCCGTGCTCTCGAGCGCGGTCTCGGCGCTGTCGACCTTCTACCAGGACTCGCTGAACCCGTTCGACGAGCCCAACGTGGAGCTGTCCACCATCCGCCTGCTCGCGAAGGTGCCGACCCTGGCTGCCTACGCGTACAAGAAGTCCGTGGGCCAGCCGCTGCTGTACCCGGACAACTCGCTGGGCCTGGTGGAGAACTTCCTGCGGATGACCTTCGGCTTCCCCGCGGAGCCGTACGAGGTGGACCCGGCCGTCGCCAAGGCGCTCGACCTGCTGTTCATCCTGCACGCCGACCACGAGCAGAACTGCTCGACCTCGACGGTGCGCCTGGTCGGCTCGTCGGAGGCGAACCTGTTCGCCAGCATCTCGGCGGGCATCAACGCCCTGTTCGGCCCGCTCCACGGCGGTGCCAACGCGGCCGTTCTCGACATGCTCGAGGGCATTCGCGACGAGGGCGGCGACGTCGCCTCGTTCGTGAACCGCGTGAAGAACAAGGAAAAGGGTGTCAAGCTCATGGGCTTCGGGCACCGGGTCTACAAGAACTACGACCCGCGCGCGAAGATCATCAAGAACACCGCCGACGAGATCCTCGGCAAGATCGCGGGTGGCGACCAGCTGCTCGACATCGCCAAGAAGCTTGAGGAGACGGCGCTTTCCGACGACTACTTCGTCGAGCGCAAGCTGTACCCGAACGTGGACTTCTACACCGGTCTCATCTACCGGGCGCTCGGGTTCCCGACGAAGTTCTTCACCGTGCTGTTCGCGCTCGGCCGGCTCCCCGGCTGGATCGCGCACTGGCGCGAGATGATCAACGACCCGCAGACCAAGATCGGGCGCCCGCGCCAGATCTACACCGGTCACGCGTCGCGCGACTACAAGTCGATCTCGGAGCGCTGAGTCCCGCTTCCGAACCGCTCCGAACGCCCCGCCGTGCAGCCGCACGGCGGGGCGTTTAGCGTTGGCGGGTATGACGAGCGTGCTGTGGTTCCGGCGAGACCTGCGGCTCGGCGACCACGCGGCGCTGCTGGCGGCCGCGGAGGCCGGCGAGCCGGTGCTGGCGTTGTACGTGCTCGACGAGAAGCTGCTGAAGCCGTCGGGCGCGCCGCGACGGGCTTTTCTGGTGGGGTGTCTGGAATCGCTGGGCGCCGCGCTGGACGGCCGGCTGATGGTGGTGCACGGCGATCCGGTGCGGGAAGTCGTGCGGGTGGCGCGGTCGGTGGGTGCTTCGGCGGTGCACGTGAGCGCCGATCACGGGCCGTACGGCCGTCGCCGCGACGATGCAGTGGCGGAGGCGTTGGCGGAGCACGACATTTCGTGGGTCGCCACGGGCTCGCCCTACGCCGTGGCGCCCGGGCGGGTGACCAAACCGGACGGTGACCCGTACCGCGTGTTCACGCCGTTCCACCGCGCGTGGACGCGACACGGGTGGCGGCGGCCGGCGGACACGGGTGCGTCCCTTGTGGACTGGGTCGAACCCGCCGCGTCGCGGAAGCTCCCCGCGCTCCCGGACCTCGGCGAGATGGCGTTGCCTTCGCCGGGCGAGGCGGCGGCGCTGTCGGCTTGGCACGACTTCCTCGACTCGGGCGTGCGTTCCTACGCCACCGACCGCGACCGCCCCGACCGTCCGGGCACGACGCGGATGTCGCCCTACCTGCGCTGGGGCGCCATCCACCCGCGCACGATGCTCGCCGATCTGTCGGGTGACTCCAGCGACGGCGCCCAGGCGTTGCGCTCGGAGCTGTGCTGGCGCGAGTTCCACGCGGACGTTCTGTGGCACCGCCCGGAAACCGCCCGCGAGAACTACGACTCCCGCTTCGACCGCATGGACCACGACTCCGACTCGGACGCGTTCGACGCGTGGTGCGCCGGCCGCACCGGCTACCCGATCGTCGACGCCGGCATGCGCCAGCTGCTCGCCGAGGGCTGGATGCACAACCGGGTCCGGATGGTCGTCGCGAGCTTCCTCGTGAAGGACCTGCACCTGCCTTGGTGGTGGGGTGCGCGGCACTTCATGCGGCACCTCGTCGACGGCGATCTCGCGTCCAACCAGCTGAACTGGCAGTGGGTTGCCGGCTCGGGTACTGACGCGGCTCCGTACTTCCGCGTCTTCAACCCCACCACGCAGGGGGAGAAGTTCGACCCGGACGGCGACTACGTGCGGCGTTATGTGCCGGAACTGCGTGGGGTGTCGGGGAAAGCGGTGCACAAACTGAAGGATCGTCCGGAGGACTATCCGGCGCCGCTGGTCGACCACGCGCACGAGCGGCAGGTGGCGTTGGCGCGGTACGGGGCGATCACCGGGTCCTGAGTGGACGGCCCGGACCCGGAGACCGGGCCGTCCGTGGCCTCAGAGGCCGCCGATGGCGAGCGCGAGCTTCTGCACGATCTCGGGCTGGCCGTCGAAGTCCTTGTCCGTGGTGTTGATCGAGTAGACCGCGCGGCGCTGAAGGTCGCGGGTGGCCCAGATGCCGTTGGTGTAGCCGTAGCGGCTGCCGGTCTTGCCCCAGACGGTGACGCCGTTGACGGTCGAGGTCATCAGGCCCTGGCTGTAGATCGCGGGGTCGTCCGTGCCGAAGGTGGTCACGTCCGGCACGGTGAACATGCGCTGCAGCAGCGGGTTCGGCACCAGCCGGCCCTGGAACAGGGCGATCAGGAACTTGTCGAGGTCGCCCGCCGTGGAGATCATCTCGCCCGCGGCCCAGGGGATCGACTGGTTCATGCGCGTGAGGTCCACGAGCTGCCCGTTCACGACCTGGTAGCCGTGGGCGTAGGGCGCGGGCAGGTTCGGGTCGTTGCCGGGCACGGAGGTGTCGCGCAGGCCGAGCGGGCGCAGGATGCGGTCGCGCACCTCGTCGCCGTAGGAGTGGTGCGTGAGCTTCTCGACGAGCAGCCCGGCGACGAGGTAGTTGGTGTTCGTGTACTGCTGGCTCGTGCCGGGTGCGAAGACCAGGTCGTGCCGGAACGCCGTGGCCAGCACCTGCTGCGGGGTGAAAACCGTGTAGCGGTGGTCGACGATCCACTGTGGATCCTCGGGCAGATCGACGCCCGGCAGGCCGCTGGTGTGGTTGAGCAGTTGCGCGACGGTGATCCGCGGGTAGCCGGCCGGCAGCAGGCCCGGCAGGTAGCGCTGCACGGGCGCGTCGAGGTCGAGACGGTGCTCGGCCGCGAGCTGCAGCACGACGACGGCGGTGAACGTCTTGGTGATGCTGCCGATGCGGAAGTGCGCGTTCGCCGGGACGGGTGCCCCGGTGCTCAGGTCGGCTGTCCCGGACACGCCGCTCCACGCGCCGGCCGAGCCGCGGACCTGGACGAGCGCGCCGGTGGCCTGGGCGTTGGGCAGGCCGGCGATGGCGCCCGCCAGCGAGGCCGGGTTCATCGGCGGCAGCGTGTTCTTCGGGGGCACCGCGGAGTGTGAGAAGGACGGGGGCTCGGCGAGCGCGGCCGGGGTCACGGCGGCGGTGAGCAGGAGGGCGGCGCTCGCGGCCGCGGCGATGCGGATCAGCGGGTTTCTCTTCATGGCAGCGAGTCTTTCGACTGGCGAACGACCTGCCATCGGGGAGAAACCCGGGCTCGGTTACCTAAGGGTCAGCCGCGCGGGGCCGGCCAAGCGGGGTCAGCCGCGCAGGGCCTCGAACAGCTTCACCCGGCTGCCCACGCGCAGCACACCGTTGCGGTAGATCCGCGCCCCCACCCACGTCACGAGCGCGATGAGCGCCGCCGTCAGCACCAGCGACAGCACGATCTCCCACAGCTCGGCCGAACCCGTCGCGATCCGCGCCGGCATCAGCACCGGCGACAGCAGCGGGATGAGCGAGAGGATCTTCGTCGCCGCTCCGTCGGGCGACTGCGTGAGGAGGTTGATGCCCGCGACGAACCCGATGACCAGCGCGATGTTCACCGGCGCCACCACCGACTGCGTGTCCTCCTGGCGCGAGACGAGCGAGCCCGCCGCGCCGTAGATCATGGCGTAGAGCAGGAACCCGAGCAGGTACCAGACGACGCCCCACACCACCGCGCCCACGGCGATGCCCGAGATCGACCCCAGCACGCCGGTGCCCAGCGCCGCGGCGAGCCCGACCACGGCGAGGATCCCGAGCTGCGCCAGCCCGACCAGCCCGAGCCCGATCACCTTGCCCAGCAACAGGTGCCACGGCCGCACGGCCGACAGCAGGATTTCCACGACCCGGCTCGACTTCTCCTCCACGACGCCCTGCGCCACGAGCATCCCGTACGTGATGATGCTCAGGTAGAGCAACACCGCCACGACCACGCCGACCACGAGCTTCTGCCCGGCCCGCGGATCGCGCTTCTCCAGCGGCAGCACGTCGACGTGGGCGGCGGACACAGCCTGGTGCACGGCGACCGGGTCGAGGTCTGCGGCGGAGAGCTGCGCGTCGAGCACTTGCTGCTGCACGATCCCGTCGAGCGAGTGCTGCACGGTCGGGTCCACAGTGGACTTGACGGTGACGCGCAGCCGCGAGGCGCTGCCGGACACGAGCGCGTCGACGTCGCCGCTGCGGACCCTGGCGAGCCCGTCCTGTTCGGACGCGACGGTGACGACCTCGATCGTCTCCCCGCCCGCCTTCCCGGCGAGCTGCAGCTGCTGCGCGATACCTTGCGCCTGACCGGTCAGCGCGACCTTGGTCGTGGTGGCGGAACCGATGAGAAACGCCTGCAGTGCCACATATCCGACAAGCAGCAGCACCAGCACCACCGTGCTGACCACGAACGCTCGGGTGCGCAGCCGCGTGTTCACCTCGCGTTTCGCGACGAGCCGGACGGCCCGCGCGGCGCTGATGCGGCTCACGCCGGCTCTCCCTGGGCGACGGCGTCGCGGAACAGCTCTCCCAGCGATCGCCGCTGCCGGCTGAACTCCGTGACGGGCCCGGTGGCCAGCGCGGCGGCGAGCACAGCCTGGTCGTCGGCGCTCGAGGCCAGCTCCAGCACCGTGGTCGCGCCGGAAGACTCGACCACGCGAGCGCCGGGCACGGTCGACGCCCAGCCGGGCCGCGCGGCGGGCGCCGTGACCACGAGCCGGCTGCCCGCGCCGCGCGTGAGGTCCTCCACCGTGCCGACGGCGACCATGCGCCCGTCGCGGATGATGCCGACGCGGTCGCACAGGCGCTCGACCAGGTCGAGCTGGTGGCTGGAGAACACGACGGGCACACCGGTCGCCGCCTTCTCCCGCAGCACCACGCTCATCACGTCGACGGCGATCGGGTCGAGGCCGGAGAAGGGCTCGTCGAGCACCAGCACCTCGGGGTCGTGCACGAGCGCGGCCGCGAGCTGCACGCGCTGCTGGTTGCCGAGGCTCAGCTTCTGTACCTCGTCCTTGCGGCGTTCGCCCAGCCCGAGCCGCGCGAGCCACAGCTCGGTGGCGCGGTGGGCGTCGTTGGTGCTCAGGCCGTGGAGCTCCGCGAGGAATACGAGCTGGTCGAGCACCTTCATCTTCGGGTACAAACCGCGCTCCTCGGGCATGTACCCGATGCGCGTGCGGGTTTCGTGGGTCACCGGCTCGCCGGCGAAGCGGACCTCGCCGGAATCGGCCGCGAGCACGCCGAGCGCGATGCGCATGGTGGTGGTCTTGCCGGCGCCGTTGCTGCCGACGAAGCCGAACAGCTCGCCCGGCCGCACGTCGAACGTCACGCCGTCGAGGGCGAGCTTGCGGCCGTAGCGCTTGGAGATCGCGTCGATCTCGAGTGCTCCTCCTGGCAAAACCGCCCCCTCTCCGAACACCTGTGTGGACAGTGGTGAGCCCCGCGCCGCCAACTGTAGCGAACGGCGCGGGTCCTCTCCCGGTGTTCAGGACAGCCCGGCCAGGGCCTTCTCGACCAGCTCCGCCACGCGGGCGCGGGCGGCGTCGGCCTCGGCGGGCACGAGCGACAGGCGGGTGCGGCGTTCGAGCACGTCTTCGACGTCCAGGGCGCCCTCGTGGCGGACGGCCCACACGACCTCGGCCGCGGTGATCTGCGTGCCGTCGAACAGCGGCGCGGCGAACGTCCGGTCGACCTCGCCGAGGGCGGCGACGCGGGGAGCTTCCGTGCCGTACTTGGCGACCAGGCGGGCCGGGGCGTCCACAAGGGACAGCCGGGCGCGCGGGGCGGCGCCCAGCAACGGCAGGCGCGCGGTGCGCGATGGGCCGGCGTGCAGGCCCGAGTGCACCAGCGCCGCGTCGACGGCGTCCTCGGCCATCCGGCGGTAGGTGGTGAGCTTGCCGCCGACCACGGTGAGCACGCCGTCGGTGCCGGTGACCACGGCGTGCTTGCGGGAGAGGTCCGCGCTGCTGCCCGCGGAGCCGGCCACCAGGGGACGAAGGCCGGCGTAGGACCCGATCACGTCGGCGCGGGTCAGGGGCCGGGCGAGTACCGACGACGCCACGGACAGCAGGAAGTCCACATCGGACTCCGGCACCTCGGGCACCGGCGGGATCTCACCCTCGATGGGCTCGTCGGTGAGTCCCAAGTAGACGCGGCCGTCGACCTGCGGCAGCAGGAAGACGAACCGGTTGCTCTCGCCCGGCACGGCGACGTTCACCGACGTCCCGCCCACCGCGGCGGCGCCCGGCGCGAGGACCAGGTGCGAACCGCGCGAGGGGCGCAGCCGCACGGCGTCGGTGAGCGTGCCCGCCCACACGCCCGTGGCGTTGACGACCTGGCGGGCGTGGAGGTCGTACTCCGCCGAGCCTTCGCGCACGCGCACGCCGGTGCCCGAAAGCGACACGGCCTCCAGGTGCGTGAGGATCCGGGCGCCCAGCATCGCGGCCGTACGGGCGAGGTTCACGACCAGGCGCGCGTCGTCGACCAGGGCCCCGTCGTAGGCGAGCAGCGCGCCGCGTAGACCGGCGGGCGCGAGACCGGGAGCCAGCGCCACCGCCTCGGCCACCGGGATCTGCCGGGGCCGCGGCAGCACCGACGACGGCGTGCGCGCGGCCCGGCGCAGTGCGTCACCCGCGTGCAGGCCGGTGGCGATCACGGCCTGCTGCGCCCGGGAAGTACTGGGGTACAAGGGGAACAGCTGCGGCATGGCGCGCGTGAGGTGCGGCGCTGTGCGCGTCATGAGGATCCCGCGCTCGACGGCGCTCTCGTGCGCGAGCCCGAACTCGCCCTTCGCGAGGTAGCGCAGGCCGCCGTGCACGAGCTTGCTCGACCAGCGCGACGTGCCGAACGCCAGGTCGTGGGCCTCGACCAGCGCGACCGACAGCCCGCGGGCCGCCGCGTCGAGCGCGATGCCTGCGCCGGTGACGCCGCCGCCGACCACTATGACGTCCACCCGCTCACCGTTCGTGAGCCGGTCCAGCTCACGTTCGCGCCGGCGTGCGTTCAGTGAACCGGTGCTCATGCCGCCTCCGCGGGAAGGAGTACGTCGGCGGTGCTCATGGTTTCAACGCTGCGTCGACGAGGTACCGGAACTCGTCGAGCAGCACCTGCTCGTCGAGGTCCGCGGTGGCGGGCCGCAGAGAGAAGGCGAACGACTGCACGACCAGCAGGATCGAGCGCGCCTGCGCGGTGACCTCGGCCCGGCGCACGGAACCGTCGCGGTGCCCGGCCTCGAGCAGCTGGCGCAGCACCTGTTCGGCGAAGATCTGCGTGGCCCCGAGCCGCTCCACGATGTAGGGCAGCACGAGCTCCGGGTCGACGTCGAGCAGCGTGCGGAACAGCGGGTCGGCCGCCAGTGCGCTGACGCCGGCCGCCGCGATGAGCACGAGGCGTTCGCGGGTGTTGGCCGCGTCGTCGCCCGCGTGGCTGGCGTGCTTGAGCAGGCCGCTGAACTCGCGCGTCATCAGCGCGGCGAGCACACTGCGCACGTCGGGGAACCGGCGGTACACGGTCATGCGGCTCACGCGCGCGGTGCGCGCGATCTCGGCGAGCGTGGTGCGCCGGACACCGACCGCGAGCACGCACTCGCGCGCGGCGTCGAGCAGCACGTCGTCGGCAACGCGCGCTGAGGTCTGGCGGCTGCGGGCCCCCGCGAGGGCCGAGGGAGTCTCTCCCGGCGGGGAGTGACGTTTGACGTCCATATGTCACACTGTAGTCGTGAGTGATCTCATAAACCACCGCATCCGGCAGTCGTGGACCGGCGAGGGTGCTGGCGCCGCCTCGCTGCCCGATCGGGCGGTCCGGTGGCTCGGCCAGCGTATCGGCCCGGTGGGTGCTGATCGAGGGCGAAAACCGGATTCCGTCCCGAACCTGACCGGTTCTGCCCTTCCTGACCGGGCTCGCGAGGACCTTTCGGACGTGGTCGGCGCGGAGAACGTGCTGGTCGACGCCGACGAGCGGCTCGCGCGCGCCGGTGGTCTGTCCTATCTGGACCTGCTGCACCGCAGGCTCGGCGATTCGGTGCCGGCGCCCGACGCGGTGGTGCTGCCCGCGTCGCCGGAGCAGGTGCAGGCCGTGCTCGAGGTCTGCGTGCGGCACGACGTGGGGGTCGTCCCGTTCGGCGGGGGCACGTCGGTGGTCGGCGGCGTCGCGGCGCTGCGCGGCGGCAAGGCGGCCGTGATCGCGCTCGACCTGGTGCGGCTCGACGCGCTGGTGTCGGTGGACGAGCAGTCGCACCTCGCCGTGCTGCAGGCCGGCGTGCGCGGGCCCGAGGCCGAGCGGCTGCTCGGTGAGCACGGGTTCACGCTCGGCCACGTGCCGCAGTCGTTCGAGCGGGCGACCATCGGCGGGTTCGCGGCCACGCGCTCGGCGGGGCAGGCCTCGGCGGGTTACGGCCGCTTCGAGGACATGGTGGCCGGCGTCCGCGTGGCGACGCCGCAGGGCGAGTGGCGGCTGGGTGTCGCGCCCGCTTCGGCGGCGGGGCCGGACCTGTGCCAGCTCGCGGTGGGGAGCGAGGGTGCGCTGGGTGTGATCACGGAGGTCGCGCTGCGGGTGCGGCCGGTGCCTGCCGAGCGCCGCTACGAGGGCTGGGTGATCGACGGCTGGGCCGCCGGCGCCGAGGCCATGCGCGCGCTCGCGCAGAACCGCGCCACGGCCGACGTCACGCGACTGTCCGATGTGGACGAGACGGCGGTGTCGTTCGCCTTGAACGCGGGCCTGAAGACCTCCGCGCTGCGGGCGTACCTGGCGGCGCGGGGCGTGAAGCACCCCTGCCTGCTGATCGTCGGCTGGGAGAGCGACGTGCGGGCCCGCCGGCGCCGCACTTCGCGGTTCCTGCGTCGCGCGGGCGCCCTGCGGATCGGCGCCGCACTCGGCGAGTCGTGGCGGCACGGCCGGTTCTCGGGTCCGCGCCAGCGGGACGCGTTGATGGACCTGGGCGTGTGCGTCGAGACCCTGGAGACCGCCGCGTACTGGTCCCGGCTGGACGACCTGCACGACGCCGTGCGGGCGGCTCTGGTGGCTTCGCTCGGCCGCGCGATCGTGATGTGCCACGTTTCGCACGTCTACGAGACGGGCGCTTCGCTGTACTTCACGGTGCTCACCTCCCGCGACGACACCGACCCCGCCGGGCAGTGGCAGCGCGCCAAACACGCCGCCTCGGAGGCGATCGTCGGCCTCGGCACGATCACCCACCACCACGCGGTGGGCCTCGACCACGCGCCGTACCTGGAGCCGGAGATCGGCTCGCTCGGGCTGTCCGTGCTGCGCGCCGCGAAGTCCGCGGTCGACCCGACGGGGATCCTGAACCCGGGAAAACTGCTCGGCTGAACCTGGGCGCGCCCGCATGACCGGCCTCGACCTGAGCCCCCGCGTGGTTTCACTGAGCCGCGCACGGGCTCCGGCGGGGTCGTTCCGCGTGCGCGACCTCGGCGTGCTCCTGCACCGGCCGCCCGCGGCGTCGATGGCCGCCGGGGCCGATGCGCCGCCAACTGCTCGACCAGGAAGCCTGCCTCGGTTGGTCGAGGGGCTGCGCGTGGCTTTCTCTCTGGTCGAGTGACTGCGCGTGGCCGTTTGTGACCACTCGTCCGGGTTGTGGACAATTGCCCTCACTGGGTTCGCAGCACCAGTTTCTGTCGGGGGTGGCGGATAGACGGGGCATGGGCACGCCCCCGGGGAGGCTTTGGGTGCCAGGGGGCGTTGCAGCACCGGATCTCCGGGATTGCGATGGACTTCGAGGTTCGCAAGGACCGGTTACGGCAGGAATACGGCAGGTTGGTCCGGGACCGGGCCACCTATCTTGATCTTGTGAATCGCTGGCCGGCGGCGGCAGAAGGCCACGATCCGGCACATCGCCGGGGAGCCGGGCCGCGGCCCGTCCCGCGATCAGCCGGGGGCTGCGGCGCAGGTCGAACTCAACGCCCGCCCACGCAGAACGCTCGACTGGGGCACCCCGGCCGAGCGCCTCACCAACGCCGGACCCGTGTTGCGACCACCCCTGGAATCCGCCAGGGCGGGGTTTTGTCCCGGCCCGGCCCAGCGCCCACAAGCTGCGAAAGCTGGAGCCGAGCCGGCATCGAAAGCCTGGTCCTGGCTGGGGGTCGCCGAGGACATGAATGCGCAAATCCTCAACGCTTCTGGCCCTCCCCGCTGCAGGACACGGGCGCCGAGCTGGGGGACGCGGGGTTCCTGATCGAGCGCTCGTGGAACCTCGGCCCACGGACGCCGGGGCCGAGACGGACCCCGTGCGCTACGCCGCTCGCCCGCGAGCGGACGGGGTTTCTGGCCATCCGGGCGATTCCCGACCCGTGCGTCGGCTGGAGCGCAACCCCGGTTTCCCGAGGGTGAAAACAATCCCGAGCACCTCGTTGCCGAGATGCGACACCCACGCATCGTGGTATGGCCACGTGTGCATGTTCCGTGATTAGCTGCCCCGGCAAGCTTTCGGTGCCGGAAAGGGTGAGCGCATGCCGTACGAGGTCCAGGGGATCGTGTCCCGCGCGAAGGGCGAGCCGGTGGCGCTCGAGACCGTGGTGGTGCCGGACCCGGGTCCGGGCGAGGCGGTCGTGTCGGTGCAGGCCTGCGGGGTCTGCCACACCGACCTGCACTACCGCGAGGGCGGGATCAACGACGACTTCCCGTTCCTGCTCGGCCACGAGGCCGCGGGCCGGGTCGACAAGGTCGGCGCCGGGGTCACGGACATCGCGCCGGGCGACTACGTGATCCTCAACTGGCGCGCCGTCTGCGGCACGTGCCGGGCGTGCAAGCGGGGCAAGCCGTGGTACTGCTTCTCCACGTTCAACGCCGAGCAGCCGATGACGCTCACCGACGGCACGAAGCTGTCGCCCGCGCTGGGCATCGGGGCGTTCCTCGAGAAGACGCTTGTCCACAGTGGACAGTGCACGAAGGTGGACGAGCGGGCGGAACCCGCGGTGGCGGGCCTGCTCGGCTGCGGCGTGATGGCGGGACTCGGCGCGGCGATCAACACCGGCGCCGTGACGCGCGGTGATTCCGTGGCCGTGATCGGCTGCGGCGGCGTGGGTGACGCGGCCATCGCCGGCGCCAACCTCGCGGGCGCGACCACGATCATCGCCATCGACACCGACGACCGGAAGCTCGAATGGGCCAAGGGCTTCGGCGCCACGCACACCGTGAACAGCAAGGGCCTCAGCCAGGATGAGGTGGTGGCGGCCATGCAGGACGCCACGCACTCGTTCGGCCCCGACGTGGTCATCGACGCCGTCGGCCGGCCCGAGACGTGGAAGCAGGCGTTCTACGGCCGCGACCTCGCCGGCACCGTCGTGCTGGTCGGCGTGCCGACGCCGGATATGCGCCTGAACGACCTGCCCCTCATCGACTTCTTCGGCCGCGGCGGTTCGCTGAAGTCGTCCTGGTACGGCGACTGCCTGCCCTCGCGCGACTTCCCCATGCTCGTCGACCTCTACCTGCAGGGCCGGCTGCCGCTGGACAAGTTCGTCACCGAGCGTATCGGCGTCGGCGACGTAGAGCAGGCGTTCGAGCGCATGCACCACGGCGACGTCCTGCGCAGCGTCGTCGAATTCTGAGTGCGGCTCTTCACCGACGCCGACTACCCGGCCGTCCCCTACCCCGGGGCACGGCCGGGTACGTCGTTCGTCCACCTCGACGGCGCAGGCCACTCCCTGGACACCGCCCCACCCGGCTGGCGCGACCGGCTGCCCGTGCTGGCGTACGGGTCCAACGCGTGCCCGTCGAAGATCACCTGGTTGCGTGCCGAGCTCGGCCTGACCGGTCCCGTCGTGGCCGCCCGCGTGCGCTGCACCGGCCTGGCCGCGGTGTGGGCCTCGGGCCTGCGCAAGGTCGACGACCAGCGCCCCGCCACCCTCACCGCACGGCCCGGCGTCGAGCACCACTTCCTGTGGTTCGTCACGCCGGAGCAGCGCGAGGTCCTCGACGTCTGCGAAGGCCGCGGCACCCGCTACCACCTCGCCCACCTGGACGGCTACGCCGTCGAGACCTCCGATGGCGCACGGGTCGAGGGCGTCCACGCCTACGTCGGCGCCTCCGCTGTCCGCTACCCGCTCCTCGTCGACGGCCAGCCGGTCCGCGTCACCGACGTCCCCCAGGCCGAAGCCGCCCTCCTCCTCGGCGAGCCCGCGGGTGAACACGGCCTGAAGTGCACGGTGGTGGAGCCGGAGCAGATCTTCAGCTGAGCAGCTTGCGCCTCTCGATCCGCCCGGATCCCCTCGTCGGTGTCAGGCTCAGGCCGGCGTCACGATGTACACCACGCCACCCGGTCCACCGGCCACACTGCCGTCCGCCGTGTAGCGCTTCGTGCGCTGCCAGATCTTCTCGAACTGGTCGCGCTTGTACACGTTGCGGACGCGGGCGTCGGTGCTGGAGGCCGGGTCGTTGACGATCACGTCGCCGGCCTGGGTGAAGCCGACGACCACCATGATGTGACCGGCCGTGCCGTAGCCGGCGCCGTCGAGCTCGTCGGAGAGGAAGGACTGCGAGGTGATGACCGGGATGCCGCGGGCGATGTAGTCCTCGAGCTCGTTGAGGTCGTGCAGGCGCGTGATGTGGCCGCGCAGACCGAGGGAGGCGGCGTACGCGGTGTTGAACGGCCAGTTGCCGGTGCCGTCGTAGGCGTAGTCGTAGGTGTTGCGCGCGGCGTAGACGACGGACGGGTCGACGTAGTCCGACGGGATCCAGCTCATCTGCTGCGCGGTCGGCTTCTTGCCCCAGTACTCGGCGACCATCTCGGTGGACGTCGGGCTGCACCAGGCCTCACCGCCGCCGCCGTACTGCGGGAACTGTCCTTTGTGGATGTTCTGCGCGTACGCCGGCACCTTCAGCTCGATGCCCCGCGCGCGGCCCGGCTTGGTCGTCGCCACGTCGAAGCGGTCCGGGACGTTCGAGGTCATGGCGCCGAGCGTGGACACCGTCGGCGTCACCCGCGTGCCCGCCTCGCGGTAGAGGCTCACGCGCAGCTGGTAGGACCGCAGCGTGACGCCGGTCTTGGTGGCCAGCGTGTCGACGTCCACCGACGCGTTGTCGTCACTCTGGCCGTCGACGCTGGTGCGCTGGATGTCGGTGTCACCGCTGGCCCAGCGGCCCATCACGTACCAGGTCGTCTCCACGCCCGCCGACGTGCGGCCCTTCGCCTCGACCTCCAGCCACGTCTTCGCCGGCGTCAGCGCGTTCCACGACGCGATGAGCTGCGTCGCGTCGAACCCCTGCCGGAACAGCGGCGACGTCCACGAGCCGTACTCGTAGGTCTTCGTCGTGCCCAGCCCCGGCTCGGTGTGCTCGACGGTGCCCTCGGGCCGCGAGATGTGCAGCCCGTCGCGGCCCAGCGCCAGCCCGTCGAGGTGACCCGCGTGGAAACCCCCGCCGGACCACTCGTGGTAGTTGATCGCCTCGTCGTTCGCCGGGTGCGCCGGCGCCGCGTCGGCGACCTGCGTCGCTCCTGCCGTCACCATGGCGATCGACAATAGCGTGATCAAGCTCCGCACCCGCATGCCGTGCTCCGTCCCCGAGACCCCAGTGATAGCGAGAGATTTTCGCCTGTCGGGGCGGGTTCGTAAAGAGCCGACCAGGGCAAGGCTGTGAAATCGGTGGTGGTCGCCGGGACAATGAGGGCGTGCTGACTTCGTTTATCGAGCGGTGGACACCCGCGCCGGCCGCTGCCGTCGACTGGCTGCGCGAGCTGTCCGGCGACGACGGCCTGACCGGATTCATGCCGCCGGCGATGCCGGACGCGGCCTGGGTGCTCAACTCGATCTACGAGCACGAGCGAGGCCCGGCGGACATCACCTACCACGAACACCACCAGGCGCAGATCGCCGAAGGTGTCGTCGAACCGCACCTGATCGGCGACTACGACCTCGATGCCGTCTCGGTGACCACGGGCGGTGGACTGGGCCGCGAGGAGCACCCCGGCCCGGGCTGGCGGCGGCTGCGTTGGGCCGACCTCGCCGAACGCGTCGGCGATCCGATCGTGCCGGAAGGGGTGCTGCCCTGCTTCCGGTGCTTCCCGTCGGCCCAAAAGGATGGCAGCTGGCCCCTCGGCATCATCCCGCCCACCGAGGGCGCACTGGACCGCGAGACCTGGACCCGGCTGATCGGCCTCCTCGTCGAACACAGCGGTCCCGACACCCCGTGCGTTGCCTTCTTCGGCCCGGCGACTCGCGGGTTCGAGGACTACGAAACCGTCCGGGTCCTCACCGGACGCCTCGCCGACGCCGCGGTCCTCTACGACGACCCCGAGACGAACTTCAGCCCGTCCAACCTCTGGGTCGCGGACCACTCGTGGTGCTTTTGCACCGACTACGACCGCTGGGGCACCAAGGTCGCCGGCTCGCCGGAGCTGATCGAAGCGTTGCTCAACGACGCCGAGCTCGAAGCCGTCCGGCTCCCCTGGAACACCTAGAGCACCGCCTGCGTCTGGGTCACCTTCGCGACCAGCTTCCCCTCGTCGTCGTGGATTTCGGTTTCCACGACGACCACGCGGCGGCCCGCGTGCAGCGGCCGGGACGACGCGATCGCATAGCCCGAACGGACGGCACGCAGGAAGTTGGTCTTCGACTCCAAGGTCGTGGTGCCCGAGGCGCCAGGAGGCAGATTCAGGAACGCGCACACCGCACCCGTCGAGTCGGCCAGGGACATCAGAACGCCGCCGTGCAGGGTCCCGCCGAGGGTGCACAGCGAGGCGTCCCAGGCGAGGCGGGCGCGGACGAGCTCGGGGGTCTGCGACAGTGCTTCGAGGCCCAACCGCTCGGCGAACGGCATGGTCTGGAACAGCTCGGTCATGCCGCACACCTAACCGCAGCCAGGCGCGCAGCGTCGATTACCCGCGAGGTAATCAACCGAGCGGGTTGGTGAGCAGCAGCTCCGTGTTGTGGTCGCCATCGGAACCGACGCGGCCCAGGTCCACGTGGATGTCGTTGTACGAGAGCTCGCGGTAGAGCGAAGCCAGGGCAGCAGGCGTGCGCGCGGAGTAGTCCACGGCGTAAGGCGCGTCAGCTTCGATCAGAGTGGTGAAGATCGACAGGGTGCCGTCGCCGTTGTCGGCCAGTTCGAGGATGCGCGCGTGCTGCGGGAAGTCGACGTGGGATGCGGTGTTGATCTCCCAGAAGCTCTGCGCGGGCGTCTTGCCGACGTGCGGGGTGATCTTGTTGAGGTGCGTGTGGCCGTTGACCCACGCCACCACGTTCGGGAAGCGGTTGAGCAGCCCCACGAACGCGTCGCCGTTCAGGCGCGGCTCCACCAGGTGACGCGAGTCGGGCAGGAGGTTGCCCATGGTGTCGCTCGTGTGGTGGCTGAACAGCACGAGCAGCTCGTCGGTCACCGACTGCTTCACCTTGCGGCCGAAGAAGTCGTAGTACGTCGAACAGTTGCGCTTGAGCGTCGACTCCACCCAGTTGAACTGGCCGAGCCCGATCGAGCCGTCGGCGAAACCGCCCAGCGTCGTGGTGTCGAGGCTGATGCCGGTGACACCCGGGGCGATGCGGAACGTGTAGTAGACGTTGCGACCGTCGGCGTTGTTCTCCGAGAAGCCGTGGCCGACCGGGCCCGGGCCGGTGTTGCCGGCTTCCAGGTGCGCGGTCACGAACTCCGCCGTGGTGAACGGCCGCCGGCGCGCGTCGGGTGTGACCTCGCGGATCGTGCCGGTGCCGCCGAACAGCTCGAACAGCGGCACGCTCTTGCCGCTGTTGATGGCCGCGCCGAGTTTCTTCGCGGTGCTCTCGTCCTTGCCGATCACCTTGTACCGGCTCGTGTACCAGTTCTCGATGCCCGGGATGCCTTCCGGCAGCGTGCCGACCACGCTGTCGTCGTGGTTGCCGAACGTGCAGAACCACGGCACGTCGAGCCCGGGCGCGGTGAAGGGCGCGATGCCTGCTTCGAGCAGACCCGGCAGCTGCGGGAAGCCCTTGTTCGAGTAGTCGTCGGCGAGCGGCGTCGACGGGTTCCAGAACGCGTCGTTGCCCGAGGCCTGCACACCTTCGTATCGGCTCGGGTCACCGGAGTTCGGCGTGATGGCGCCGCCGTTGAGGCTGGTGAGGAACCAGTCGAGCTCCAGCAGCTCGTGGTTGTCGGTGTTGTCCCCGGTGGTCACGAGGAAGTCGAACGGCCGGCCGGTGAACGGTCCCTTCGCGACGCTGTTCACCCGCTGCACCAGCGCGCTCGTCGCGGTCGTGCCGAGGGCTTCCTGCGGCCGGTGCGCCGAGCTGACGTACGGGTGCAGGTACTCGAACCGCGCCGGCGACTCGGTGTCGGTGATGTGCAGGTCGGTGAACTGCACGAACGCGCCCAGCGCCGTCCGGCGGTCGTCGCGGCCGTCCTTCGGGGCGGCGAGGTCGGCGCGGACCACGAGCGGCCAGCCGGGGCCGCCGGTGAGGCGCGAGTACGTGGCCGTGCCGGGGGTGATGGCGGTGGCGACCTGTTCGAGGGTCGTGCCGGCGGTGCTGACGGTGCGCGAGGCCGTGCGCTTGAGCGCCCGGTCGAGCGCGTTGGCGGTCGGGGTGCACAGCAGCAACCCCACGCCCGCGGCACCTGCCGCGGTGAAAGTCCGCCTGGTCAGCTGGGCCATCTTCGCTCCCCGGTGTCGGCTGCCCAGCACGCTGCCGGACGGCGGTGGACCTCCGGTGAACGCAACGTGAATCTCGCTCACATTCACCGTGACAGTGCGGCTGACTCTGTCACAGGCACCGCGGTTCGGCTACCCGACGAAGGTGGGTTGAGAGGGGAGGTTCAGCAGTAGAACGCGCACGACGTACTCGTCGCCGCGATCGCCGCGAAGAACAGCACAAGGAAGATCACGGCCGGGATCGCGGCGATGATCCCGCAGACGAGCCCGGCGATGCCCATGCCCTGACCCGTGTAGCCGGGCTTCTGCGCCTGCACCATGCCCGCCCACGACAGCCCGATCGCCGTGAACGCCGCCACGACATCCCAGAACGGCACCCAGAACGTGATCAGCGCGAGGATCCCGATGATCATCCCCGCGATCGCCATGCCGCTCGTGCGCAGCGGCACGTAGCCCGGGAACGGCCCGTACGGCAGGGGCTGCGACCCCGGGTACGGCCCTGAGTACGGCCCCGAAACCGGCGCGGAGTACGGCACGGGCAGCGGCGCCGAGGGCTGCTGCTGGGGCTGCTGGGGCGTCGGGTAACCGTCTGCGCCGTAGAACTGGCCCTCTTGGTGGGGCTGCTGCTGGTACGGATCGGTCATCGGGTGCTCCAGGTTCCGGACGTCGGGTACAAAGAGCTTATGGGGGATGCGGTGGTCGTCGGGGGCGGAATCGGTGGATTGACCCCCGCGATCGGGTTGCACCGGATCGCGGTGGCGCGTCACCGTGCTCGACCGCGCGGCCCGCTGGAGCGATGACGGAGCGGGGATCTCGCTCGCCGCCAACGGCATGCGGGTGCTCACCGAGCCGGGGCTCGGCGACGCGATGGCGGCCGTGAGCCGCACCCAGTACGGCGGCGGCGTGCGCACGCGCGGCGGCCGCCGGCTGCAGCGCCTCGAAGGCCACAAGCTCGAACGCGAGGTCGGCTTCGCGATCACCGACGTGAGCCGCCGCGACCTGCGCGAACTACTGCTCGACGCGCTCCCGGAGGGCGTGCACGACGTCGGCTCGCCGGTCGTCTCGGCGGACCCGGAGACGGGCACCGTGCGGCGCGAGGACGGCACCACGCTGCGAGCCGACCCGGTCGTGCCGCGACGGGTGCCCAGCGTGCTGCGCCGGCACGTCGAGCCCGTCGATTCGGTGACCGGCGGCTACACGGTCGTGCGCGCGGTCGTCGACGATCCCGGCGGCGTCGAGGGGGACTTCGAGCTCAGGTGGGGCGCCGGCCTCGAGTTCGGGTGCGTGCGGCTGGTCTTCGCCACGCCGCAGGAAGCCGTTCTGCGCCACGGGATCCGCGTGCTGCCGCGGCCCTTGGCCACTTTCGTGCGCGGCAAGCTCGTGCTCCTCGGCGACGCCGCCCACCCCGTGGTGCCGAACCTCGGGCAGGGCGCGTGCCTGGCGCTGGAAGACGCGCTCACGCTGGTGCCCTACCTCCAGCAGGACCCGGCCACCGCGCTGGGCCGCTACGACGAGGTCCGCGTGCCGGTCGTGAAGGCCGCGCGCCTGGCCGCCCGGATGTCGCTGCACCTGCCGGCGGCGCTGCGCGACGCTCCTGCCGCTGCCCCCGACCGTCACGGCGAGGGCGTCGACGAGGGTGGTGCGCTGGGGCCCGCCGCGGCTCAGCCCTTCAGCCCCGACTCCGTGACCCCGCGCACGAGGTAACGCTGCAGGAACGCGAACAGCAGCACGATCGGCAGGATCGACACCGCCGCGGCGAGGAAGAGCAGGTTCAGCTGCGGGTTCTGCGAGGTCAGCAGGCCGGACAGCGCCACCTGCACCGTCCACGAGTCCGGCGACTGCGCGATGATCAGCGGCCACAGGAACGCGTTCCAGCTGCCGATCACCGAGATCACGGCGATCGCGGCGAAGAAGCCGCGCGAGTTGGGCACCACGATCCGCCGGAACACGCCCCAGCGCGTGAGCCCGTCGACGCGGCCGGCTTCCTCCAGCTCGCGCGGGAAGTCGAGGAAGTACTGGCGGAACAGGAACACGCTGAACGCGCTGAACAAGCCCGGGATCACCAGGCCGCGCAGGTCCGAGAGCCAGCCGAGCGAGGACACCACGACGAAGCTCGGCACGAACGTGACCGACGTCGGGATCATCAGCGTCGCGAGCACCGCGTAGAACACGGTTTTCGAGTGGCGGTAAGGGATCCGCGCGAATCCGTAGCCGGCGAGCGAGCAGATCACCAGCAGCCCCAGCGTCTGCAGCGTCGCCACGACCGCGGAGTTCAGCAGGCTGCGCGCGAACGGCACGTCCTCCAAAGAGAACAACCGGGCGAAGTTCTCCCAGTGCACCTGCCGAGGCCACAGCGTCCAGTCAGGCGCCGTGATCTCCGCGCGCGAGGCGAGCCCGTTGCGCAGCAGCAGGTAGAACGGCAGCAGGAACAGCGCCGCGGCCACGATCAGCGCCGTCCAGCGCAGCACGGCCTTCACGACGGCGCCGTTCACGAGAGGGCACCGCGGTCGAAGCGGAACAGCCTGCCCTGCACCAACGTCACGAGCGCGATGAGCAGCGCCAGCAGCACCGCGCCCGCGCTGCCGCGGCCCAGGTCCTGGCCGCCCGAACCCAGCGACGTGTAGTAGAGGTACACCAGCGGCGGCCGCGCGAACGGCGGATAACCACGGGAGTCGCCCATGATGTTGTAGAACTCGTCGAACGCCTGATACGCGTTGATCAGGTTCAGCAGGAGCACGGCCACGGACGTCGCGCGCAGCTGCGGCAGCGTGATGTGGCGGAACACCTGCCAGCCCGGCTTCGCGCCGTCGAGCCACGCGGCTTCGTAGAGCCGGCCCGGAATCCGTTGCAGCGCCGCGAGGAACAGAATCATGTAGAACCCGAGCTGCAGCCACAACCGCGCGGTCACCAGCACGATCCAGTACAGCGGCGGGTCGACCGTGCCCGTCCACGCCACCGGGTCGGCGCCGAACAGGCCCAGCACGGTGTTGGCCAGGCCGTAGCGCACGCCGGAGAACAGCGACGTCTTCCAGACCAGCGAAGCCACCACGTACGAGCAGGCGAACGGCAGGAAGAACACCGACCGGAAGAACGCGCGCGCGAACCTCAGCTGGTGCACCCCGACCGCGAGCGCGAGCGACAGCACGAACGTGAGCGGCACGATCGCGAGCGCGAACACGCTGAACGTGCCGAGGCTCGCGAGGAACGGCCCGTCGGTGAGCATGTGCGCGTAGTTGTCCAGTCCCACGAACACGCTGGGCGTCACGGTGTTGCGCGCGTCGAAGAACGACAGGTACACGCTCCAGCCCATCGGCAGGTACGCGAACACGGCCAGCCCGATGAGAAACGGGCCGACGAACCCCCAGAACGCCAGCGTGTCCCGGGTCTTCCGGGACACGCTCATCCGAACAAGCGCTTCAGCTCGGACTGCGCGACCGTCACCGCCGCCTTCGTCTGCGCCACCGGGTCGGCGCCTTCCTTGGCGATCTTCGCGACGGCGTCGGACAGCGCGGTGTTCGCCTGCTGGGTCCACACCGGACCGCCGACCAGGTGGCTGTTCTCCTTCACGAACCGCGCGACGTCGGCGGCCGGGCCCGAGCGCAGCGTGTCGGCCTTGTCGATCAGGCTCTGGCGCGCCGGCACGTGGAAGCCGAAGCGTGTGGCGAACTCCAGCTGATCGGCCGTCTGGTCGATCCACAGCCACTTCACGAACGCCTTGGCCTCGGCCACGTGCTTGCTCTTCGCGTTGACCATCGCTCCGTACGCGCCGACCGGCACCGAAGGCGCGCCGCTGTTGTCCAGCTTGGGGAAAGGGAGTACGGCGAAGTCGTCGTTGAACGCGTCGCGGATCTTCGGCATGTTCCACAGGCCGGTCCACTGCATCGCGCACAGGCCGTCGACGAACGCGCCCGGGTCGGACCAGTCGGTGGGCGCGCCGAGCAGCAGGGAGTTGTTGGCGTTCAACGTGCGCAGCTTGCTCAACGCGGTGGCCGCGCGCGGGTCGTCGAAGCCGACCTCGCGGCCACCGGGCTTGAGGTAGTCGAGCCCGGCCGACCACAGCAGCGGGCCGGTCAGCGTGCCGACGCCGCCGTCGTTGCCCGCGAACAGGCCCTTCACGCCGTCGCGCGAGAGCTTGCCGGCGGCGTCCACCAGCTCGTCCACGGTCTGCGGCGGCTGCACGCCCGCGGCCTGCAGCAGGCTCGGGCGGTAGAAGAGCACCTGCGTGTCGGTGGCCTGCGGGATCCCGTAGACCTTGCCCTCCACGGTCTGCGCGGCCAGCACGGCGGGGCTGAAGTCGTTCTTCACCGGGCCGATGAGGTCGTCGAGCGCCACGACCTGGTTCTGGCGCACCCAGTCGATCTTCACCTGCGCCTCGAACACGTCGGGCACGGCGCTGTTCTGCAGCGCGGTCACGATCTTCGAGTCGTAATCACCCGGGTTCCACTGCACCTTCACGGTCGCGCCCGGGTACGAGGCCGCGTAGCCGCGCACCGCGTCCTGCACGCCGTCTTCGCCGTACGCGTGGTACCACTGCTGGAGCGTGACCTTCGCGGGCGCTTGTGACGGCGGCGGCCCGGCCGACATCGCCGTGGACGGCGGCGGGTCGCCCGGACGCCCGGTGTTCGAACCGCACGCGGCCGCGACCGCGCCCACTGCCGCCGTTCCGGCGAGGGCCAGGAACGACCTCCTGCTGCGTGACTGCATCCCCGTACTTCCTCCGACGTGCTCCGACGCCTGCCTTGAGAGCGTCAGACTCCCTCAAGACAGGCGCCGGATGAACTGCGACTCGCCGGAGATTTACCCGTTAGAGCTGTGAGATGTCGAGCTTTCCCTCTGAGTAGGACGCGCGGATCCGCTTCTTGTCGAACTTGCCGACGCTGGTCTTGGGCACTTCGTCCACGAAGGTCCAGTTCTCCGGCAGCTGCCACTTCGCGACCTTGTCGGTCAGGTAGTCGCGCAGCTCCTCCGCCGTCACCTTCTGGCCTTCCTTCACCACGACGGCCACCAGCGGGCGCTCGTCCCACTTCTCGTCGGGGATGCCGACCACGGCCGCCTCGGCGACGGCCGGGTGCCCCATGACCTGGTTCTCGAGGTCGACCGACGAGATCCACTCGCCGCCGGACTTGATCACGTCCTTGGCGCGGTCGGTGAGCGTGAGGTAGCCGTCGGGGCTGATCTTGCCGACGTCACCCGTGCGCAGCCAGCCGTCGTGGAACTTGTCCGGGTCGATGGCGTCGCCGCCGTAGTAGGCGCCGGCGATCCACGGGCCCTGCACCTCGAGCTCGCCCACGGCCTCGTTGTCCCACGGCAGTTCCTCGCCGTTGTCGCCGATCAGGCGCGCGGCCACCGACGCCGGGAACCGGCCCTGCGTGTAGCGGTAGGCCCAGCGCTGCTCGCCGGTCGCGCTGCCCGGCGGACGCGCGACGCTGCCCAGCGGCGACGTCTCGGTCATGCCCCACGCGTGCAGGATCGGCACGTCGTAGCGCTCCTCGAACGCGTGCATCAGCGAAGGCGGCGCGGCCGACCCGCCGACCACGACCTCACGCACGTGGGAGATGTCCTGCGGGTTCGCGTCGAGGTGGGCGAGCAGGCCCTGCCAGATCGTGGGCACGGCCGCCGCGAAGGTCGGCTTCTCGGCCGCCAGCATCGCCGAGATCGGGGCCGGCTGCAGGAAGCGGTCGGGCATGAGCAGCGACGCGCCGACCATCATCGCGGCGTACGGCAGGCCCCACGACATCGCGTGGAACATCGGCACGATCGCCAGCGCGGTGTCCTCCTGGGCCAGCCGCATGCTGTCGGTCATGCAGACCTGCATCGAGTGCAGCCAGATCGAGCGGTGCGAGTAGACGACGCCCTTCGGGTCGCCCGTCGTGCCGGACGTGTAGCACATCGCGGCGGCCGACCGCTCGTCGATCTCGGGCCAGTCGAACTCGCTCGGCTGGGCGGCCAGCAGCTCGTCGTAGGAGTGCACGGTGATGCCCTCGGGCGCCTCCAGCGTCGAGGCGTCGCCGTTGGCCACGATCACGTGCTTGACGGTGGTGAAGTGCGGCAGCTGCTTGGCCAGCAGCGGCACCAGCGTGCCGTCGACGATCACCACGTGGTCCTCGGCGTGGTTCGCGACGAAGGTGAGCTGCTCGGGGAACAGGCGGATGTTCAGGGTGTGCAGCACCGCGCCCATCGCCGGCACCGCGAGGTAGGCGGCCAGGTGCTCCGCGTTGTTCCACATGAACGTGCCGACGCGCTGGTCGCTCGTCACGCCGAGGGTGCGCAGCGCGTTGGCCAGGCGGGCGGCGTGCTGCCCGAGCTCGGCGTAGGTCTCCCGGCGGGCTTCTGAACCGGTCCAGGTGATGACTTCGCTCCGCGCGTGGACCTTCGTGCCGTGGCGCAGCAACTTCGCCAGCGAAAGCTGCCCGTCCTGCATCGTGCTCAACATGGGTGACTCCCGTGGTGCTCGTTCGCCGGTGAACTGGGGTGCCGCCGACTCTAACGGCGGACAGGGCGCCGGGGCATGGTCAACTCGGGCAACCGTTCGGTCACGGCCATCCCCGTATCGGGTGGCGGCCTCCTGCGTCCATGATCAACTGCATACTGGAATTTTCCTTGCAGGGCAACAAAAAATGGCGTCGTAACCGTGTTGAAATAGAGCCTCATTCGGGTGAGGTAATGGCGTCGAAAACGAGGGAGGTCTGACGTTTCCGCAGGCTGCGAGGGGTCCCCTCGTGACTTGTCCACCGGGTGGTCGGAGGGTGATAAGTGCGTGTCGGTTGCGCGCTCTTCGAAGGTGTGGCGTTTACTGGGGCCGTGGTAAGAGACGGCTGGCCAGCGCTTGCGCTTGCAAGCATCGGAAAAAAGCCGTCGGCCGCGCAAGCGGAGACCTGAGAGGAAAGGACACTACGTTGGCTCTGCCCACGTTGACTCCGGAGCAGCGCGCCGAGGCCCTCGCCAAGGCGGCAGAGGCTCGTAAGGCGCGTTCGGAGCTGCTCGCGTCGATCAAGTCCGGCACCACGAGCATCGAGAAGGTGCTCAAGCAGGCCAAGGAGAACAAGACCATCGGGAAGACGAAGGTCACCCAGCTGCTCAAGGCCGTCCCCGGCCTGGGCGCGGTCAAGGTCGCCGCGCTGCTCGAGCAGGCGGGGATCGACCCCGACCGCCGGGCCGCGGGCCTCGGCGAGCGCCAGCGCGAAGCTCTGATCGACGCGCTGAAGTAGCACTCCGGGACGACCGCGGGGAAGGTGCGCGCCGAGTGCGCCGAAGGTGTTCTTCTGGCAACACTTTCCCCGCGGAGCTCCCGGATCCTGGGACGCTGGAGCGGTGACGACCAGTACCGCACCGGCGACCCCGGTCGAGACAACCGTCCGCTACCAGCGCGGCGACTTCCTGTTCGCGACGGCCCGGCGAGCGCTCCTCGCCCAGGGTTCGGTCGCTGCCGTGACCGACACCGATCCACGGCGGCTGGCCCGGACCGTGGCCGAAGAGCTGACCAGCTCGGGCGTGCCGCTCGCGGTCGGGGTGCTGCCCTTCGACACCGGCCCGGACACGACCACGCCGGGTCATCTCGTCCTGCCACGCACGGTCCACCGGGCGCAGGCCGAGGGCGAGGACAGTGGCGTCGCCGCGTCGGAAGACCTGCCCGCCCCGAGCGTCACCCGTGAGGTGCCGTCCGAGGAGGGTCACAAGGCCAACGTGCGAGCCGCCGTGGCGGCCCTGCGCGACCGTGGCCTGCGCAAAGCCGTGCTCGCCCGGGCGCTGGAGCTGGAGTTCGCTTCGCCGGTGCCGGTCGAGAAGATCGTGCGCAACCTGGCGCGCGGCAACCCGCGCCACTTCACCTACGCCGCCGAGCTGCCCGGCGGGCGCACGCTCGTGGGCGCCACGCCCGAGCTGCTGCTCTCCCGTGCCGGCGACTCCGTGTACACGACCCCGCACGCCGGGTCCATGCCGCGCTCGGCGGATCCCGTCGCGGACCGCGCCAACGGCGAGGCCCTCCTGGCGTCCGCGAAGGACCAGGAAGAGCACGCCGTGGTGATCGACTACGTCGTGGAGGCCCTGCGGCCGTTCTGCCGCAAGCTCGACGTGCCGTCGGCCCCGGAGCTCGTGTCGACGCCCGCCATCTGGCACCTGCGCACGGCCATCACCGGCGAGCTCGTCGACCGCTCCGTCACCGCCCTCGACCTCGCCGCGGCCCTGCACCCGACCCCCGCGATCTGCGGCACCCCGACCGCCGCCGCGCGCGACCTGGTCCAGGAGCTGGAGCCCTTCGGCCGCGGCTACTACGCGGGCAGCGCCGGCTGGGTCGACGCGGTGGGCGACGGCGAGTGGGCCGTGGCGATCCGCTGCGCGGAAGTGGCGGACACGTCGATGCGGCTGTACGCGGGCGGCGGCATCGTGCCGGCGTCGGACCCGCAGGCGGAGTTCGACGAGACGATTGCGAAGTTCCGGACGCTGCTGGGCGCGATGGGGCTCGACTGACCCGTGCGAGTCAGGGGAGCCAGTGCTCCTCGGTGACCTCCAGCGCCTCCGCGGTGAGGGCGGCGACGGCGGCGCGGTGACCCTCGGCGGCCTTGAGGTCCGCCAGGCGGGTGCGGGCCGGGTCCAGCGCCGGGTCGCCGGAGGACACGAGCTCGGCGGGAGCGTCGTAGGGCGAGAACGTGATGCTCTGCAGCGGGATCTTCAGGCCCTTGCCGGTGGCCTTCATGACGGCCTCCTTGCGGGTCCAGTAGACGAAGAAGGCGGCCGACCGCGAAGCCTCGGGCAACCCCGCCACGGCCTGCTGCTCGGCCGGGCTCAACGCGTACTCGACGAGCGACTTGTCGGCCCGGCGCGAAGAGGTCTCGACGTCCAGCCCCACCGGCACGCCGTCCGTGGCCGCCACGCCGACGAGCTGACCCGAATGGGAGATGGACAACGTCAGGTCCGAGCCGGGCACGCGGGGCCGGCCGTGGGGCTTGCCGCAGTCCTCGCAGGTGGCGTCGAAGACCACGGACTCCACCGGCACGCCCAGGCGCGCGGCGGTGAGCGTCTTGGCCAGCACGCGGCCGGTCAGGAAGCGGCGCTTGTCCAGCTCCAGCCGGTAGGCCTCGTAGCGGCCGCGCTCGAGCTCGTCGAGCAGCCGCAGGAAGCGGTCCTCCGCTGCCAGCGGCTCCGACCACCGGACCACGATCTGCGTCATCTGGCACCCTCCTCGTCCACCCTCGATCTTCCCGGCGCCGGGGCGTGTTGTCACGGTAACCGGCCAGGTACTGGGGGGACCCCGAGACAACGCGGTACCCTCGGCTAAGCAAGCGCTTAGCCGCACGGCTTGGAAAGGGACGACTCGATGGATTTCACCCTGAGCACCGAAGAACGCGAAGTGCGCGACTGGGTGCGCACGTTCGTGCAGCGCGAGCTCGTGCCGCGTGAGCAGGAGGTGCTCCGCCGCGAGCGCGCCGGCCAGCCGGGGGTCACGGCCGAGGAGCTGACCCAGCTGCAGCTCAAGGCGAAGGAATCCGGCTTCTGGGGCGTGCTCACGCCGGAGGAGTACGGCGGCATGGGGCTCTCGGCTGTGATGGCCGCGCTGCTGGAGGCCGAGCTGGGCCGCACCTTCGTGCCGTTCCGCTTCGGAGGTGCCGCGGACAACATCCTCTTCCACGCCAACGAGGAGCAGAAGCAGACCTACCTGCTGCCGACGATCTCCGGCGAGCGCAAGTCGTGCTTCGCCATCACGGAACCCGGCGCCGGCTCCGACGCGAAGGCCATCCGCACCACCGCGCGCAAGGACGGCTCCGACTGGGTCATCAACGGCGAGAAGACCTTCATCACCGGCGGCAACGAAGCCGACTTCGTGATGGTCTTCGCCATCACCGACCCTGAGAAGGGTGCCAACGGCGGCGTCACCTGCTTCCTCGTTGACCGCGAGATGGGCTGGAAGTCCGAGTACATCGACACGATGGGCGAGTGGGGCCCGGCGGCGCTGGTGTTCCAGGACGTGCGCGTGCCCGAGACGCAGATCCTCGGTGAAGAGGGCCGCGGCTTCGAGCTCGCGATGCAGTGGATCGGCCAGGGCCGCTACCTGCTGCCCGCCCGGGCGATCGGTTCGTGCGAGCGCCTGATCTCGATGGCCATCGAGCACGCCAACACGCGTGAGACGTTCGGGCAGAAGATCGCCGAACGCCAGGCGATCCAGTGGATGATCGCCGACTCCGGCGTGGAGCTCGAAGCGCTGCGCTGGCTCGTGCTGCACGCCGCGTGGCAGGTGGACCAGAAGATGGACTCGCGCCACGCGCAGTCGATGGCGAAGCTCTACGGCGGCCAGAAGGCCAACGAGATCGTGGACCGCGTGCTGCAGATCCACGGCGGCATGGGCTACACGCGCGAGCTGCCGGTGGAGCGCTGGTACCGCGAGCTGCGGCTGCTGCGCATCTACGAGGGCACCGACGAGATCCAGCGCCGCACCATCGCGCGCAACCTCCTCAAGGGCCACGTGAAGGTCGGCGGCGCGCTCGGCTGACGCTGGTAAGCGCCTTGTAAAAACGGCATGAAAACCGTGAAGGCCTCGTGGCGGGACGCGCGGTCCGGCCACGAGGCCTTCAGGGGATGAACGGTGTTCTCAGTGAATCACTTGCTGCTGTTGCGGAGGGCGATGGGGACGCCGGCCAGGTCCTCTTCGTTGCAGAGCACCTTGACGTCGTAGTAGGGCGACCCCTGGCGGTCGTCGTAGTCGAGGTGAATCGCCAGGACGTCGAGCGGTTCACCGAGCCACTCCTGAGCTTGACGCAGCCACACGGCACAGCGTTCTAGTGCGGTCGGCAGATCGTCGTCGCGGAACTCAACCGGGCGGTAAGGCACATCCTGCACCTGGTCGCGGGGATTTGCTGGAGCGGGCAGGCTAGGTGCGAGACCCGAGTCGTCCAATTCCAGGTGGATCGTTTGCTCAGTCACCCTTCGAGCGTCCCCCACGTTCGCCCAATCAGCAAGGCGTAGGCCGCTAAAACCCCGGCTGAACAGGCATGTCCCACACCTGGGCGACTACCTCCAGGCACTGTCGCAGATCGGGAACAGCCACGGTGACGGGGTGGCCGAGGGCGCCCAGCGCCAGCTCCGCGTAGTGCGTGGCCAGCGCTTCGAGCGGCAACGGCCCCAGCGGCGAGTACCAGCGCGCCACCCCGCTGCACATCTCCAGCAGCGCCAGGCGCGTCACAGCCGGGTGTGCGGTGTGGAACACGCCCGCCGTCACGCCGTCGGCGATCGCCCGCGCCCACAAACCCTCGTATTCGTCCCGCAGAGCGACGACTCGCGTACGCGCGGCATCCGAAAGCGCGTCGACTTCGTTGTCCACCACGCGGGTTTCGGCGGGCCGCGCGGCGTGGGCGAGCACGTGCAGCGCGACGAGCGAACGCAGGCGCGCCACCGGATCGGCCGCACCGGCGGTGGCCTTGCCCGCCGCGTCGAGCAGCCGCCGCAACGCGGTGGTCATGATCTCGACGAGCAGGTCTTCCTTGGTGCCCATGTAGTGGTACAGGCTCGCCGACGACAGCTCGGCCTCGCTCGCGAGATCGCGAATCCCGGTGCCGTGGAAACCCTTGGCGGCGAACAGTTTCACGGCCGCCGCGCGCACGCGTTCGCCGCTGCTCACAGCCATGTCCCCGTGGTCCGGTCCCATGCGCCGGCGCGCAGGTCCGCAACCTTCCGCAGCTCGCCCTTCGCGACGCGTTCGGACGGCGTGAGCGGCAGCTCGCCGGCGAACGCCCAGAAGCGCGGCACCTTGAAATACGCCAGCTTCTCGGCGCAGAACTCGGCGAGCTCTTCAGGCGCCACCTCGCCTTCGCAGACGACGTAGGCCTTCACCTCTTCGCCCCGCAGCTCGTCGGGCACCGCGAGCACCGCCGCCAGGCGCACGGCGGGGTGCAGCAGCAGCGCGCGTTCCACCTCGTCGGCCGAGATGTTCTCGCCGCTGCGCCGGATCATGTCCTTGGTGCGGCCTGCGAAGAACACGCGGCCCTCGGCGTCCATGCTCGCCAGGTCGCCTGTGTGGAACCAGCCGCCGGCGAACGCGCGCGAGGTGGCTTCCGGGTCGTCGTGGTAGCCGTGCATCAGGCCGATGCCGCGGATGAGCAGCTCGCCGGTTTCGCCGCGCGGCAGGGGTTTCCCGTGCTCGTCGGCGATCAGCACCTCGCGGTCGCGGCTGGGCCGGCCGATGCAGCCGGTGCCCACGGCGACGTCGTGGTCCGCCTCCGGCACGCGGATGTCGCCGCCGGTCTCGGTCATGCCGAACGCCTCGTACCACGGCGCGCCCCACCGCTGTTCCAGCTCGGCGTGCAGCTCGCGCGGAATGGCCGACGCGCAGATCGCGCGCACGCGGTGGTTGCGGTCGTCCGCGTGCGGTGGCTGGCGCAGCAGCAGCGTCGGCATCAGGCCGAGGCAGTAGAACCACGTGACGCCGTGCTCGCGCACCTTGGCCCAGAACGTGGACGGGTGGAAGCGGTCGAGCACCACGAGTGTGGCACCGCCCGCGAGTCCCAACGCGACGTTCCACTGTGGATCGATGTAGTGGAACGGCTGCGCGGTCAGCAGCACGTCTTCCTCGCCCACGGAAGGAAAGTCCGTGGCGAGGCTGACGGCGAGCGTGGTCCAGTACCGGTGCGGCAGCACGCAACCCTTGGGGGCGCCGGTCGTGCCGGAGGTGTACTGGATGTTCACGGGCTGCTCGGCGACGACGTCCGCGGCCGGCCTCGCGTCCGGCGCCCGCAGGTCCGCCGGCGTCAGCACCCGTTCCACGGCGGTGTCCGGCGCGATCTTCTCCAGCAGCTCCACGAACTCGTCGGCCGCGACGGCGAACCGCGCGCCGGAGTGGCGCAGCACGTGGGCGCCGTCGAACTCGCGGTAGTTCGTGTTCACCGGCACCAGCACCGCGCCGAGCTTCGCCAGCGCGAGCCACAGCAGCGGGAACTCCGGCTGGTTGCGCAACATCACGGCCACGCGGTCGCCGGGCCGCACGCCCAGCTCGTGCAACCCGGCGGCGAACCGGCCGCTGCGCTCGTCGACTTCGGCGAAGGTGAACCGCTCGCCCGTCGTGTCGAAGACCCAGGCGGTGCGCCCCGGCCACAGCCGCGCGGCGCGGTCCACCAGCGCGACCAGCGTGTCGGCCTGCTGCAGGGTCTTCACGCACGGCTCCGGAACGCCTCGGTGGACTCGCGCACCGCGGCCGAGTGCTCGGTGATCAGCGCGTGGCTGACCTCCAGCTCCAGGGCTGATTCCAGCGCGTGGTCGAGGCCGGAGTCGAGCGCCCGCTTGGCCATGGTGGCGGCCTCGGCGGGGTGGTGCGCGATCTTCTCGGCCCAGCCCAGCGCCAGCGTCATGAGCTCGGCGGCGGGCACGGCGGCATTGACCAGGCCGAGGTCGTGGGCGCGCAGACCGTCGAACCGCTCGCCGAGCAGCAGCAGCTCCTTGGCCTTCATCGGCCCGACGAGCAGCGGCAGCAGGCGCGAGGCCGCGCCCGTCACGCTCAGCCCGAGCGAGACCTCGGGGAAGCCGAACACGGCGTCGTCGGCGGCCAGCACCAGATCGCAGCCGAGCGCGAACTCCGCTCCGGCGCCGAGGGCGTAGCCGTGCACGGCGGCGATCACCGGCTGCGGGAGCGCGCGCAGCCGGCGGGTCACGTCCTGCAGCCGGTCCAGCCGGGCGCGCGAGTCGCCTTCCGGCGTCGGCTCCTTGAGGTCGTGGCCGGCGCAGAAGGCGCGGCCGTTGCCGGACAGCACGACCACGCGGGCGGTGCTGCGCGCGACGCCGTCCAGGGCGGTCAGGAAGTCGTCCACCAGCACGGGCGCCACGGCGTTCAGCCGCTCGGGCCGGTTCAGCCGGATGTGCGCGATGCCGCCCTCGACGGCGAGGTCCACGGTGCTCATGGCAGCGAGCCTAGACGTTCGATCGATCGATCGATAGGGTCTCGTTCATGCGGGTCGACGCGGTGTACGAGAACGCCCGGCTGCTCACCGGGGAGGGTGCGCTCGCCGTGCTGCACGGCCGGGTGGTGGCGCTGGGTGAAGACGCTTCGGAGCTTTCCGCGCGCCGGCGGATCGACCTCGGCGGCGCGTACGTGGTGCCCGGGTTCCACGACGCCCACAACCACATGGCGTGGTTCGGTATGGGCTTGGACGACGTGCCGCTCAGCGACTGCCGCAGCGTCGAGGAGGTCTACGACGCCGTGGCGCGCCGGGCCGCCGAGCTGCCCGCCGGCAGCTGGGTCATCGGGAGCGGTTACGACCAGAACAAGCTGGCCGGTGGCGCGCACCCGGATCGCCACGGCCTCGACCGTGCCGCACCCGGGATGCTCGTGCGGCTCAAGCACACGTCCGGGCACATGACCGTGGTCAACTCCGCCGTGCTGCACCAGCTCGACCTGGCGCACGTACCGGTGGGCGGCGACGTCGTGCTCGACGCTGCCGGGTCGCCGACCGGGCTGTTGCGCGAGCAGGCCCAGCTGCTGCTGCGGCCGCTGACCTACCCGACGCCGCTGGAGTCCGTGGTCCGCGGCCTCGACCGCGCGAGCGAGCAGTTCCTGTCCGAGGGCATCACGAGCGTGCAGGAGGCCGGCATCGGCGGCGGGCTGGTCGGGGAGACACCCGCCGAGCTGGCCGCGTACCAGCTGGCTCGCGAACGCGGGGTGCTGCGCGTGCGGAGCACGGTGATGGTGGCGGCGAGCGTGCTCCACGACCTGCCCGACGGTGCCGGGTTCGGCCTCGACCTGGGCCTGCGCACGGGCTTCGGCGACGAATGGCTGCGTGTCGGCCCGATGAAGCTCTTCGCCGACGGTTCCCTGGTCGGGCGCACCTGCGCGATGCACGAGCCGTTCGCCGGCGAGCCGGACAACCGCGGCTACTTCCAGGTGCCCGAGGAGGAACTGGCCCGCACGATCCGCCTCGCGCACGACGCGGGCTGGCAGATCGCGACACACGCCATCGGCGATCGCGCCATCACGGTGGTGCTCGACGCGTACGAAGCCGCGTTGGCCGCTTCGCCGCGCGAGGACCACCGGCACCGCATCGAGCACTGCGCGGTGCTGCAGCCGGCGGAGCTGACTCGGCTGGCCCGGCTGGGGCTCATCGCGTCGCCGCAGGGCCGGTTCGTGAACGAGCTGGGTGACGGCATGCGCGCGGCGCTCGGCGAAGCACGGGTGCCGTGGTGCTACCGCCTGCGCAGCGTCCTCGACGCCGGTTGCGTGCTGCCCGCGAGCTCCGACCGTCCGGTCGTCGACGGCGCGCCGCTGCTGGGCCTGGCCGACATGGTGCGCCGGTGCACGTCCTCGGGCGTGCCGTTCTCGCCCGAGGAAGCGCTGACCCCGCAGGAGGCGCTGCGCGCGTACACCTACGGCTCGGCGTACGCGACGTTCGCCGAACACGACCTCGGCACGCTGGAGCCGGGCAAGCTGGCGGACTTCGTGGTCCTTTCGGGTGATCCACTGTCCACTATGGATGATCTCCGCGTGCTCGCCACGGCCGTGGGCGGCGAACTGCGCTACGAGGCATCGTGACCTATCGCTTGCCGACGAACGCCCACGCCTCGCGCGCCAGCGCGGGCCAGTCGAGCGGCGACTCCTCGGCGAGCGTGAACCACTCCTTCATCGGCGTGCCCTTGTTCGCGTCGAACCGCACGCCGTGGCCCTCGGCCACCAGTGCGTCGACGCGGGGCTTCGGCAGCTTCACCACGAGGTGCCCGCGCACGAGCATGGCGAAGATGCGATTGTCCACACGCAGGGCACTCGACCCGAACCCGCTTCCGGGCCGCGGCGGCTCGACGCCGTCGGCGTCTTCGCCGCCCAGCAGCTCGTCGATCAGGTCCTCGAACCGGTCTTCGGGGCTCATGCCCGCACCGTAACCGCGACCACCGACAAGAACCGACCAGATTGGGGCTCCTCGCATGCCCGTCCGCGACGCCGTCTTCGAAGACGCCGAAGAGATCTGCGCGCTCATCGAAGAGCACGCCGTGTACGAGGACAAGCACGACCTCAAGCTCGACCGCGCCGAGATGAGCGGGTACCTGTTCGGGCCCGAGCCGAAGGCGTGGGTCGTCCTCGCGACGCCGCCGGACCGCCCGGACGTGGTCGCGGGCTTCGCGTTCTGCAGCTGGAACTTCTCGACGTGGGAAGCCCGGCCGGGGATCTGGCTCGACGACCTGTTCATCCGCCCCGAGTACCGCCGGCACGGGCTGGGTCGCGAGCTGCTCGACGAGCTGCGGTCACGCACCACCGGCCGCGTCGAGTGGGACATGCAGGCGGGCAACGAGAAGGCCGAGGCGTTCTACGCGCAGCTGGGCGCGGACCCCGTGCCGGGCTGGATCCGGTACCGCTGGCGGCCGTGAGACCCGCTGTCCGGACCACCGCTGGTCCGGACCGAGTCGTTCAGCGTTGAACCACATTCGGGCGCCCCACGGCGTCCGGACGGTGAGGGGTGAGCCCGTATCGTATGCGTTATGGAAGATGGTTCCGTCCGGAGGTCGTCGTCGGTCGAGGACTACGTGCGCGTGATCTACGGGCTCGTCGAGCGCGGTGAGGCCGTGACCAATGCGACGCTGGCGGGACGGCTCGAGGTGAGCCCGTCGTCGGCGTCGGGCATGGTCACGAAGCTTTCGCAGCTCGGGCTGGTGGCCCACGTGCCCTACCGGGGCATCGAGCTGACCGCCGAGGGGCGGCTGCTGGCGCGCTCGGTGCTGCGCCGCCACCGGCTGATCGAGACCTACCTCGTCTCCGAACTGGGCTACACCTGGGACGAGGTCCACTCGGAGGCCGACGCGCTGGAGCACGCGGTGTCCGACCGGCTGGTCGAGCGCATCGCCGCGAAGCTCGGCAACCCCTTGCGCGACCCGCACGGCGACCCCATCCCGGCTCCCGACGGCAGTGTCGAGGAGGTGCCGATGCGCATCCTGGACGACCTGCCGCCCGGCGCCGTCGGCGAGATCGTGCGCGTGTGGGACACGGATCCGGAGCTGCTGCGCTACCTCACCGAGCACGCCATCGGCCTGGGCGAGCGCATCGAGGTCGTCGAGCGCCAGCCGTTCGGCGGGCCGATGGTCGTGAAGGTGGGCCAGCCGCCGGACGCCGCGACGCACGCCATCGGCAAGGAGATCGCGCAAGCGCTGTCTGTCGCCGTGCGCTGACGGGCGTACGCCGCGGTGTCGCTCCTCGGCGGATGTGGGCTACCCCCGCCGGCGCCGACGATGGTCGCCATGACCACGAAACCGTTTCGCTTCGGGATCGTCGCCGGGTACGCCCCCGACCTCGAAGCCTGGACCGACCAGGCCCGCCGGATCGAGGACCTCGGCCTCGACACCCTGCTCGCCACCGACCCCGTCGGCGACGCCGACCCGCTCACGCTCGTGCCCGCGGCTGCCGCCGTCACGAGCCGCCTCACGCTGGGCACCTTCGTGCTGGCCGACCCGTTCCGCGACGCCCGCCAGCTCGGCTGGCAGGTGTCCACGTTGCACCGCGTGACGGGCGGCCGCTTCGAGCTCGGCCTGGGCGTCGGCCGGCCCGGCGCCGATGCGTTCGCGCGCGGCCTCGGCCGGGAGTTCGCGGCGCCGGGTGAGCGCATCGCGCGCCTGGCCGACACCATCGCGTTCCTCAAGGAGACGCCCGAGCGGCCGCGGCTGCTGCTCTCCGGCGGCGGGCCGAAGATGCTCGCGCTCGCCGCGCGCGAGGCAGATGTGGTCACTCTGTCCTGGGCACCCCAGACGACGGAATCCGAAGCCGACTCTATTGTGGACAACTTTCACGAAATGGCGGGGACGCGATTCGGTGCGATCGAACTTTCGGTGAATCTGATAGCCGTCGGAAATGCGCCGGCACCCCACATCGCGAAGTACACCGGAGTGGATGTTCCCGAGCTCGCCGCGAACGGCGCTGTCACGGTTCTGCCGGAAAACCCCGGCGCAGCAACGGAAACTCTTCTCCGGTGGCGCGAACGGTGGGGGATTACCTACGTCACCGTGAATTCCGGCTACGCAGAACCCTTCGCGGAGATCGCTCGTTCTCTCTCCGCAGGCGGGTGAGTGCCCTTCCGATCATGTGGAGTCCGGCCTACGCTCCGAAGTTTCGGGAAGCGACATGGTTCGGAGCGTGTGCGATGACCGGTCAGCGAACGTCGACGATGGACAGGGCGGAAACGGCGGAACGGGATCTCGGGCGGTTGCTCGAGGCCGGCCCGTTCGCGGACGCCCTGCGAGCGGCAATCAGGGCGAGGGGGCTGGGACTGGACAGGATCAGATACCGCTTGCGTGGCAGGGGAACTTCCCTGAGTCTCGCGACATTGAGCCACTGGCAGTCGGGGCGGTGCCGCCCGGAACGGCCGGAATCATTGCAGGCACTAAGGAATTTGGAAGACATCCTCGGGGTGCCGCCGAATTCCCTGCGGAGGTTGCTGGGCCCGCCGCGCTCGCGGCGCTGACTCCGCCGTGTTTTCTGCCTCGGCTTCGCCGAGGCGTGCGAGATCGCCGGTGAGCCGGCTTCCGGATCGAGCGGGCGGATCGGCCTGGCGGCCGATCACGTCGCCCGATCCAGAAACCGGCGCGATCTCGCGCCGGGGCTGGGTTCGAGTGGCTCGGGCAGGGCGGAAGTGCGTGGCCGGAGCAGGGCGCGAACGGGAACCCCGGGACTCCTTACGATCACTCCCATGCGTGCGGTCGTGATGCGAGAGTTCGGGGTGCTGCCCCAGGTGGTCGAGGTGCCGGATCCGGTGGCGCCGCCCGGTGGGGTGGTGATCGCGGTCGAGGCGACGGGCGTGTGCCGCAGCGATTGGCACACGTGGCAGGGCCACGACGAAGCCGTGAAGCTGCCGCACGTCGCCGGCCACGAGCTGGCGGGGCGGATCGCGGCGGTCGGTGCGGGCGTGCGCGGCTGGGAGGCCGGCGCGCGGGTGACGGTGCCGTTCGTGTGCGCGTGCGGTAGCTGTGCGCAGTGTGCGCGCGGTGACCAGCAGATCTGCGACGACGAGTTCCAGCCGGGCGCCACCCACTGGGGGTCGTTCGCGGAGTTCGTGGCGATCGAGCACGCGCAGGCCAACCTCGTCGCGCTGCCGGACGCGATGTCGGCGGCGGAGGCCGCGGCGCTCGGCTGCCGCTTCGGCACGGCGTTCCGCGCGGTGCTCCGGCAGGGCGGTGTGCGGGCGGGCCAGTGGGTTTCCGTGTACGGCTGCGGCGGAGTCGGGATCTCCGCCGTGCTGCTGGCCGCGGCTGCGGGCGCGAAGGTCGTGGCCGTGGACGTCTCGCCGGCCGCGCGGGCGCTCGCGGAGCGCTCGGGTGCGGTGCTGAGCGTCGACGCGGGCGCGTTCGACGGGCCGGAGGCGCTGGCCGAGCACGTCCGGTCGCTGACCGGCGGTGGCACCCACGTGTCGCTCGACTGCCTGGGCTCGCCGGCCACGTGCGCCGCGTCGGTCGGCAGCCTGCGCAAACGCGGCCGCCACGTGCAGGCGGGCCTGATGCCGCCCGCGCAGGGCGTCGCGCCGATCCCGATGCACCGCGTGATCGGCGGCGAGCTGGAGATCGTGGGCATCCATGGCCTGCAGGCGCACGAGTACCCGGAGTTGCTGAGCGTGGTCGAGCGGTCGGGCATCGACCTCGCGGGCCTGATCGGCACTCGGATCGGCCTCGACGACGTGCCGGCCGCGCTGGCCGCGATGAACGACCCCGTGCCCGCGCGAGCCGGCGTGACCGTGGTCGAGTTCGGGCCGGCGAGGTCCGGATGACGCACGGTGATGACCCTCGGCCGTCGCGTCACGTGTCCATGTTGTAGCTGATCGAAACCTGGTCTGTTACACCCGAGTGTGGGAGTGTCGAGGCGGCGGTTCCGGCGAGGGGTACCGCCGCAGGAGCACCCGGCTGGACCCTTCGGGTGGCTCCTGCGGTCTGCCGAGTCCCGCCGGTGCGATGCGACAATGTTCGCGATGGAACTGCTGCCACGTCCCCGGGTCGAACTCGCGCCTGGCGCGGTCCACGTCCCCGACTGGCTCGATCTCGACCATCAGCGCTCGCTCGTCGAGGCCTGCCGCGGCTGGCGCGGCTACCGCCAGACCCGCCTGCCCCATGGCGGTGTGATGTCCGTGCGCATGGTCTGCCTCGGCTGGCACTGGCTCCCGTACCGCTACTCCCGCACCCGCGAGGACGGCTCGCCCGTGGAACCGTTCCCGCCCTGGCTCGGCGACCTCGGTCGGCGCGCGGTCGCCTCGGCGTACGGCGACGGCTACGACTCCGCCGGCTACGACCCCGACGTGGCCCTCGTGAACTACTACGACGCCACGGCCAAAATGGGCCAGCACCAGGACAAGGACGAGCGCTCCCCGGAGCCGGTCGTGTCCCTCAGCCTCGGCGACACCTGCGTGTTCCGCTTCGGCAACACCGAGAACCGCAACCGCCCCTACACCGACGTCGAGCTGCGTTCCGGCGACCTGTTCGTCTTCGGTGGCCCCTCGCGGCTGGCGTACCACGGCGTGCCCCGCACCCTGCCCGGCACGGCCGACCCGGCGCTGGGCCTGACGGGGCGGCTCAACCTGACGTTGCGGGTCTCGGGTTTGTGAGGTTGTCCTCCGGTAGTACGACGAGCCGGACGGCCATGTCCCGCGCGCCGGGCGCCCCTTCGGTCGTGTACTTCCACAGCAGCGCCCGGAAGTCGGTCGCAAACGCTTCCACCTGGTCCTTGGTGAGCGTGAGCCCGGCCCGGTAGATCTGGTTCCAGCCTTCCGAACTGTCGTAGCCGGCGTACGCGCGGACGACGAGGTCGAGGTCGTGGCTCATCTTCAGCGCGCCGATCTGGGTGGCGGCCGTGCGCTCGTCGTCGGTCATTTCGAGGCCGGGCGGGGTGTAGACGTTGGTCATCATCGAGCGCCACCACCGCTCACGGCCCGACGAACGCTCCTCGATCTCGGCGATCAGCTTCTGCTCGGCGAGCTTGCGCAGGTGGTAGCTCGTGGTGCCCGTGCTCTCGCCGAGCGCCTTGGCGACGCTCGTCGAATTCGCCTCGCCGTGTTTGCCCAGGTAACGGAGGATGTCGCGGCGCACCGGGTTGGCGAGTGCCTTCTGGAGGGCCTTGAGGTCGGGGCCGGTGAGGACCCGCTGTTCCGGTGGTTCCGCCATGCCACTCAGCGTAGTGCAGAGAACTATTGCAGAAAAAGTTTGCAGAGAGTCTCTGCAATTGGCTAGCCTGGCCGGGACGAAGGGGGAAGTCATGAAAAGGGGTTGGGTGCCGGCGCTCGCCGGAGCCGGATTGGTGCCGTGGCTGGGAATCTTGGTGGCGACGCTGCCCGACACGTACGCGGCGCAGCACTGGCGCCTCGCGTGGGTGGGGCTCGACGTGCTGGAGGCGGTCGGCCTGCTGCTCACGGGCTGGTGGCTGCTGCGCGGCGACCGCCGCGCGCCGGCCCCCGCGGCCGCGACGGGGGCACTCCTGCTGGCCGACGCGTGGTTCGACGTGACCACGGCCGGGCCGGACGTCGCGGCGTCGGTGGCGATGGCTGTGGTCGAGGTGCCGCTGGCGGTGTTCTGCCTCGTGTCAGCCTTCATGGCTCAGCGTGAAGCGCACGCGCTGACCGGGCCGCAGCTGCGCGGCGACGTCGAGGTCGGGTTCGCGGACGACGGCGGGCACGGGATAACCGCCGGTCACGGGGTGGTCGGCGAGGAACAGGATCGGCACGCCCGAGGGTGGCACCTGCAGCGCACCCGGCACCGCGGCTTCCGGCGGCAGCTCGCCGGAGCGCGAGCGGGTGAGCGCCGGCCCGTCGAGCCGGACGCCGACGCGGTCCAGGTCGGCGGTCACCGCGTACCCGGAGGTGACCAAAGTGGACAGTGCCGTGCGGGTGAACCAGTCGAGGCGCGGCCCGGGGGTGATGCGCAGGATCGGCTCTTCCGAAAGCCGGGCCAGTGGAGCCAGGTCGACGACCGGCTGCCCGGTGACGACGTCGCCCACCGGGAGCGTCGTTCCCGGAGCCAGGGGCGGAGGCCCGAGCCCACCCATGGTGTCGGTGGCCCGCGCGCCGAGCACCGGCCGCACGTCGAACCCACCGCGGATGGCGACGTAGCAGCGCAGGCCGCGGGTGGCCGTTCCGAGCACCAGCTCTTCGCCGGCCCGCAGCGCGACGGGTCCGTTCGGTGCGGCCGTCCGCCGCCCGGCCCGCACGTCGACTTCCGCCCCGGTGACGGCGACCAACGCGGCTTCGGAGACCCGCAGCCGCAACCCGCCGAGCGTCACCTCCAGGGCCGCGTGCGTCTCGGGATTGCCGACCAGCCGGTTCGCCAGCCGCACCGACGAACGGTCAGCTGCCCCGGACCGCCCGACGCCGACGGCGGCGAAACCGGGCCGGCCCAGGTCCTGCACGGTCGCGAACGGACCGGTCGCGAGCACTTCCACCTTCCCGGTCATCACACCGCCTCGAACCGCACGCGCGTGCCCGGTGTGAGCCGGTGGGGCGGGTCGCGCTCGACATCCCACACCGGCAGGGAACTGGTGCCCACCAGGTGCCAGCCGCCGGGTGACGGGCGCGGGTAGACGGCCGAGTACTCGCCCGCGATGGCGACCGAACCGGCGGGCACGCGAGTGCGCGGCACGGACCGGCGTGGCAGGTGCAGCGCGGGATCGAGGCCCGTCAGGTAAGCGAAGCCCGGGGCGAAGCCGCAGAACGACACCACGTACGAAGCCGAGCTGTGCAAGGACACGACCTCCCGCACCGACAAGCCGGAAGCCTCCGCGACGTCGGCGAGATCCGCCCCGTCGTAGCGCACCGGCACGGTGACCTGGGCCGAAGAGCCCGCGACAACATCCACAGTGGACACAGAAGACAACAACCGGGTCAACGAAGCGATCTCCACCACCGCAGGATCGAACCGCACCAGCAGCGTCCGCGCGGCCGGCACCAGCTCCACGACCCCCGGCCGGCGGAGCCGACTCCAGCGCCGCCTGCAACCCGAGCACGTCCTGGGACTTCACGAGCACCGCGGATCCGCCGTAAGGCAACACGGAAATCACACGAACGACTCCACCGTGACCCCCGCCTCCGCCAACGAGGCGCGAATCCGCCGCGCGATGTCCACGGCCCCCGGCGTATCACCGTGCACGCACAGGGAAACTGCCCGCAGCTCGAGCTTCCCGCCGTCCACGTCGATCACCGAGCCCGAGGTGGCCATGGCCGTGGCACGCGCGGCGACCTCGTCGGCGTCGTGCAGCACCGCGCCCGGCAGCTTCCGCGACACGAGCCGTCCCTCCGACGTGTAAGCCCGGTCCGCGAACGCCTCCGCATACCCCGTCACCCCGGCCGCCGAAGCCGCGCGCAGCATCTCCGAGTCCGGCGGGCACAACAGCGCCAACCCGGTCCCGAACTGCCGCACGCCCTCTACGAGCGCCGCCGCCTGCGCCGGGTCCACCGCCGCCGTGTTGTACAGCGCACCGTGCGCCTTCACGTACTTCACTGAAGACCCGGCCGCTCGCGCGAAAGCGTCCAACGCGCCGATTTGGTACAGCACGTCGTCCGTGAGGTCCGCGGGCGAGATGTCCAGCGCCCGCCGGCCGAAGCCGGCGAGGTCGCGGTAACCCACGTGCGCCCCGATCGTCACGCCGCGTTCGGCCGCGCGGGCGCACACCCGCCGCATCACGCCGGGGTCGCCCGCGTGGAAGCCGCACGCGATGTTCGCGCTGGTCACGATGTCGAGCATCGCCTCGTCGTCGCCCATCCGCCACGCGCCGAAGCCTTCGCCGAGGTCGCTGTTCAGATCCATGGCACTCCCATCTCGCGTTGGTCCGTCAAGAACATGTACCCCGGCGCGTGCGTGATGGCGAACGGCGGCCGCGAAGCCATCACCGCCGCCTGCGGGGTGACGCCGCAGGCCCAGAACACCGGCACGTCGCCGGGCTCCAGGTCCACGGCGTCGCCGAAGTCCGGCCGCGCCAGGTCCGTGATGCCCAGCGCCGCCGGGTCGCCGACGTGCACCGGGGCGCCGGGCAGCGAGGGTGACGCCGAGGTGATCCGCACGGCGTCGTCGAGCAGCTCCGCCGGGACCGGCCGCATCGTCACCACCACAGGCCCGTGCAGCCGGCCGGCGTGCACTGCCGGTCGGTCACGTACATCGCCATGCGCCCCTGCGTCCGGTTCCGCAGCGGCACGCCGCCCGCGACCAGCGGCGCCTCGAACGAGTAGGTGCAGCCGATCGAGAACGCCACCATGTCGCTGCGCCACAGGCCGGTCGCGTCGGTGACCTCGCCGGTGAGCACCCCGTTGTGCCACACCCGGTAGCGCGGCAGGTCGGTGCGCAGGTCCGCGCCCGGCGCGAGCCGTGAGCCCGGGTCGCCGGGCCGGCTGACCTCGAGCACCGGGCACGCGCTCGGGTTGCGCGCGCAGAACAACAGCACGTCGTCGGCCCAGTCCTGCGGCACGGCGATCAGGTTGGCCTGCGCGTAACCCCGCGCCCAGCCCGCGGTCGGCCGCTCGGTGCCCGCGCGGAAGAGCGCGCGGGCCTCCGCGGGCGTCAGCGTGGCGGGGTCGCGGAACGTGGTCATGACCCGATCCCGGTCAGTTCCCGTCCGCGGGTTTCGGGCAGGCCCAGCAACGCGAGCGCGGCGATGGCGTACCCGACGGCACCGAGCGCGATCGCGCCACCCGCGCCCATGAACCCGACCACCGCGGGGAACGCGGCACCCACCGCGCGCCCGAAGTTGTACGTGAAGCCCTGGCCCGTCGCCCGCACCTCGGTCGGGTACAGCTCCGCGAGGTACGCGCCGAAGCCGCTGAAGATCGCCGACGTCGAGAAGCCCAGCGGGAAGCTGATCAGCAGCATGAGGCCGTTGGCGCCGTACGGCAGCTGCACGAACAGCACGATCAGCACCGCCGACAGCACGGAGAACAGCAGGAAGGTTCGCTTGCGCCCCAACAGGTCCGTGAGGTAGCCGCCGCACACGTAGCCGATGAACGCGCCGGGGATCAGCAGTGCGAAGTACCCGCCCGTGCCGACCACGGACAGGCCGCGGGCGGTCTTGAGGTACTGGGGCATCCACGTGAACAGCGTGTAGTACCCGCCCTGCACGCCGGTCGCGAGCAGCGCCGCGAAGAGCGTGGTGCGCAGCAGGCCGGGGCGGAAGATGCCGGCGAGCGAATTGCGCGTCTTCGTCTTGAGCGTCTTCAGGCGGCGTTCGGTCACGTGCTCGGCGTCGGCCACGCGGCGGCGCACCCACAGCACGAGCAGTGCCGGCAGCACACCGACCCAGAACAGCACGCGCCACGCGACGGCGTCGTCGAGCACGCTGAACAGCACGGTGTAGACGATCACCAGCAGGCCCCAGCCCACGGCCCACGCGCTCTGCACGAACGCGACGGTCCGGCCGCGGTAGCGCACCGAGCAGTACTCGGCGACCAGCGCCGCGCCGACGGCCCACTCGCCACCGAAGCCCAGGCCCTGCAGACCGCGGAACACCAGCAGCGTCTCGAAGTTCGGCGCGAAACCGCAGAACACCGTGAACACCGTGTACAGCGCGATGGTCAGCTGCAGCGTGCGGACGCGGCCGATGCGGTCGGCCAGCACACCGGCGCCGACACCGCCGATCGCGGAGACGACCAGCGTGGTCGTGCTGAGCAGCCCGGCTTCGCCGGAGGAGATGCCGAAGTACGCCGTGATGGCGGCGAGGCCGAACGGCAGGGTCTGGTAGTCGAAGGAGTCGAGCCCGTAACCGCCGAAGGCGGCGAAGAAGGCGCGCTTGCCCTTCGGCCCGAGGGATCGGAACCACTCGAACGGCCGGGCCGCACTCGTGGTGCCTGCTGTCACGTTCGTGTTCATGGGTACCTCGCTAGGAGAGTTCTCATTGTGGCGCGAGTCACAGGGCAGTCGCCGTACGGATCGTTCAACAATTCCACAAGTCTCTCATTTTATTGTTCTCAACCCTGCGGCTACGCTGGGCGACGTGGCCACCGACGAGAGTCCGCTGGGCCTGGAAGCCGACCGCGGCCTGCTGAGCCGGACGAGCACCGCGGAGCGGGTCGCCGGCGTGCTGCGCACGCGCATCTCCGAGGGCTTCTTCCTGCCCGGCGACCGGCTGTCGGAGCAGGACATCGGCAACGCGCTGGGCGTCTCGCGCAACACGCTGCGCGAGTCGTTCCGCCTGCTCACCCACGAGCGGCTGCTCACCCACGAGCTCAACCGCGGCGTCTTCGTGCGCGTGCCGACCGTCGACGACGTGTGCGACATCTACCGCGTCCGCAAGCTCGTCGAGTGCGCCGCGGTCCGCGGGATCACCGAACGGCCGGCGTCCTACGGCAAGATCGCGGCCACGGTCGCCGAGGGTGACCAAGCCGCCGAAACCGGCCGGTGGCAGGACCTCGGCACGGCCAACATCCGGTTCCACAGCGAGCTCGTCGCGTTGACCGGGAGCGAGCGCGTGGTCGAGCTGATGCAGGGCCTCACTGCCGAGCTGCGGCTGGTTTTCCACGTGACGGCCGACCCGCGGCGGTTCCACGAGCGCTACCTGCCGCGCAACCGCGAACTGCTCGGTCCGCTCGGCGAGGGCGACGGCCGGCGCGCGGAGAAGCTGCTCGCGGCTTACCTCTCCGACGCGGAAGCGCAGCTCGTCGAGGCGTACTCGGAGCGTTCGGCGGAGGGCGTCAACCGGTAGCTCATGGTAGTGGTCCACGCCGGACTCCCGGCGTTGCGCAGCGGGGCGGGATCCGTGTCAGGGGAACGAAAATCGCCGTGACCCGACGGGAAAGTGTGTGCTGCGCCATGGAAAACGTTTGTCATGAGTTGCGCCTCCGTGACGCAGGAACGGCACTACTCCGTCGCAAAAGGGATGAAGCACTTGCTTACATAGCGTGCTTGCGCGCGGATGGACACCCGATTGTGGCCGTTCGGGCCGTCCGTAGTCTGGGTGGTGTCAAGATCGCGGGCACCTGATTAACGTCTTCAGCAGGTCGCGTGAAGCGACGGGCGTCGCAGGCTCCGGAACCCCCAGACGGGGCCTGCCGCCTTCGCGAAGATCGAGTCGGGATGGTCGCCCCCAGTGCCCGATCCGGCGTGCGTGGCCAGGAGATGGTGGAGATGGTGGAGCAACGGCGAACCGTGGTCCCCGGGGGGAGATCACGGTTCGCCGTTGCGTACTGCGCCGATCATTGCCAATCCGCCCGCCGCCACGGCCGAATGGCTTCGCAGCAACGGTTCCGTGGCGCGTGGGGGTCGGCCTGCTTTCGGCCGGATCAGTGCTCGCGGGTCAGTCCACTTCGGAGCCTCAGCCGGCGTACCGGGCGAACACCTTCGTGTAGTCCCACGGCTGCTGCGAGACCTTCGAGCAGCTGTCGTCCGGACCACCCGTGCACGGCCGGTCGCGGTTGGCCGACCAGAACGTCAGCCGGGCCAGGTGGTGCTGGTTCGCGTAACCCAGGATGGTGGTGAAGTCCGCCACCGTCACCGTCTCGTTCTGGTCGGTGATGCCGTTCATGGACGAGATACCCATGTGCCGGTAGGCGTTGTCGTCGGAGTAGCCGAAAGCGTTCTTGACGACGTTCTTCAGGCCCTCGGCCGCACGCGTGGTGAGCGTGCCCATGTTCTGCCCGGCACCGCCGAAGTCGAACGGCATGATGACCCAGCCGTCGGCCGCGAAGCCGGACTGTGCCGCGCGGTTGACCAGACTCGAGTCCGGACCGCTGATGCCGGTGCCGAACGTGACGTAGATCTTGATGCCCGGGTTGTTGGCGCGCACGGTCTTCAGCGCGTCGACGGTGCGCTGCTGCACCGTCGGGTTGCTGTAGGCGTCGGCCTCGATGTCGATGTCGATCGCCTTGAGGCCGTAGGCGTTGATCACCTTCTGGTACGCCGACGCGAGCTCACCCGCGCTGCCGCACGAGGACTCCAGCTTGTTGCCGCTGTAGCCGCCGAACGACGGGATCACGTCGCCGCCCGCGCCGCGCACGGTGTTGATCGTGCCCTGGTCCACGCCGCCGGTGAGCGCACGCCCGCCGTCCCACTGCGGATTGCAGTACCCGTTGGACAGCACGAACGCCAGTGTGAACCACTTAACGCCCGTCGCGTTCATGATCGTGGTCGGGTTCGGCGGCGCGCCCCAGCCGTTGTAGAGGTACGGAGCCACGGCCATCGCGCCGGCCGAAGGCGGCGGAGTCGTGTCGCCGCCGCCGGAAGGCGCGGTCCACTTCTGGTTGGCCGTGCCGGTGCACGTCCAGATCTGCAGCCGGGTGCCGTCGGCCGAGCTCTGGCCGGTCGCGTCGAGGCACTTGTCGGCCGCCGTGTTCACGATGTCGTGGGCGGCGGTGACCGACCACTGCTGGGCGCCCGTGCCGTTGCAGTCGTACAGCTGGACCTTGGCCCCGTCCGCTGTGGACGCCGAGGCCACGTCGAGGCACTTGCCCAGCGCGCGGATCGTGCCGTCGGAGCCGACGTTCCACTGCTGTGCGGTGGTTCCGTTGCAGCCGTAGAGCTGCACGGCGGAACCGTTGGCGCTGTTCGCGCCGGCGACGTCGACGCACTTGCCGCCGAGGCCGGTGATCTGCCCGGTCGCCGCCTGCGCGTCGGCCGGGACGAGGGTGATGGCGGAGGCGGCGAGCAGGCCGCCGAGCGCCGCGAGGACTCTTCTTCTCATCGGGGACTCCTGGGGAGGGTTACGGTGCGGTCCACTTCTGGTTGGCCGCGCCGGTGCACGTCCAGATCTGCGTGCGCGTGCCGTTGGCCGAGGTGTTTCCGGTGACGTCGAGGCACTTGCCGGCAGCGGTGTTCACGATGTCGCGCGACGAGTTGGCCGTCCACTGCTGCGCGCCGGTGCCGTTGCAGTCGTACAGCTGCACTTTCGCACCGTCCGCTGTGGACGCCGAGGTCACGTCGAGGCACTTGCCGAGCGCGCGGATCGTGCCGTCGGAGCCGATGGTCCACTGCTGCGCGCCCGTGCCGTTGCAGTCGTAGAGGTCGACCGCGGTGCCGTTGGCGCTGTTGGCGCCCGCGACGTCGAGGCACTTGCCGCCCAGCCCGGTGATCTGGCCGGTGCGACCGGTCGGCGGCGAGGTCGTGCCCCCGCCCGCCTGCGTGCCGTTCCACGTGAACGTGGCCGAAGTGTGGCCGGGCAGCGTGTAGGTGAACGACTGCCCGCCCCAGTTCACGCGCACGCTCTGGTTGCCCGTGCCGGAGTTGTACGCGATGAGCGCCTTGGACCCGTCGGGGTTCTTCCACGCGACGTTGCGCACGGCCGAAGTGTCGTTCGAGTCGATCCGCACCGCGCCCGGCTTCACGAACTTGGTGAGGTGGCCCATCGTGTAGTACTCGACCGTGTAGTCGACCTGCCCGCTGCGCGAGTCTCCGTTGTGGACGGTGATGAGCCCGGTGCACGTGCCGCAGCCGCCGTTGTGCGGACCCATGTTCTGGTCCACGGCCAGGCTCCACTTGGTGACCGACCGGCTCCAGTTGCGGGTGTAGTCGATGATGTTGTTCATGTCCTCGGCCTGCTGGTTGGCGATCCAGGTGCCGCCGGAGTGCTCGGTCGAGTACGCGTTCACGTTCGGGTACTGGTTGTGCACGGTCGTCTGCTGCGCGACGTTGCCGCCGTATCCGTGCCACGCCATGCCGCCGAAGTTCGGGTCGTTGCGGATCGCGGCGTCGTCCATGGTGGGTGCCGCGTACGCCTGGTACTGGTCCCAGTTCCAGTCGAGCGCGAGGACCTTCGTGGGCAGCCCCGCGGTGTGCAGTGCCGGCAGCAGGTTGTTCTTCGTGAAGTAGGCCAGGCCGGAGCCGTTCCAGTTCGTGGACGGGTAGCCGTTGCAGCACGTCGGTTCATTCGACACGGAGAGGTAGTCGATCGGCACGCCGGCGCTGCGGTAGGCCTGGAGGTACTTGACGAAGTACTGGGCGTAGGCGTTGTAGTACTGGGACTCGACCCAGCCGAGGTTGTAGCTGTCGTTGTCCTTCATCCAGGGCGGCGCGCTCCACGGCGACGCCATGATCTTCATCTGCGGGTTGAGCTGCTTGGCCTGCTGCGTCAGCGGCAGCACATCGGCCTGGTCGTGGGCGATGGAGAAGTGGGTGAGGTTCGGGTCGGTCTGCCCGGCGGGCATGTCGTCGAACGTGTAGCTGAACCGGGCGAGGTCCGACGCGCCGATCGGGTTGCGCAGGAAGCTCAGGCCGATCCCGTTGTTCGGGTCGAAGAGTTTCTGCATCACCGAGCTGCGGGTGCTCGCCGACAGCGCGCCGGAGGAGTTCATCAGCCACGCCGCGGTGTCGGTGAACGACGCGCCGCCGCCTTCGAACTGCTGGTATGTGGTGTTCTCGTTGACGTTGATCGTCTGCTGGCCGCTGCCCGTGCCGGCCGAGAACGAGACCGGCGGCTGCTGCTGCAGGCCACGGGTCACGTTCACGCCCCGGGAGTCGTCGGTCGTGGTGAGCCAGACGTTCACGGTTTCGTTGGCCGCTTGCGCGACCGGTACGGCCATGGTGGACAGTGCCAGGGCCGCCGCGCCGAGCAATGGGAGCAGGTGGCGTTTGCGCATGCCTAGGACACCGTCCACTTCTGGTTGGCGGTGGCGGCGCAGGTCCAGATCTGCAGGCGGGTGCCGTTGGCGGAGCTGTTGTCCGTGGCGTCGAGGCACTTGCCGGAGGCGGCGTTCACGAGGTTGCCGGTGGAGTTCCGCGTCCAGCGTTGGACCGCGCCGCCGGTGCAGTCCCAGATCTGCGTCTTGGTGCCGTTGGCGGTGCCGGCGGCGTCGAGGCACTTGCCGAGCGCGCGGATCGTGCCGTCGGAGCCGACGGTCCACTGCTGCGCGTTGGTGCCGTTGCAGTCGTAGAGCTGCACGGCGGTGCCGTTGGCGCTGTTGGCCGCCGCGACGTCCACGCACTTGCCGCCGAGGCCGGTGATCTGGCCGGCGCCACCCGTCGGCGGGTCGCTCTGGCCGCCGCCCACCCAGCTGCTCGCCGACGACTCGCCGACGCTCACCGCGGTGTTGTGGTTCTCGATCGGGTTCACGTGTGTGTTGGGGAACACGACGTAGGTGACCGGGCCCTCGGTGCCGCCGGTGCTCGGGTCGGGGTCGATGCCGAGGCTCACGGCCGTGGCGTAGGAGGCCTCGCCGATGATGCTCGTCGGACCGGTGTCACCGACGACCGCGTAGGTGACCTTGTTGTTGTAGATGACGGCGACCACCGAACCACCGTCGATCCCGTACTGGCGGTAGTCCCATGTGGACGTCGGCTGCGGCAGCACGATGTAGGGCAGCTGCGCCGCGTTCAACGGCTGGTCGGTGGACGTGTGGAACGCCGTGTCCGGGTAGAAGCAGCAGTCGGTGCTCTCGTTGCACTGCGTCGTGCGCTGGCCGTCGCAGTCGATGTCCATGTCGGCCTTGAAGAACACGGCACCACTGGACTGGCAGACCGGCACGGTGGCCGCGCCGCCTTCGTCGTAGCTGTACTTGCCGTTGGAGATCTGCTGGCACGAGCTGGTCTTCGCGAGCAACTGCGCCGCGGTGGGCGCGGCGGCGAGTGCCGCCGGGGCGGCTGGTGCCGCGTTGGCTGAGGTTGCGGATAGGAAGGAAAGCGTCAGCAGCAAGCAGCCTGCCAACGCGACGAGGAATCGCCGCACGGTCGGGTTCTCCTTGGGGGGGAAGGGAGATTGCGGTTGTCCACAGGCGAGGCGAGTTGTGGATAGGTCGACCCTCCGCGGCCGCTCGGCCACTTCTTGTCAGACCTCGCCGGTAGAATGGGATGGGGACGCCCCCCTTGGGAGGGCGGGGGCTGTGTGTCGGGCGGGGGCTGTGTGTCGGGCGGGGGCTGTGTGTCGGGCGGGGGCTGTGTGTCGGGCGGTTGGGGGAGAGGGCGTGTGGGGACGGGAAGAGCCCGGTGGGGACCAGGCGGATCGAGCGCGTTCGCGGACGCCCCGGCGGTGCCTCGCGGGTGGAGGCGGGCCGGTGGGGATCCGGGGCGCCGTGCGGCGCGATCCGGTCGGGATCGTGTCGCCCGGGCGAACGGGGAGCCGGTGGGGACCGGAGTGGAACACCGCGCGAGGCTGCCGGAGGAGGGAGAGGAGACGAGCAGCCCCGCGCGGCGGCTTTCAGGGGCACCGGGATCCGCGTCGGCTTTTGTTGCGGCGCAACGCGTATCGCCGGTCAGTGGATCAGGGTGCGGTCCACTTCTGGTTGGCCGTACCGGTGCAGGTCCAGATCTGCAGACGGGTGCCGTTGGCCGAGCTGTTGCCCGTGGCGTCGAGGCACTTGTTCGCGGCCGGGTTCACGATGTCGTGCGCCGCGGTGACGACCCATTGCTGGGCGCCGGAACCGTTGCAGTCGTAGAGCTGCACGGGCGTGCCGTCGGCGGTGCCGGCGGCGGTGACGTCCATGCACTTGCCCAGCGCCCGCAGGGTGCCGTCGCTGCCGACGGTCCAGTTCTGCGCCGCGTTGCCGTTGCAGTCGGTGATCTGGATGGGCGTGCCGTTGGCGCTGTTGGCGCCCGCGACGTCCACGCACTTGCCGGCGATGCCGGTGATGCGCCCGGTGCTCCCGCTCGGCGGGGTGGTGCCGCCGCCGGTGCTCGTGGTCACGTGCACGTAGTCGACGACCAGCTGCTGCGGGAACTGCGTGCTGCCGTTGGGGTCGCCGGGCCAGTAGCCGCCCACGGCGAGGTTCATGATGATGAAGAAGTTGTGGTCGTAGACCCAGCGGTTGCCGTTGAGGTCGGCCGGCGTGCGGGTCTGGTAGACGTTGCCGTCGACTGACCAGACGATCTTGTTCGGCGACCAGTCCACGGCGTAGGCGTGGAAGTCGTCGGAGAAGTTGGGGCCGCTGTAGCCGGCGCCGATGCCGCCCGAGCCCGAGTAGCCGGGGCCGTGGATGGTGCCGTGCACGGTGTTGGGCTCGAAGCCGACGTTCTCCATCACGTCGATTTCGCCGTCGGTCGGCCAGTTGCCACCGCCGAGCATCCAGAACGCGGGCCACATGCCCTGGCCGCGGGGGAGCTTCATGCGGGTCTCGAAGTGGCCGTAGGCCTGGCTGAACTTGCCGGAGGTGTTGAGGCGCGCGGACGTGTACTCGCAGCGGCCGTACCAGCAGTTGTAGTTGCCCGGGTTCTCGCGCTTGGCCGTGATCACCAGGTGGCCCTGGCCGTCGAGCGCGGCGTTGTTCGTACCGGACGTGTAGTACTGGCGCTCGTGGTTGTTGACGTTGTCGCCGGTTTCGTAGTTCCACTTCGAACCGTCGGCCGGGCTGCCTGCCGGCCCGTTGAAGTCGTCGGTGAAGCTGGCCGCCGCCGCGGCTTCCGTGGGCGCGAAGACGGCGGGCGTCGCCTGCACTCCGACGGCCAGCAGCGAAGCGGCCGCGAAGAGCCCGGCCCAGCGGGAACGTCTCAGAGAACGTGAGATGGACATCGTTGTCACCTCTTCTTGCGGAGGGGACCGCGCTTTCACGCGCAGCACGAAAACGCGGTGGGGCGGAGGAGAGCACGGCGGGGGACCGTGCGGTTCTCGGCCGAGCGCTTCGTGTCCACTCCGGAGGTGGACCGCAGGCGGGCGGCAGGGGTCGGACTAATCGGACTACTTTGTTGTGCCTGGCAACAAAGTAAAAGCAGTATGCATGGTCCGTACCACTGCGGCAATGCCGGATGTGAGAATTTTTTCAACCCGAATTAAGGGGTGACGGTTGCCGCCCAGGTGATCGGCGGTGATCGCCGCCGATCACCTGGGGTTCTCGGGAGTGTTCGCTGGGTGACCGCGGGGTCCTAGGCCGCGCCTGCGCCCGACCGGATCGTGGGGGCCGGCTTGACCAGCAGGCGGGGATCGGCGCCCTGCTCCAGCAGGTCGGCGACAGGCAGGGTGGCCGCGCCCGTCGCGACGGCGTCGAGACCCAGGTACCCGAGCTGGATCGTGGTCTCGCCGAACGGGTGGCTCAGCGCGTGGGCCGACGCGGTGGAGCGGATCAGCGGCAGGAGACGCTCGCCGAGAGCGAGACCGGCCCAGCCGCCGACGACGATGCGCTCGGGGTTGAACAGGTTGATCAGGTTCGCGATGCCGGCGCCGAGGTAGCCGGCGGTCTCCTCGAGGACCTTCTGAGCCGACTTCGACCGGTCGGCCGCGGCGAGGAGAGCGGCGAACTGGTCCTGCTCGGTCTCGCCGGGCACGGGCTTGCCGCGGACGCGGCGGTAACGGGAGAGCACGGCCTCGGCGCCGATGTAGGCCTCGAGACAGCCGTGCGAACCGCAGCGGCAGGCCTGCCCGCCGTAGACGATCGTGGTATGGCCCCACTCGCCGGCGCTGCTGGTGGAGCCGCGGTAGGTGGTGCCGTCGGCGATCACGGCCGCGCCGACACCCGAGCCGATGAGCACGATCACCGCGTGGCGCGCCCCGCGGCCCGCGCCGAACCACATCTCGGCCTGGCCCTGCGTTTTGGCGCCGTTGTCGACGAACACGGGCAGCTCGATGCCGGCTGCGCGCAGGTCGTCGGCGAGCGCGACGGAGTCCCAGCCGATGGTGGGCGCGTGCACCAGCACGCGCTCGCCCTGCTCGACCGTGCCGGGCACGCCGACGCCCACGCCGATCACGGCCGACTCCTCGGCCCCGGCGGACGCGATCACCTCGCGCAGCCCGGAGACCACGGCGGCGACGACCGCGGCCGGTTCGGTGCGCGCCGGCGACAGCTCGTGTTCGACGGTGGCCAGCCGTTGCATCGCGAGGTCGAACAGCTCCACGCGCACGCCCGTCTCGCCGATGTCGACGCCCGCGACGTAGCCGTATGCCGGGTCCACGCGCAGCAGCACGCGCGGCCGTCCGCCGTCGGATTCGACCAGGCCGGCCTCGGTGATGAGCCGTTCCTCGCCGAGCTCGGCGGTCACGTTGCTGACCGTCGCCGCCGAAAGGCCGGTGAGCTGGCTCAGTTCGTGCCGCGACAGCGGGCCGTCGAAGTACAGTTTCGACAGCAGCAGGGAACGGTTGTGCCGCCGCAGATCTCGGACGGTCGTGCGCTTGGTCGCCATGTGACACCCATCTGGCCTCGAACTCTCCCGGCACCAGGATGCCTGATCACCGTAAGTTGTGGCCATGTATTAACTAGTGAACTAAGTCCCGAACATATGGTCGTCTGGCAGAATCCCCCAGGTGACGAGGGTGCTTCGGCAGACAACCCGTGACCTGAGGCGGCACAACCGAGCGGCGCTCCTGTCGTCGCTCTACCTGCGAGGGCCGGTCAGCCGGCTCGAACTCGTCGCCGAGTCCGGGCTCAGTCCCGCGACCGTGACGAACGTGGTCGCGGAGCTCATCGGCGACGGGGTGGTGGCCGAGGCCGGTTCCGTCGAGTCCGATGGTGGCAGGCCGCGCACGCTGCTGCGCGTCCGGCCCGAGTACGGGCAGGTCGTGGGCGTCGACGTCGGCGAGACCCACGTGCGCGCCGGGCTCTTCGACTGCGCGCTGGGGACGCTCGCGACCGTGCAGCACCCGCTCGCGGGCAGCGACCCCGACCCGGCGGAAGTGGTGGAGCTCGCCCGCGCCGGCGTCGCCGAGGTGCTTTCGGCCGGGGCGTCTCGCGTGCTCGGCGTGGGCGTCGGCGTGCCGGGCGCGGTGCGGGACGGCGGGATCGTGCACGCCCCCACGCTCGGCTGGGCCGGGGTCGCCTTCGCCGACCTGCTGCGCGCTCACGCACAGTTCGCGGATGCGCCGCTGCACCTCGACAACCGCGCCCGCACGCTCGGTCAGGCCGAGATGTGGCTCGGCGCCGGCCGTGGGGCCGACCGCGCCGTGATCGCTCTGCTCGGCGTGGGCGTCGGCGCCGCCTTCGTCACCGACGGTGGGTCTTTTCCCGGCATCACGACCAGCGAGTGGGGTCACACCGTGGTGCAGGCCGCGGGCGCCGCCTGCCGTTGCGGCTCGCGCGGGTGCCTGGAGGCCTACGTCGGCACCGAGGCCGTGGTCCGCCGCTACGCCGAGACCCCGGGCGCCCGGCCGCTGCCCGGCGCGGACAGCGAGAGCCGGCTCGCGGAGCTCGTCGCGCTGGCCGACGCCGAGACCGCCGTCGCTGCTCATGGACTCGGCATCGGCGCACCTGGCGCCGATCTCGCGCCGGCGGCCGGGCGCGCCGGCGCGCCAACCGCCGCACTCGGCTTCGCTGCCGGTGCCCACCGTGCGGGGAGGGCCGCCCACCTCGGGCCGGCCACGTCGACGTCCCGCGGAGCGGCCGGACCCGCCGAAAGGTCTGGTCCACCTGCCGAAACCCTCGCTTCCGCCACCACCCGCGGCCACGACTCAACCGACCCGGGGGCTTCGGCCGAAAGGTCTGGTCCAGCGGCCGAGACACTCGCCGCTATGGGTGAATACCTGGGCATCGGCATCGCCAATCTGATCAACCTCCTGGCGCCCGACCGGGTCGTGCTGGCAGGCTCGGCGGGGGCGATCATGGGCCCGGCGATCCTGCCGCACGTCCGTGCCGCCGCCGCCCGGCACGCGCTCGGCTACCTCGCCGAGGCGACCGTGGTCGAGCTCGGGGAGCTGGGCCCGGAGGCCGTCGCGCTGGGCGCGGCGACGTTGCCGGTCGCGGCGCTGCTGGCGTCGGGCGGGCGTTCAGCCGGCTGAATCTCCTTGCCCCGCAAGGAGATCGACAGTCGGGTACCGAGCGTGAGCCTTTCTTTCAGTACTTAAACTTAGGCACAAAATGTTACCGCCGTGTTATTGACGTGACCCGAGTCACCCGGGTTGACTCCTCCTGTCGCGCGGCCGGACCGAGCTGGCGAAGAGCGCGGGCGGCATCCGTAGCACCAGGACCTAGGAGGACGAATGCGAGTGAAGCGCTCCGTCGTCGCAGCGCTCGTCGCCGTGGTGGCAGCCGCGGTGCTCGCCGCTTGCGGCGGCGGCTCGAGCAGCGCGGGTGGCGGCGGCAACGCCGCGGCCGTGCTGAACGTCGGCATGCCGAACGGCCCGCAGGCCGAGAACAACAACCCGTTCCTGGAGACCTCGGCGGCTGCGTCGCTCGGGTACCGCTACGTGATCTACGAGCCCCTCGTGATGCTCAACCGCGTGAAGCCGCAGGAAGCCGGCAAGCCGTGGCTGGCCACGAAGTGGGACTGGTCGGACAACTACAAGAAGCTGGTCCTGACCATCCGCGACGGAGTGAAGTTCTCCGACGGCACGCCGATGACCGGCGACGACGTGGCCTACACGTTCCAGCTGCTGCGTGACAACAAGGCGCTGAACATCGACTCGGTGCCGTACAAGGACATCACCGCGAGCGGGAACCAGGTCACCCTGGGCTTCGACACCTCGCAGTTCGTGAACCAGGTCAAGATCCTTCAGACGATCGTGGTGCCCAAGCACATCTGGTCGCAGATCAAGGACCCGTCCACCGACCTCGTGAAGAACCCGGTGGGCACCGGCCCGTTCACGTTGAAGTCGTTCACCCCGCAGACGATCACCGTGAGCCAGCGCACCGGCTACTGGCAGCAGGCGCCCGCGGTCAAGGAGATCCGCTACACCTCCTACAACGACAACAACGCGCAGGTCGCCGCCCTCACCAGCGGTGCGGCCGAGTGGAGCTTCGTCTTCATCCCGAACTACAAGTCCGTCTACGTGAACAAGGACCCGCAGCACTACAAGCTGTGGTTCCCGGCCCAGCTCGCCGTGCACGGCCTGTGGTTCAACACCGAAAAGGCGCCGTGGAACAACGCGAAGCTGCGCCAGGCGGTCAACAAGGTCATCAACCGCGACGACATCTTCAACCAGGGCGAAGCCGGCTACTTCTACCCGAAGGACGACCAGGTCACCGGCATCCCGACCCCGGCGGGCGACTCGTTCATCGCGCCGCAGTACAAGGGCCAGACGGTGAAGGTCGACGTGCCGGGCGCGAAGTCGCTGCTCACCGGCGCGGGCTTCACGTACAACGGCAACCAGCTCGTGGACCCGAGCGGCAAGCCGGTGAACCTCAAGCTCACGGTGCCCTCGGGCTGGTCGGACTACATCACCGACCTCGAGATCATCAAGGACAACCTGTCGCAGATCGGCATCACCGCCACCGTCGAGAAGATGAACCAGGACGCGTGGACGAAGTCCGTCGACACCGGTGACTTCGAAGGTCTGCTGCACTGGACCAACGACGGTGCCACGCCGTACGACCTGTACCGCGACGTGATGGACGGCAACCGCTACAAGCCGACCGGCCAGGGTGGCATCAACGGCAACTACGGCCGCTTCAAGAACGACCAGGCGACGCAGGCGCTCGAGACCTACGCCAACGCCGCCGACGACGCGAGCCGCGCCACCGCGATGAACACCTTGCAGCAGATCATGATCGACCAGCAGCCGATGGTTCCGCTGATGGCGGCCAACTCCGGCGGCGAGTACAGCACGAAGAACTGGACGGGCTGGCCCGACGAAGCCAACCCGTACGGCCCCGCGCAGCCGACCCTGCGCAACGCGCTGGACATCGTCATGCACCTGAAGCCCGCGGCCTGATCTATGGCCGAGGACAACGCAGTGGCCACCCGGGAAGCCACCTCCGCCTCACTCGAGGCGGGGGTGGCCTCCCCGGCCGGCGAGATCGAAACCGGGGCCTCGGACACGATCGTGCTCGAGGCCTCCGGGCTGACCAAGCACTTCCCCGTGCGCAAGCGCGGGCGCGAGGTGCTCACGAAGGGGCGCCGCAGCGTCCAGGCCGTCGACGACGTCGACCTGGTGCTGCGGCGTGGCCGCGTGACCGCGCTGGTGGGCGAGTCCGGCTCGGGCAAGTCGACCGTCGCGCGGCTGCTCGCCCAGCTCTACCCGCGCACGAGCGGGGACATCCGCCTGCACGGGAAGTCGACGTCTGTGAAGGGCGGCAAGGCGTTCCGCGCCTACTGCCGCCGGGTCCAGATGATCTTCCAGGACCCGTTCGCGTCGCTGAACCCCGTGCACACCGTGCGCTACCACCTCACCCGGGCACTGAAGATCCACGACCGTGCGGGCAAGTCCGACGCTGACCTGGAGCAGGCGCTGCACGAGCTGCTCACGCGGGTGCAGCTGACTCCGCCGCAGCGCTACGTCGACAAGTTCCCCCACGAGCTGTCCGGCGGCCAGCGCCAGCGCGTCGCGATCGCGCGAGCGCTCGGCGCCGACCCCGAGGCGCTGCTGGCCGACGAGCCGGTGTCCATGTTGGACGTTTCCATCCGCCTCGGCGTGCTGAACCTGTTGCGAGACCTCAAGGAACGCCTGCACCTCGCGATCCTCTACATCACCCACGACATCGCGTCGGCGCGCTACTTCGCCGACGAGACGCTGGTGATGTACGCCGGGCGCATGGTCGAGGGCGGCGACTCCGAGACCGTGACGCAGCAGCCCGCGCACCCGTACACGCGGCTGCTGATCGAATCGGCACCGGATCCCGACCGGCTCGACCCGGGCACGGAAGCCGCACCCGGTGAGGCGCCGGCGGAGAAGGGTTCCGGCGAGCCGCCGAGCCTGATCGCCCCGCCGTCGGGCTGCCGGTTCCACCCGCGGTGCCCCGTGGCGATGGAACGCTGTAAAACCGACCTGCCGCCGAGGTTCGAGGTGGACGACGCCCCCGGCCACTGGGCCGCGTGCTGGCTGTACGACTCGGCGGTGCGCCCGTGAGGTACCTGCTCCAACGGCTCGGCTTCTACGTGTTCACCGCGTGGGCCGCCGTCACGATCAACTTCTTCATCCCGCGGCTGATCCCGGGTGACCCGGTGCAGTCGCTCATCACGAAGAACCAGGGCACGCTGTCCGCGGACGCGATCCAGTCGCTGTACGTCCTGTTCGGACTCGACAAGAACGAAAGCCTGATCACCCAGTACTTCCACTACTGGGCCCAGCTCTTCCGCGGCGACCTCGGGCTGTCGTTCACCTTCTTCCCCTCGCCCGTGTCCCAGGTGATCGGCGACAGTCTGCCGTGGACGATCATCCTCGTCGGGTTCACCACGGTGGTCGGCTTCCTGATCGGCACCGGCCTCGGCGTCGTCGCCGGCTGGCGGCGCGGGTCCTGGGTGGACGGTCTGCTTCCGGTGACGACGTTCCTGTCGTCCATCCCGTACTTCTGGCTCGGCCTGATCGCGATCACGCTGCTGGCCGGCCCGGGCAGCTTCTTCCCGGCGTCCGGCGGTTACGACCCGGGCCTGGTGCCCGGGTGGGGCGGCGACTTCATCGGCAGCGCGATCCAGCACAGCCTGCTGCCGGCGATCACCATCCTGATCAGCTCGATGGGCAGCTGGATCCTCGGCATGCGCAACATGATGGTCACCGTCGCGTCGGAGGACTACATCACCGTCGCGCACGCCAAGGGCCTCAAGGAACGCCGCGTGATGGTGAGCTACGCGGCTCGCAACGCGCTGCTGCCGAGCGTGTCCGGTTTCGCGCTGGCGCTGGGCTTCATCGTGGGTGGCACGCTGCTGGTGGAGATCGTGTTCTCCTACCCGGGCGTCGGCTACGAGCTGTTCCAGGCCGTCGGTTCGCAGGACTACCCACTGATGCAGGGCATCTTCCTCATCATCACGCTCTCGGTGCTGGTGGCGAACCTGCTGGCCGACGTCGCCTACCTCGTGCTCGACCCGCGCACCCGGAAGGAGGGCTGAGCCGTGGCACTTCCCGCAGCCGACCTCAAGGCCGCCGCGCCCGAGCCGCTCCCGGCCGAGGCGATCGCCGGGCCCGCCGCGCAACGCCGGCGCTTCCGGTTCCTGACCGGTGGCAAGACGATCACCGGGCTCGTGGTGCTGGCCTTCTTCGTGGTCATCGCGATCATCGGACCGTGGATCGCGCCGTTCGACCCGTCCGCGCGCAGCAACGACCTGCTCGAATCGCCTTCGGGCAAGCACTGGTTCGGCACCACGCACCTCGGGCAGGACATCTTCAGCCAGGTCATCGTGGGCACGCGCAGCGTGATGCTCGTGGGGCTCACCGCCGGCATCGTGGCGACCGTCCTCGCCGTGATCGTCGGTGTCACGTCCGGCTACCTCGGCGGGACACCGGGTGAGGGACTGTCGGCACTGTCCAATGTGTTCCTCGTGATCCCGGCGCTGCCGCTGATCATCATCATCGGCACGGCGCTGCCCAGCGGTGGCGACTACCTGGTGGCCGTGATCATCGGCCTCACGTCGTGGGCCTGGGGTGCGCGGATCCTGAGAGCGCAGACGCTTTCGCTGCGCCGTCGCGAATACGTCGAGGCTTCGCGCGCGAGCGGCGAGTCGACGTGGCGGATCATCTTCTTCGAGATCCTGCCGAACCTCACCGCGGTGATCGCGTCGAGCTTCGTGGGCACGGTGGTGTTCGCGGTGATGTCGGAGATCACGCTGGCGTTCGTCGGTGTCTCCAGCTTCTCGGAGTGGAACTGGGGCACGATCCTGTTCTGGGCGCAGAGCCAGCAGGCACTGGCGCAGGGCGCGTGGTGGTGGTTCGTGCCGGCGGGGCTCGCGATCGCGATCCTCGGCACCGCGTTGTCGCTGCTGAACTTCGGCATCGACGAGTTCGTGAGCCCGCGGCTGCGCTCGAGCGGCAAGACCAAGGCGAAGAACGCCGAGGGCAAGACGGTGCGCCTGCGCGTCGGCTTCACGCCCGTGCTCGGCCGGGAGAAGGAATGAACGAACCCGTACTCGAGATCAAGGGCCTGGATGTCGACTACGGCCTCGGCGCCGACGCCGTGCACGCGGTGCAGGACGTGCACCTGACGCTGCACCGCGGCGAGGTGCTCGGCCTGGCCGGCGAAAGCGGCAGCGGCAAGTCCACCTTGGCCTACGGCCTGACCCGGCTGCTCCCGCCGCCGGGGGTGATCCGCGGTGGCAGCGTGGTCTACCACCCCGGCGACGGCGAGCCGTACGACGTGCTGAAGCTGACACCCAAGCAGCTGCGCGACTTCCGCTGGGCCGAGACGTCCATCGTGTTCCAGGGCGCGATGAACTCGCTCAACCCGGTGCACAAGGTGTCGGTGCAGCTGATGGACGTGATCAAGGCCCACGACCCCCGCAGCACCAAGGCGGCCCGGCTCGCCCGGGCGCGGGAGCTGCTGCGGCTGGTGGGCATCGCGGCCGACCGGCTCGACGCGTACCCGCACCAGCTGTCCGGCGGTATGCGCCAGCGCGTGATGATCGCGATGGCGCTGGCGCTGGAGCCGCGCGTGGTGATCATGGACGAGCCTACGACTGCGCTCGACGTGGTGATGCAGCGCCAGATCCTGGCGCAGCTCGTGGAACTGCGCGAGCGGCTGGGCTTCTCGGTCCTGTTCATCACCCACGACCTGTCGCTGCTGGTCGAGTTCTCCGACCGCATCGCGATCATGTACGGCGGCCGGATCGTGGAGCAGGCCCGCGGCGTGGACCTGTACCGCGATTCGCTGCACCCGTACAGCGACGGCCTGCTGCACTCGTTCCCCGCGCTGCGCGGGCCGCGTCGTGAGCTCACCGGCATCCCCGGCTCGCCGCCCGACCCGCGGTCGCTGCCGATCGGGTGCGCGTTCTCGCCGCGGTGCCCGCACGCGTTCGACCGCTGCACCACCGAGGTTCCGGTGCTCGGCGTGCCCGCCGACCGTGACGATCCCGCGCGCACCGTGGCGTGCTGGCTGCACCCGGCCGACCCCGTCGCCGCCGTCAAGTCGTAGATAAGGAGACCCCTTGACCGAGACCACCGACGCTGCGACCCGCGAGCAGCAGGCGCTGATCGACTCGCTGCCGCCGGACTTCCGGTGGGGCGTGGCGACGGCCGCGTACCAGATCGAGGGCGCGGTGGCCGAAGACGGGCGCACACCGTCCATCTGGGACACTTTCTGCCGGGTCCCGTGGGCGATCGACAACAACGACAACGGCGACGTCGCGTGCGACCACTACCACCGCATGCCCGAGGACGTGGGACTCGTCAAGGAGCTCGGCGCCGACACCTACCGCTTCTCCGTCGCGTGGCCGCGGGTGCAGCCGCACGGCAAGGGCCCGGTCAACGAGGCCGGGATCGGGTTCTACGACCGGCTCGTGGACGAGCTGCTGGCCAAGGACCTCGCGCCGTGGCTCACGCTGTACCACTGGGACCTGCCGCAGGAGCTCGAAGACGTGGGCGGCTGGCCGGCCCGCGACACGGCGTACCGGTTCGCCGACTACTCGATGCTGGTGTTCGACCGGCTTTCCGATCGAGTGCGGCACTGGACCACGCTCAACGAGCCGTGGTGCTCGGCCATGCACGGCTACGTGCACGGCGTGATGGCCCCGGGCCGGCGCGACTTCGCGGCCGGCATGAAGGCCATCCACCACCTGCTGCTCGGCCACGGCCTGGCCACGCAGCGCATGCGCGAGGCCGCGCCCGACGGCACGCAGTTCGGCATCACGCTCAACATGGGCACGTCCGACGCCGCGTCCGACAGCGAGCTCGACCGCGAGGCCGCGCGCAACGCCGACGGCATGGGTGTACGCGTGTACCTCGACCCCCTGGTGCGCGGCGAGTACCCGGCGGACGTCGTCGCGGACATGGCCGCTCGCGGTGCTTCACTGCCCATTGAGGATGGAGACCTGGCGGTCATCTCGACGCCGCTGGACTTCCTGGGTGTGAACTACTACTTCGGCCAGCAGTACTCCGGCGTCGACGAGCAGGGCCGAACCGTCGGCGAGGACGGCTTCCCGGTGCAGCGCGCCGTGCCGTTCGGCGAGCCGACGACGGCCATGGGCTGGGAGATCCTGCCGGGCAAGTTCACCGAGCTGCTCACCCGCCTCGGCCGCGACTACCCCGGTTTGCCCATGTACATCACGGAAAACGGCTCCGCCTTCGACGACACGCCCGATGCCGACGGTTTCGTCCGCGACGAGGGCCGCACGGCGTACCTCGCTTCGCACCTGGCGGCGGTGGCTGCCGCGCGTCTGGCAGGCGTGGACATCCGGGGCTACTTCGCGTGGTCTCTGCTGGACAACTTCGAGTGGGCCTACGGCTACGCCAAGCGCTTCGGCCTGGTGCGCGTCGACTACGAAACGCAGGTGCGCACGATCAAGCAGAGCGGCCTGTTCTACCGCGACACCGTTCGGCGGGTCCGCGGTTCCTGACTCACCCCGGGGGGTGACAAGAAGGGCGTCCGCCTTCGCGCGGGCGCCCTTCGGCTTTGCGCGAACTTCCTGTCGCTCAACCGGGTTCCGGTGCACGATGGCAGCGTCTCGCGGTAAGGAGCTGCACCTTGGACCACACCCTGCTCGACGCCGAACACCGGCTCCAGGCCGCGCAGCTGGCCGGTGACGTCGCCGCTCTCGACGAACTGCTCGACGACCGGCTGACTTTCACATTCGGTGAGGTGGTCGCCTCGAAGGCCGACGACCTGGCCGGTCACCGCGGTGGCAGCCAGGTCCTGACCGAGCTCTTCGAGGAAGACCTGCGGATGTTCTCCGAAGGGACGACCGGCGTCACGTGGTTCCTCGGCCGGCTGACGGGCTCGCTCGGCGGCGAGCCGTTCACCGCACGGATGCGCTACACCCGCACCTGGTTGCGCACGCCGGACGGCTGGCGGGTGATCGCCGCGCACGCGAGCTACGCGTGACCCAGGAACTTCGCGGCAAACGCGGACAGCTCGTCGAGCCGTTCCCGCGGATCGGCGCCGGAGGTGGAGACGACCACGCGGGTCACGCCGTCGGCCGCCAGTGCGTCGACCCCTCCGGGAGTCAGGTCCGTCGAGCCCCACCGGGTGTAGTCCGGCGCGGGGCGGCCCGCTTCCTCGGCGGTCCTGCGGACCAGGTCGAAAAGTGCGACGCGGTCGTCCGCGGTGAGGGACCCGCCCGGGAACCAGCCGTCACCCCGAAGACCCGCTCGCCGCGCGGCCGCCCGGCTGGACCCGCCGACGCGAAGCGGGATCGTGCCGACCGGCTTCGGGTAGCTGCACAACTCGTCGAACTCGACGAACTCGCCGTGATGGCTCACCCCTTCGGGGCAGCCTGTCCACAGTAGACGGAGCACGTCGAGGGCCTCGTCCGCGCGTCGGCCCCGGGTCCGGTAGTCCACCCCGGCGGCCGAAGCCTCGTGCGGCAGCGCACCGACGCCGACGGTGACCAGCCGCAACCGGCCGCCGGACAGGACATCGAGAGTGGCCAGGCGTTTCGCCAGCTCGACTGGCTGGTGGTACGGCAGCAGGAGCACCCCCGTACCGAGCAGCAGCCGGTCGGTGACCGCGGCGACGTGCGCGAGGCATTCGAGCGGGTCGGCATAGGGCAGCGTCGGCGGGATCTCCCACCCACCGAGCTTGACGCCCGGGCGCGACGCCAGGTGTTCCGGCAGGAGGAGCCCTTCGAAGCCGCAGGCCTCCGCGTGGCGCGCGAAGTCCACGAGGCCCTCCAGCCCGTGGAATGCCGGGTTGTAGCTGACCGCGAACCGCATTCTGCCTCCGCTCGAGTGGATGGCGGTGACGCTAAACGTTGCCGTGCGCGTCAAGGCAAGCACGAAGATCACCCGGGCGAGGGTAAGGCTGTCCCCACCCCGCCGACGCCAGCGCACACCATGGTCGCGCCACCCCCGCCGGACCTACGTTCGGAGAGCATCAGGCGACGAGCGAGGGAGAGTGGCCATGACGGCGGGGACGGATCTGCGACCACCGCGGGTACCGGCGCAGCAGCCGCGCACGGCGAAGAAGCGCCGCCCGTGGATCGGGGTGCTGGGGCTGGTCGTGGTGGCCTTCCTGGCCTACGGGCTGCCGCCGTACCTCGCGCTGGACCCGGCGCAGTCGCGCGTGCCGGCCCCGGCGGGCTTCGGTGCGCACTACTGGTTCCTCGTGGGCCACGTGGTGTTCGGCTCGATCGCGATGATCTGCGCGGTCGTGCAGATCTGGCCGTGGGTCCGCCGCCGCTTCCCGGTGCTGCACCGCTACTCGGGCCGCGCCTACGTGTTCGGCGGCGTGCTGCCCTCCGGCGTGATGGCCCTGACGATCGGTGCGGTCAGCCCCTTCGGTCCCGCCACGCGAGCCAGCGACGTCATGCTCGCGGTCATCTGGATCGGCTGCACCTGGGCCGGCTACCGCGCCGCCCGCGACCGCCGCTTCGGCGACCACCGGCGCTGGATGATCCGCAGCTTCGCGCTGACCATGTCGATCATCCTCAACCGCTTCATCTCGCCGATCGCGATCATCGTCCTGGAACCCCAGATGGCCACCACGTTCGGCGGCAGCGAGGTCGCGTTCATGCAGTCCGTCGCGGCCATCGCCGCCTGGGTGAGCTGGACGGTGGCGCTGCTCGGCGCCCAGCTGTGGCTGGAGCGCAAGCCGAAGAAGGCCGTCGCCGCCTAGTCTCGGCCCCATGCGTCTCGGCTTGCTGTACCCGACCAGGAACGCCGGCGAGGACGACTTCCTCGACCTCGCCGGCCGGCTCCGTCCCCCGCTCGACCTGGTTGTCCGCTACTTCCCGTGGCCGTCCGATGTGGACGATGTGGGCGCGCTGGACCTCGCGGCCGTCACCGACGCCGTCCGCAGCTTGGGCTCTGACGCCCACCTGGAGGCGGCACTGCGCGACCTCGAGCCGTTCGACGCGGTCGCCTTCGCCGTCAGCAGCTCCAGCTTCCTGACCGACACCCGGCACCAGCTCGAGACTTTGCGCCGGCTCGCCGGCGCCCCGGCCACCAGCACCACCGCCGCGTTCCAGGACGCGATCCGCTTCCTTGGCCTCGACACGGTCTCGCTGGCCTCGGTCTACCACCCGAGTCTGAGCGACGAGTTCATCGCGCGTCTCGACGCCGACGTCGTCCACCGCGTCGACGCCTCCGCCGGCTCCGACCGAGAGCTCGCCGCGTGGCCGGCCGAGCGGATCGTCGACCTCGTCGCGCGGGCCGCGCACCCGGCCGCGCAGGCCGTACTCCTGCCGGAGACCGCGCTGCACGCCAACCGCCTCACGGCCGACCTCGAACGGGCCGCCGGCTGCCCCGTGCTCACCGCCACCCAGGTCACGCTGTGGGCCGCTGCCCGGCTCGTCGGCGCGCGGCCCACCGCCGAAGGCACCGGACCGCTTTTCCGCCCCTAACGCGGCAGGTTCTCCGCGAACAGCCTTCTCAACGCGGCCCAATGGCGCTCGTCGGCACTGCGGTCGTACGTGTCGTTGTCCGGCACCGCGAACCCGTGCTTGGCGAGGTACGTCTCCAGCACGTGCCGCACTCCGCCGGCGACGAACGCCCCACGCAGCCGGTCGAACTGCTCTGCCGGGAACGCGCTGTCGTTCTCCGCCGCCGCGACCAGCACGGCCGCGCGCATCCGGTCGGCCAGCAGGTGCGGGCTGTCGGGATCGTCGGCGGCGAGGTTGCCACCATGGAACGACGCGGCGGCCGCCACTCGCGTGGGGTGGTGAGCGGCAGCCCACAGCGAAAACCGCCCGCCCATGCAGTACCCGGTCGTTCCCACCAGCGAGCCCGCGACCTCGCTCCGGTCGGCCAGGAAGTCGAGGTACGCGCCGGTGTCGCGCACCGCCATCTCCGCCGTGACGCTCCGCGCGAGGCGCGTCAGCCGCTCGCGTTCCTCGGGCACGGTGAACACCGTGGTGACGTCGAACGGCGAGTACGGCGTGCGGTAGTAGCCGTCCGGCAGGAGGACGACGTAACCCAGCGCGCACAGCCGGTCCGCCATCTCGGCGAACGTCTCGCGGACCCCGGCCGCGTCGGCGTATAGGATCACCGCGGGCCCCGCGCTCAGCGGCGTGTGCAGCGTGGCCGTGCAGAGGCCGTCCGGCGTGGTGATGGTGACCGCGATCCTCGACATGTCGCCGAAACTACCGGCCGGGCCGACGCAGCGGAGCCGGTATCGCGCTGAGCGGAAACTTCAGGAACGCAGCGACCGCGCGATGATCGTCCGCTGGATCTCCGAGGCGCCTTCGTAGATCCGCGGCGCCCGGACCTCCCGGTACAAGTGCTCCAGCAGGTGCCCGCGCCGCAACGCCCGGGCCCCGTGCAGCTGCACCGCCGAGTCGACGACGTACTGCGCCGACTCCGTCGCGAACAGTTTCGCCATCGCCGCGCGGCCGGCCAGGCCGGTCTCGCCCGCGTCGTAAGCCGACGCCGCGGCGTAGACCAAAAGCCGCGCCGCCTCCGTCCGCGTTGCCATCTCCGCCAAGGTGTGCGCCACGGTCTGCTGCTTCGCCAGCGGCCCACCGAAAGCCATGCGCTGACCGGTGTATTCCACGGTCGCGTCCAGCGCGGCCTGCGCCATCCCCACCGCGAACGCCCCGACGCTCGGCCGGAACAGGTCCAGCGTCCGCATCGCGACGGCGAACCCGCGGTTCTCTTCGCCCAGCAGCTCGTCGCGGTGCACGCGCACGCCGTCGAACTCCAGTGTGCCGATCGGGTGCGGGCTGACCAGGTCCAGGTGCTCGCCGGTCAGGCCCGCGCGGTCGCCCGGCACGACGAACGCGCTCACGCCCCGCGAGCCGGCATCCGGCGTCGTGCGCGCGAAAACCGTGTAGAAGTCGGCCTCGGGAGCGTTGGAGATCCACATCTTCTGCCCCGTGAGCCGCCAGCCGTCGCCGTCGGCCTCGGCCGCCAGCTGCAGCGCGGCCGCGTCGGAACCGGCGTCGGGCTCGGTCAGCGCGAACGCCGCCACCGCGTCACCCGCCGCCACGGCCGGCAGCCAGCGCGCGACCTGTTCGTCCTTTCCGGACTGCAGGACCGGGTAACTTCCCAGGCCCTGCAACGCGAGCGCCGTCTCGGCCTCGGTGTTCACGGACGCCAGCGCTTCACGCAGCAAGCACAGGTCGAATGCCGCGGCCTGGCGCGTCGGGTGGCCCGCCGAGACGCCGGGGAACAGCCGCGCCAGCAGACCGTGCGAGCCCATGGCCTTGAGCAGCGGCCGGTTCACCGCGCCTTCCTCGCCCGCCTCGGCGAGCGGCCGCAGCTGTTCCGCGGCAACGGTGCGAACGGAAGCAGTGAAAGCCTGCTGTTCGGGCGTCAGTGCGAAGGCGTTCATCAGTCCCTTTCCGGTCGCCAGCGGGCGTGCGCGGTCTGGTGCCCGCCGGTGCGTACGAGTTCCAGCCGCGGCTCGGGCCCGTCGGTGCGGCCCGTCTGCGGCCGGCGCTTCCCGGCTGCCCACGGCTTCGGCCACGGCATCACGTAGTCCTGCTCCGCCGCCGCGTGCAAAGTCCACTGTGGATCGTAGAGGTGTGTCCGCCCCAGCGCGCACAGGTCGGCGCGGCCGGCGAGGATCAGTGCGTTCATGTCGTCGTACGAGGAGATCGCGCCGACGGCGATCACGGCGATGCCGTACTTGCGCCCCACCTCGTTGCGGATCCGGTCGGCGTACGGAGTCTGGTAGCTGCGGCCGAACTTCGGCTTCTCCTCGCTCACGACCTGCCCGGTCGACACGTCGACCGCGGCGGCCCCGTGCTCGGCGAACGCCGTCGCGATGGCGACGGCCTCGTCGGCCTCGATCCCGCCGTCGTACCAGTCGCTGGCCGAGATGCGGACCGTCATCGGCCGCTCGGCCGGCCACACCTCGCGCACGGCGTCGAACACTTCGAGCGGGTACCGCAGCCGGTCCTCCAGCGAGCCGCCGTACTCGTCCGTCCGCCGGTTCGTGAGCGGCGAGATGAACGACGACAGCAGGTAGCCGTGCGCGCAGTGCAGCTCCAGCAGGTCGAACCCGGCGCGAGCCGCAGAGCGCGCCGAAGCCACGAACTGCTCGCGGATCTCCGCCAGCTCCTCGACGCCGAGCTCACGCGGCGTCTGGCTGTCGGGCCGGTACGGCAGCGGCGACGGCCCGCAGACCTCCCAGTTGCCCTCCGGCAGCGGGTCGTCCATGCCTTCCCACATGAGCTTCGTCGAGCCCTTGCGCCCGGAATGGCCCAGCTGCAGGCCGATCTTCGCCGGCGTGCCGCCGTGCACGAAGTCGACGATGCGCTTCCAGGCCCGCTCCTGCTCGTCGTTGTACAGCCCGGGGCAGCCCGGCGTGATCCGCGCCTCGGGCGACACGCAGATCATCTCCGTCATCACCAGCCCGGCGCCGCCGAGCGCCTTGCCGCCCAGGTGCACGAGGTGGAACTCGCCGGGCACGCCGTCGACGGCCACGTACATGTCCATCGGCGACACGATCACGCGGTTGGGCAGCTGGAGCTCGCCGATCTTCACGGGCTGGAACATCGGCGGCGCGGGGGCCGTGCCCAGCGAGCGGGCGAACCACTCGTCGAGCTCCGTGGCGAACTCCGGGTCGCGCAGCTTGAGGTTGTCGTAGGTGACGCGGCGGCTGCGCGTGAGCAGGTTGAACGCGAACTGCTCCGGCTCCTGGTGGGTGTACTGCGCGAGGTTCTCGAACCACTCCAGGCTCGCCTGCGCCGCACGCTGCGTCGATTCGACGACCGGCTTGCGCTCGGCCTCGTACGCCGCCAGCGCCTCGGGCACGGTGTCCTGCTCGTGCAGGCACGCGACCAGCGCCAGGGCGTCTTCCATCGCCAGCTTCGTGCCGGAGCCGATGGAGAAGTGGGCGGTGTGGGCGGCGTCGCCGAGCAGCACCACGTTGTCGTGCACCCAGCTTTCGCAGCGGACGGTGCCGAAGGTGTTCCACTTCGAGTTGTTGGCCAGCACGTGGTGGTCGCCGAGGACGTCGGCGCACAGCTCGCGGATCAGCTCGATGGACTTCTCGTCGTTCTCGCCCGGCCCGAGGTCGGTGGCGGCGATGGGCGCGAACGCCTGCTGCCACACGTCCTCGTGCAGTTCGAGGATGAACGTGCTGCCGTCGCGGCCGTAGGGGTAGCCGTGGATCTGCATGATCCCGTGGGGCGTCTCGAGCACGTGGAACTTGAAGGCGTCGAAGACGAGGTCGGTGCCGAGCCAGATGTAGCGGCAGCGGCGCGTCTCGACCGACGGGCGGAACGAGTCGGCGAAGCGCCGGCGCACACCCGAGTTGACGCCGTCGGAGGCGATCACGAGGTCGTAGTCGCGCGAGAGCTGCTCCGGGTCGGGGGCCTCGGTGCGGAAGCGCAGGTCGACGCCCAGCTCACGGCAGCGTTCCTGCAGGATCGCGAGCAGGCGCTTGCGGCTCATCGCGGCGAAGCCGTGGCCGCCGGACGTGTGGACCTCGCCGCGGTAGTGCACGTCGATGTCGTCCCAGCGCGCGAACTCGCGGCCCATGGCCTCGTGGACCTGGGCGTCGGCGTGCTCGATGCCGCCGAGCGTCTCGTCGGAGAACACCACGCCGAACCCGAAGGTGTCGTCCGGCGCGTTGCGTTCCCACACCGTGATCTCGTGGCCGGGCCCGAGCTGCTTCGCGAGGGCGGCGAAGTACAGGCCCGCCGGGCCGCCGCCGAGAACCGATATCCGCACGAGAGCAAGGATATGTCGTCTGGCCTACGATCGTCAAGAATGCGATACATGAGCTAGGCTTCCGCGACATGGAGCGCATCAACCCGCCCGAGCTGGGCCGCCCGTCCGGTTTTTCCCACGCCGTGTCCGCGACCGGACAGCTCGTGTTCCTTGCCGGACAGACCGCACTCGACGCCGAGGGCAAGATCGTCGGCGACGGGGTGGTCGAGCAGTTCGCGCAGGCGCTGGGCAACCTGCTCACGGCTCTGCGCGCGGCCGGCGGCGAGCCGGCGGACCTGTGCAGCGTGACCGTCTACATCGTCGACGTGGACGACTACAAGGCCCACGCGCGCGAGATCGGCAAGGTGTGGAAGCGCCTCGCCGGCACCGAGTACCCGGCGATGGCGGGCATCGGCGTGAGCCGGCTGTGGGACGTCGAGGCGCTGGTGGAGGTGCAGGGATTCGCGGTGCTCAGCCGCTGAGGACCTGCAGCAGGTACTCGCGGGCCGGGGCTTCGAGGCGTTCGTGGAGCGCGAAGAACACCTCGGCCGCGCGGATGCCGGACCAGTCGGCGGGCAGCAGCTCCGCGGGCAGCCCCGGGTCGAGGTAGGGCATGCGGCGCCACCCGGTGAGCACGCGCACGTAGTCGGCGAACGCCTCGTCGCCGGGCACGGTGCGGCGGCGCTTCCAGCGGTCGAGCACGGGGGCGTGCTCGTCGAGGAACGCCGTGTACAGCTCGTCGAGCTGGTCGAGGTCCCACCACTCGCGCACCTTGTCCTGTGCGTTTCCGAACGCCAGGTGTTCGGCGCGGAACAGGTCGGCGTAGCTCGCGAGGCCCAGCCGGGTCAGCGCCTCGGCCGTGACCTGGTGCAGGTGCGCGGGCGCGATCCACACGCCGGACGACGCCGTGCCGAACCCGAGGCGCGCCAGCTGCGTGCGCAGGACGTGGCGCTTGTGCCGCTCGGTCTCGGGCACGGAGAACACGGCGAGCAGCCAGCCGTCGGCCAGTGTCGCGCGGTCGCGGCGGAAGATGCGGTCGTCGCCTTCGCGCAGGATCGCCAGCGCGGTCTCCGACAGCTCGTAGCCCGCGGTCCCGTCGCGCCGCACGGCGTCGAGGATGCTGCGGCGCTTGAGGCGCGAGATCGACGAGCGCACCGCCGGCTCGTCGACGCCGAGCGCCGCGAGCAGGTCGATGAGCGACGCCACGGACAACCAGCCACCCTCGATGCGGTGGTAGAAGCCGTATACGGACACGATCAGCTGCCGAGGCTGGGCGGCACGCCCGGCGTCGAGCTCGGTTGACTCCGGTACGGCCGTCACCTGGTCACCATAACAACCGCGAGCTGTGACTGCGGGTACCATTTGGCCCGCGATGGTGAACCTGGGTGAAGCACCGCTGTTCGGCCGGTTGACCCGCCGAGGCCGGCTCATGGCGAAACGCACCTGCGACCGCAGGGGCCACGCGTTCGCACTCGGCCGGTTCCTCTTCCGCACCCCCACCGCCTGGGAATACGCCGCCGCCGTGGCCTCCGGCAGCGACCCGGCCGCCCAGCGGTGGCTCGGCTGGCTGGCCGACTCGGTCATCGCGGAACCGATGCGGTCCGAAGCCCTCCGCGTGACGCCCGGCACCGGACCGGCTTGGACCTATCCGGATCCGCAGTCCGTCGACATCGTGGCCATCGATCTGCGGGAGAACCGGTGCGCCGGCCTGGTCAGCGTGCACGCCGGCGAGAACGGCGGCCCGGAGACCGGCGGCTACCTCGCGCCGGCCTACCGGGGCCGCGGCCTGGGCGGCGACCTCTTCACGGCGGGCCTGGTGCTGGCGCACTCGCACCTCGGCCTGCCACGCGTCCGGGCGGGGGCCGAGGTGGGGAACGTGGCCAGCGGCCGGTCCCTGGAGGCGGCCGGCATGCGGCGGGCCGCGGGGCCGCCGCGGTACACGCTGCCGAACGGCCGGGTGAGCGAGGCCTGGTGGTACCAGCACGACGCGCCACGGCCGCATCGGTGTGAGGGGCCGCAGGCGGAGTGGTTGTCGTTCTGAGGGGAGTGGCTGTGGGGGTTGTGTCGGCCAGCGCCCGCGACCACCACACTTCGGCCGGCGCCGAGGCTTCCCGGCCCTACCGTCCCAGGCATGGATTCCCGAGAGCTCCTCACCAACGCACCCGTGCCGCCGGTCGAGGTGAACGTGGCCTGGCTGCGGGCGATGGTGGCCAGGTTCAGCAGCGGCGAGGACCACGCCAGGCGGCGAAAGCTGGTCGTCGAGGAACTCGCCAAGGCAGACCCCGAATCACTGCGTGAAGTGGCTGCCGAGAAGCCCCGCCAAGGACCGGTCGCGACGCTCGCGCAGGTGCTCGGGTTCGAGGTCGACCCCGGAGACGTCGGCAAAGTGGCCCGGGCCTACCAGCCGCACTTCCCCCAGAGCGCCGAGGCCGATGAAGCTTGCCGGCGGCTGGTCGAAGCAGTGGGGCAACCCGATGAGCGAACGGCCGCCAAGGTCGGTCTGCTGGTCCAGGCCGCAGCCACCGAGAGCCTGATCAACGGCACGCAATACCCGCCCGTCCCCAGTACGCGCCGCTGGGTCGACGGTGCCGAAGTCACCGTCGAGCTCAAGGGCTTCCCCTTCGGGGCCGGCCCCCACGCCTGCCCGGGAGAAGCCCACGCCAAGGCTCTCGCGGAAGGAGCCCTCAGCAGCACCCGTCCGTGAACTCCAGTGAAAGCGAATACGCCTTCAAGGTATCGATCACCAACGCCCTCTCGGCGGGCGACAACGGCGCCAACGCCCGTTCCCAAGCCCGCGCCCCCGGTGCCAGCCAGGCGTCGACGGCGGCGCGCTGCGCGGGGCTGATGCTGACGATCGTGCGGCGGCGGTCGGCGGGGTCTTCGGCGCGGACGAGCACGCCCTGGCGCGAGAGGTCGCCGATCATGAGGCTGGCGGTGGTGGGGGCGATCTCGAGGCGGCCGGCGAGCTCGGTGACGGTCAGGGGACCGTCGAACAGCAAGATGGACAACAGGCACAGGTGGCGCGGCGCCAGGGACAGGTCCGCGAGCTCAGGTGGCACCGGGGTGCGCTTGCCGCGGCCGGCCAGGCGGGGCATGAGCAGCAGCAGCTCGCGCACGCCGTCCTCGAGGCTCGGCCCGGTGGTCATCCCGCTCCTTCGACCAGAACCACGCGAAACACCTTGTCGCGCAAGAGGATACCTCGCGTTGACATCAGTTTTGTAAACAAAGTAAGTTTGGTCGCAAAACAAACTGGAGGGACACCACTGTGTCTGACTGGAACGACCAGATCATCGAAGAGTTCCGCGCCAACGAGGGCAAGGTCGGCGGGATGTTCGAGGGCGCGAGCATGATCCTGGTGACCCACACCGGCGCGAAGAGCGGCACGCAGCGCGTCGTGCCGCTGGTCTACACCACAGATGGCGAGGGCCGTTACGTCATCGCCGCGTCCAAGGGCGGCGCGGACACCAACCCGGATTGGTACCACAACCTCGTGGCCAACCCGAAGGTCACGCTGGAGATCGGCACCGAGAAGTTCGACGCCACCGCCAAGCTGGTCGAGGACCGCGCCGAGCGCGACCGCCTCTACGCCGGCATGGTCAAGCACATGCCGGGCTTCGCCGACTACGAGAAGAAGACCACGCGCCTGATCCCGGTCTTCGTGCTGGAGCGCTGAGCGCCCGCGGCAGACCGCTCAAACACGAGCCGGCACCGGCGGCGCGTCGGCAGGAACCGTGGCCCGTGCGGCTTTGCGGGCCTGCCGGCGCGTGAGCAGCCGCTTGCCGGTCGCGATCATCGGCTGTTCCACCCAGCGGTGGATCAGGTCGGCGATCGCGAGGTCGACCAGGAATACCGTCACGGCCGTGATCAGCCGGGTGTGGCCCAGCGCCGGCACGGCCTGCACCACCACGAAGTGCACCGGGCCCTGCAGCAGGTACAGCGAATACGACCGCTCGCCGACGAACCGCATCGGCGCCGTCGAGAGCAGCCAGCGCGCGGGGCCCGGTGACAGCAGCACGATCAGCAAGAGCATGGTGACCACCGCGTACGCGAGCAGCACCAGCAGGTTCTGCCGCGTTTCGCGCCAGAGCGGGTCGAGGTTCGCGTGCAGCACGAGGAACCCACCCACGATCGGGATCGCGGCCAGCGGGTGCGTGAACGGCCGCAGCACGGCGAAGCTGCGGCGGTAGTGCAGCAGGATCGCGAGCAGGCAGCCGCCGAGCAGGATGGCGTAGTGGATGCTCGACCGGTAGATGGCCGTCGGCGAGAAGTCGAGCAGCCAGCCGCCCGTGGTCAGCGGCACGAGCGCCAGCAGCACGGCCATCGCGGCGAGCACCAGCGCGAGCTTGCGCCGCGCGGCGCCGACGCCGATCGCGACCAGCAGGAACGGCCACACCAGGTAGAACTTCTCCTCGATGCCCAGCGTCCACGAGCCGGAGAAGAAGTTGTCGGAGCCATTGCCGTGCGAGCCGGGGAAGAACTCGTTGAGGAACGTCAGGTAGTACTTCAGCGCGTGCGGGAAGTCGCGCGCGAGGAACTCGCCGCGCAGCAGCACGAACGCGATGATCCCGCCGAGGATCACCAGGTACGGCGGCAGGATCCGGAACACGCGCCGCACGTAGAACCCGCTCAGCGAGATGCGCCCGGTGCGGTCCTGCTCGCGCAGCAGCAGCGTCGTGATCAGGAAGCCGGACAGCACGAAGAAGATGTAGACGCCCACCCAGCCCGACGGCCACACGAACTTCGGCCCGGCGAAGTGGAAGAACACGACGATCGTCGCCGCGATGGCGCGCAGACCGTCGAGCCCGGGGAACCTGCGCATGCCGAGGTACTCGTCATGGCTCATCGTTCGCAAGAAATCGACCCCCATCGCCTGGCTGCGGTGGGAGTATAGGTGGACGATCACGGGTACCCGCGCGGCGGGCCCACGCCCGTGACCTGCGATTACTCTGGGTGGTGGGGGCTGTGACGCTGCTGGTGATCCTGGTCGGGGCGGTGCTCGTGGTGATCGGCATCGCCGCGGGGCTCGACATCCGGACGCGCCGACGCGGCCGCCGCGCCGCCGAGGACGGCTGGGACGCGCTCAAGGAGACGCGCCGCGATTTCCACGCCGCCGAGCTCGCCCGCTACCAGAGCAGCGACTTCTCCTGGCTCGACCGGGTCCGCCGGAACAAGCGCTGACGGAAAGCGGCCGGCGGACCCGAGCAGGATCCACCGGCCGCCTGCGTGAACACCCGAACTAGCAGTCCTCGCCGATCCGGCCGGCGTAGCGCTGCTGCCACGTCGAGTCGCCCTCGACCGTGATGACCACGTCGTAGTAGCCGTTCTCGGTCGGCCAGTTCACGATCGCCGGCAGCGGGCCGAGCACCGTGACGGTCTTGGTCCCGCCGCTGAAGTCGTTCGCGGTCAGCTTGTAGTGCATCGGCTTGAGCAGGTTGTCGTTGTGCAGCGTGAAGCGCACGTGCTGCTCACGCACCAGCAGCGTCGGCTGCAGCAGGTCGGCGTCCACGCGCGGGTCGTGCCCGGACGAGGTGACCTTGCCCGCGAACGAACGCACGAAACCGTCGTTCGAGTAGATCGAGAACGCGTACTCGCCGCCGGTGGCGGAGGTGTCCCAGGTGTAGGACTGCGACTTGCGCTCGGTGACCGTGAACGGCGTGCTGGTGAACGGCTTGAGCTTGTCCGGGAAGACCTGGAAGCTCACGGCCTTGCCCTTGTCGCCGCCGGCCAGCGTCATCTTCGCCGTGACGTGGCCCTTGTGGTCCTGCGTGACCGTGGCGTGCGGGTGGAAGTTCAGCGGCCGCGGCTTCATGTGGCCGGCCGCCACCTTCACCGGCTGTTCGGCTGTCGGGTCCGCGAACGTCGCCGGCCCGGTCTGCGGGTGGGCGAAGTCGAGCGCGCTCGTCAGGTCCCCGGCGATCGAGCGGCGCCAGTCGCTGATGTTGGGGCAGGTGAACGGCTTGCCGAGGTGCGCCGCCCACTTCTCCAGGAACTTGATCGTCGACGTGTGGTCGAAGACCTCCGAAGCGACGTAACCACCGCGCGACCACGGCGACACGAGCAGCATCGGCACGCGCGGGCCGAAGCCGAGCGGGTACGAGCCGGTGTACTCGCCCGCGGTGCCGGCCTCGGGCCACGGCGGGAGCACGTGGTCGAACTTCCCGTCGTTCTCGTCGTAGTTGAGGATGAAGAGCGTGTGGTTCCAGATGTCCGGGTTGCTCTGCAGGATGTCGAGCACGGCCTTGGTGTAGCGCTCGCCGTGCAGCGTGTCGGCGTCCGGGTGCTCGGACCAGCCGTAGGGCGCGACGATCCACGAAACGGCAGGCAGCGGGTGCTCGGCACCCGGCTGGCAGGCGTCACGGAAGTCCTTGAGGACGGCCTGCAGGTTGGCGTCGGAGTCGTCGTCCGGCGTGGTCTTGCCGGCGTAGTAGGTGGCGTTGCCGCGCCAGATCAGGCCGGTGCCGGGCTGCAGCTTCGGGTCCAGCGGGCTCAGGCCGTTGGGTTCGAAACCCTTGAAGTACTTGAGCTCGTTGTCGCCGTAGTCGCCGATCCACGAGCTGAGGTAGCCCTGGCGGCCGTTGCCGCTGTTGTCGGAGTAGAGACGCCAGTCGATGCCGGCTTCCTGCAGCTGCTCGGGCACGGTGATCCACGGGCGGCTGTAGTTCGACTCGTCGGTGTTGCCGGTCTCGGTGTTGGACGAGCCGCTCCACAGGTACTTGCGGTTCGGGTCGGTCGGGCCGAACTCGGAGCAGAAGTTCTGGTCGGCGATCGTGTACTGGGCGGCCACCGAGTGGTAGAAGCTCATGTAGCCGTCGCTGTGGTAGTTCATGCAGCTGGCGCCGTTGTGCTGCACCCACTGGTCCCAGCTGCGGTGCGCGACGTCGCCCCAGGCACCGTGGTCGTTGCCCCACATGCCGTCGTCGACCTTCGGCGTCACGATGGCGCCGGTCTTGTCCTTCTGCTGGAAGACGCTGGTGCCGTCCTGGAACTTCAGCGCCTGCTTGTCGTTGAAGCCACGCACGCCGGGGAACGTGCCGAAGTAGTGGTCGAGCGAACGGTTCTCCTGCATAAGGATCACGACGTGTTTCAGGTCGGACATGTCGCCCCTGAACCCTCGCGGCAGGCCGTTGCCGCCCAGGGTGGCGGCATCCGCGGTGCCCGCGTCGGCGAGCCCGCCGAACATCAGTGCTCCGGCGGCGACGCCCGCGCCCTGCAGGAACCGGCGGCGGGTGGTGCCGGAGTCGGGCTCGGGGGTGGGGGTGGTGGGGTCGGCGGACAAGGCAAAACTCCTCACGCGGGGGTGGTGTCGACCGTTGATCCAATCCAGCGGACACCAACACCGCGTGAACACTTGCGAAGCAAGTTCTGGCAGGCGGCCGACGGTTGAGGGCAGACGGCCCCCCGAAGCCGGGTCAAGTGCCCCGAAACCGCACAAAACGCTCAGTTTTCGTCAGGTGTTGGCGCGCCTGCGGACTGAGGGGAGAACGGGCAACCGCCGGGGCGAGAAGCGAAAAGGAACGGCCGGCGAATTCATCGGGGAAATGACTTCGCCGGCCGCGGTTTCAGAGAATCAGTTGTACCAGTCGAGCAGTGTCGGCAGCAGGGAAACGCTCTTCACGCGCACCTGCGGTTCGCCGAGCACATTTCCCCACGGCACGGTCATGTGCCCGGAAACGCCGCAGCCGATGTCGAACCAGCCGCCCTTCGGGTGCGCCGAGTCGAATCCCCAGCCCTGCACGCAGGCGGTCTGGTTGTTCGTCACGGTGAAGCTGTAGCCCTGCTTGCGGCCCGGCGAGCCGAACACGCTGCAGCCCGAGTGCGACGCCTTGCTCCAGACCTGCGGCGCGCCGCCCGCCTGGTGGGCGCCCGAGCACGCGTTGGGCGACTGCGGTGCCGCCTCGGCCGTGGCGCCGGTGAGCAGCACGCCCCCGGCGACCGCGGCCGCCGCGACGACCGCGCCCAGCCGGGAAAAACGGCGCGAAGAATCCTGAATACCCATTCGCGGTGAACCTTCCCAGTAGTGCCAGCCCCCAGAATTCGACTGGCCTGGCGCAGAATCTACTCGGCGTGCGGCGGGCGTCGAGAGCTCCGGTGAAAACTTAAGATCGACTTAGGAGAGCGGCTGGCCGTACACGAAACTGCGCAACCGGCCGGTGGCGGTGAGTGGGACGAACAGTTTGTCGTGGGCCGCGCGCACGGGGTCCGGCCCGGATTCGTCCAAAACGGACAGGGCGCGGATCGTGTAGCGCGATGCGGGCGTGAAGTCCGGGGCGTTCGACCGGGCGTAGGCGCCGCCGAGGAGGTCGATGATCAGAACCGTCGGCACGGGCGCGCCGGGTCCGGCGTGCTCCAGGATCGCGTCGATCGTGGTGTCGGGCAGCTGCGCGACCACGCGGTTGTCGCCGAGGTACGCGTGGGGGTGCGGCGGCTCGGCGGCGATGGAGCCGGACTCGGTGAACGGCATGGTCTCGAGCGTGTCCACGAGCGGTCCCAGCGCGCGCAGGGGTGCGACGAGCCGCGGGCCGTCGTCGCCGAGGTGGGCGACCCGGACGTGGGCGATGTGCTTGCCGCGCAACGGTTCCGGCACCATCGGCAGGTCCGGGTAGGGGATCAGGGCGAGTGACGTGGTGACCGTGTCGGGGAGGTCGGCGGTCCAGTCGCGCCAGGTGTGCAGGACGTCGGGCAGCCGGGGGGTGTCGAAGTGGAGACCGCCGCCGTACAGGCTGGTCACGGGGACGAGGCCGAACTCCAGTGCGGTGATCACGCCGTCGCCGAGGTCGGTGGTGCGTTCGATCGTGCCGTCGGCGGTCACGACGTCGGCGGAGCGCACTCGGCCGGCGGCGAGGCCGTAGCGGCGCCCGAGCAGGCTGAAGCCGCCGCCGAGCGTGTAGCCGACCACGCCGACGCCGGGCGCCGAACCGCTGAGCGGCGCGAGTCCGTGCTCCGCGGCGGCTTCGAGCACCTTGCCCCAGGTGGTGCCGGCCTCGACCCGGGCGACCGCGTTGACGGGGTCGATTTCGACCCCCTGCATGCGTTTCGTCGAGATCAGGACCCCGTCGGCCGGGGCGCGCAGGCCGTGGCCGGTCGCCTGCACCGCCACGGGCAGGTCGTGGGCCGCGGCGTGGCGCACGGCCTCGGCGACGTCGTCGGCCGTCCTGGCGGCGACGACCAGCTTCGGTGTCGACGGGATGCCGGTCTGGAAGCCGGCGATTTCCTCGCGGTAGCCGTCATGGCCAGGGGTGAAGGTGTGCATGACTCCAGCCTGACCAGCCACCTTCGAGAAGTCCAAGAGATAGTGCTTCCCGAAGCTAGAATCAGTGCTTATGGAACTGCACCAGCTCGAGTACTTCGTGGCCGTCGCCGAGGAAGCCAACTTCACGCGCGCTGCGGCCCGGATGCACGTCGCGCAGCCCGGCGTCAGCGCGCAGATCCGGCGCCTGGAACGCGAGCTGGGGCAGCCGTTGTTCGACCGCTCGGGACGCGCGGTCCGGCTCACCGACGTCGGCGCCGCCGCGTTGCCGCACGCCCGCGCCGCGCTCGCCGCGGTGGCCGCCGTGCGCGAGACCGTTGCCGAGCACGAAGGCCTCATCCGCGGGCAGGTGGCGATGGGGATCGTGACGTCGGCGGGACCGGTCGCGCTGCCCGATTTCCTCGCCGGCTTCGCCGAGCGTTACCCGGGTGTCGAGATCACCCTGGGCGAGGCCAACTCCGACGTGATGGTCGAGGCGCTGCGCGAAGGCCGCCTCGACGTCGCCGTGATCGGCCTCGCCGACGGCGTGCCCGCGGGCCTCTCCGCGCAGGTCGTGCTCGACGAGGCCGTCGTCGCCGTCACCGCGCCCGGTGATCCGCTGGCCTCGCGCGACGAAGTCGCTTTCGCCGATCTGGCCGGCCTCGGCCTGATCTGCCTGCCGAAGGGCACGGGCGTGCGCGGCGTCCTCGACCGCGGCTTCGCGACGGCGGGCGTGCACCCGCGCGTGACGATCGAGGCCAGCGACCCGAACGTGTTGGCGCAGCTGGCCATGCGGGGCCTCGGCGTGGCGATCGTGCCGGAATCCCTCGCGCGGTACTACGCCACCGAGCTGCACACGCTGCAGCTGCGGCCGCGGCTGCGTGGCCAGCTGGCGCTGGCGTGGCGCGCCGAAGGTCCGAGCGGTCCCGCCGCGCGCACGTTGATCGAGTTCGCGCGCTCGGTCCTCTAGCGCGCCGTGAGCTCCCCGGTGAGCCGCCCGTGGATGCGGGCGCTCGGGGAGTTGAGGCCGACGATCTCGACCGTTTTGCCGCGTGCGGCGTACTTCGTGGTGATGGCGTCGAGCGCGGCGACGGTGGAGGCGTCCCAGATGTGGGCGTCGGTGAGGTCGAGGACGACGTGGGCGGGGTCGCCGGCGTAGTCGAAGCGGGAGACGAGGTCGTTGCTGGAGGCGAAGAACAGCTCGCCGGTCACCGCGTAGACGACCTGGTTACCGTCCGGGTCGACGGCGGCGGTCACGTCTAGCAGGTGCGCGACGCGACGGGCGAAGATCACCATCGCGGTGATCGTGCCGACGACCACGCCGATCGCGAGGTTGCTGGTGGCCACCACGACGGCGACGGTGATCACCATGACCGCGATCTCGCCGGCGGGCATTCGCTTGAGCGTGGCGGGGGCGATGCTGTGCCAGTCGAACGTGCCGAACGCGACGAGCACCATCACGGCCACCAGCGCGGCCATGGGGATGCGCGAGACGAGCGGGCCGAAGACGATGCAAAGGATCATCAGGAACGTGCCGGCCAGGAACGTCGACAGGCGCGTGCGGGAGCCGGCGGTCCTGACGTTGATCATGGTCTGGCCGATCATCGCGCAGCCGCCCATGCCGCCGAAGACGCCGGTGACGACGTTGGCGATGCCCTGGCCGATCGCCTCGCGGGTCTTGCTCGACGGGGTGTCGGTGATGTCGTCGACGAGCTGGGCCGTCATCATCGACTCCATCAGCCCGACCAGCGCGAACGCGATCGCGTACGGCGCGAGCAGGGTGAGGGTGCTCATCGTGAACGGCACGTCGGGCACCCCGGGCACGGGCAGCGAGGACGGTAGCGCGCCCTTGTCGCCGACGGTCGGCACGGTGATGCCGGCGCCGATCGTGAGCGCGGTGAGGACGACGATCGAGATGAGCGGCGCCGGCACCACCTTGGTCAGCTTGGGCAGGAAGACCATGAGCAGCAGGCCGCCGGCGAAGAGCGGGTAGACCGGCCACGGCACGTCGATCAGCGACGGCAGCTGCGCCAGGAAGATGAGGATCGCCAGCGCGTTGACGAACCCGACCATCACGCTGCGCGGCACGAACCGCATCAGCTTGGCCACGCCGAGCGCGCCGAGCACGATCTGGATCAGACCGCCGAGGATCACCGTCGCGACGAGGTAGCCGAACCCGTGCTCACGCGCCAGCGGCGCCACGACCAGCGCGATCGCCCCCGTGGCGGCCGAGATCATCGCCGGGCGCCCGCCCACGATCGAGATCACCACGGCCATCGTGAACGACGCGCACAGCCCCACCCGCGGGTCGACGCCGGCGATGATCGAGAACGAGATCGCCTCGGGGATCAGCGCGAGTGCCACGACGAGCCCGCCGAGCACCTCGACCCGCGCCACCTTCGGCGACAACCACGCCGGCCGGGCCATCCGGAACACCTTCGGCACGCAACACGCCCTGACTCGCTCGGACGCGTCACCGACGCGCCTGGGGTTCGCCCCGGCTTCTCCGGCCTGGCGGCCACTGCGGGGCGCCGCCCGACCCGTCGCCGGGAGCGGGCCGCCCTCAGTGGCGGCTCGGGGCGTCACGTTAGATCAGTGTGAACCGCGTGGTCGCGACCTCCCCGGCCGAGTGCGGTGGAGATCACCCCGTCACAGCGCGGGCGGCGGGTCCTGCGTCGCGAGCTTCTGCAGCCACGACATCGACGCGTCGGCCGCGCGGATGCGTTCGGAGCGGGGCCCGTCGCCGGTGAGGTCGAGGCCGTCGCGGGCGATGGTGGTGAAAGTGGACAGTCCGGCGAGCTTGCGGTGCACCACTTTGCGCCACGCGTCGTCCTCGATGCGGAAGTAGGTGGTGCGGTCGCCGGGTTTGCGGACGCGACGGATGAGCTCGATCGCCGTCAGGTAGCGCATGTTGGACGTCAGCGACGCGCGGCTCGCGCCGATCGTCTCGGCGATCGCGCCGGCCGACTGCTCCGGCGGGTCGCAGATCATCAGCCACCCCAGCACGCGCCCGGTGATCGGGGGCAGCCCCCACTCGTCCACGCAGAAGGTCGCCACGCGCTCCACCCAGGCCAGCGCCGCGTCGTCGCTCATGCGCTCACTGTGTCACGCCGGCCGGGCCGAACGTGTAGCGCAGCACGCCCTTGTCCATCCGCGCGAGCCACGGGATCCGTCGCATCACCCGGCAGCGGAAGCGGAAGCCGGGCGGCATCTTGGCGACGTCGGGCGAATCGATGAGCCGCCGCTGCTCGGTGAAGCGCAACGCGGGCGCCCACCGCTCGACCTCGCGCGGGTCGTCGAAGCCCTCGTTGATCGCGATCCCCAGCGTCTTCACCGCCGGCAGGACCCGCGGCATCATGCGCGACGAGAACCGCGAGTAGCCCAGGACGATCAGCTCGCCGCGGTCGAAATGGCCGGTCAGCCGGTTGAGTAGCCGCGGGAACGACGAAGGCGTCATGAACGGGTACAGCCCGTCCATCACCGCGATCATCGGCCGGTCGCGCGGTACGTCCGCGAGCCAGCCGCCCTCGGCGAGCTCACCGGCGACCGGGTGGACGCCCGCGGTGTCCGGGTAGCACCGCCGCCGCAGCTCGATGACGGCCGGCAGGTCCACGTCGTACCAGTCCACGCCCGCCGGCCGCCGCACTCGTAGCGCCCGGCTGTCCACCCCGCACCCGAGATCGAGCACCACGCCGTCCGCGTTGCGGTCCAGGAACTCCTGGACCCAGCCGTCGAAGATCACCGCCCGGATCCCGACGCTCAGCCGCTCCTTCAGGTCCAGCTTCGGCGTCGGCCCGAGCCGGCGGAAGTCGTAGTCGATCTCGTCGACCAGCGCTTTCGCGTACGGGTCTGCCAGGATCGGCTGCTCGGCCGCGGCGTCGAGGGCGCGGGCGTGGAGGGTGATGAACGCGGTCTCTTCGACGCCGGTGAGTGTCGCGGTGCTGATCATTCGTACCCCCTTGCTAGTAATTTCAGTCTTTACTGAAACAGCTGGCAAAGTCAAGGCCGGCGACGTCTCTTGACCTGAGGTAAACAGTCGCGTTTCCTTGATCCACGAGGAGGCGCGATGGGTGACGTGCTCAAGCAGGCGATGGTCGGCATCGGCTTGATGGCCGGCAGCGCCAACGTGATCATGCAGCTCGGGCGGCCCGCGGTCGGGTACGGGGTGATGGAGAGCCGCGTCGAGAGCGGGAACCTGTTCAGGCACCCGGTCAAACGCGCGCGCACCACGGGGACGTACCTGGCGGTCGCGACCTTGGGGACGGACGAGGAGCGCAAGGCGTACCGCAAGGCGGTCAACGGTTCTCATCGGCAGGTTCGATCTACAAAGGACAGCCCTGTCGCATACAACGCCTTCGATCCGGAGCTGCAGCTGTGGGTCGCCGCGTGCCTCTACAAGGGACTCGAGGACGTCCACGTGGCGTTCTTCGGCGGGGCCGCGCCCGAGGAGCTGTACGCCGAGGCGGTGGGCCTCGGCACGACGCTGCAGGTGCGGCCGCAGATGTGGCCCGAGAACCGCGAGGCGTTCGCGAAGTACTGGGCCGACGGGCTCGACCGCGTCGTCATCGACGACCGCACCCGTGCGTACCTCGGGGACCTCGTCGACCTGCGGCTCCTGCCGTGGCCGTTCGCGCTGGTGTTCGGGCGGTTCCACCGGTTCGTGACGACCGGGTTCCTGCCCGGGTGTTTCCGTGAGCACATGCGGCTGTCGTGGACCGAACAAGATCAGCGAAATTTCGAACGTCTCACGCGCGCGATCGGACACGTCGTGCGACGCCTCCCGCGCAGCGTGCAGCAGTTCCCCTACAACGCGTACCTGCGCGACCTCCGCAAGCGCCGCCGCGAAGGCCGTCCGCTCGTGTGAAGCGGTTGACCGGCGCCCGCGCGGTGGGCGAAGGTAGGCCGATGAGCAGCGACGACGTACGCGAGGGTGTCAAACTGACCAATCTCGACCAGCCGCTGTTCGCCGACGCCGGCGCGACCAAACGCGACCTGCTCGACTACCTCGACGGCGTCTCGGAGCGGCTGCTGCCGGTGCTGCACGACCGGCCGTTGTCGGTGGTGCGCGTGCTGCGCGGGCAGGACGCGTTCATGCAGAAGAACCTGCCGAAGTACACGCCCGGGTTCGTGCCGCGCGTGAAGCTGTGGGCCGAGAGTTCGAAGCGGGAAGTTTCCTACGCGTTGTGCAACGACCGCCCCACTCTCCTGTGGTTCGGCAACCAGCGCGCGATCGAATACCACCCCACGTTGACGCTTTTCGACCACACCCAGGGGCCGACCCACCTGATCATGGACCTCGACCCGCCCGAGGGCGCGCCGTTCGGCGTCGCGGTGGCCGGGGCGCGCCTGGTCCGCCAAGCCCTTGTCGACGCCGGGCTCGCCGGCGCGTTGAAAACCAGCGGCTCCAAGGGTGTCCACGTCTTCGTGCCTCTCGAACCCGGGCTGGCCCACGAGGACGTCGCCGCGGCGACCCGCGCGATCGCCGCCCGCGCCGAACGCCTGGACCCGGAGCTGGCGACCACCGCGTTCATCCGCGAAGACCGCCACGGCAAGGTGTTCCTCGACTCCACCCGCGCCGGTGGCGCGACCGTGGTCGCCGCCTACAGCCCGCGCGTGCGGCCCGGCCTCACCGTGTCGTTCCCGATCCCGTGGTCGGCGGCCGACGACGTGACCCCGCGCGACTTCACCGTCCACACGGCACTCGGGCTTCTCGGCGACACCGACCCGTGGGCCACGGAGATGCCCGCGCCGCAGGCACTTCCGGACGACCTCGTCGCCGAAGGCCACACCATCCCGATCGCCCGCGTCGCCGCGATGCACGAGGGCAAACGGCGAGCCAAGGCCCGCCGCGAAGCCGACAGCCAAGGCGGCTGAACGGCCGAGGGAGCCGAGTCGGTCACGGCGGCCAAGGCAGAGCCAGCAAGTCCTCGTGCTCCACCACCACCGACTCGAGCGTCCGCCGATACCCCGACAGGTCCAACGTCGGATTCTCCTCCGCCGCCGCGGAAACCCAGCCGGAGAACCACGTCTCGATCAACGCCGTGTCCCCGGCGCCCAGCCGCCACGGCGTCGGCACCCGATGCACCGTGAACCCGCGCTCGGCGAACTCGGCCGCCGCGAACGCCACCGCCTCCGGCCCCAGCCGGCCCTCCCGGCGCTGGTGGGCGTTGAACGCCGCCGCCACCGCCTCGTCACGCGGGTCCGCCGGGGTGAGCGCGACCCGCCCGACCACCGACAACGTCAGCAAGGCCGGCACCCGCGCCCCTGCGCAAGCGTCGACCAGCCGTCGGATCTCCTCGGCCGTGAACAGGTCCAGCAACGCCGACGCCGTCACCAGCGAGGTTCCCGAAAGGTCTGCCGCCGTCAGCCGTGTGACATCACGAACTTCGCCTGTCGCGTTCTCGACAGCCGCGACAGCCAGCCGCACGAGGCCCGGATCCTGGTCGTGCAGGATCCACCGCTGCGGCCGCGGCAACCGGCCCGTGAGCCAGCGGCTCATGGAACCGGTGCCACAGCCGAGATCACGGACCACGACCGGCGTGGCCGGCGCGAGGGAGTCCACAAGGGACGCCGCGCGCGCGACGGAGTCCGCACCTTCCCGAAGTCGCAACCACTCCGGCGCGTAGCCGGACGGATCCACCTCGGTCAAAGCGAACGCTCGTACCCGGCCGAAGCGACGTGCGACTCGTGCAGTGTCACCGAAATCCCCGACAGCCCGTGCGCACCCTCGCCGAGCTCCCCGGCGCGCACGGCGTCGGCCAGCCGGTCGGCGATCACCTTCGCCAGGTACTCCGTGGACGTGTTGATGCCCTCGAAGGCCGGGTCGTCGTCGAGGTTGCGGTAGTTGAGGTCGGCCAGCACCGAGCCCAGCTTCTGCGTCGCGAGGCCGATGTCGACCACGATGTTGTCGGCGTCGAGGTCGGTGCGGCGGAACGTGGCGTCGACGACGAACGTGGCGCCGTGCAGCTTCTGCGCCGGGCCGAACACCTCGCCGCGGAAGCTGTGGGCGACCATGATGTGGTCGCGGACGGTGACGCTGAACAAGGTTGTCTCCTTAGGAATCACGAGAAATCACGGATAGACGATCCGGTGCGCGAGCCCCGGCAGGTCCCCGCCGGCGAGGCGGGAGATCAGGTCCGGCAGGTCCCCGAACGCGGTCTCGCCGGTCACGAGCGCGTCGAACGCCGGGTCGGCCAGCAGCCGCAGCGCCGTGGTCATGCGGTCACCGTAGGTGCGCCGCGCGGAGCGGGCGGGGGAGACCGTGCCCACCTGGCTGCTGCGGATCGTCAGCCGCCGCGAATGGAAGTTCTCGCCCAGCGGCACGCTCACGCGCCGGTCGCCGTACCAGCTCAGGTCCACCACCGTCGCCTCACGGCCCAGCAGCTCCAGCGACCGCGCGAGCCCCGCGTCGGTCGCGCTGGCGTGCACCACGAGGTCGAGGTCGCCCTCGGCGTCCTCCGGCCGCACGTAGCGGATGCCGAACGCCGCCGCGACCTTCTCCCGGGCCGGATCGGTGTCCACCAGCTGGACGTCCACGCCCGGGAAGCGGGAGAGCAGCCCGGCGACGCTGCTGCCGACCATCCCGGCCCCCACCACCGCGATCCGGTCGCCGACCAGCGGCGCGGCGTCCCACAGCGCGTTCACGGCCGTCTCCACGGTGCCCGCGAGGATCGCCCTGACGGCCGGCACGTCGTCCGGCACCACCGTGACCGCCGAGGCCGGCACGACGAACTCGGTCTGGTGCGGGAACAGGCTGAACACCGTCCGCCCCAGCAGCTCATCCGGCCCGGCCTCGACGCGCCCGACGTTCAGGTAGCCGTACTTCACCGGGAACGGGAAGTCGCCCTCCTGGAACGGCGCGCGCATCACCTCGCGCTGGCTCTCGGGCACGCCGCCGCGCAGCACGAGACTTTCCGTGCCGCGGCTCATGCCGGAAAACAGGGTCCTGACCAGCACTTCGTCCGGTCCCGGCGCAGGCACCTCCGCCGCCCGGATCTCACCGATTCCGGCGGATTTGAACCAGAAGGCCTGTCCCGTACGTGTCATGGTCGTCCTCCTCTGCCGCGAGATCGAGGCGATATGGCTGTCACCACCACTACACGATCACGTTCCACCGTGGGTTCACTCGTTCGGCAGCAGGCCGCGGGTGCCGGAGCCCAGGTGGCGCTGCTGGGCGTGCTCGCTCTGACCGTCGGCCTCGGTGCCGCCGGCTGGGCCGCGGGCCTGGCGTACACCGTCGGCCTGTGGGCCCTGCTCGCGGGCGCCGCGCGGAAAGCCGGAGCCCGGTCCCTGGGCCCTGCCGACCACGTCACGCTCACCCGCGCCATCCTCATCGGCGGCGTCACGGCTCTGGTCGCAGACCACCTGAACGGGGGAGCGCCGCTCGCCGTGCTCGTGCCACTGGCGGCCGTCGCACTGGCGCTGGACGCCGTCGACGGGCAGGTCGCGCGCCGCACCGGCACGTCCTCGGCACTCGGCGCGCGCTTCGACATGGAGTCCGACGCGTTCCTCATCCTGGTGCTCAGCGTGCTGGCCGCGGAGACGTTCGGCTACTGGGTCCTCGCCATCGGTCTGATGCGCTACGCGTTCGTCGCGGCGTCCTGGGCCCTGCCGTGGCTCAACGGCGCGCTGCCGCCCAGCCGGGCGCGCAAGGTGGTCGCCGCGTTGCAGGGTGTGCTGCTGGTGGCCGCGGGCTCGGGCCTGCTGCCGCACCTCGCGGGCCTGGCCGTCGCGGTGGCCGCCCTGGCCACGCTCGTGTGGTCCTTCGGCCGCGACGTCCTGTGGCTGCACCGCGCCCACCGCGCCGCCGCTCGCCCGCAAGCCCACGTCAGCCACCCGACGTGCGTCGTCCGGCCCCGCTCGACCCTGCGTCGCCGCCACCACCTGGCGACCCGCAACCCGTAACCGGAGAGACGGGTATCACGCGCCCGGGTTGCCCGGTTTTCCCTCGTCACGGGGTCTTGCGGGTACCCACCTCAGGGGCAGGTCTGCGCTGCCCCCGCGTGCCAGCGTTGATCACGAACGATCTTCGACAGCACGAGGGGCTGGCGTGAAATTCGGCATCTGGACGGTCATAACACCGGCGGCATCACCTACCCGGAGCTCGGCCGGCCGTTGGAGGAGCGGGGCTTCGAGTCGCTGCTCGTCCCCGAGCACACGCACATCCCCGTCACCGACGGCCCGCGGATCGACTGTGGACGTTGTGGAAGTCCGCGATCCGCTCCCACACCACGGCCGGGTCGGCGGTCATCCGCTTGCGCAGCTGCACGGTGGTCAGGTCCGGTCCCTTCAGTACTTCGCGACGAACGCGGCGAGCTCGTCCAGCGCCACCAGGGACTCGTCGCGCGAGAGCGTGGGCAGGATCAGGGCGACGCGCTCGACGCCGAGATCCTCGTAGGCGTGGATCACGCCGGCGTCGGTCGGGGTGAACGCGGGCGGTGACGGGCACCGGGTGGCCCGCGCGTTCATGCAGGTCCTCGGGGCTGCACCAGCAGCGTCACGGCGAGGATGAGCTTGAGCCGCTCCGTAACCGCGGCCACCGCGCCGAGGGAGACGAACGGGTCGGGCACGCGGAACCACGTCGGGTCCATCTCGTCGCCGTTCCCGCTGGTTCCCCGCCACGAAATTCAGCGAACCGGCGCCGGGCCTCATCGACACGCGCCGCGTGACCACCGAAACCGGTGCCGTCGGGTACGAAGAGCTCATGGAGTGCTCCGCGGACACGCGCACGCTGCGCTGGCGCGTCCTCGGCGACAACGGGCCGATCCGCGGCTACGTCGGCACGTTCGTCGTCCACGCGGAACCGGGCGGCGGCGCAGCTCTGGAGTACACGGGCACCTTCACCGCTCCCGACGCTGTGCGCCCGTACGTCGAGACGACTTTCCAGGCGGCGCTGGACAATCTGGCGTCACTGCTCGGCTGACGTGAGCTTCGCGGTCATCCGCTCGGCGTCACCGGTGCGGCCGTGGGCCTGGAACAGCTCGCGCGCCCGGGCCCGGACGTCGCGGGCGGCGGCCAGGTCGCCGAGCGCGGCGTGGGTGTCGCCGAGGTTGGCGAGGATCACGGGCTCGTCGTAGGCGTCTTCGGTGTCGCGGGCGAGCGCGAGAGCGGCGGTGTAGTGCGCCAGCGCCTCCTCGCGTTCGCCCAGTGCCGAGGCGATGTAGCCGAGGCTGTCGAGCGTCACGGTCTCCGCGCGGTGGTGGTCGTGCTTGCGGCACAGCACGAGCGCCTGTTCGCAGTGTTCGCGGGCTTCGGCCAGGAAGCCGAGCTGCGCGGAGTACCAGCCGAGGGTGTTCAACGCGTCGGCCTGGCGCAGGCCGTTGTCGGTGGCGCGGTAGTGCTTCAGCGCGACGGCGGTGTGGTGCAGGGCGCCGTCGAAGTCGCCGCTCTGGCCCAGCGCCCAGCCGAGAGCACGGGAGGCGTCGGCGGCGAGATCCGCTTGCCGCGCAAGGGAAAGCGCTTCGCGCAGGTGCCGGAGGGCGTGGTCGTGGGACCCGGTGCGCGTGTGGGCCGTGCCGAGGTACATCGCCGCGATGGCCTGCGGTTCGGGATCACCGAGGGCGCGGGCGGCGGCGAGCCCGGCCTGCCACGCCGTGAGGTCTTCGACGAGCTGGCCGTGGATCACGTGGTAACCGCTGACGCTCCACGCCAGGCGCCACACGTCCTCGTGCGCGCCGCGCTGCACGGCGGAATCCAGCGTCGCGCGCAGGCTGTGCTGTTCGTCGTCGAACCAGCGCGTCGCGGCTCGGCGGTCGGCCAGCGGGGGGCGCTCGCCTCCGGAAGGTCGATCGACTGGCGTTCCGGCCGCAGCAACCGGTTCGCGACGCCGGCCGTGTGCAGCAGGAAGTCGGTGAAGCGCCGGAGTGCTTCGGCGCGTTCCGGCGGGGTGACGAGCTCGTCCGCGTACAGCCGCAGCAGGTCATGCATCCGGTAGCGGCCGGGCAGGTGCTCCTGCAGCAGGTGCGCGTCGACGAGCCGGCGCAGCAACGCCCGGGGCCGCTCCAGCCCGGCCAGCGCGCCCGCGCCCGCGAGGCTCACGTCCGGCCCCGGCACGGCGCCGAGCAGCCGGAACACGCGCCGGGCTTCCGCGTCGAGGGCTTCGCAGGACCACGAGAACACCGCGCGGACGTTCGTGGCCAGGTCGCCGGCGTCCAGCGCGTCGAGCCGCGCCGACGCGTCCTCGAGCTCGCGCGCCAGCACCTCCAGGCGGAAGCGCGGGTTCGCCCCGGCCCGGCTCGCGACGACGCTGATCGCCAGCGGCAGGCCGCCGCACCAGCGCACGAGGTCGTCGACGGCCGCCGGTTCCGCGGCCACGCGCCGGTCGCCGAGGTGACGCGTGAGCAGCTCACGCGCTTCGCGTTCGGCGAGCTCACCCAGGTCGAGCAGCTGCGCGCCGCGCACACCGAGGCCGCCGAGCCGGTGGCGGCTGGTGATCATCACGGTGCACGTCTCGCTGCCCGGCAGCAGCGGTTCGACCTGCGCCGCGTCACGCGCGTTGTCGAGCACCACGAGCAGGCGCCGGCCCGCGGCGAGGCTGCGGTACAGCGCGAAGCCGCCTTCGGGGTCGGCGGGCACGGCCGCGGGCGCGACGCCGAACGCGTCGAGGAACTGGCGCACCACGGCCTCGGGCCGCAGCGGTGAACCGGCCGGGTCGAAGCCGCGGAGGTTCACGTACAGCTGGCCATCGGGGAACCGTGCGACATTCCGGTGCGCCCACCGCAGGGCGAGCGACGTCTTGCCGATACCGCCGGCGCCGCCGATCGCGGAGATCGCGACCGTGCCCGAGCCGCCGGCCATCGCGGCGTCGAGCTCGGCCAGCTCCGCGTCGCGCCCGACGAACCACCGCGGCGGCGCGGGCAGCTGGCGCGGCACGGGCGTCTCGCGCGGTGGGCTGAGCTCCGGGTCGGTGGTGAGGATGCGCTGGTGCAGCTCGCGCAGCGCGGGTCCGGGGTCGGCGCCGAACTCGTCGGCGAGCCGGCGGCGGATCCGGTCGTACTCCTCGAGCGCGCCCGCCTGCCGTCCGGCGCGGTAACGGGCGAGCATCAGCTGGCCGGCGATCCGCTCGTCGAGCGGGAAGGCCGCGGCGCGCTGGGCCGCGTCGGCGAGCACGGCGTTGTGCTCACCGAGCCGCAGTGCGAGATCCGTGCGGTCGAGCTGGGCGGACAGGCGTTCGGCGGCGAGCGTTTCGCGAGCGGCTTCGGCCCACGGGGTGTCGAGACCGGCGAAGGCGTCGTCGCGCCACAGGGCGAGGGCCTCGTCGAACAGCTCCGGCCGCCGCTGCGCGCGGGCCTGCGCGACGAGCGCGCGGAACCGCAGCACGTCGACGCTCCCGGGCGGCGTGGTCACGATGTAGCCGCTCGGCCCGTGCTTGATCTCGACGCCCTCGGCCTCGGCGAGCGTGCGGCGCAGCCGGGAGAGGTAGCTGGCGAGCAGCCGGTGCGCGCGGTACGGCGGCTCGTCCGCCCACACGCGCTCGACGAGCCGTTCCGTGGACACCGGCCGGTTGGCGTCGGCGAGCAGCGCCGCCAGCACCCACCGCTGCCGCGCGTGCCCGAGGTCGACGGGCTCGCCGGCGACGTGCGCCTCCACGGGGCCGAGCAGGCCGAACCGGACCTTGGTCATGGCCCATGCTTACCGCACCCGGGCCGGGGCGTGCGACCGGGAATCCCGCGTGACCTGCGAGTTCGGCGATTCCTCAAAAACTTTCGAACTCACGTGAACCGAACACGACCCCAGCCCCGTGTCAAGAGCGGCTCCGGACGGTCCAGGAGCCCCGGTCGAACCCCTTGGAGTTCCCCCCATGTTCCGCAAGCATGCCCTGTTTTTTGCTGCCTTCGTGACGGCGGGCGCGGCCTTGTTGTCGGCCTGCGGCGGCCAGACGGACGGCACCCCGAGCGCGGCCCCGGCCGGCGCCGCGGTGGACGCCGGCGACACCGGCGGCCTCGACCTGCTGAGCGGCACCGCCCGCAGCAACAACGCCGCTCGTGACACCGGGGACCTCGCCCCGGCCGGCGCGCCCGCCGAGGTGCGCACCAAGTGGGTGTCGCTGCGCGCCGGCAAGGCGGGCAACCTGAACCCGGTCGTGATCAACGGCGCCGGGATGACGATCTACCGCTTCGACAACGACTCCCCGAAGCCGCCGAAGTCCACTTGCAACGCCGACTGCGAGAAGAAGTGGCCGCCGGTCAAGGTCACCAAGGGCACCAAGGTCTTCATCGCCGGCATCAAGAAGTCCGCGATCGGCGTCGTGAAGCGCGACGACGGCTCGCTGCAGCTGACGATCGGCAACTGGCCCGCATACACGTTCTCCGGCGACAAGAACCCGGGCGACACCAACGGCGAAGGCGTCGGCGGCACGTGGTTCGGCATGAGCCCCACCGGCGGCAAGGTGCTCGACGGTTCGGGCTCCGGCACCACCACCCCGCCGTCGGACAACCCGGCCCCGTCGGGCGACTCGAAGGCCGCCACCAGCACGATCCTGTTCGACGACGCGTTCTTCAGCGACAACGGTGCTTCGCAGGGCCTGTCCTTCGGTTCCGGTGACAACGCGTGCCAGAACCTGGCCCGCCCCGGCGTCACCTCTTCGCTGACCACCGACGGCAAGCTCAAGCTGTGGACCGGCCCGAACTGCACCGGCAAGTCCACGGTCGTCGACAGCGACGTGAAGGACCTCTCCACGGTCGGCTTCGACGACGTCATCCAGTCTGTCCACTTCGGCGCCTGATCTACGACGAGCCGGTGCGGCCTTTCGGTCGCACCGGCTCTTTTTCTTGGAGGAGCTATGACTTCGCGGTTCACGTGGGTGGCGACGCTGGTCGTGGGCGCCGTGCTGGTGGCCGGGTGCACCACGGCGGTCGAGGGCAGCGCGGGCGTCGACCGGCCCGACCCGGCCAAGGTCGCCGGCCTCGCCATCACCGACGGTCCGAGCGGCGCGAAGGCCGGCGTCGCGGACACCGACCTGCCCGTCGCCAACACCGACGGCGGCGCGATCGACAAGCTCGCTGCCAATGCGGTCGCCGACGTGCAGCAGTACTGGACCGAGCAGCTGCCGGAGAACTTCGGCAAGGACTACAAGCCCGTCGGGCAGCTCGTCTCCTACGACTCGCGCGGCCAGGGCCTGAACCTCTGCGGCTCCAGCACCGCCGGCCTCGTGAACGCGTTCTACTGCCCCTCCGGAGACCTGGTCGCGTGGGACCGCGGCGAGCTCCTGCCGATGCTGAAGGACTCGTTCGGCCCGATGTCCGTGGTCGCCGTGCTGGCGCACGAACTGGGCCACGCCGTCCAGACGCGCCTGGGCCTGAGCCCCAACACCCCGTCGATCGTGAAGGAACAGCAGGCCGACTGCTACGCCGGCACCTTCTTCCGCTGGGTCGCCGAAGGCAATTCCCCGCACTTCCAGGTGTCCACCGGCACGGGTCTCAACCAGATCATGGCGACGCTCTTCTTCATCCGAGACTCCGCCGGCTCCAGCTTCGACACCGCCGGCGCCCACGGCAGCGCGTTCGACCGCGTGTCCGCCTTCCAGTTCGGCTTCACCGACGGCCCGAAGCGTTGCGCCGCCATCGACAACGCCGAGGTCGTCAGCCGCACCAGCCAGCTGCCGTTCTCGGCGAAGGACCTCGCCACGGGCGACGGCAAGGGCAACCTGGACGTCGTCGACCCGGCGAACCTGCAGGACCTCGAGTCGACCCTGCGCGCCGCGTTCCCCAAGGGCGCCCCCAAGCTCACCTCCGACCCCGAGTCCTGCTCGGACGCTCGCGCGACCACCCCCTCCGCGTACTGCCCGTCCACCGACACCGTGTCGGTCGACCTGAACTCCCTGCGCCGCGTCGGCACCCCACCGTCCCCCGGCACCTCCGGCGGCTTCGGCGACTTCGCCGCGTTCGCCGAGGTGGCTTCCCGCTACGCGTTGTCGGTGGAAAAGGCCTACGGCCTGCGCCTGGACACGGCTTCCACGGGCCAGCTCACGGCCTGCCTGACGGGAATGTGGGCGGGGACGTTGACGCCGGACAAGAAGGCTGCGCTGGAGCTCTCGCCGGGTGACCTGGACGAGGCCATTGCGGAACTGTTGTCGCCCAAGAGCGTCATCGCGTCGGATCCTTCGGGCACGACGGTGCCCTCGGGCTTCGCCCGCGTGGAGGCTTTCCGCGACGGGTTCACTTCACCGACGGTCGCCACGTGCACGAGTAAGTACGGCGGCTGAGTTTCGTTTTTCGCCGTCTTCTACGCGTCGGCCCGCACCGGCGCCACAGCGAACTTCTCGATCATGAACCGCCAGAACAGCGGAACGGCCCGCGAACTCGGCCGGTAGATCCGATCGTCGAACCCGGTGTACGAGCGGTGCTCGATGAACACCCCGTCGGCGCCGACGTGGCCCGACAAAGGCGACCGCACCACGACGACCTCGACCGGCGGCCGGTCGGGCACCGGGCGTGGCGTGACGATCAGGTCGTGCATCGACGTCAGGCCGGCCAGCCGCGAGGCGCCGTCACAGGCGAGGACGCTGTCGGCGATGTCCGCCATGTGCGCGAACTGCGGGTGCAGGTCCGCCATCGCCCGAAACTTCTCGGCGATCCGCGGCCACGGGACCTCACGGAAGGGGTAGGGCAAGGCTCGCGAGTTGATGAGCACGCACCGATTATGCCGACCCGGTTACTTCGCCGTCTGCCGAATTCTTCCGGCCCCGCACCGACAACACAATCGGCAACGGCACCCCGCCCTCACGGAACCGTTCGAGACCGAATCCCGCGTCCACCAAGGCATTGAGCAGGTTCGGCAACGGCCGGTGCGCCGCACCCACTTTGTCCCGGATGCCCTGATCGGTCCACGAATCCTTCGTCCAGTGACGCTCGCGGTAGCCCGGCCGGATCACCACCGCGGCGGGGTCGCTGCGATCCGCGAAGCTTCCGCAGAAGCACGGATGCACCCCGACGTGCACGAACACCCCGCCCGGCCGCAGCACGCGCGCCACCTCGCGCAGCACGGCCGGGTACGCCGGCATGTCGGTGTGCACCATCACCGCGACGACCGCGTCCACGCCGCCGTCCCTCACCGGCAACCGCTGCGCATCCGCGCGGGCGACCGGCATCCGCTCGCGCCCGTACCGCAACATCCCGGCCGACAAGTCGACACCGACGGGCGTCCAGCCCAGCTCCCGCACCACGCCCGCGTGGACCCCCGTGCCACACCCGACCTCGAGGCATACACCGGTGCCCGCCCCGAGCAGCTCCCGCAGCGCGGCTCCGATCCCGAGCGGATCCGACCGCTGCTCGCCCAGGAACTGCCCCTCGTACCAGTCCGCGATCTCGTCGTACGCCGCCTTCACAGGCACCAGTGGACCCCTCGCGCCACCGCACTCGCCACCGTTTCCGCGCGAAGCGAATTACGATCTTGAGGCAGCGTGAGCAATCAGGCCAAGGAGGTCATGCGTATCGCCGCCTACGGCGCCGAGTTTCAGGCCGTCGCCCGGATCGACACCCGCGGTTGAGGACGCCGGCGGGACCGACATCCCTTCGCGAAACAGCACCTGCCCAATGTCACCCTCGTCGTCTCGCAGGACAACTCGAAGTGCTTCGCCCAGCTCCTGCCCGGTCACGCCGATGTGGTGATCACCGACGCCATCGAGACCGAGTACCGGGCCCGCGAGAACCCGGGCTACGACCGGGAAATGCGCTGACAAGTCACTCGCCCTGTTGCGCTCGGGCTCTGGATCTCCGTGTGTAGCGAATGGTGAACACGACCGGCACGGCGAAGCCCAGCACCTTGATCACGACCAACGCCACGGTGGCGTGCGGCGCGTAGTGCAGCAGCAAGCCGCCGGCGAGTGCGGAGGCCGTGAAGCTCGCCGCCCACACTGTCGTGATGACGACGTTGATCCGGCGGAACAGCGGGTGGTCCCACACCTCGCGCGGGGCCATCGTGCGGGCGATGCCGAGCGTGAACGGCCGGCGGATCAGCACGGACCCCCACGCCGTCAAGGCCAGCCAGGCGTCGGACAGCGTGCCGACGTAGGTGTGCAGCGGCGACGTCGGGTCGGCGAACGAGTAGGCGGACAGCAGGGCGAAGAACACCGTGGCGCTCAGTTCGATGATCAACGTGTCCCAAGCCTTGCCGCGCAGGCGTTCGAGCAGGAGCAGGCCGCCGGCGAGCAGCAGGCCGACGAGACCGGAATACCGCCAGTCGGCCTGCGTGGAAACGATCGCGAAGCCGATCCACGGGACGAAGCTCTTGAGGTAGTTCACGGCGCGCATCCTCCGATATTCCACTACTGACATGTCATAGATAAAACGTTCTGAATAGACATGTCAAGAGTGGAAGGTAGACTGGTCTCATGAGTCTCCGACACGCTGCGCTCGGGTTGCTGGCCGATCAGTCCGGCAGTGGCTATGACCTGCTGAAACGCTTCCAGACGGCGATGGCCAACGTGTGGTCCGCGACGCAGAGTCAGCTGTACGGCGAGCTGGCGAAGCTCGAGAAGGCGGAACTGATCAAGGTCACCGACGAGGGACCGCGCGGCCGCAAGGAGTACGAGATCACCGAGTCCGGGCGTGCGGAGCTGAGGGAGTGGCTGCTGTCGCCGCTCGCCGCGCCGCCGCGCAGCGAGATGCTGCTACGCGTGTACTTCCTCGGCTCGCTCCAGCCGGCCCAGGCGCGGGGCTACCTCGAACAGGTCGGCGAGACGGCGGAGCGCCGCGGCGAGCACCTGAAGGCGCTGGAGGCGTCGATCGACTGGGGCGACGACGACCCGTCCGTCTACGGCCGCCTCGCGCTCGAGTTCGGGAAGCGGTACTCCGCGATGCAGGCCGAATGGGCCGAATGGGCGGCGACGGAGGTCAAGGCCGCCTTGAAGGAGTAGGGCGGGATCGCTCCACAAAGGACGTGGCTGAGGTGCGGCCAGTCGATCATCCGCCCCGACGTGCTGACCTGAGGAGCACTGGTCGCGGGCGGTCAGGCGTCCTTCTCGCCAAAGGTGAACCGCGATTGAAGGATCGGCCCCGGAATCGACGGGTCCGGACCTCGCCCGTACCGCCTGGTGAAGGTGTCCACCGGAGACGTGGTCAGGGTCCACCCGGCGGCGCGCGGGGCACCGGGCGTATCCGGGCGCGGGTCGGGATCGAACAGGCTCCCCAAGTGGGTCCCGGTTTCCGACGCGCTGGTGTCGAAGAGCGTGTGGTCCCGGAGGGAGTCCTGGCCGGGGAGGGTTTCCAGGCCGACGCGGCTGCCGGGGGCCGACAGGGTGTCGAGGGTCGCGATGAGGGAGGTCTCGACCGGTGCGGCGATGATCCGCCACATCGACGAGGACGGCGGCGGCGAGTACCAGGTCACGCTGTACCACGGAGTGGCCACCAAGGACGATCTCTACGACCGGGAGTACTTCGAAGAGCTCGAAGCGCGCACGGACTGGTTCACCTACCGGCCGGCGCTTTCACGCGAAGACTGGAACGGCCGTTCGGGGCGGGTCCCGGCGCTGCTGGCCGAGGACTACCCCCGGGCGGGCGGGAACGTCGCCTACATCTGCGGCAGCCCGAACATGGTCTCGGACACCATGAAGGCGCTGATGAAGGCACGGTTGTTCCCCCGGGACATCTACCGCGAGGACTTCTTCGACTCCGCCGACCGCGCCGCGGGCACCCACGTGGTGCGCAGTCCGCTGATCAGGCGCTGATCCGGCCCCGGTGAAAGGACCGCGATGAAAGTCACCGAAATCGAGGCGATCCCGTTCGCCATCCCGTACCGCAAACCGCTGCGGTTCGCGAGCGGTGAGGTGGACACGGCCGCGCACATCCTCGTGCGGGTGCACACCGACGAGGGCCTGGTGGGCACCGCCGAAGCCCCGCCCCGGCCGTTCACCTACGGGGAGACCCAGGGCTCGATCAAGGCCGTGATCGACTCGGTTTTCGCACCCCAGCTGCTGGGGATGTCGCCGCTGGCGCGCGAGGCCGTGCACGCCAAGCTCGACCGCACGGTGGGGAACCCGGCCGCGAAGAGCGCGATCGACATGGCGCTGTGGGACCTCATCGGACAGAGCCTCGGCGTGTCCGTGACCGAGCTGCTCGGCGGGTACACCGACCGGATGCGCGTGTGCCACATGGTCGGGTTCGCGCAGCCGGGCGAGATGGTCGACGAGGCCGAGCGGGTGCGCGACCTCTACGGCATCACGACGTTCAAGGTGAAGGTGGGCCGCAAGCCGATCCGCCTCGACGTGGACGTCTGCCGCGCGCTGCGGGCCGGGCTCGGTGAGGACGTCGAGCTCTACATCGACGGCAACCGCGGCTGGACGGCCTCGGAGTCGGCCGCCGCGTTGCGGGCGCTGGAGGACGTCGGGCTGCTGTTCGCCGAGGAGCTGTGCCCGGCCGACGACGTGCTCGGCCGACGGTGGCTCGCCACCCAGAGCCGGATTCCGCTCTACGCCGACGAAAGCGCGACGCGGCCCGGCGAGGTCACGCGAGAGCTGCTGGCCGGCGCGGCCCACGGCGTCAGCATCAAAACGGCCCGCACCGGCTTCACGTACTCGCAGCGGGTGCTCAACCTGTGTGCCGGGCTCGGCGTCGACGTCGTGCTCGGCAACCAGATCGACGGGCAGATCGGCTCGCTGTGCGCGGCGACGTTCGGGGCCGCGTTCGAGCTCACCTCCCGGCGAGCGGGTGAGCTGTCGAACTTCCTCGACATGACCGACGACCTGCTCGCCGAACCCCTGCGCATCGAGCACGGCGAGCTGCGCGTGCCGCAAGGCCACGGCCTCGGCATCCACCTCGACGACGGCAAGCTCGCGCGTTACCGCCAGGACTGATTCCCACCACGAAGAGAGGTATTTGCCATGACTGAAGTCGTTTCGCCCACAGCCGCAGCTTCGGGTGCGTCGGCGACCGAGCGTTTCCAGGAGCGCGCCAAGGGTTCCGCCGCGGCGGACGCGGCCCGCGTGGACGCGATCGCGACGGACGCGCTGGCCGCGCTGCACGAGGTCGTCCGCAAGCACCAGCTGACCTACGACGAGTACAACGCCTTCAAGGCCTGGCTGATCCGGGTCGGCGAAGACGGTGAGTGGCCGCTGTTCCTCGACGTGTTCATCGAGCACGAGGTGGAGAAGGTCGCGAACGCCGGCCGCGAGGGCACCGCCGGGAGCATCGAAGGTCCGTACTACGTGGAAGGTGCGCCGGAGTTCGGCGCGGAAGGCACGCTGCCGATGCGCGAAGGTGAGGGCGGGCAGCCGCTGCGCTTCTTCGGCCAGGCGCGCTCGGTTTCGGGTGAACCGCTCGCGGGCGCGGTCGTGGACTTCTGGCAGGCCGACGACGACGGTCTGTACTCGCAGTTCGCGCCGGGCATCCCGGAGTGGAACCTGCGCGGCCGCTTCACCACCGACGCCGAGGGCAACTTCTCGATCCACACGATCCACCCGGCGCCGTACCAGATCCCGACCGACGGCGCGACGGGTGCGTTGATCGCCGCCGCCGGCTGGCACGCGTGGCGGCCGGCGCACCTGCACATCAAGGTGTCCGCACCGGGCCACCAGCTGATCACGACGCAGCTGTACTTCTCCGGCGGTGAACACGTCGGCGACGACATCGCCACGGCGGTGAAGGACGCGCTGATCCTCGCGCCGACCGCGGCTGCCTCGGGCGCCGGCGAAGAGGTCCGGTACGACTTCGTGCTCGACCCCGCCTGAGGCCGGCATGTTGTTCGCGGTGCGGATGGACGTCTCTCTGCCGCTGGACCTCGACCCCGGGTTCCGGGACGAGCTGCTGGCGACGGAGAAGGCGTACAGCCAGAAGCTGCAGCGGGAGGGGAAGTGGGTCCACCTGTGGCGGGTCGTCGGTGAGTACTCGAACCTGAGCGTGTTCGACGTCTCGGACAACGGCGAGCTGCACGACCTGCTGTGGAACCTGCCGTTGTTCAAGTACATGACTGTCAGCGTGACGCCGTTGGCGCAGCACCCGTCTGCGCTGGTGGGCTGAGGTTTTCGCCCGTTTTTACGCGGTGGTGTCGTTCGTGTGCGGAACGTGATGGGCCGCGGGGCTGTCACATTTGGGGTGGTCTGCGTCGTCGAAGGGTTGGACGCCGTGTTCGCGGTGGCCGTCCTGCGTAGGCGAGTGAGGATCACATGAGCTCACTGACCAGTCCGACGAAGTCCGACCCGGGCGCGCTCAAGGCCGCCGGCGTGGCGGCGAAGGCGGTCGACGACCGCTATCGCGTGGCCAAGGGCCTGCGGCACCAGATGAACAAGGTGTTCCCGACGCACTGGTCGTTCCTGCTGGGCGAGATCAGCCTGTACTCGTTCATCGTGCTGCTGCTCAGCGGCGTCTACCTCACGCTGTTCTTCGACCCGTCCATGGAGCCGGTCACCTACCACGGCAGCTTCACCAACATGCAGGGCCTGGAGATGTCGCGGGCCTTCGCCAGCACGCTCGACATCTCGATGGAGGTTCGCGGCGGCCTGTTCGTGCGGCAGCTGCACCACTGGGCCGCGCTGATCTTCATCGCCGCGATGACGGTGCACATGTGCCGCGTGTTCTTCACGGGCGCCTTCCGCCGGCCGCGCGAAGCGACGTGGCTGATCGGCGCGACGCTGCTGATCCTCGGGATGTTCGAAGGCTTCTTCGGCTACTCCCTGCCCGACGACCTGCTGTCCGGCACCGGCATCCGCGCGACGCTGTCCGGCATCATCCTGTCGGTGCCCGTGATCGGCACGTGGCTCCACTGGGCCGTGTTCGGCAGCGAGTTCCCGGGCAACCAGATCATCCCGCGGCTCTACACGGTCCACATCCTGATCATCCCGGGCATCATGCTGGCGTTGATCGCCGCACACCTCGCGATCGTCTGGTACCAGAAACACACACAGTTCCCGGGTGTGAAGCGTAAAGAAACGAACGTTGTCGGCATCCGCATCTTCCCGGCGTTCGCGTTGAAGGCGCTGGCGTTCTTCACGATCGTCACCGGGGTGCTGTCGCTGCTGGCCGGGCTCTTCCAGATCAACGCGATCTGGAACATCGGCCCGTACAACCCGTCGCAGGTCTCCGCCGGCTCGCAACCCGACTGGTACCTCGCCTGGGCCGACGGCCTCCTGCGCATCTGGCCCGCCTGGGAGGTCTACCTCGGGAACTACACGATCCCGGCCGTGTTCTTCCCGGGCGCGATCGGGCTGCCGCTGTTGTTCACGCTGTTGCTTTCCTACCCCTGGATCGAACGCCGGCTGTCGAAGGACACCGCGCACCACAACATCCTGCAACGCCCGCGCGACGCGCCCGTCCGCACGTCGCTCGGCATGATGGCGCTGGGCTTCTTCCTGGTGATCGAGCTGTCCGGCTTCAACGACATCATCGCCGACCAGTTCGACATCTCCCTCAACGCGACCACCTGGGCCGGCCGCATCGGCGTGCTCATCGTGCCGCCGCTCGCCTACTTCCTCACCTACCGCATCTGCCTGGGCCTGCAACGCGCCGACCGCGAGGTCCTCGAACACGGCATCGAGACGGGCATCATCACGCGCTCGCCCTCGGGCGGCTACCTGGAGATCCACCAGCCGCTGGGCACCGTGGACGGCCACGGCCACCCCGTCCCGCTCGACTACCAGGGCGCGACGGTCCCGAAGAAGATGAACAAACTCGGCGCCGCCGGCCGTGCGGTGCCCGGCTCGCTCCTGACACCGGACCCACCGGAGGAAACGGCGGCCGTGCAGCGCCTCGACCGACATCACTGACCACACCGACCACCGCGGCCGCCGGGGCAAACCTCACGCGAGGTTCGCCCCGGCGGCATCTTGGTGTCCGGACGGATTTCCCTTGCGGCACTGATCTCGGGCGAAACCAGCGGCGCGAAGGGGCCGCGTCACGCTGGTGGTGACGCCGCCCCGCCTGCGCTCGGTTTACACCGCAGCGCCGCCGGACGTTTCGATGCGCTGGCCGGTGACCCAGCCGAAGCGGTCGGACAGCACGGCGGCGATCACGGGTCCAATGTCGTCGGGCGCGGCCACGCGACCCAGAACTGCTTGTGCACCCGGCATTTGGCGCACGTCGGCGTTGTCGCGGATGGTGCCGTCGAGGAAGTCCGTGGCGGCGGGACCCGGCGCGACCACGTTGACGCGGATGCCACGGTTGCCCAGCTCCTGGGCGTGGTAGCGGGTGAGCACCTCGACCGCGCCCTTCATCGCCGCGTAGACCGACCACCCTTCGCCGGCGGAGCGCGCGAGCACGCTGGAGATGTTCACGATCGAGCCGCCGTCGGCGATGCGGGGAGCGAGCTGCTGGGTGAGGAAGTAGACACCGGTGAAGTGGACGTCCACAAGGGACTGCACATACCACTCGCGGCCAGCCGATCCGCGACTCCATCCTCCTTGAGGCAAGTACTTGCCTATGCAGAAAGTAGAGACTACCTTTCTCCTCAGGAAAGCACTTGCCCAGGGAGGCGGACCGTGAAGTGGACAGAACCGACAAAGCAGCGGCAATGGTGAACGAACCCACGCCGGACGAGGCGGTGGCAGCGCTTCGCACGATCCACAGGAGCCGAGAGCGGGTGATCGCCTCCGGCGCGGGCTCGCGCTGGCTGTCGATCACCATGGGCCTGGCTGTATTCCTCGGCTGCGCGGCCAGCGACCTGCTGCCACCCGCGCAAGCCTGGGTCGGCTGGACCATCTTGGGGCTCGTCGTCGTACTGGCCATCGGCCTGACCACCCGGTCGGGCGGCACCTTGCTCGGCCGCCCGGTACTGGTGTCGGACCGAAGCTTGTCCGTCGCCGCGCGCCTGCTGCGCATCGCGCCCATCCTCGGCATCGGGATCGCCGTCGCCGTGGTCACCGAGACGCTCGACGTGCCACACGCCAAGATCTACTACGGTGCACTGACCGGGCTCTACATCGTGTTCCTGGACCCCGCGTTCAAGCTGTGGCTGCTGCGCCGTCAGGAGCGCGACTGAGGTGGCCGACTTCGACCAGCTCCTGCTGGACCCCACCAGACTCGCCATCGTCTCGCTGCTGGCCGCCGCCGAATGGGCCGAGTTCGGCTTCGTCCGCGACTCGGTGAAGCTCTCCGACTCCGCACTGTCCAAACAGGTCACCACACTGTCCAAGAACGACTACGTCGAAGTCCGCAAAGGCTACGTCGGCAAGCGGCCGCGCACCTGGCTCAACCTCACCACCACTGGCCGCACCACCCTCGCCGACCACATCTCCGCCCTCCAGGCCATCGCCGAGAAAGCCCGCACACACGGCGCCCTTCATTCCCGCGAAGCTCCGGCGACCTAACGCCACCCGGCCGGGGCACAGCAACCACTCAACCCACACCCCGCACCACCGAATCCATGTGGGCGATCCACAACCCTCTTCTCACCCCGCACCCACCACCACAACGCAACCACTTGGGGGTCCGGGGGTTCACCCCCGGCGGGGGTTTGGGGGCTCGGCCCCAGAAATACGACACATGATCAAGGTCCACGCTCCCCGTGGACACAGATCGCCCAATCGTGTGTGCCCCCGGCAGGATTCGAACCTGCGACACCCGCTTTAGGAGAGCGGTGCTCTATCCCCTGAGCTACGAGGGCATGTGTAGCCAGCCAGCAGCTTACCGGTCCCCGACCCCCTGGCAAGCACCTACCTGCCTGACCGGCGGTATCGCCCGGAAGGGGGGCCTCCGGCGGCCGGTGGGGGCGGGGCTGCGAGAGGCCTGGTCAAACAACGTCCGCACGATTGGTAACGATCAGGAAATCCGTCCGATAAGGCGTGCGCCGGGCCGTAAAGTTCCGGTTCCCATCGTTGAAAGGACGCACGTGAGCACGCCCGACAACCCTGAGCAGTACCAGCAGTACCCGGCCGGCCAGAGCGCCCCGTTCGCCGCTCCGCCGGTCGGCGCCGGTTACGGGCAGCAGCAGCCCGTGGGCGCGCCGCGCAACGGGTTCGGCGTCACGGCCCTCGTGCTGGGCATCATCGCCCTCGTCCTGTGCTGGACGGTGTGGGTCGGCATCGTCCTGGGCGTCCTCGCGCTGATCTTCGGCATCCTCGGCGTGAAGCGCGTCAACCGCCGTGAGGCGACCAACAAGGGTGCCGCCATCGCCGGCATCGTGACGGGCAGCATCGGCCTGGTCATCGGTGCGGTGATCCTCATCGCGATCGGCTCGATCTTCGCGTCGTTCGGCAGCCAGCTCAACGACCTGCAGGACTGCCTGAACAAGGCCGGCTCCGACTCGTCGCAGATCCAGAGCTGCCAGCAGCAGTTCAGCGACAACGTGCAGAACCGCTGACGCAAAGCCGCGGAGGCCGTCGGGGATCGGGGGATCCCCGACGGCCGGGTGTCAGTCGAGGAGCTCGACGTAGCCGTGGGTGCCGTTCACGCGGATCCGCTGCCCGTCGTGGATCAGCCGCGTGGCCTGGTTGACGCCGACGACGGCGGGCAGGCCGTATTCGCGCGCGACCACCGCGCCGTGGGTCATCAAGCCGCCCACCTCCGTGACCAGGCCGGCGATCGTCACGAACACCGGTGACCAGCTGGGGTCGGTGTAGGCGGTCACGAGGATGTCGCCCGCCTCGAGGTCGGCTTCGGCGAGGTCCAGGACGACGCGGGCGCGGCCCTCGACCGTTCCGGTGGAGACCGGCAGGCCCAGCAGCGCGCCGGCCGGGGCGTCCGCACGCCGATAGCTTCCGGCGACGGTTTCGCCCTCGGAGGTGAGCACCCGCTGCGGGGTGAGGGCCTGGTCCGCCGTGAACTGTTCCTTGCGCCTGCGGATGAGGTCGGCGTCGGCGGTGCCGGTGCGGGCGGCCTCGTGCAGTTCCTGGAACCGCAGCGAAAAGCTGTCCTCCACCGCGTCGAGCACGCCGGCCGCCACGAGCTGCTCGGCTTCGGCCAGCAGCGCCTTCTTGTACTGGAAATAGCGGCTGATCATCCCGTACTTGGGGTATTCGCGATAGCCGACAAACGTGCGCAGCTGGTCGATCACGGCCTTCGTCTCTTCGGCTTTCCGCTCGCCGTCGGGCAGAATGCGCAAGCGCGCCAGCAGTTGTTGTTCTTTCTGCCCGGCTTCGCGCAGCCCTTGGTCGAAGCGCCGCCGGGCCTCGCCGGGTTCGAAGTTGTCGACGTTGCCGAGCAGCACGGGCAGCAGCGTGCTGGGACGTTCGCTCCACCGGGGCCGCGTGATGTCGATTTCGCCGACACAACGCATGCCGTACGTGTCGAGGTACGCCCGGATCGCGTCGCGTGCTTCACTTCCGCCTGGCAACGCGGGAAGTTCGTCCAGGAACCCCTCGTCCCGCACGGTCCGCAGGAACGCCACCACTTCCGAGTGCGGGCGGAGCACGTCGGCGACGTCCAACAGCGCGAGGCCCATTTCCGACGAGACGTTGTCGGGCGCGGACTGCGAAAGCGTGTCGGCCGCGTTCTCCTCGCCCAGCCATTCGCGCAGCTGCTTGTTCAGCCACGTCGTCGCGTCCATTCCGGCCATGATCGCCTGGTGGCTGCGCGGGTTGAACAACAGCCGCCGCAGTTCCTGCAGATCCTCGAGGATGAAGTCGAACAACTCCGCGCCGCGTTTCTCCCGGATGTCACGCTCTAGCGCGGCCAGCGAGGCCTTGCTCTCCGCGATCAGCCCGTGGACGATCGCCGGGTCCGCCTCGATCGGCTCGGGTGCGACGCCGAACGGCAGCGGTGCGGCGCCGCCCTCCGTCGGCTCCGGCAGGAAACCGCGGTCGAGCACGGTCTGCAGAGCGTCGCGCATCAGCGGATCCGACGCCCCCATCATCTCCAGGTACCCGGCGCGCCCGGCCTTCGTCGCGAGGCCCGGGGTGGCATCGACGAACAGCCGGCTGCCCGCCTCCGCCATGGGCCGCGGTGTGGTCAGCTGCCACACGGACAGGCCGAGCGGGCGCATCGCGTCGGTCATCATCTGCTGGTGCCCCACCGAGAGGTAGACGCGGTTGCCCTCGTCGGCGGCGGGCGGGATCGGGAACAGTGTGGTGATCGGCCGGCTCTGCACGATCTGGAACTCGCCGTCGGCCAGGCACCACTCGATGTCCTGGGGCCGGCCGAAGTGCGCCTCGATCCGGCGGCCCAGCCCCTCCAACCGCAACACCTGCTCGTCGGTCAGCGCCGGGCGCTCTTGCTCTTGCGGCGCGATCTTGTCCTCGCGCGTGCCGCCGCCCGGCAACGCGTGGATGGCGAGCTGCTTGGCCGACACCGTCTTCTCGACGATTTCCCCCTCGCGCACCCGGTAGCTGTCGGCGTTCACCAGCCCGGAAACGAGCGCCTCGCCGAGGCCGAACCCGGCGTCGACGGTCGTGACCTTCCGGTTCGACGTGATCGGGTCGGCCGTGAACAGGATCCCGGACGCCTCCGACAGCACCATCCGCTGAACCACCACGGCCATGTGAACCCGGCGGTGGTCGAAACCGTTGCGCAGGCGGTAGGTCACGGCCCGGTCGGTGAACAGCGACGCCCAGCAGAGCCGGATGTGCTCGAGGATCGCCGCCGACCCGACGACGTTGAGGTAGGTGTCCTGCTGGCCGGCGAACGAGGCCGTCGGCAGGTCTTCGGCCGTCGCGCTGGAACGCACGGCGTACGCGGCTCCCGGCTCCGATGGCGCGATCAGCGTGGCCGCGACGTCGTCCGGAACGGCCGCCGCGGAAACGACCTCACGGACCTGCGCGCTCAGCTCGGCGATCGGGTCCCGGTCATCGGGATCCAGCCGTGCCAGGCGGTCCAGCGCGCTCTCGAACGCCGGCACCTCCGCCAGCACCTGCCGGAAAGCACGTGTCGTCACGCAGTACCCGGGCGGCACCAGCACGCCCTCGATCCGCGAAAGCTCCCCCAGGTGCGCGCCCTTGCCTCCGACGAGGTCGACCTGACTCCGGTCGATCTCCCGGAAATCCAGCACGAGCTCGGTTCCACCCACTCTTCGTCCCCCGTTTCCATGGCCGGGGATTCCGGCCGAGGCGGACGATTGTGGAGGACGACCGGGGTCTTGCCACAAGAGCGGGGGTGCGCTATAGCTTGGAAGGGGCAGGAGGAGCACTTGCTTCTCCGCCGTATCCGTCCGGTCTGGACAACCATCTCCCCGAAGCTCACGGCTGTCGGTCAACCGACGACCGGACCCACCCGTGTGGGGGACCCCGGTAGGCGGGGACCAGCACGATCAGGGACCCGGCCGGACCAGTCGCATCACCTGGTCGTGTCTGGTTTCGAAACCTTGAACAACAGTAGGTAATCTTCCTTAACGGGAAGCGGGGAGCCGCTTCGACCACCGGCTGCCGGAGGGCTTCGTTGATCAAGCTCATGTTCGCGGACGACGAGGAACTGGTTCGTTCGGGCCTGCGCGCCATGATGTCCGGGGCCGCGGACATCGAGATCGTGGGCGAGGCGAGCGACGGCAGATCCGCGGTGGAGGTGGCGCGGCGCTATCACCCGGACGTGGCGTTGCTCGACATCAAGATGCGGGCGCCCGACGACGGGATCCGCGCGCTGCGGGCCATCCTCGCGCTGCCGGACCCGCCGATGGTCGCGATGCTGACGACGTTCGACATCGACGAGTACGTGAGCCTCGCGCTGCGGCTCGGCGCCAACGGCTTCCTGCTGAAGGACATCGACCCCTCGGCTCTCCTGCGCGCCATTCGTGACCTGGCCAAAGGCGGCGCCGTGCTGGATCCGGGCGTGGCGGCGCGCATGGTCCAGTCCCATCGCGACGAGCAGCGGGCCGCGCAGCCGGCGCGCAAGCTCCTGGCGTCGCTGTCCGAACGCGAGCGCGAGGTCGTCGCGCTGATCGGGCAGGGGCTCTCGAACGCGGAGATCGGCGGGCGGCTGCACCTGTCGGAGGCCACGGTCAAGGGGTACGTCTCGGCGGTGCTCTCCAAGATCGGCGCCGTCAACCGCGTGCAGGCCGCGCTGCTGGCCTACCGCGGCGGGCTGCTCGACCAGTAGCGGATGGTGCTCACCGCGCTCGAGCTGCTCGGGCTGGTGGCGTTCGCCGCGTCCGGAGCGCTGGCCGCCGTCCGGGCGCGCCTCGACGTGTTCGGCGTGATCGTCGTCGGCCTCACCACGGCGCTGGGCGGCGGCATCATCCGCGACGTCCTGCTCGGCATCCACCCGCCGACGACGTTGCGGAACTGGCCGTACCTGGCCGTCTGTGCGGCGACGGCGCTGGTCGTGTTCGCGTTCCACCCCCAGGTCGCTCGGCTGCGGCGCGCCGTGCTGCTCGCCGACGCCCTGGGCCTGGGCGTCTTCGCGACGGCCGGCACGACGATCGCGCTCAACGCCGGCGCCACCGCCTACGCCGCGTGCTTGATCGGCATGACCAGCGGCATCGGCGGCGGCGCACTGCGTGACCTGCTGCTGCGCGAGATCCCGCTCGTCCTCCGCAAGGAGATCTACGCCGTCGCCGCGCTCGCCGGGGCCGTGCTCGTCGCGGTCGGTCACGCTCTGCCACTGCCGTCGAGCGCGGTCACAGTCGTCTCAGCGGCCGTGGTGGTAACGATTCGGCTGGTGGCTCTGTGGCGCCACTGGAACGCGCCTGTGGCCCGGCCTGGTGACACCGACTCTTTGTGAGTTCTGCGTGTGTTCTTAGGCGGGTCTCAGCACTCTGCGTAAGACTGACGTCATGCGCATCCTTGTGGTGGACGACGATCGAGCCGTCCGTGAGTCGCTCAGGCGGTCCCTGGAGTTCAACGGGTACACCGTCGAGCTCGCCAGCGACGGTGCGCAGGCCTTGGAGACGATCATCGCCAACCGGCCGGACGCGATGGTGCTGGACGTGATGATGCCGCGCCTCGACGGGCTCGAGGTGGCCCGCCGCCTGCGCAGCACCGGCGACGACCTGCCCATCCTCGTGCTGACCGCGCGCGACACCGTCTCCGACCGGGTCTCCGGCCTCGACGCCGGCGCCGATGACTACCTGCCCAAACCGTTCGCCCTGGAAGAACTGCTCGCCCGCCTGCGTGCGCTGCTGCGCCGCGCCGTGCCGGACACCCAGCAGGGCGAGACGAGCGAGGTGCTGTCGTTCGCCGACCTCACGCTGGACCCCGGCACTCGCGAGGTCCGCCGCGGCGGCCGCGAGATCAGCCTCACCCGTACCGAGTTCGCGCTGCTCGAGTTGTTCCTCTCGTACCCCAAGCACGTGCTGACCCGCGGAAGGATTCTGGAGGAAGTATGGGGTTACGACTTCCCGACGTCGGGCAACGCGCTGGAGGTCTACGTCGGTTATTTGCGTCGCAAGACGGAAGCCGGCAACGAACCGAGGCTGATCCACACAGTGCGGGGCGTGGGCTACGTCCTGCGCGAAACCCCGCCGTGACCGACGCCCCTGCGAGCACCGCGGTTCCGACCGTCGACGTCACCGACCCGCGCGGCGACCGCTGGGGCACGCGCCGCTTCTCGCTGCGCGGCCGCGTGACGCTGCTGGCCGCCGCCTGCGTGGCCGGTGCCGTGGCGCTCGTGTCGCTGGGTGCGTACATGATCGTGTCGAGCAACCTCTACCAGCAGCTCGACGACAACTTGCTCGCGCGCGCCCAGGCAGCCGTGAACTCGCCGCCGGTGCAGACGCAGCTCGAACAGGTGCCCGGCGCGTTCCTGGCGAGCGCCGACCTGCAGATCGGCCAGCTCAACGCGTACAGCAACAAGCTGATCTACCCGCAGGCCGGCTCGCCGCCGCCGTACGGACCGTCCGAGCTGGCGGTGGCCACGGGGGAGTCGCCGCAGTCGCTGCGTACCGACGTGGCCACGGACACGCGCGTGGTCGCGCTGCCGTCCGGGCACGGCGAGGCCATGGTGCTCGCGCAGTCGATGGAGCCGACGAAGCGCACGCTCAACGAGCTGGCGGTCGTCCTCTTCCTCGTGGGCGGCGCCGGGATCGTGGTCGCCGCGGGTGCCGGCACGGCCGTCGCGCGCACCGGGCTGCGGCCGGTCGACCGGCTGACGTCGGCCGCCGAGCGCGTCGCCGCCACCGGCGACCTGCGGCCGATCCCCGTGAGCGGTGACGACGAGCTCGCCCGCCTCACGCAGAGCTTCAACACGATGCTCGGCACCGTCGCCGACTCCCAGGAACGACAACGCCAGCTCGTCGCCGACGCCGGCCACGAGCTGCGCACCCCGCTGACTTCCTTGCGCACCAACCTGGAGCTGCTGCTATCGGCCAGCCGGCCGGGCGCCCGCTCGTTACCGGAGGAGGACCGCGCCGACATCGAGGCCGACATCCGCGGGCAGCTCGACGAGCTCACCCAGCTCATCGGCGACCTCGTGGAGCTCGCTCGGCAGGACGAGCCGCGCGAGCAGACCGAACGCGTGGAGCTGGTCGAGGTCGTGGAGCGCGCGCTCGATCGCGCCCGCCGCCGTGCCGGGGACATCGAGTTCGAAGTGGACCTGCAGCCGTGGGTTCTGACGGGGGACAACAGCTCCCTCGAACGGGCTGTGCTGAACCTGCTGGACAACGCCGTCAAGTTCTCGCCGTCCGGTTCGCGCGTGCGGGTGACGCTGCGGCCGCTCGGCGACGGCACGGCCGTGGTCGAGGTCGCCGACTCGGGCCCGGGCATCGCCGAGGAAGACCTGCCCAAGGTGTTCGACCGCTTCTACCGCTCTTCCGAAGCCCGTACGCTGCCGGGTTCCGGCCTCGGCCTGTCGATCGTGAAGCAGGCCGCCGAACGCCACGGTGGCGCGGTCTACGCCATGCACGCCCCGGAAGGTGGAGCGCTGCTCACGATCCGGCTGCCGGGCGCGCCCGGCTGACTCCTCGCCCGTCCGGGGGACGTCTCGGATGGCACGTTCCGCACACCGCATGTTTGATCGTGTAGGATTTTGTGTGGTTGATGGTTCGTGCTTGAGGAGTGGCGGGTGCTCGCACGTCAGCGACAGGCGGTGATCCTCGAGGAGGCGCGCCGGACCGGTGCGGTCCGGGTCAGTGACCTCGTCGCGCGCCTCGGCGTGTCCGACATGACGGTGCGCCGCGACCTCGACGTGCTGGCCGGCCGCGGCCTGGTCGAGAAGGTCTACGGCGGCGCGACCTCGGTGGTCGGCAAGAGCACCGACGAGCCAGGCTTCGAGGCGAAGTCCGTGCGCCAGCGCGCGCAGAAGGAGGCCATCGCCGACCTCGCGGCCGGCCTGGTCAAGCCCGGCACCGCGATCGGCCTGTCCGCCGGCACCACCACGTGGACGCTGGCCCGCGCGCTCGACCCCATCCCGGGGCTCACCATCGTCACCAACTCCATCCAGGTCGCCGACGTGCTGCGCGCGTCCACGCAGCCCGACCGCACGGTCGTGCTCACCGGCGGCGTGCGCACGCCGTCCGACGCGCTCGTCGGCCCGGTTGCCGTGCACAGCCTGCGTTCGCTGCACCTGGACCTCGTTTTCCTCGGCGTGCACGGCATGGCCGAGGGTGCCGGTTTCACCACCCCGAACCTCACCGAGAGCGAGACGGACCGCGCGCTCGTGGAGGCCGGCCGGCGGCTGGTGGTGCTCGCCGACCACACGAAGTGGGGCACCGTCGGCATCTCCACGATCGCCGACCTCGAAGAGGCCCACGTGGTGGTGACCGACGACGGACTTCCCGACTCGGCGAGGGAGAGCCTCACCGAGCGGGTCGGAGAACTGATGATCGCCGAAACGGCGGAGAACCTCGAGGCAGAAGACGCGTGAAACGCACCTTGCGACACCTGGCGGACGGCCGGGAGATCATCTACTTCGACCACGACGGCGAGCACGAGCGCACCGCCGAGGACACCCGCGACCTCCCGCCGGTGGCCGCCGCGTCGGAGATCCGCCTGGACCCGCTGACCCGCGAGTGGGTCGCCATGGCCGCGCACCGGCAGACGCGCACGTACAAGCCGCCGGCCGACCTGTGCCCGCTCGACCCGACGACGCCGGGGCGGCCCACCGAGATCCCCGAGCCCGGCTACGACGTGGTCGTGTTCGAGAACCGGTTCCCGTCGTTCTCCCAGAACGCGCACGGCGACCCGTCCACTGTGGACGAGCTCGGCCTCGTGCCGACGGCGCCGGGCCGCGCGCGCTGCGAGGTCGTGTGCTTCTCCAGCGACCACGGCGGCTCGTTCTCCCAGCTGAGCCCCGAACGCGTGCGTCTGGTCGTGGACGCGTGGGCCGACCGCACGCTCGCACTGGGTGAGACTCCGGGCGTCGAGCAGGTCTACCCGTTCGAGAACCGCGGCGAAGAGATCGGGGTGACGCTCTCGCACCCCCACGGGCAGATCTACGGCTACCCCTTCGTCACGCCCAAAACCGAGCGGATGCTCGACGTCGCGCGCGCGTACCGCGAAGAACACGGCCGCGCGGTGATGGGCGACGTGCTGGCGGCCGAGCGGAAGTCCGGCGCGCGCGTGCTGGTGGAAGGCGAGCACTGGACGGCGTTCGTGCCGCCGGCCGCGCGCTGGCCGGTGCACATCCAGGTCGTGCCGCACCGCCAGGTGCCCGACATCCCCGCGCTGACCGACGCCGAGCGCGACGACTTCGCCCGCGTCTACCTCGACGTGCTGCGCCGCTGCGACGCGTTGTACGACCGCCCGTTGCCCTACATCGCCGCCTGGCACCAGGCACCCGTGCGCCGTGACCGCGACCTGGCGTGGCTGCACCTCGAGCTGTTCTCCGTGTTGCGGGCCAAGGACAAGCTCAAGTACCTCGCGGGTTCCGAGTCCGGCATGGCCGTGTGGATCAACGACGCGACGCCCGAGCAGATCGCGGAGCGGCTTCGCGCGGTGGGCTGAGTACCGGGCGCGGCATACTCATCTCCGAAACACAGGTTCGGCTCAGGAACCTCTCAGGCCCGGCCGCTTAGGTGAGGACATGACCGAGAACGACCCCCACGCGCACGACTCCGCGGCGGGTCGCCAGAACCCGGGTGCCCAGCCGGGCACCGAGGGTCAGGCGGCCTGGAGTCAGCCCACCGCCCCCGGCGCGTCACCCGCGCCCGCTTCCGGTGAGCAGCCCACGTACGCCGAGCAGGCGCAGCAGCAGAACCCCGGGTACGCCACGGCGAACCCGTGGTCCGCGCAGGGCGCGCAGACCGGTCCGATGGGCTACAACAACCCGTACCCGCCCACCGGCGGCACGACGCAGCAGCAGTACGCCGCTCCGGGTACCTACAGCGTTTCCCCGGCCCCCGCGCCCAAGAAGTCCGGCCCGGGCAAGCTGCTGGCGGGCGTCGCCGCGATCGCGCTCGTCATCGGCGGCGTGGCGGGCGGCACCGTCGGCTACCTCACGGGCGGCTCGTCCGGTCCGTCGGTCAACGCGCTCGACCAGCCGAAGCCCGCGCAGCAGACGGGCAACGCGCCGTCCGGCTCCGTCGAGTCCGTGGCGCAGAAGCTGTCGCCGAGCGTCGTCGAGCTGCAGGTCTCCGGCCGCACGGCCGCGGGTGAGGGCTCCGGGTTCGTGCTCAGCACCGACGGCTACATCCTGACCAACAACCACGTGGTCGAGGTCGCCGCCAACGGCGGCCAGATCCAGGCCGTGTTCCAGGACGGCAAGAAGGCCGCCGCGAGCGTCGTCGGGCGCGACCCGACGACCGACATCGCCGTGGTGAAGGTCAACAACGTCAGCGGCCTGACCCCGGTCGAGCTCGGCCGGTCCGACGACCTGCGCGTCGGCCAGCCAGTGGTCGCCATCGGCTCGCCGTTCGAGCTCAGCGGCACGGTCACCTCCGGCATCGTCAGCTCCCTGCACCGGCCGGTGCAGGCCGGCGGCGACGAGACCGACCAGACCACGGTCATGGACGCCATCCAGACCGACGCGGCGATCAACCCCGGCAACTCCGGCGGCCCGCTCGCGAACATGAACGGCCAGGTCATCGGCATCAACTCCGCCATCTACAGCCCGAACAGCGGGCAGGGTGGCCAGGGCGGCGAGGCTCAGGGCGGCAACGTCGGCATCGGTTTCGCCATCCCGATCGACCAGGCGCGCCGCACGGCCAACGACATCATCAAGACCGGCCACGCCACGCAGACGTTCATCGGCGCCAAGGTCGCCGACGCTCCGCAGGGCGGCGCTCAGCTCGGTGACATCACGCCGGGCAGCCCCGCCGAGAAGGCCGGCCTCAAGTCGGGCGACATCGTCACGAAGATCGACGACCGCACCATCGACAGCGCCGACACTCTCATCGCGGCCATCCGTACCCGCGCCCCCGACGAGAAGGCGACGTTCACCCTCTCCGACGGCCGCACCCTGCAGGTGACCCTCGGCGGCCAGCCGGTACCGGCGAACTGATCGCTCGGCCGCAGTGCGCGGCCGAGACCAGCCACGGCTCGACCCCCTGGGCAGGGGCCGGACCCTTGAAGGCCACGCGCGACCGGGCACTCGATGCCGGTCGCGCGTGGCCGTCTGCGTTGCCGGGGCTTTCGACAGCCCACGGACGCACGGCCTTGCGGCGATCGCCGCCGGGACCAGCGTGCGGCGGAACTCCACGAGCTGGTCCGGGGTCGTCGCGGCCCGATGCGCTCGGCGGCTCGAAGAATCCTTGGCCGGCAAGTTCGGCCGGCACCTTCGTCGGTCACCGTGAGCGGCACGGCAGCACCCGGCTTGCAGTGCGCCACGCGTGGTCGTCTGCGTTGCCGGGGCTTCCACAGCCTCGGGCCGACCACCTCGCTGCGGTTGCCGGTCGGTGCCGGTCCAGCGCGCGGTCCCGGGCTTCGCGGCCCGATGTGCTCGGCGACTCGAAGAACCCTTGGCCGGCCAAGGTAGGCACGGCTATTCGGTCCCCTCGAGCGGTGGGGGCCGCACTCGGCTCCGAGCGCTCCAGGCGCGGCCGGCCGCGTTGTCCGGAAGATTCCTCAGCGAATCCCAACACTGTGACCAGGCTCTTTGTCCACCAAGGAAAATTCGTGAGCAATTGATGTTTGGCTCGCGCAACCTGTGGGCACCTCACACCCCGCACGGAGACCTCTCCGTACCGAGTCGGAGGCGGTACGGAGAGGTCTCCGGCGTTTCCCGGCTTACTGAGCGGCGACGCTCTCCGGCGCGGGACGGCGCGGCTTCCGGCGAGCGAGCACCATGCGGGCCACTCCGGTGAGGATCACGACGGCCCACACCACCGCCAGCGTCAGCAGCAGCCCGGCCCACGTGTTGCCGTCGTGCAGGCCCGGCTTGGGGATGACGCCGTAGGTGCGCCACAGCAACGGGAACGCGATGAACCCGAGCACGGCCGTCAGCACCGCCCCCACTTGCACGGGCGCCCGCCACGCCGCCGGCAGGACGCGCGAGAGCAGCAGACCGAGGCCGCCCGCCACCGGCGCGAACACGGCGTCGTTCACGATCGGGCCGCCGCCGATCCACAGCACGGTCTTGATGCTCTCCGGCCACGCGGGGGCGGCGTAGTCGACGAACAGCGACGCGCCGAAGCCCAGCGCCGCCAGGCCCGCCAGCGCGAGCAGGATCCGGATGACCTTCACAGCACCTCCAGCTTTTCGACCCACTTCGTCTGGAGCACGCCCGGACGGCTCGGCGCGATCACCCGGCACGGGTAGCCGTGGTCGACGTCGAGCACCTCGCCGTTGAGCTCCAGCGCCAGCAGGGTCAGGTCGTCTGCCGTGTGCTCGCCCGGGAGCGTGCTGGCGCCGTACAGGCCGGTCTTGTCGAGCGACGACACGCGCACCTCCGCGCCGGGCTCGGCCCCGACCGCGCGCAGCAGCATCGGGAAGGAGATCCCGCGCCAGCTCGCCATCTGGCTCCAGCCCTCCACGCACGCGATCGGCAGATCGGCGCTCACCTGCGGCAGCGCCCGGAGGTCGGCCAGCGTGAACTGCTTCGTCCCGCCCCGCGTCACCACCGACAGCCGCCAGTTCGGGTCGACGGCTGTCCGCGTCACGCGCGCCGCGACGGCCGTGCGGTTCACCGGCAGCTTCTGCAAGCCCTTGTCGGTCTTCCACGACAGCCCGGAGACGTCCTTCAGCCACGGCACCGTCGCGCCCGCGGTGGACAGCACCGCCACGCCCGTCGCGATCCACGTGGTCCGCAGGAAACCGCGTCGGGTGAACCCGTAGACCGGCTTCTTCGCGGCCTTCTTCGCCGGCTGTCCTTCGGGCTGTGCTTCCGGCGTCGTCGCGGGCTGTTCTGCCGGCACCGTCTCGCGGGTCAGCGCCCGCCGCACGATCGGCAGCTTCACCGCCACGTGCACCACCACCGACCCGATCGCCACCCACGCCACCGCGTAGTGCACTTCCGGGAAGTAGAAGTTCCACGGGTAGTTCTGCGCGACGTTCAGCAACCCCGAGCTCAGCTCGAAGAACGCCGACCCCGACAGCACCAGGATCGACACCCGCTCCAGCGCGTGCGGCAACGACTTCACCAACGGCCGCTCGAACAGCTTCGGGAAGACGCTCCACAGCTTCGCCAGCAGCAACGGGATCGCCGCGATGCCCGAGATCACGTGCGCGCCCTGCGTCAGGCGGTACAGCCACACCGGGCGGCTCGGCCAGAAGAACCACCCCGGCGGGTGCTGGATCAGGTGGCTGAGCAGGCCCGTGACGAAGCAGATGAGGAACGCCAGCCCCAGCAGCGCGCCGATCCGCGCCGTCACGCGCTCGCCGTGCGCCCCGCCCTTGAACTGCTCCTCACGCGGGATCGGCAGCTTCTCGATTCGCTCGTCCACGCGTGCTTTCGCCTGCTCCGCCCGGCCTTTCGCACGTGCGGCACCCGCCCGCGCCTGCGCGGCCCGCTCACCGAACCGCACCTGCGCCTCGGACACGCGCGCGTCGAAGCGTTTCCACGCCGCGGTGAGCCGGTGTTCCCGTGACGCCGCGGGCTCTTCGGTGTCGACGGAGCTTTCGGCCCAGTTGCCGTCCGGCCGGGTGTCGTCGGTGCGCTTTTCCTCGGTCATGCCCGCTCCAGCCTCGCGAACCAACGGTGTCCCCGGCTCGTGGTCCAGTCCACGCGGAACCCCGCGCGCATGGCCACCTCCGCGATGGCGTCGGCCCCGACCCACGCCCAGCCGAACCACGGCCCCGACGAACCCGGCAGCAGCCGCACGGCCTCCCTCCGCACGCCCTGCCCCGGCGGCTCCAGCTCCACCAGCACGTCGCCGTCCGGCGCGATCAGCTCCCGCATCCGGTCCAGCAGCACGACCGGGTCGCCCCCGATGCCGATGTTCCCGTCGGCCAGCAATGCGTGGTGCCAGCGCCCCTCGCCGGGCAGGGGCAGGAAGACGTCCCGCCGCAACGCCACCGCGCCCCGCTCCTGCGTCAGCCGCACGGCCGTGGGCGAGCTGTCCACACCCAGCGCCACCACACCGCGCTTCGCCAACGCCGCCGTGAGCCGGCCCGGGCCGCAGCCGATGTCGAGCGTCGGGCCGTCACACGCGTCGAGCAGCACGGAGTCGCCCAGGTCGCAGCCGTCGGTCCAGCGGTCGACGGGCAGGTCGACCCGGTCACCGTTGGCGAGCTCCAGCCAGCAGTGCTGCCCCAGCAGCCCGCGGTCGAACTCCGTGCCGGTACTCAGTTTCCTCACGCCACTTCCCGTCCCTCGACCGCGCGCACGGCCGCCGCGAACCGCCCGCTCGGCGCCTCCGCGGCCACGCGCACGGCGTCACCCATCGTGTCCACATCGGACAGTTCCGGCAGCGGGCCGGCCGACACGCCGACCGCCGCCAGCGCCCGAATCGTGCGAACGCCCGTGTCCCCTTGCGACATCGGCACGCCCGCCAGCACCTGCGCGTGGTGCGGGTCCCGGAGCCCGAGCCCCCACCAGCCGCCGTCTGCCGCCCGCCCCAGCACCGCGTCGTGCACGCCGTGCAGCACGGGCTCGATCGACGCACCCAGCAGCCCCGGCGTCACCTGCGGCGTGTCCATGCCGATCTGCAGCACCGGCAGCCCGGCGTGCACCGACGCCGTGTCGGCGTGCGCGTTGGCCAGCCGCGCCCCGAAATCCCAGCCGCGCTGGGCGATCACCGTCGCCCGCCGCAGCGACCGGCCGATCTCGCTCCCGCGCGCGGCCGAGCCGAGATCGCCGGTCATCGCGACCACGGGCAGCGCGCCCGGTGTCGCGCACACGGCGTCGAGCGTGTCCAGCAACGCCGCCGCGGCGATCTCCGCGGCCTGCCGCGCCGTCGCGGGCGGGCACAAACGGGTCTTCGCGAAGCCCGGCACGGGCGCCTTCGCGACCACGAGTACGCAGAACCGGGAGGTCATCGGGCCAGCACCCGCCCGAAGTCGCGGACCGCGCGCAGCGTGCCCCGCACCGACCCGGACACCTTCGACTTCGTGCCCTTCGCGCGCTCCCCGTAGGTCACGTCGAACTCCCGCACCCGCCAGCCCGCGCGTTGCGCGCGGATCAGCAGCTCCAGCGGATAACCGAAGGCGCGATCGGTGACGCCCAGCCCCAGCAACGCGTCCCGCCGCGCCGCGCGCAGCGGCGCGATGTCCCGCACGGGCAGCCCCCGGCTGCGCAGCAGCAGCGAAAGCACGGCGTTGCCCGCCCGCGCGTGCCACGGCCACACGCCCGCGTGCGTCGGCACCCGGCGCCCCACGGCGAGGTCAGCGCCGCCTTCGACCGCGGCCACCAGGCGCGGCAGGTCACCGAGGTCGAGCGAGCCGTCGGCGTCGGCGAAGCACACGATGTCCGCCGTCGCGGCCTCGAGCCCCGTGTGCACGGCCGCGCCGTACCCACGGCGAGGCTCGTCCACCACCTTCGCGCCGAGCGCGGCCGCCACGTCGGGCGAGCCGTCCGACGAGCCGTTGTCCACCACGATCGCGCGGAATCCCGCCGGCAGCGCGGCCAGCACACCGGGCAGCGCGCCCGCCTCGTCGAGGCACGGGAGCACGACGTCTACCTGAAGATCGCTCACGGGGCGTACGCTAGGTCCGTAGTGGACGGTCGGGAACCCTTGCGGTGCTTACCGAATCATGACGCGTGCCCAGTTCTTACCGAGTTCTCACGGCTGCCCCTTCCAGGCCCGTGAGAGACCTCGGCCGGGGTTATCGTGCGGTCGATGAGCGAGTCGACTTCGGCCGCCCGGCTCGCCGAGCCGCCCGCGCCACCACCCGAGCCCCGCCGCGCCGTCGCGCGTGGCGACCTGATCGCGGTCGGCGCCGCCCTCGTGCTGGTCGCCGCCGCGGCCGCCGTCGGGGCCTATTACAACCGGCCGAACTCCGGCGTGGTGATCTACGCGCCCACCGCGCCGATCTTCGCGCACTGGCTGCCCCACGTGGGCCCGGGCTCGGTGTTCGCCGTGCTCGTCGCGGCCGCCGTGGTCCTGTGGGGCCCCGCGGTCGCGTCCCGGCTGTCCTGGCGACGGGCCCTCGCCGCCGGGTACGCGACGTCACTCGCCTGGATCTTCTCCCTCGCCATGATCGACGGCTGGTCGCGTGGCTTCACCGGCCGCCTGACCACTCCGCAGGAGTACCTCCACGAGGTGCCCGGCATCACGGACATCCCGCGGTTCCTGCGCGAGTTCAGCTCCCGCATCCTCGACTTCCAGCCGAACTCGTGGACCACGCACGTCTCCGGCCACCCGCCGGGCGCGACGCTGGTGTTCGTCTGGCTCGACCACCTGGGCCTGCGCGGCGGCGCCTGGGCCTCGACCGCGGTGATCCTGGTCGCCGCCCTCGTCGCCGTCGCCGTGCCGGCCACGGTCGCCCTGCTCGGCCGCCAGAGCGCCGCCCGCGCCGTGCTGCCCTTCGCCGTGCTCTCCCCGGGCGCGGTCTGGCTGGGTGTCTCCGCCGACGGCCTCTTCGCCGGCGTCACGGCCACCGGCATCGCCCTGCTCGCCCTGGCCGCGGTCGGCTTCACCCACGGCCGCCGCTACGCCGTGCCCTCCGCGCTGGCGGCGGGCGTGCTCCTCGGCTACGGCGCCTTCCTCTCGTACGGCCTCGTGCTGCTCGGCCTCGTCGCGCTCGCCGTCGCCGTGCTCGGCCGCCAGTGGCGCGCCGCCGCCCTCGCGGTGGTCGGCGCCCTGGCCGTGGTGGCCGCCTTCGCGCTCGCCGGCTTCTGGTGGCTCGACGGCTACCACCTTGTCGTCGAGCGCTATTACCAGGGCATCGCCATGCTTCGGCCATACTCGTACTGGGTGTGGGCCGACCTGGCCGCCGTCGCCGTCGCTGCCGGCCCGGCGGTGGTCGCCGCCGCTCGCCGCGGGGTCATCGGGGCGTTCCTGCCCGAGTCGCGCCGCGGCCTGCTGCGCGACCCGGTGCTGCTGCTCGGCATCGCCGCCGTGGTCACGATCGTGTTCGCCGACGTGTCCGGCCTGTCGAAGGCGGAGGTGGAACGCATCTGGCTACCGTTCGGCGCGTGGCTGCTGCCGATGACGGCCCTGCTGCCCGCACCCGGCCGCCGTTGGTGGCTGGCCGGGCAGGCGGTGACCGCATTGGCGGTCAACCATCTTCTTCTGACGAGCTGGTGAGGTGAGGCATGGAAGACCAGGCCGGACGCGTGCTCGTGGTCGACGACGACGAGACGGTGCGCGACGTCGTCCGCCGCTACCTCGAGGTCGCCGGCTTCACGGTCGACGTCGCGGGTGACGGCGCCGCGGGCCTCGCGCTGTTCGCCGAACGCGACCCCGACCTCGTGGTGCTCGACGTGATGATGCCGGGCATCAACGGCCTCGAGGTCTGCCGTCGCCTGCGTCAGGTGAGCCACGTGCCCATCGTGATGCTCACCGCACTCGGCGAGGAGGAGAACCGCATCGCCGGCCTCCAGCTGGGTGCCGACGACTACGTCACCAAACCGTTCAGCCCCAAGGAGCTGGCGCTGCGCGTGGCCTCGGTGCTGCGCCGCGCCCGCATGCCCCGCGCCACGCCACCCGCGCCCGAGCTCGTCGACGGTGACCTGCGCCTGCAGATGACCGCCCGCCAGGCCACCCTCGGCGGCGCGGAGCTGCCGCTGACTACGCGCGAGTTCGACCTGCTCGCGTTCTTCCTCGGCCACCCGGGCGTGGCCTTCTCCCGGGCCGATCTGCTCGAGAAGGTGTGGGGCTGGGACTTCGGCGACCAGTCCACGGTGACCGTCCACGTGCGACGGCTGCGCGAAAAGATCGAACGCGACCCGGCCAAGCCGACGCGGGTCGCCACCGTCTGGGGCGTCGGCTACCGCTACGACCGGGAGCAGTCATGATCAACGCCGGTGAATCCGCCCTGGACATGCTCACCCACGTCCTGCACATCCTGCCGTTCGCGCTGCTGTTCGCGCTTCCGGTGGCGGCGGTGGGCGGGCTGGTGCTCTACGCGCTACGCAACCGCTCGCTGGCCACCACGATGACGGTGCTCGTGCTCATCCCCGTGGTCGCCCTGCTCGTCGGCGTGCTCGGCATCAGCGGCTTCATGTTCACCGAGGCCCTGATGACGGAGCTGCTCGTCTGCCTGCTCGTCGCCCTCGTCACCGTGCCCGCCGCGATCGTGCTCGGCCGCGTGATCGCGCGCCGCAGCGTGTGGGAACGCGAGGCGCGCGAACGCGAACGCGCCGCCGAAGCGTCGCGGCGCGAGCTCGTCGCCTGGATCAGCCACGACCTGCGCAGCCCCCTCGCCGGCATCCAGGCCATGGCCGAGGCACTGGCCGACGGCGTGGTTTCCGAACGCCACGAGGTCGCCGACTACGCCCAGCGCATCAGCGGCGAGACCACCCGGCTCTCGGGCATGGTGGGCGACCTGTTCGAGCTCTCCCGCATCACCGCGGGCGCGCTGGAGCTCACCATGTCCGCCGTGCCGCTGCGCGACGTCGTGAGCGACGCGGTGGCCGCCCAGTCACCCGTGGCCGAGCGCAAACGCGTGCGTGTGCTGGAGAACGCCGACGCGTGGCCGGTCGTGTCCGGCAGCGACCCCGAGCTCGCCCGGATCGTGCGCAACCTCGTCTCCAACGCCATCCGCCACACCCCGCCCGACGGCACGGTCGCCGTGCAGCTCGACATCGACGGCGACCAGGCCATCCTCGCCGTCGACGACTCCTGCGGCGGCATTCCGGACGACGAGATCGGCCGTGTCTTCGACGTCGCCTTCCGCGGCACCCAGGCCCGCACCCCCGACCGCAGCGGCACGACCTCCGGCGGTGGCCTCGGCCTGGCGATCGCCAAGGGTCTCGTCGAAGCCCACCGCGGTCACATCGGCGTGCACAACCACGGCCCCGGCTGCCGGTTCGAGGTTCGGCTGCCGCTGGCCAACGTCGCCGCGGGCGTCTGACCGAGCGGCCACAGTGGACGGACGTGCTCAGCCGACGGTGACGGCCTCCACCGGCTCCGCGACCCGTTCCGCCGTCACGCGGAAGAACTGCATCCCCGGGAAGTGCGCGGGCGCGACGATCGTGTCGGTGCCCGCGACCTGGCGCAGCCACTGCTGACGGGTCAGCAGCGCGAGCGAGGGATCGCTGTCGCTGATGAACCGGATGTTCGAGTCGACCAGCTGCGCCGGCGTGTGGAGCACGTCGCCGAGCAGCACGACGCGACGGTCGTCCGCAGTAATGTCCACGACGTAGTGACCCGGCGTGTGGCCGGGCGCGTGCCGCGCGGTGACGCCCGGCGCGATCTCCACGTCCCCGTTCAGCGCACGCAGGTGTCCGTGGCTGCGCACGGTTTCCAGCGCGATCCGCGTCCAGTCGTGGCGTCCGACCGGCTCCACGAGCGCGGCCCAGTCCTGCGCGCCGTAGAGCACCGTGGCGTTCGGGAAGTACGGCTTCCCCTGCGGTGCCAACCAGCCGACGTGGTCGGAGTGCAGGTGCGTCAACAGCACCGTGTCGATGTCGGCCGGCGGGCACCCGGCCTCGGCGAGCGCGATGGGCAGGCCGCCGCCCGCGCCCATGTCGCCGTCGTCGGGCCGCAGGCCCTCCGGGAACTCGATCTCGCGCGGGCCGAGGCCCGCGTCGACGAGGATCGTCCGGCCGTTGCCGCGGACGAGAAACGCGCCCGTGGGCACGTGGACGGTGCCGTCTTCCGCGAACGCGCCGGGATGTCTCCCCGCGTCGAGTCCCGGGAAGAACGGCGCCGGCAGCCGGATCCGGCCGTCGGCCAGCGCATGGATCTCGATGTTCCCCACCTCGATGGACCGCATGCACACGACCAAGATCACGGTGGCAGGAAATAATTCCGGGAAGTGACCTTCGTCTCAAGCGGGGCCTCAGGCACCGACGGGCGCGCGCAACTCCGCCGTGGCGAACGAGGTGATGCCCTCCTCGAACGTGGTTTCCGCCGTGAATCCCAGCAATTTCCTGGCCAGAGCGGGGTCGGCGACCACGTGCCGCACGTCCGCGGGCCGCGCGCCACCGACGATCCGCGGCTCCGGACCGCCGTACGCGCGCGCCAGTTCCCGTGCGAGGTCGCCCACCGTGTGCGGGTCACCCGAGCAGACGTTGAGCGGCGTGAGGTCCCCGCTCGGCCCTTCGGCGTGCAGCGCCAAGGCGTTGATGCGGGCGACGTCGTGCACGTGGACGAAATCCCGTTGCTGCCGCCCGTCCTCCAGCACGGTCGGCGCCTCGCCGCGCTCGAGCGACGAACGGAACAGTGACGCCACTCCGGCGTACGGCGTGTTCTGCGGCATGCGCGGGCCGTACACGTTGTGGTAGCGCAACGCCCACACCGTGCCGCCCGTCTGCCGCGCCCACGCTCCGGCGAGGTGCTCCTGCGCCAGTTTCGTTGCGGCGTAAGTACTCCTGGGCAGAAGTGGTGCACCTTCGGGCACAAGTTGCCAGTGCAGCTCCGCGCCGCATTCGCCGCACCTGGGCTCGAACCGTCCGGCGTCCACATCGGACTGCCGCCGCGGGGAAGGCGGCACGATCCCGTGGCGCGGGCACGAGTAGCGGCCCTCGCCGTAGACCACCATCGACGACGCCAGCACGAGCTTGCGGACCCCGGCCGCGTGCATCCCGGCCAGCAGCACCGCCGTGCCGTAATCGTTGTTCAGCGCGTACGACGGCGCGTCCGACGGATCGACGCCGTGCCCGACGACGGCCGCTTGGTGGCACACCGCGTCGACGCCCCGGAGCAGCTCGGCGACCTCGTCCGGGTCCGTGACGTCGCCGCGCACGAACCGGTGGCGGCCCGTGTACTCCGGCGGCGTGGCCGTGCCGTGGGCGGTGGGCAGGAGGGTGTCCAGCACCACGACCTCGTCGCCCGCGTCGGCCAGTTGGTCCGCGACGTGGGACCCGATGAACCCGGCTCCACCGGTGATCAGTACTCGCACCCTGCCGACGCTAAGGCGCGCGGACCGGACCACGCCCGTTCCCGCCGGACCACGTCACCGAATCGTCAGGAATCACCCGCCCACGGCGGCGGGCGGGTGCCGTCACCGGATACGGTGTCGGCATGGAACGGAGCGCACAGCGGCTGGGCCGGGCCCTCGTGGTAATCGTGGACGACCGGGTCGCCCACGGGGAGCACGAGGACAACACCGGACCGCTCGTCACCGAGCTGCTCGAAGAGGCCGGCTTCATCGTCGACGGCGTCGTGGTGGTCGAGGCCGAGACCGCCGGCATCCGCAACGCGCTCAACACCGCGGTGATCGGCGGTGCCGACCTCGTGATCACCGTCGGCGGCACCGGCGTGTCGCCACGCGACCGCACGCCCGACGCCACGGCCGGCGTGCTCGACCGGCCGATCCCGGGCATCGGGGAGGCGCTGCGCGCGTCGGGCCTCGCCGCGGGCGCCGTCGACGCCGGCATCTCCCGGGGCCTCGCGGGCGTCTCGGGCAGCACGCTGGTCGTCAACCTCGCCGGCTCGCGGGCCGCGGTGCGCGACGGCATGGCCACCCTGTCGTCGCTCGTGCCGCACGTGATCGACGAGCTCTCCGGCCTCGACGAGGTCTGAACCCCTCTCGCGCCCGCCGCCGCGCCTGGCCCGTCACCACGTGGGCCAGGCGATTCGCGTCTCTCTCTGCAGTTGTCAAACAGCGGGTGGGACGATGGGGGCATGCCACGTGAAGAACGCCGCCCCCGCGACACCGCGGCCGAGCGCCGCCGGGTCGACGAGATCTTCGGTGACGTGCTGCCCGAGACCACCTCGGACGAGCGAGGCCTGAACGGGGACACCCCGGACTCCTGGTACCTGGAGAACCGGCCACCGCACCACGACCGCTGACCCTCAGACGTCCGACTTGGTGGCCTGCGCACGCAGCAGGTCACGGATCTCGGTGAGCAGCTCGACGTCGGTGGGCTCCGCCGGACCCGGTTCCTGGCCGCGCTTGCGGCGCTCCTGAAGGTGCTTCACGGGCAGCACGAACAGGAAGTACACGATCGCGGCCACGATCACGAAGTTGATCGCCGCGTTGATCACGGACCCGAAGTCCAGGAACGTCCCGCGGTTCGAATCGAAGATGTAGAACCCGAGGCCCTGCGCGGCATCGCTGCCCCCGATGGCGTTGATCAGCGGCTTGATCAAGCCGTTGGTGAACGCGGTGACGATCGCGGTGAACGCGGCGCCGATCACGACCGCGACCGCGAGGTCCACGACGTTTCCGCGCATCAGGAAGTCTTTGAAGCCCTTCAGCATGTGCCACTCCTCGAGAGTTCTAAGGGGGGTGCCGTCGCCCATCGGAACAGGGACGGGTTAGCGGAGAGTAACCGTAACCGGTCGTTCCAGCGACGTCGCGGCGACCTCGGTGGCAACGCTCACGGGCAGCGCGAGGAGCACCAACGGGCCGTTGTCGGGTGCGATCACCCCCTGACTCCCGCCTTCGGGACGGTGCACTGTGACGACCGTGGCGTCCTTCACCAGCTCAGCGGCGGTGTGCGTGGCATCGGGAGCCGCCACGACGCCGACGTGCTGGCCCGGCCGCAGCAGCTCCGCGACGCCCGCGTCGGCGAGGCGCACGGCGACGGTGACCGTGCCGGATTCCCCCTTGGCGGGGAGGGCCGTTCCCAGCAGGCGGACGTCCGTCAGCGGCTCACCCGCCCGCGCGGCGCCGGACAGCAGTCGGCCCGCGGCCGCGCCGACGTCGTCGAGCGCGCCGACGGGCCGGACATCGTCGGGAAGGTCGGCCAGCCGGAGATCGGCGGCGCGCAGCACGGAGCCCGCGGGCAGATCCCGCGCGGCCACCACGGTGGCTGTGGAAGGTGCACCACGAGCGGAAGCGGGGTGCAGAAGGACGAGCAAGCCGGCCAGCAGCAGAGCCGCGGCCAGGAACCGGCGAAGCAGCCGGGCGCGCCTGCCGCGCAGCAAGTGCAGATCGGTCAGGCGGTTGAGCAGGGTGTCCACGGTCGTCCCCTCGTCGGTTCCCGTGCAGCGCGGTGCCGCACGAAACCGACGTTAGGGACGGTGGTGACCAGCGGAAAGAGGAACTTCCGCGACCTGTGGACAACTACCCCCTTGTGGATAACCCAGGGAGTCAGGAGGCGGTCGAAGCCGTTTTCGTCGTGGTCGAGGAGGACGATGAAGAGTCCGTCTTCGACTCGCTCTTCGTCTCCGTCTTGGTCTCGGACTTCGCCGGCGTGGCGGCCGTGGTCGAGGACTTCGACGAGTCGCGCGAGTCGGTGCGGTAGAACCCGCTGCCCTTGAAGACCACGCCGACCGAGCTGAAGACCTTGCGCAGCGGACCGGAGCACTGGGGGCAGACGGTCAGGCTGGCGTCGGAAAAGGACTGCACGGCCTCGAAGCGGTGGTCGCATTCCTTGCAGGCGTACTGGTACGTGGGCACTGGAGCTCCTTCATGCACTGGCACTCGTGAGACAAGAGTGCCAACCCAATTGTGCTGGACGGCATTCCCCGTGCGCAATTCCCCCTGGCTCACATCACTGCGACAGTGGGCAACCGGACCAGCCCGGCGGGGGTCAGTGCCCCGGTCATCGGGACGTCGTGAGCCTCACCTGGGAGCGAATCCACCAGCTCCTCGGCCCGGACCACCGCGAACCGGTCCGCGTCGCCCGAAGTGAGCGAACGGTCATAGTGACCAGCGCCACGTCCGAGCCGCACCCCGCGGCGGTCCACCGCGAGCGCGGGCACTAGCACAACCTCGGCCTCCGACACGGCGTCGACGCCCAACCTCGGCCCCGACGGCTCGAGGATGCCGCGCAGCCGGCCGGGCACGAGCGTCGACTCGTCCGTGTAGACAGCCCAATCCAGCGGCCCGACGACGTCGGGGATCACCGGCAGCAGCACCCGCGAACCGGCCTTGACCAGCGCGTTGAGCAGCGAAACGGACCCCGGTTCGGTGTCGAACGGCACGTACGCGCACACCGTCCCCGCCGCGACCGAAGCGGCCGCCGAAGCCAGCGCCTCGGCCTCCGCCGCGTGCTGCGAAGGGCTCACCGAGGAGCGCGCCTGAAGAACTCGTGCACGCCACTCCGCCTTGCTCAGGTGCTCATTGCCCGGTGCCCGCATGCGACCACGTTAGGCTTTGCGCCCATGACGGGCGCCTCAACCTCCCAGACGTTCAGAACAGCCATCGTGCCTGCGGCCGGACTCGGGACTCGGTTCCTGCCGACCACGAAAGCGGTACCGAAAGAGCTGCTGCCCGTGGTCGACACGCCGGGGATCGAGCTCGTCGCGAGCGAAGCCGCGGCCGCGGGGGCGAAACGCCTGGTGATCGTGACCTCGCCCGGCAAGGACGCCGTGGTCAAGTACTTCGAGGCGCAGCCCGAGCTGGAGAAGACGCTCGAGGCCAAGGGCAAGACCGAGCTGCTCGAGAAGGTGCGCCGCGGGCCGGGGCTGCTCGACGTCGAGGTCGCCATCCAGGAGCAGGCACTGGGGCTGGGCCACGCCGTCGCGCAGGCCGAGCCGAACCTGACCGACGAGGACGAAGCCGTCGCTGTGCTGCTGCCCGACGACCTCGTCCTGCCCACCGGCGTGCTCAACCGCATGTCGGCGGTGCGCGCGCAGCACGGCGGCAGCGTGCTCTGCGCGTTCGACATCCCCAAGGAGCAGATTTCGCCCTACGGCGTGTTCGACGTCTCCGACACCGACGACCCCGACGTGAAGCAAGTTCACGGCATGGTCGAGAAGCCGCGGCCGGAAGACGCGCCGTCGACCTACGCGGCGGCCGGGCGTTACCTGCTCGACCGGGCGATCTTCGACGCGCTGCGCCGGATCGAGCCGGGCTCCGGCGGCGAGCTCCAGCTGACCGACGCCGTGGCCCTGCTGATCAAGGAAGGGCACCCGGTCCACGTGGTCGTGCACCGCGGCGGACGACACGACCTGGGGAATCCGGGTGGTTTCCTGCGCGCCGCCGTCGATTTCGCGCTTGAAACGCCCGAATACGGGCCATCGTTACGGACGTGGCTGACCGAACGGATCGGGACCGAACGCCCATGACGGACTCCCTCGACGCTGCTCCGGCCGAAGAGGCCCCGGAACCCGCGGAGGCGGAGCTGCGCTCTGTCGACGCGCAGATCGCGCTGACGCTGGACGCCGCCGTCCGGCCGCGGCCGGTCCGCGTGGCCATCTCCGAGGCGCAGGGCCTGTTGTGCGCGGAGGAGGTGGTCGCCGAGCACGCCCTGCCCGGCTTCGACCAAGCCGCCGTGGACGGTTACGCGGTGCGCAGCGTCGATGTCCGCGCCGCCGGCGAGGAGCCGGTGCAGCTGCCGGTGGTCGGCGAGATCCAGGCCGGCTCCCGCCAGCCGCGGCGGCTGCAGCCGGGCCAGGCGGTGCGCGTGGACACCGGCGCGCCGCTGCCGACGCTCGCCGACGCCGTCGTGCCGACCGCCTACACCGACGGGCACCAGGCCAAGCTCACCGTGCACAAATCCGTGCCGTCGGCGGCGTACGTGCGCCGCGCGGGCGAAGACGTGCAGATCGGCGACGTCGCGGTGCGCAAGGGCGACACCATCGGGTCTGCGCAGGTGGGCCTGCTCGCCGCCGTCGGGCGCGCGAAGGTGCTGGTCTACCCGCGTCCGCGGGTGTCGATCGTGTCCGTGGGCGACGAGCTCGTGGACGTCGACCGCACACCGTCCGTGGGGCAGGTCTACGACGTCAACTCCTACGCGCTGGCCGCGGCCGCCCGCGACGCCGGCGCCGAGGTGAGCCGCGTCGGCATCGTGCCGAGCGACCCGAAGCGGCTGCGCGAGATCGTCGAGGGCCGGCTGCTGATGTCGGAGATCGTGGTGGTCGCCGGCGGTGCCGGCGGCGCTTCGGGCGACGAGGTGCACGCCGCGTTGTCCGACCTCGGCCACATCGACATGACGCGCGTGGGGATGCATCCGGGCTCGGTGCAGGGCTTCGGGCGGCTCGGTCCGGACTCCGTGCCGACGTTCCTCATCCCCGGCAACCCGATGAGCGCCCTGGTGGTGTTCGAGGTGCTGGTCAGGCCGCTGATCCGGGCCGCGCGCGGCACCCGCAACCCGCACCGGCGCATCGTCGGCGCGCGGCTGCTGTCGCCCATCACGTCGACGAAGGGCCGGCGCGGCTACCTGCGTGGCCAGCTGCTGCGCGACGAGGCCAACGGCGAGTACCTCGTGCAGCCGCTCGGCACGTCGGGTGCGCACCTGCTGGCGTCGCTGGCGGAGGCGAACTGCCTGATCACCGTGGACGAGGACCTCACCGAGGTGGCCGCGGGCGAGCAGGTGAAGGTCACGTTCCTCGCGCAGCGGGCGTAGTGGGCTCGTACTCGTACCCGGTCGAAAGCCGCCATCCGGGCTGGCCCGCGAAGCTCGGTGGGCTGCGCGTGCCGGCCGGGGTCGTCAGCGTGCGGCCCGTGCGGCTGCGCGACGCCGGCGAGTGGAGCCGCATCCGCCTGCGCGACCGCGACCACCTCGAGCAGTGGGAGCCGACGGGGATCGGGCCGTGGCCCGACCGCAACGCGTTCTGGTCGTGGCCCTCGCAGTGGGCGGCCCTGCGAGGGCTCGCGCGACGCGGGCAGTGCCTGCCGTTCACGATCACGGTCGACGGAAAGTTCGCGGGCCAGATCACGGTGGGTAACGTCATCCGCGCCTCGCTGCGATCGGCCTGGATCGGGTACTGGGTGTCGTCGGACATCGTGCGTGGCGGGGTCGCCACAGCGGCGGTCGCCCTCGTGACGGATCACGCCTTCGAAGCCGCCGGCCTGCACCGGCTCGAGGCGACCGTGCGGCCGGAGAACAACGCGAGCATCCGCGTCCTCACCAAGGCCGGCTACCGGCAGGAGGGCCTCTTCGAGCGCTACCTCGACGTCGCCGGCGCCTGGCGCGACCACCTCTGCTTCGCCGTGACGAAAGAGGAGATCGGCGACGGTCTCGTCTCCCGTCTCGTGGCCATGGGACGCGCCGACCTGCTCTGATGGTGACTACGGGTCCGGTCCCGATCACGCGTTACCACATACTGTGAGATTCACCTAATCCGGTGAGGCAATTTCGTGATCGGAACCGGCGAGTCTGCGTCTCCTGTGTGACTGTTGTGGCTAGCGTGACTACAGCAGAGGATCGGGGGAGGTGACGGGAGATGCCCAGCTCGGTGATCATCGTCGCGCTCGCCGCGGCATGGCTCGTCGTTCTCGTGCCCATGGTGGCTCGCAAGCGCCAGCAGGTCGCACGGACGCCGTCGTCCGCGCTCGCAGCGCGCGTCGTGCGCAGCGGGGGAGCTCGCAACGAAGGACAGGAGGAGTTCGCCGTGTCCGAAAGTGCGAAACCTTCGGTGGAGGACGACCTCGCCGAACTCGAGGCGGAGCTCGACGCCGACCTCGAAGAGGAAGAACCGGAACCCGAGCCGCTGCCCCAGCCGGCGGCCGACGTGCGCGACGAGCCCGCCCGCTCGCGCCCCGGCTACCGCCCCGGCCGCGGCGGCTTCGACCCGGAGGCGGCGGAGATCGCCGCGCGGGCGAAGTACGCGTTCCGTCAGCGGATCGTGGTGATCCTGCTGATCCTCGCCGTCGCGTCGGCCGCCTTCGCGGGTTTCGTGATGTCCGTGGTGTGGTGGGGCAACGCCGTCGTGGACGTGATCCTGGTCGGGTACCTCGCGTACCTGCGCCGCCAGGTCCGCATCGAAAACGACATCCGGCAGCGGCGCATGGCGCGGTATTCGCGGGAGGTACGGGAAGCTCGGGAGCCCCTTCCGGCACCGCGCCGTACGGAGCGTCCCGCCGCTGCGGCCTCCGCTCCGGCTCCGGTCGCTTCGGAAGAAGACGACCACGTCGAGGTCGTTTCCCCCACGCCCCGCGAGATCGTGGAACGCAAGCCGTCACCCATGTCCCGCATCCGCCGCCAGGCCGTCGTGGTCGACCTCGACGACGAAGACCCGGCCTTCGAGGAGCTCGACGAGCCCGGGACCAGCCCGTACCGCCGGGCGGTCGGGGAGTGACCCCCCGCGTTCGGTGCTCTTGGGGTAGCTGATACGCTCTACGAGCACTGAACAAGGGGCTCACGCCTCTGAGGGGCTGTAGCGCAGTTGGTAGCGCGTCTCGTTCGCATCGAGAAGGTCAGGGGTTCGATTCCCCTCAGCTCCACAGCAGGTCAAAGGCCGTCCACAGTAAAGTGGGCGGCCTTTTTTGTTGCCCTGATAGCAGCAAAGTACCGCAGTGGCCCTACTCATCGAGGCTCTCGCCAAGGCGCTTGAGCGCGTCCCGCGTCTTCTTCGACGACGCCTGCGAGTAGATCTCCATCGTCATCGAGAACTGCGCGCGCCGCAAAATGCGCATGATCACCCGAGGGTGCACGTCCAGGTCGACCAGCAGCGTGCCTCAGGACCGCCCGCCATCGTGAACGGTGATCTTCCGGACCCCGCAGCGCGTGACCCGGTTGTTCCCGGGCCAGTTGAAGCTCCGGGGGTCGATCGGCAGCCCGTACTTCGTGGTGAATACCAGGTCGTTCGGGTGCCAGGCCGGCTCAGCACCCGCTGGTCCGCGCGCTGCTCCCGCCGGCGCTTCTCCAATGCGGCGACGACGATGGACGGCAGCGGCAGGGTGTCGTCCGAAGCGGCCGTCTTCGTGTCGCGATAAAGGAGCTCGCCGCCGGCACGCCGGAGCTGGTGACTGATGGCCAACTCGCCGTTGCCGAAGTCGAGCGCTCCCCGTGTGAGCCCCATGATTTCGCCCTTACGCGGACCGAGCACCACGGCGAGCACGTAGCCGGCGTACATCGGGTCACGGGCATCGCGGGCCGACTCAAGGAACTTTCGGGCCTCTTCGCTGGTCCACACCGTTCGCCTGCGCTTGCGCACGGTCGGGAGCGTCACCGGGTCTGCGACGTTCCGGCTGATGAGCCCCTCGCGGAGGGCGTGGTTCAGCGCCGCCCGCAGGCACGCACGAATGTCGAGTCCGTGGCGACGGTGCGTCCTTGTAGCACAGGCGGGCGCTCAGCGCGCAGCACCGGCGGCGCTTCTCGTCTCTCCGCTCGTCCTTGACGTTGATCCACTTCTGTACGTCACGCACGCCGAGCTTGTCCAACCGCTGGTTGCCCAATGTCGGATTAATGCAGAGCCGGACGCACAGCTCGTAGTTGACGTATGTCAGCGGCGCGCGGTTGGGCTTGATCACCTCCGTCAGCCAGTAGTGCAGGTACTCGCTCACACGCGGCATCGACGTCGCCACGGGTCCGTTCTTGGCTGCCCGATGAAACTTTCTTGTAGCACCGACTGATATTCCGTATCGAACGCGAATATTAATCGTTGCGTCGCGGAAGATACTAACTTCGGCCGTTCTGCCAGAGAATGTCACTGATCGAGCTCATGCTTCGACGGGCTTCAAGAGATTTAAGATCTCTCTGGCGCCGCCCAAGGTCAGTAGGTGGGTCGAGGTGTGGGAGTTCCTCGCTTCTTGGCCTCGGCTGTGGGGTGGCATCCGGTGCGTACCGTAAGGCTGAAACCGTAGGCGCGAAGGATGGCGTCGGCTGCGGCCTGCGCGGCTTCCCATTACGGGACGGAAATTATTCCGTCGGCTACCCAATTCGGCAGCCCGCGTTCGGCTGCATCGAAGGTACGCAAGCCGTCGTTCACGGTGGCGAACTCGTTTCCGCAGCCGGATCCGGAAATTTCGTCGGTCTGGCGCCACTTGAGGCCGGGGACGATCGCGCGGAGCTGTGTGCGCAACTTGGCGTACATTTCTTCATGCTGAGCGACGGCCTGATGGTGGCGGTGCCGTTGTCAGTTATCTGGTAGCGGTGTTTGCGGGCGAGTTCTTCGGCTCCGGCGATGGCGTGCTGGACACCGGTGATGGCGTCGGCGGCCTGTCCGATGGATTTGCTGACGATACTGGCCCCGGAGGCAAGCTTGTCGACGCGGACCATGAGGTCGCGGTGAGCGGAGTTCGCATTGTCTGCGGCTGGGCCGGACCAGTCCGCGACAGGGGCCACCTTGCCGAAGTCGCCACCGGAGTGGGTGAGGGCTTGGAGCCGTTGTTGTGCGGTCTGGAAGATTTCGTCGAGCTGGCCGGTGTTCCAGCGTTTGACGTCGGGCACGCTGACCATTATTGCGGTCCCCGCATTTTGCCGGCGCGGTTGACGGCCGTGTGTGCGGAATGGTCACTTGCTTGGTAGGAGCGCGCGGCGGTGGCGAGGTCGCCGCCGCCGCGTTCGGTGTCCGCGCACCACGCTGTGAACGCCGATTCCCACGAATGGGCGAACGCCGAGGCTGCCCCGGCCGCTGCGCCGCCGGGTAATGCACCGGGCAGCTGGCCTATTGGGTCGGCGCAGTGGGCGTCACGGAGTGCTCCCGCCGCGTCGCTCGCGGCCTTTCCGGCGGCCCGTAGCTCGGACCAGACCACCGAAGACCGATCCGTGCCCGAGCCGCCGCCCTTGCCCGTTGTGCAGCAGGCCGTTCCGGACATCGAAGCGCGGTCCGAAGTGGACAGTCGACGGCGGCCCGGGCGCGCCGTGAAACCGCCACGTCCGCTCACCGGCCGGGAGATCGAGCTGTTGTCCTCGCTGGACCGGCTGGTCGCCACGCCGCGCGAGGCCAAACGGCTGCTCAACCTGTACCGGATGCTCCGCTCGACCCGGGATCTGTCCGAGGCGTCGCGGTTCCTCGGTGAAGACGGGGAACCCGGCGAGTGCCAGGTGGTCGTCGCGCTGCTCGGCTTGCAGACCGCGCCGGTCCACCTGCTGGGCAAGGCGCTGGACGGCCCCGCCGACGTGAGCCGGTCGATCCGAGGTGGTCTGGCCCGCCGTTCGAGCGAAGCGACGTGGGCCGAGTTCGTCGCCGATTGCGAGCCCCGGCGTGAGGGTGAGCGGTGGCGGAACGCGATCGGCGGCGTCCTGAGCGAGGACGAAGCACGAGACTGGCTGCGGATGCACCGGGGGCTTGCCCAGGCGTCGGCCACGCTGGAGGTGGACCGCCTGGCCCACTTCCAGAAGTGGGTTCCGGTGATCCGCCGGTTCTCCTTCGTGCTCTCGCCGGCGGCCTGACCTCAGGCCGGGATGCGGACCGACTCACCCGGCGTGTCGGCGCCGAAGCGGGAGATGTCCGTGGCCAGGTCCAAGGGGCCGTTGTGGGCGCGGTCGGCGGCCGTGATCTGCGACTGCGGGACCAGCCAGCAGATCTCGAACTCCAGGCCGTCCGGGTCCTTGGCGTAGAGGGCTTTCGTCGTGCCGTGGTCGGTGGAGCCGACGAGGGCGCCGGCGGCCTGCAGGGCGTCGAGGGAGGTCTGGAGGTCCGCGAGGGTGGGGACTTCCCACGCCAGGTGGTAGAGGCCGACGGAACCCGAAGGGGCCGCGGTGGCGTCCGGGAGGGTGAACAGGCCCAGGTCGTGGTCGTTGTGGGAGTCGGGGGCCTGGAGGAAAACGGCGCGGTCCGAAGTGTGCACCGCGCGGAAGCCCAGGACGTCGACGTAGAAGGCGCTGCTGCGGGCGGCGTCGCGGACCCAGAGGACGGCGTGGTTCAGGCCTCGGATCGGCATGGTGACTCCTTCACGGCAACGACAATGGCAACTTCACAGTGGCAACGCGAACGCGGAACCGCCGCCGTGCCACCACTTCCGGTAGAACCGCGAGTCCTCGACCAAGGCGAGGTACCCGGCGTCGATCTTGGCACAGATCTCGTTCACCAGCGAAGCGATCGGGGAGTCGGTGCGCCACGCGAGGACCAGCTCGCGGTAGAGCGGGTTGCCGGTCAGCGACACGGTCGCGATGCCGGTGCGGTCGGTGCCGATGGGGTAGAGCAGGCAGATCGCGCGGCCCTCGGCGGTGAGGGCGAACGCGACGTGCGCTTCGTTCGTCAGGTGCGTGATGCGCTGGTCGAAGCCGGCCGACGCGCACGTGCGGGCGAAGAACTCGTTCATCCCGCTGTCGTCCGGGTCGGGCATCACCCACTTCTCGCCCGCCAGGTCGGCCAGCGCGACCTCGCCGCGCGCGGCCAAAGCGTGGTCTTCCGCGACGCCGATGAAAAACGGTTCCCGCAGCAGCAGGCGGTGTTCGACGCCGGCGGGCGGGATCAGGGGGAAGCCCGGGAACGCGCGCATCACGGCGACGTCGAGCTCACCCGAGCGCAGCAACGCCGTCAGCGCGCTGGTTTCGCGGATCGTGCGGCTGGTGACGTCGCGCCGGGGCAGCATGGTCGTCAACGTGTTCACCAGCAGGCTGAACTGCTGTGCCGGAATCCCGCCGACGCGCACGGGTGCGCCTGCTTCGTGTTGCGCGTTGAGGCGCGCCGCGCGTTGCAGGGCGTCGAAGCCGTGCAGCACTTTCTGGGCGTCGCGCACCAGCTCCGTGCCGGTGTGGGTGGGCAGCACGCCTTCGGCCGAACGGACGAACAGCGGTCCGCCGAGGAACTGCTCGATCCGTTTGAGCTGCGTGGTCACCGCCGGCTGCGTGAGGTGCAGGCGAGCCGCGGCTCTGCGCAGGCTGCCGGCCTCGGCGATCGCGACCACGAGCTCGAGGTGCCGGATTTCCAGGCGCATGGGGAAAACATTATCGCCGGATGCAATAGGGCCGATCCCGTGATGATCATGGCCACACCGCATCGCGCCTGGTTACGGTGCCGGGCGTGACATCTCTGGTCCCCGTTCCGCTCATCGGGAAAACGACACTTCCCGTGCTGTTCTCCGACGAAGTGCTGCAGCGGTTCCTCGACGCCGCGGCCATCGAATACGCGTTCATCACCCCCGAGGAACCGAGACCGTGTTTCGCCGTGCTGCTCGGCACCTTCGCCGAAGACGCGCTGATCGTCTCGGACCTCGCGTTCGGCCGCAACGCGCGGGTCACCGACCCGAGCGCGCGCGAGGAGTTCGCGACCACGATCGTGCCGAAATTCGGCTCCGCGTATGAGAATTCGGTGCGCGCGTGGTGGCTCGATCCCGCCGATCTGCTGCGCATCACGCGCGAGGCCGATGCGCGTGGTCTGGACGTGCTCGGGTCCGTCCACCTGCACCCCGACTGGCACCGCCTCGGGCCCGAATGCGAACGCGGCCGCCCGCTCAGCGAACGCCCGACGCCGATGGACGCGTACGTCTTCCGCAGCGCGGGCTGGCCGCTCAACGTCGTCTGTTACCTCGAACGCCGGCACGGCGACTTCTACTACTCGCTGGCCGCCTGGAACGGCGACTGCGAATCGCTGCCACTGCGCGTCGGGATGGTGACGACGTGAACGAGTCGATTCGCGCCCTCTGGCGCACCATGGCCGACGGCTGGGCCCGCGGGGACGCAACGCAGTTCGCCTCCGTCTTCGCGTCCGACGTCGACTTCGTCAACGTGCGCGGCGAAGCGCTTGTGGGCCGCGAAGCTGTGGAGACGGGCCACGCGCAGCTGTTCGCCACGGCCTACCGCGGCACCACGTTGTCCGCCGAAGTCACGCTGATCCGCCGCCTGTCGCCGGAGCTTTCGCTCGTGCACGCGACGTCGGAGATCGGGCCCGCCGGCGTGGTGACCCACGCGCAAGCCGTGGTCCGCCACGACGGCGAGCCGATGATCGCCGCCTTTCACAACATGATCCCGAAGGGACCCACCGCATGACCCGCCCCCGCCTGCGTCACCTCGCCTTCGTCGTGCAGGACGCGAAGCGCATGGCCGCGTTCTACTGCGAGCAGTTCGGCATGGAGCTGTTCCACACCGACCCCGACGGCAGCCACTTCGTGACCGACGGCTACCTCAACCTGGCGCTCATCCAGCAGCAGCTCGACGGCGACGTCGCCACCGGCTTCAACCACTTCGGTTTCCAGGTCTCGGAAATCCCGCCCATCGCCGAGAAGCTCGCCGAAGCGGGCGTCCCCCGGCCGGTGCTGCGCGGCGGGGACCGCCCGTTCGCCGAGTACCGCGCGATCGACCCGGAAGGCAACTGGTTCGACCTGTCCGAGCACGGTTTCCTGCCGCCGGGCCTCGAGAAGTAGCTAGCGCAACGCGGCCACGAGGTCGGTCGCGATGCGGTGCTCCACGTCCGCGGGCACGGGTTGCACCTCGTCGGCCAGCCCGCCCGCGGCGACCGCGGCGAGGCTGCGGGCCTGCAGCGTGAGGCCGAGGTCCATGGCCTGGATCGAGTTCCCGTTGGCGGCCGTGAGGTTGAGCATCCGGCCCTGGTCGAGCAGCACGATCTCGCGGCCGTCGTCGAGGACGTGGCCCGTGCGTCGCGAAGGCGCGCCGTACTCGATGGTGCGGACGGTCTTCTCGACGAGTGCCGCCCGGTCGATTTCCCACGCGAAGTGGCCGACGCCGGCCAGCACCGCGCCGTCGCGCAACGCCGCGAGCTCGGCCGCGCCCAGCACGCCCGCGTGGCCGGTGGCGGTGAACACCAGCTGCGCGTCGGCCACGACCTCGGTGGCAGTGCCGACGCGGTGGCCGTTGAGGATCGCCTCCAGCGCGCGCATCGGGTCGGTGTCGCAGACCGAAACGCGCGCGCCGAGCCGGCTCAACGTGTCGGCGACGCCCTTGCCGCAGGGCCCGTAACCGAGCACCGCGGCCCGCATCCCCGGCACCATGAGGTTGGTGGCGTTGAGGAAGCCCTGCACCACGCTCTGCCCGACGCCGAACTCGTTCTCCACCAGGAGCTTCAGCCGCGAGTCGTTGATCACGACCACGGGCTTGCCGAGCCGCGCTTTCGTTTCGCGCAGCCGGATTCCACCTGTGGTCGTCTCCTCGGTGCCACCGAGGTAACCCGCCGGCGTGCCGGAGCCGAGGAGCGAAACGGTGAGGTCGCCGCCGTTGTCCAGCGTGAGGTCCGGCTCGACCTCGAGCACGCGCTCGATGTTGCGGGCGTGCTCGGCCTCGCCGTCGCCGCGGCGGGTGAACACGGCGACGCCCAGCTCACCCAGGGCGTCGGCGACGTCGTCGTGGGTGGTGCCGGGCGAGCCGGTGAGCCGCACGTCGACGCAGGCGCGCACGAGCAGCGTGACCAGCGCGGCGGTTTTCGGCTCGACGTGCAGGCACATCGCCAGCCGCTTGCCGGCGAGCACCGGGGTCAGTTCGGCGACCGCCTGCGCGGTGAGCGGCATGTGCTTGAGAGCCCAGGCCGTGGCGGGATGGGTTTCGGGCATGACTGTGTTCCTCTTCGGTTGTGGGTGACGTTCGAACGGGGACGGAAGACGTCGTCAGCCATAGAAGTCACACCGGTAGGAGTGGTCGCCGAAGATCGGCGTCACGAGCTCCTGCCGACGAGTGCACACACCACCACGATAGCCGAGGTCAGAGCGGGTGCTCCAGCCACACGTTCGGCTCCACGTACACGCCGAGGTCCTGCGCCACCGACCCCAGCACGGGCGCGATCCCGCCGGGCACGGTCGTGAGGCCGTCGCCGGGCCGGACCCCGGTCCAGTCCTCCCACTGGTCCAGCGTGCCGGTGACGGTCATCGCGAACGGCGCGATCTTCACCAGCCGTGCGCCCAGCCGTTCGTGGTTGCGCAGCCACGGATCCGCCGGCCGGCCCTGCTCGTCCCGCCGGGCTACGTAGTCCACAATGGACTCGACCGCGTGGTCCGCCTTGCCCGTCGGACGCACCGGCACCACGAGCCGTGACAGCCCTGCGCGCCGGGCCCGGTTCTTCAGCTCCGTGAGGGCCAGCGCCGCGACGCCCTGGCCCCGCGCACGCTCGGCGACGTTGACCTCCAGCGCCACCAGCGTGGTCGGCTCGCGATCGTCCATCACGTCCTGTGCGGCCCACAGCAGCGCGCCGTCCCAGCCGTGGTCGGGCAGCTCGGTGCGCTCCTCGGTCGGGTACGCCACGGGGATCGCCGCCGCCCGGGCCACGGGCACGTCGTCTTCCAGCAGCACCAGGAAGAACTCCGGCCAGTGCGCCGCCAGCCTCGCGGACGCCGCGAGGTCGCCGATCACATCGTGCGCCAGGAACTCCCCGCCGACCACGCCCAGTTCCAGCGCGGGCCGGCGCAGGTCCGGACGCGTCGTGAGGTCCTCGACGCGCACGGCCGCCTCGCGGCTCACGACCGGGCACCGCTTCTCCCGCCGGACGCCGAGGGTGGCTCCGGGCGAGGGACGAGGTGACCGGCAACGTTCATGTCTCGCAGGGTAAACCGCGAATCCTCGGGACAGCCCCAGAATGTGGTCACCGCACCGGCAGGGCCTGCCTGCGCCGGGCCAGTGCGGCCGGGTCGAGCGTGGCGCGCGTGCCCGCCTGATGGCCTTCGCGGTACCCCGAACCCGAGAGCCTGCGCGGCGCGGCCGCGCGCAGGTCGCCATACTCGCGGTCGAACGCGCTTTGCACGAGCGTGTTCCGATCGCGCACCACCAGCTCGGCCGACTGCCCGCCCGAGCCCGGGTGCTCGCGCGCCGCCGTGTCCTCCGCCCGCACCAGCCGATCGTGGACGGCGCGCGCGAAGCCGTGCAGCCACGTGCGCCGGTACGCGGCGAGGGATTCGCGGAACACCCGGTCGTCGGGCCGCACGCGCGTGAGCTGGGTGCTCGCCTGCAGCAGCAGGCTCGTGAACAGCAGTTCCACCCGCCCGAGGTCGGACTTGAAGCCGAACACCGTGACCGCGTCCACGCCCTGGCCCACGCGGTGCAGCAACGTGCGGCAGCGCAACGGGTACGCGATGTTCGTGAGCAGGCTCGCCTTGTCACGGCTGTACGGGTTTTCGATGGGGATCTTCAGCACGGTGATGTCGTCCGAGCCCTGCCCGGCGGCGGCGAGCATCGCGTTGTCGATGCCGTACCGGGCGATCAGCTCGGCCGCCTTCGTGTTGTACAGCTCGGCTTCTTCCGCGGTCACCGCCGGGTCTTCGGCCTTCGCGAGCAGCTTGCGGATGCGCTCCAGCTGCGTGTCGTGGGCGGGCATGATCCCCCTCTCCTGCTGGGCCGGGCCCGGGCGGGCCGGCGTGGGGTCCAAGGTAGGCGCGGGGTACGACAATATTCGATCAGGTGTTCGGACGCGTGGCAGGGTGCCCGCGTGTCGATACGATCCGTGAGTGGATTCTCGCGCTGACGCCCCTGACGCGGTGGTCGTCGGCTCCGGCCCCAACGGCCTGGCCGCCGCCGTGCTGCTGGCTCGCGCCGGTCTCGCGGTCGACCTCCACGAAACCGCGCCGGAGCTCGGCGGGGGCGCGCGCTCGGCGCGGCTGTTCGACGCCGACGTGGTCCACGACGTCTGCTCGGCGGTGCACCCGATGGCTGTCGCTTCGCCGTTCTTTCGGGGCTTCGACCTCGCCGCGCACGGCGTCGAGCTGCGCCGGAGCGAAGTCGCGTACGGGCACCCCGTCGACGAGCGCCGCACGGGACTCGCGTACGCGGACCTCGACCGCACCTGCGCGCGGCTCGGCCCCGACGGTGAACGCTGGCGCCGCCTGATGGGACCGCTCGTCGAGCACACCGCCGAGATCACCGACCTGCTGCTCGGCGATCTCCGGCATCCGCCCCGACCCTCCGTCGCCACCTTGCTCGCGCCGCGGATCCTCGCTCTGGGCACCGGCGTCGACGAAGTCCTGTTCCGCGGTCCCGAAGCCCCCGCGCTGCTCGCCGGCGTGGCGGCGCACCCGATGGGCCGGTTGCCGTCGTTGGCCGGCGGGGGCACGGCCCTGCTGCTCGGGCACCTCGCGCACGCGGGTGGCTGGCCGGTTCCGCGCGGGGGCACGCAGGTGCTCACCGACGTGCTCGCCGCCGATTTCGTCGCGCACGGCGGCCGCGTCCACACCTCCAGCCGTGTCACGGACCTGCGGGAGTTCGCGAAGGCGCGCGCGGTGCTGCTGGACGTCAGCCCGCGTGGCCTGCTCGAACTCGCGGGTCCCTTCGCACCGGCCGGGTACCGTCGCGCGCTCGAGAACGTGCGCTACGGACCGGGCGCGGCGAAGGTCGACTTCCTCGTGTCGGAGCCGATCCCGTGGCGTGAGCCGGAGCTGGCCGGGGCCGCGACCGTCCACATCGGAGGGACGGCCGCGCAGGTCCGCGCCGGCGAGAACACCGTGGCCGGTGGCCGTCGCGCGGAGGAGCCGTACGTGCTGCTGGCCCAGCCGATGGCCGCCGATCCCTCGCGCGGGCTTTCCCACAAGCAGCCGATCTGGGCCTACGCGCACGTGCCCAACGGCGATCGCCTCGACGCCACCGACGTCGTCCGCCGCCGCATCGAACGCTTCGCCCCGGGGTTCAGCGACACGATCCTGGCCTCACGCGGGGTTTCCGCGGCCGAGCTGGAGAACTACAACGCGAACTACGTCGGCGGCGACATCTCCGGCGCCGCCGTGACCCTGCGGCAGCTGCTCGCCCGCCCGGTCGTGCGCTGGAATCCCCACACGACCCCGTTGCACGGCGTCTACCTGTGCTCCAGCGCGACCCCGCCGGGCCCCGGTGTGCACGGCATGGCCGGCCTGCACGCCGCGAAAACCGCGCTGCGCAAGGAGTTCGGCCTCTCACTGCCGGCCGGCTGGTGATCAGCCGCCCGGGCGCACCATGCCCGTCTCGTACGCCACGACCACGCCCACCCCGCACACCGGGCGGTTCGTCCGGATGGCGTCTGGCGCGAATGGTCACCCGTTCGGCGTTGCTCGGCGGGGAGCGCCCGAGGCCGGGGAGGAGTCCGGAGCTGCTTCCCGCCGAGCGTCAGCCCAGGTACGCGTCGAGTGTCACCGCGAGGGCCGATTCCGGAGACGGCGCGAAGCTGGCGCCCGCCAGGCCGCCCCACAGCCACAGCTGCGCGAGTCCGTGCAGCGCTGCCCACAGTGAAGCCGCGACGAGCCGCGGGTCGGTGCCAGGCTTGAGCCGGTCGTCGTGCGCGGCTTCGCGGTCGAGGCGCACGAGGTCGGCGAAGTAGTCGAAGACGGCGCTGCTCGCGGCCACCAGCCCGGGTTCGGCCGGGTCGATGAGGTCGCGGCGGAACATCAGCTCGAACATCGCGGGGTTGGCGAGGGCGAAAGCCACGTACGCGTGGCAGGCGGCCGTCACGCGTTCGCGCGGGTTGCCTTCGGGCAGCCTCGCACCGCGTTCGAGCAGCTGCGCGAAGCCGAGCGTCGCGACGGCCGACAGCAGCTCGGCGCGGCCCGAGAAGTGCCGCAGGGGCGCGCCGTGGGAGACGCCGGCGGCCTTCGCGATGCCCCGCAGCGTCACGGCGTCCACGCCTTCGTCGGCGAGCAAGGTCTCCGCGGTGGTGATCAGCCGCTGGCGGGCACTCATAGCTGCGCTTCGGAGAACGCGACGGGCAGCAGGTCGGGGCGCTTGGGGAAAAAGCCGTCGCCGGGCGAGCGGCCGATCAGGCGATTGTGCAGACGGGTGACGGCGACCGGCACGACCTCCTGCCAGAACCACCGCAGGTCCGCACGCAGGCTCGGGCGCGCGGGGGAGCCGGGGAGCGGGTTGAGCCAGCCGGCGTCGTGGCCGATGTGGAGGCGGTCGAGCACGTGGCCGGCCACGCGCAGGTGGCCCGCTTCGGACAGGTGCAGCCGGTCGGGGCCGAAGTAGCGCGAGTCGTGGGCGGCGTGGTCGGGCCACAGGTCCACGAGCTTGGCTCCGTAGCTCACCGACGCCTCGCGAATGGCGTCGTTGAGGGCTGTCACGCGCGGGTGCATGCGGGCGCCGAAGGGCATGCGGTGGGCGATGTCGCTCAAGGTGAAGGTGACCACGGTGGGCGCGATGTGCGTGCACCGGCGGATCGCGGCGTCGACGCGGCGCGCGACGGTGCGGGCGTTCCAGCCGCCGCTCATCACGTCGTTGCCGCCGCCGAACAGGGCGATCAGGTCGGGCTCGTGGCGCTCGGCGGCGGGCAGCTGCTCGACGATGATCTGCTCGAGGCGCCGGCCGCGCACCGCGAGGTTGGCGTAGCGGAAATCGGGCTCGTCCCGCGCGAGGCGGCCAGCGACGAAGTCCGCCCAGCCGCGGTACTGGCTGTGGTCCGGGTACGGATCATCGAGCCCTTCGGCGCAGCTGTCGCCGACGGCGACGAATTTCTGAAAGCCCATGTCGATCTCCGTAACCCGCGGTTCACCTTGTAGACACTGTCTATCAAACTCGAGTAGACGGTGTCTACGTGAGGTTCACTTCTTCGCTGTCCTGTCCGGCTGAACTTGTCGGGTGTCCGGGGGTACTTGTCGGGGGTCCTCAGGCGGCAGGCGGCGCCTGTGAAGCTCGAGAGAATGCCGCCTTGCCGACGCTTGCTCTGGTGTCCGGCGAGGGCACCGCCTGCCGGGGTGGAGTGGTTCGAACTCGCGTACGCCGACGAGCGCGGTGAGCTGCGGATACCTCGACCCATGGCAGGCTCGCGTCATGATCGAGGATGTCGCGAAAGAGTACTTGCACAGCGATCTGCGAGAGCTCCGCGAGGTGATGCTCTGGAAGCTCGAAGGGCTGGGTGAGTACGAGATCCGCCGTCCCCTGACCCAGACCGGAACCAACCTTCTCGGGTTGGTCAAGCACCTGTCGCTCTCGGAGTCTCGGTACTTCGGCGAGGTCTTCGACCGGCCGTTTCCCGAACCCCTGCCTCGATGGGACGACCTCGGGCAACGCGGCGCTGACATGTGGGCCACCGAGCACGAGACATGTGAGGAGGTCATCGGCCGCTACCGACGCGTTTGGGAGCACTCCGACGCGACAATCGCGGCTCTGGACATTGATTCGCCGGGTCACGTGCCCTGGTGGCCGCGACCTCATGTGATGCTGTTCAACGTTCTGGTCCACATGCTCACCGAGACCAGCCGGCACGCCGGACACGCCGATATCCTGCGCGAACAATTGGACGGCTCGACCGGGACGGCCACCGACTACGCCACCCAGCAGCGCGACGCGGCATTCTGGGAAATCCGGCGCAACCAGATCGAGCAAGCCGCCGCAGCAGCCATCGTCAAGCCCGATCACGACCTCCGGCCATAGCAGCGAGACAGTCACGAGAGCGCAGCGACTTGCCAGGGCGGACCGCACGTCAGTGCCTCAGCAACCGTCAGGTTCGTCCGGACAGGACATTCGCGGGGTTCCGAGGTTCCCGTGTCGGTTTTGCCGAGATATATCGTTCGGCGATATGTTGATGGCATGGCGATGTCCGAGCAGGCTTTCTTCATCCTCACCGCGCTGGTCGGCGAGCCGCGGCACGGCTACGGCATCGTCGGCGAGGTCGCGGAACTGTCGGAGGGGCGTGTGAAGCTCAAGGTCGGCACGCTGTACGGCGCCCTCGACCGCCTCACCGCGGAGGGCCTCGTGGAGCACGACCGCGAAGAGGTCCTGCAGGGCAGGCTGCGCCGCTACTACCGCCTGACCCGCTCAGGCGCCGACGCGGTCGCCGCCGAGGCAGCCCGCCAACACGCCAACGCCGAGGCGGCAACGGCCCGCCTGCGCGGCTGGCAGGCGAGACACGCGTGAACTTCGCTGGCTGGGGGGAGTGACGGAATTGGCGAGGCGGTGCCGAGCCGTCCTGCGGCTCTATGCCGCGGTGGTACCGGGGGCGCTGGGAGGAGGACGTGGTCGCGACCGTCCTGGCGGATGAGCTGGGACGGGTCGGGATCGGCGCCGGAAACCCTTTTGTGAGGGGAGAAATCGTCGGCGGCGACGGTGTGGACGTCGATCGCGGTTCGGGTAATGGCCTGACTGCGGGGAATTGGCGGGCAGCGGGTGCGCGGAGGCGCCTGGGTTCGGGCGGGACGGGTTGGTGCGGGGCGCCGGGCGACCCGTGGCCTCAGGCGAAACAGCCGGCGAGGCTGTTTGCACTGCGGGGCCGGGGCAGCAGTTGTCCGCCGATGACGCGGCCGATCGCCGCGCGTATGCCGGAGATGAGCTGGAGGGTGGCCTCGCCGGTGCGGCCACCCCTGGGCACGGGAAACCCCATCGCGCCAACCGAGTACGCCGCCGAGTTCGGGCGGCCCGCGTTGGCCGAGGTGGCGAGCGTCGCAGCGTTGGTGTTGCGGCTCAGGCTCGGGGGTGGCGGCGCGCCTGAGCGGTCGTTGGTACGGGCTCACGCTGGTGTCGCTGTTCCGGCCGCCGGCGCACGGCAGGCCGGCGACGTTGGCGCCGTCGTTGCTCGGGACGGCGGTCTCGGTGGTGCGGCTCGCGGAGGTGCCTGGACCTCACCTCGTTCCCCGGCTCCGGTGGGGTGGCGGCCGCGGCGTTGATCGGGGGTGTGGTGGTGCTCGCCGTGGCGGTGGTGGTGTCCGTGTGGGCGCCGCGGCCGGGCGGGAGGGTGGGTGAGGGGCGCTGGACCGTGCGGAGCCCCTCCGCGATGATCTTCGCCATGAAGATCCTTGTGGTGGGTGGAAGCGGCTTGCTGGGACACCACGTGCTGGAGCAGCTGAGGCTGCGCGGGCACGAGGCGACCACGGTGGCCCGCACGCCCCGCGAAGGCGTCGACCGAGTCCTCGACGTCACGACGGCCTCGGAAGACGACCTGCGCGAGCTCCTCGCCGGCCACGACGGCGTGGTGTTCGCCGGCGGCAGCGACGACCGGAGGGTCGACAAGGGACCGGTCGCGCCGCGGCTGCACGCGGGCAACGTCGCGCCGGTGGTCGCCCTGCTGAAGGCGGCGCGCGAGGTCGGGTGCACGAGGGCGGCGGTGCTCGCGTCGTACTACACGTACTTCGACCGCGTGCACCCGGAATGGGGCCTGGCGGCGAAGCACCCGTACGTGCGCAGCCGGATCGAGCAGGCGAAGCTCGCCCGCGAGAGCGCCGGGCCGGACCTGCCGGTGGCGATCATCGAGGTGCCGTACGTGTTCGGTGTCGCGCCCGGGCGGGTGCCGGAGTGGTCGGTGCCGGTGGTGAAGTGGGTGCGGTCCTCGGCGCCGCTGTTCGCGCCCCGGGGCGGCAGTGCGGCGACGAGTGCGCGCGGTGTCGGCATCGTCACCGTCGACGCACTCGAGGACGGCTCGGGCGCGGACATCCCCGTGGTCGAGGAAACCTGCGCTGGACGGACATGCTCACCCGCATGGCCGGCGCCGCCGGAAAGCCTCGTTCGGTCCGCACGCTGCCCGCCGGCGTCGTCCGCGCGATGTTCCGCCTCGGCGGTCGCGTGAACGGCCTCACCGGCAAGCAGCCCGGGCTCACCATCGAGCACCTCGACGGCCTGTTCCTGCGCGAGCTGTTCGTCGACCCGCCCGTCCACCGCTCGGTCGACGAGGCCATCCGCGAGACGGCGAAAGCCTGACCGCACAAGACGGCAGGGCTCGCAACGGTGCGTCCGCGCCAGCCGGGGGTCCGCCGGGCCGGCCGCGAGCGCGCGCTCACGCCGTCATCCGGCCCGCGACGTCGGCGATCAGGGCGAGCCGGTCGCGCTGGGGCTGGATGAGGGATTCGAGCTGCACGCTCGCTCCGTCCTGGATGTCGGCGCTGAGCGGATCGGTGTCGGCGTCGATCCGGCCGATGTGCCACTCCTCGATGTTGCCGATCCCCAGCTCGACGCTCAGCTGCGTGCGAAGCTCGGCCAGCTCACCGGCGCTGTAGGTCAGTTCGGCGCCGACGGTGGCCAGTTTGCGGGCGTGGAGGTGCTCCCAGTTCTCCACGATCGGCCGCGCGTGGTCATGGGCGTCGAGCAGGTGCTTGACCGCGACTTCCCAGCCGTGCGGCGGATCGTCGAGGTCCGACCAGGCCCGGTTGATCCGGGCGAAGGCTTCGGCGACTTCGGGCCAGGCGGACGCGGCGGCGCGCAGCACCGGCGTGGCCGCGCGCCGGTAGACCGCCTTCGCCCACAACGTGCGAGCCACGTCGAACTCGTCGCAGACCAGGCGCCGTTGCTCGTCATCGGTGTCGCCGCGCTCGGGCATGGCCGGTTCCGGCTCGTCGCCGGTGAACTCGGCGAAGTGGAACTTCACCCGATCGACGGGCTGGCCGCCGGCCGTCATCCGGGTGGCCTTGATGAACTTGTCGTGGTGCGGGATCGGGGAGTCGTCGCCCGCTTCGGCGAGCACGACCTCCTTCGGCTGCCGCGCTTCCCACGCGGCCTTCTCCGCTCGCACCGCTTCGAGGGCCTGTTCGGCCTCGAGGGCTTGGCGGGCAGCCAGATCCTCGGCGCTCGGCGGGGCCAGCTCGGTCATCAGCGCGGTGATCTCGGGCGGCAGCCCGACGCGCCGCGTTCCGTCCGCGTCGAGGTAGGAACCCTCGACATCAGGCTCGAAAGCGCTGCGGCGGTTGTGCAGCAGCATGCTCGTCAGAGCGGGCGCGTGCTGCTGCCACGCGGCGTGGCACCGCGCTGCTTCGTCGGGGTCGGTGAAACAGCAATACGCGACGTTGCGCCCTTCGGCGCCGGGCTCGAGCGCGTCGTCGCGGACGCGCACGGAGGAATACGGGCCGTAGGGCATCACTGAAGCGATGTCGTCGCGCGAACGTCGCGAAGCCCGAGACTCGCCGCGCCGGGGCCACAGTCTCATCGTCGGAACCCTCCTTCCGGCGTGCAGTTGTGCTCCAGAGCACACCGCAGGTCTCCCCGAATCAAGATCAATCGGCTCGTGTCGCCGCCGAAACGACCGAATTCGGCCGATCGCACCAGCCGGGCGGGGCCGGGTGCCGACTGGGCTCGCGCGGTTCTGCGACGTTCGGCGCAAGCGTTTGCGAACGGCGGTCGAAACCGCCTGACCTGCGGTGGGCCGCGTGCTAGCTTCGCGTGGGTGACCACCCTCGAACTCGCCGGTGTTTTCGTCGGCCGCCCCGCCGTGCTCGGGCAGCGGCGGGAACGGCCGGTGCTCAGCGCGATCGTGAAGGACCGCGTGGCCGTGCCCGAGCTGGAGCTCACGCGGCTGAACCTCGATGGCGACGAGCAGGCCGACCTGCGGGTGCACGGCGGGGTCGACAAAGCCGTTTACGTCTACCCCGCCCAGCACTACGCGGCGTGGGCGGCCGACGGGTTCGACGTCGAACTCGGGGCGTTCGGGGAGAACCTCGCGGTGAGCGGCGCGGATGAGACGCGCGTACGGATCGGCGACGTCTGGGAGTGGGGCGACGCGCGGCTGCAGGTGTCGCAGCCGCGGCAGCCGTGCTTCAAGCTGGCCATGCGGACGGGGCGCAAGGACGTCGTGCCCACGATGATCGACTCCGGGCGGTGCGGCTGGTACCTGCGGGTGCTGCGGCCGGGTCGCGTGCCGACCTCGGGGACTGTGCGCGTGGTCGAGTCCGATCCCGCGGCCCCGACCGTGGCCGAGGTGCACCTGATCGCCTTCGCCAATTTCGCGCAGCTCGAGCCGCGCATCGCGAAAGCGGGAGTCGAACGCGCGGAGAAGATCCTGGCGACGCCCGCGCTGTCGCCGTCGTACTCCGGCGGCATCCGTTCGTCGGTCGAGCGCTGGCGGTTGCGCAACGCGGGCTGAAAAACGGCCCCTCCCCCGAGAAACCCGGGGAAGGGGCCCTACGTCAACGAACTACTTCCAGTCCACCTGCGGGGAACGGTAGAAGTCGATCCCCTGCGCCACCCAGCGCGGCGCCTGCTTCGCCAGCCGCACGCGGTAGGTGTCCCAGTCGCGCCCGGACTGCTGCGACCAGCCGATCTCGGCGAGGCCCGGCAGGCGCGGGAACGCCATGTACTCGATGTTGTCGTTCGTGCGGATGGTCTCCGTCCACAGTGGAGCCTCGACGCCGGCCACGGAGCTCTCGCCGACACCCGGCACGAACGTCGCGGGATCCCAGTCGTAGGAGTCCTTGACCTCGACGAGGCCGGCCCAGTCCTGGCCCAGCGGCGTGTCCTCGGTGTACTTCATGTCGAGGTACGCGTGGTTCGACGGCGCCATCAGCACCTTGCCGCCGCGCGCGGCGAACGCGGCGAGGTCGGGGTTCGCGCCGCCCTGGTCCCAGTACTCCGGCATCGCCGTGGCGGGCAGGTCCGACTTCGCGATCTCGTGCCAGCCCGTGATGAGCTTGCCGTACTTCGTGACGAGCGGGTTCACCTTGGCGTAGAAGGCTTTGTAGTCCGGGTCGGACGTCGAGTGCGCCTCGTCGCCGCCGATGCCGAGGTACTTCCCGGGCGTGATGGCCGCCAGTTCGCGGATCACGTCCTCCACGAACTTGTACGTGGTCGGCGAGTCGATGCACAGCGAGCTGTAGCCGACCTCGGTGTCAGTGCGCGGCGGGACCGCGACGCCGTCGCAGTTCAGCTCCGCGTACACCGACTGGGCCGCGTTCGTGTGACCGGGCATGTCGATCTCCGGCACGATCGTGATGTGCCGCGACGCCGCGTAGGCGACGATGTCCTTGTACTGCGCCTGCGTGTAGTAGCCGCCGGGGTCGCCGTACGCGGCGCCCTTGCCGCCCTCGGTCGCCAGGCGCGGCCAGCTCTTGATCTCGATGCGCCAGCCCTGGTCGTCGGCCAGGTGCAGGTGCAGGGTGTTGATCTTGTACTGCGCCAGCTGGTCGATGTACGTCTTCACCTGCGTGGGGTTGAAGAAGTGGCGCGCGACGTCGAGCATCGCGCCGCGCGTGCCGAAGCGCGGGTAGTCGAGCACGGTGCCGCCCGCGATCGTCCACTTGCGGAACTGCACGCTCTTCGCCTCGATCGCGGACGGCAGCAGCTGCCGCAGCGACTGCACGCCCTCGAACAGGCCGTCGGCGGTGTTGGCCTTCAGTGTCACGCCCGACTTCGCCACGGACAGCTGGTAACCCTCGGTGCCTACGCGGCTGTCGGCGTGCCCCAGGTCGAGGGAGATGGCGGGCAGGCCGGCGTTGACCGGCACGACCGGCAGCGGGTAGCCGGTGGCGGGGCGCAGCAGGCCACGCAGGTAGTCGGCCACCTGGTTCGTACCCTTGCCCGCGCGGATGACGGTCAGCGGCGACAGGGTGAAGTTCGCCTTCGGGTCGGCCTTGGCCTGCACGGGCAGCGGGACGATGTCGGTGACGCTGCGTTCGGGCGCGGCGGTCGCGGCCGTCGCCGACGCCGGCAGGCCGAGCGCCGCGAGGCTCAGCACGGTCGCCCCCAGCACGGCTCTGGACAAGCACTTCCTCACGGACTACCTCCGGTCGGGGAGAAGACAGATCCTAAGAGGTATAGACCACTAGGCAGGCCGCGGACAACAGCCGAAAGGATCGCCCGCACCCGACTTCCCGCCCCGTCACGCCCATCGCGAACGGGCCGGTGCGGCCGGCCACGCGACGTCGTCGATCGCCAGCCACGGCGCCACCGCCACGGCCGCGGGCGTCAGTCCCGAAAACGCCCTCACCTCGTGGTGCAGGTGCGACTGGTCCGCGAACCCGCTCTCCACCGCGACGTCGGCAGGCGCCCGCCCCGACGCCAGCAGATGTGCCGCGTGGTCGAACCGCACCAGGCGAGCAGCGCGTTTCGGCGTGATGCCGAGCTGTGCCCGGAACCGCGACCACAGCCGTTTGCGGCTCCAGCCGACCTCGTCGGCCAGCCCTTCGACGCGCGCGAGTCCCCGGGCCGCCAACGTCTGCCGCCAGCTCTGGGCCACCTCCGGATCGACGCGGCGGGACCCCAGCCGCCGCCTCAGCAGCTCGGCCGCGAGCGCGAACCGGTCGTCCCACGATGCCGCCGTGCGCAGTCGGTCCTCCCACCGCGCGGCGTCGCGGCCCACGACGTCTTCGAGTGGGACGACCCCGCTCAGCGTGTCCCCGAGCACCGCCGTGGCCACGGCCGGTTCCAGCCGGATCTGCAAGCACTCGCCGATCCGGCCCGCGGCCCGCAGCTCGCCCGGGCACAGCCCGACGACGACGCTGCCGCGCCCACGCCGTCCGAACGCCTCGTAGCCGAGGCCGTCGCTCAGATCCACCAGCACCGTGACGGCCGGGTGCGCCACCATCGTGATGTCGACGGGCGCGGGCACCGCCTGCCGGAACCCGGCCATGCGGATGCCCGGCAGCCGTCGCGGCGGGACCGCGATGTCCACACCCGTCCAGTCGAAGGCCTGCACGTGACCACGCTAGGCGTTGCGGGTCACAGGCGGGTTGCCGCGAAGGCCAGCAGCAGCTCACCGGTCTTCCCGGCCTCCTCGACGAGCGGCACGTGCCCGACGCCCGGCAGGTACTCGACGTGCGCGACGGCGTCGTAGTCGCGCGCCGACGACGGGTCCCACCGCGGGTCCGCCGCGCCGAAGACCACCAGCGCAGGCACGTCGAGCGCCGAAAGCCGCTCGGGCAGATTCCGCTCGGCGAGGTACGCGCCGTTGTGGTGCAGCACCTGCCGGAACGCGCGATAGGTGGTCCCGCGAAGCTCGGTGACCATGTCGTCCGGGATGGCCACCGGACGGGCGATCGTCGCCCCGATTCCGCGGCGGATCACCGCGTCCGACCGCCGCCGCCACAGCAGCGGGCCGAACGGCGGCGCCAGCAGCAGCCGCAGGATCAGCGGCTGCGGCAGGAGCGCGTCGAGCCGCGGGCCGGTGCTGACCAACGCGAGCGAGCCCACCAGGTCCGGCCGCTGTTCCGCCAGCGAAGTGGCGACGTAGCCGCCGCTCGAATGCCCGGCCACGACGACGTGGGCCAGGCCGAGCTCGTCGAGGACCGCCGCCACCCGGCTCGCCTGCCGCGGCACGGCGAACGACGGCGGCGGCGTCGACCGCCCGCAGCCGGGCAGGTCGACGCGGATGACGTGGTGGCGCTCGGCCAGCGCCGGCACCACCTCGCTCCAGGAGCCGCTCGTGGCTCCCGAGCCGTGGATGAGCAGCAACGGCGGCGCGTCGGCCGGGCCGTCGTGGACCACGTGCAGGTAGTCGTTCATACCGGCGACGATGCGCCTGCGCACCGCCGCCCGTCTTGGAGAAATGTCAGCGCCGAAGCACCGTCCGCAGCGCGTCGAGCACCGCCGGGTCCTCGATAGTGGACGGCACCGGCTCCTCGCGCCCGTTGGCGATCCCCCGCATGGTCTTGCGCAGGATCTTCCCCGAACGCGTCTTCGGCAGCGCCTCGACCACAGCGACGTCGCGGAAGGCCGCCACCGGCCCGACGTCGCGGCGCACCACCGCCACGAGTTCGTCGCGCAACTGGCCCTCGTCGACGTCCACGCCCGCCTTCAGCACCACGAACCCGCGGGGCACCTGGCCCTTGAGCTCGTCGGCGACCCCGATCACGGCGCACTCCGCCACGGCCGGGTGCGACGCGAGCGCGGCCTCCATCGACCCCGTCGACAGCCGGTGGCCGGCCACGTTGATCACGTCGTCGGTGCGGCCCATCACGAACAGGTAGCCGTCCTCGTCGAGGTAACCGGAGTCGCCCGTGAGGTAGTAGCCGGGGAAGCGCGACAGGTAGGCCTCGCGGTAGCGCTCGTCGTCGCCCCACAGCGTGGGCAGCGAGCCGGGTGGCAGCGGCAGCTTGATCACGATCGCGCCTTCGCGGCCCGCCGGCAGTTCGTCGCCGCCCTGGTCGAGCACGCGCACGTCCCAGCCCGGCACGGGTTTCGTCGCCGATCCGGGCTTCACGGGCATCGGTTCGAGACCGCGCGGGTTGGCGGCGATCGGCCAGCCCGTTTCCGTCTGCCACCAGTGGTCGATCACCGGCGTGCCGAGGATGTCGCTCGCCCAGTGGTAGGTCTCGGGGTCGAGGCGCTCGCCGGCGAGGAACAGCGTGCGGAACGCGGCCAGGTCGTACTTCTTGAGCTCCGCCGCGCCCGGGTCGATCTTTTTCACCGCGCGCAACGCCGTGGGCGCGGTGAACAGCGCCTCCACGCCGTGCTCGGCGATCACGCGCCAGAACGCGCCGGCGTCAGGAGTGCCGACGGGTTTGCCCTCGTAGAGGACGGTTGTCGCGCCGATCAGCAGCGGCGCGTAGACGATGTAGGAGTGCCCGACGACCCACCCGACGTCGGACGCCGTCCACCAGGTGTCGCCGGCGTGGATGTCGTAGAGCGCGCCCATCGACCAGGCCAGGGCGACGGCGTGGCCGCCCGCGTCGCGCACCACGCCCTTCGGCTTCCCGGTGGTGCCGGACGTGTACAGGATGTAGAGCGGGTCCGTGGCCTTAACCGGCACGGGGGCGGCCGGTGCCGCGGTCTCGACGAGGTCCACCCAGTCCAGGTCCGTGCCCGAGAGCTCCGCGGGCGCCTGCTCGCGCTGGAACACCACGACGTGGTCGGGCCGGTGCTCGGTCAGCTCCAGCGCCGCGTCGATGATCGGCTTGTACTCGACCACCCGCGTCGGCTCGATCCCGCACGACGCGGCCAGCACGAGCTTCGGCTTCGCGTCCTCGATGCGCGCGGCGAGCTCCTTCGGCGCGAAGCCGCCGAACACCACCGAGTGCACCGCCCCGATCCGCGCGCACGCGAGCATCGCGACGACGGCCTCGGGGATCATCGGCAGGTAGAGGATCACGCGGTCGCCCTGCGTGACCCCGAGCGCCTTGAGCGCGCCCGCGAACACCGCCACCTCGTCGCGCAGCTCGGCGTAGGTGTAGCGCCGCTTCTGTTCCGTGACCGGCGAGTCCCAGATCAACGCGGGCTGCGCGCCGCGGCCGCCGTCGGCGTGGCGATCGAGCGCGTTGTACGCGGTGTTGAGCTCCCCGTCGGGGAACCAGCGGTAGAAGGGCTCACGGGAGGCGTCCAGGGCCTTCGTCGGTGGCTTCGTCCAGTCGATCGCCCTCGCCGCGTCCAGCCAGAACCCCTCGGGATCGTCCAGGCTGCGCCGGTAGGTCTCGGAATAAGCGCCCACGGTGTCTCCCTCGACAGCGTCACTCGATCCGGTCGGCCGGACCGTCACTCATGATGGCCCTGGCGAGGGTGTCGTGCAGGTTTCGCGACGGTCACGACCCGCCGACCCGGCAACCCCGCGAAGGCGGTGTGCGTCCTAAGCTGGACCACGGAGTTCGGCCGCGTGGCGGTATCACGTGACCACGGAGAGTGAGGGGAACCAGGCGGTGAGCGGATTCGCGAGCGCGCTGCTCTCGTTCGCCCACACCCTGTTCGGCCCGGGGTTCTGCCCGGGTGACTGGGTCTGGGCGACGACCACAGCCGGTGCGCTCGTCGCGCTGTTCCCCGCGCTGGGGGCGCTGGTGGTGGCCATCGTCCGCAAGGGCACGGGCAACCGCTACGACGCGACGACGCTCACCGTGTTCGGGTTGATCGGCGTGGTCAGCGTGCTGGTGCTGCCGTGGCTGCTGTCCAACGGCATCTCCGAGACGTTCCGCGCGATCAACGAGGGCCGCAGCGGCGGCCTGTCGCACGCCGAAGCCGCTTCGCTGAGCACCAGCTACTGCTTCGCCGGGGTGCAGAAGACGTACTTGGGCGGGGGCAGCAACGTCTTCGAGGCGCTGTTCTACAACCAGGGCCTGAAGCTGTCGTTCGGGATCTACCTGCTCGCGTTCACGGTGCTGCCCGCGGGCTCGCTGCTGTTCGTGATGCTGCAGGCGCGCACGGCGTTCCGGCGCGGGCCGAAGTGGCCGTCGCGGTTCTTCTGGATCCCGTTCGTGGTCATGGCGGTGGCGAGCGTCGGGATGACGGCCAACACGGCCGTGCACTTCTGGCTCGGGTTCCTGCCGTTCAGCGTGCTGGGGCTGATTCCGGTCGGCCTGGTCGGGCCGCCGCCGTGGTCGGTGATCAACCGGCCGGAGCCGCGTCCGGAGCCGCGGCGGGAGCCGGAGCGTCCGCCGGTTTCGCAGGTCGCGCCGCGTCCGCAGCTGCCGCCGCCCCCGCCGCCTCCGGTGAACAAGCCGTACCCGGCCACCGCGCTGGCTTCCGCGCCCGAGCCCGGGTTGCTGGCCGCCGCGCCTGGTCCGGTCCCGCCGCCGCCCGGCTCACGCGGAGCCGGCGGGAGTCGTTATCGCCGCGTCCGGCGGCTCGGTCACGGCGGGTTCGGCACGGTCTGGGAAGCGGTCGACACCCAGCTCAACCGCACCGTGGCGCTCAAGATCGCGCACGCCCCCGACCGCGACACCGAGGAGCGGATGCAGCGCGAGGCCCGCGCGCTGGCCGCGGTGAACCACCCGAACTGCGTGAAGGTGTACGACCTCGTCGAGGAGCCCGACGGCCTCGCGCTGGTCATGGAGTACCTGGAGGGCCGCCCGCTCGCCGAGGTCGTCGACGGCCAGGGCCCCCTCGACGACGTCGCGGCCGGCCGCCTCTGGTCCACGATGGCCGGCGCCCTCGTCGCGGCCCACGAGAAGGGCGTGCTGCACCGCGACATCAAGCCGTCCAACATCGTCCTCGACCCGGCCGGTCTGGCGCACCTCATCGACTTCGGCATCGCCCGCAGCCAGGGCGACTCCAAGATGACCGCCACCGGCATGATGATCGGTACGCCCGACTTCGTCGCCCCGGAACAGGCCATGGGCGCCCAGGCCAGCCCGGCGTCCGACGCGTGGCAACTCGCGGCCACCATCAGCTACGCGCTGACCGGCCAGCCTCCGCGGGGGACCCGCGAGACGCCGATGGCGGCGCTGATGGCGGCTGCTCGGGCCGAGCCGGTGTCCCGGCTGCCGACGCGGTCCGCGCACGCGCGGATCTTGGGCGCTTCGCTCGATCCGGAGCCCCGCCGTCGTCCGACGCTGAACGCGGTGCGCCGCGAGGTGGAGGGCTGGCTGTCGCGCGCCGGGAAGTCTCCGGACGGGCCGGTCACGCAGATCGTCCCGCGGCGGCTGCACCGCTGAAATTCGGTGGCGCCGTGCGGGATGATCGGAGCATGACGACTCTTCGAAAGGGCCATGGCGCGTAGACCGCCCGCCGCCGTCCGGGCGGCGCTTCCGGTGAGGCCGCGCCAGGGCCGCCCGTTCTCGGTCATCGCCGGGTTGCCACGCTGGGTTCTGGCCGACGTCCACCGCGTCGAGGCGACCGTCCTGGGGCCTGGCCGCGTCGCCACCGCAGTCCGTGATCTGCGCGAATACGCCCGCGTGGCCCACCGCACCGGAGCTTCACGGACACTCGGCTGCCAATGCTGCGAACCTGACACCCGCTGGACACTCGCGGAAGCTCTGCGCGCACTGCCACCGCGAAGCCGCAAGGCTCTGCGGGCCGTCGTCGAGACGTCCGACGAGGAGATCCGCCGCAAGACCCTGCCCGACCCGACCGCGCCGGCGGAGTGGCCGTGATGGCAGCGTCGAATCAGCTACTGCGCTTCACCGCCGAGAACTCCAGCCGTTCCTTCGGCCGGTGCTTCACCTCCACCTCCCCGAACCCCGCCGCCGACAGCCGCGAAGGCAACGTCGAGGCGTCGACGACGTTCATCGTGTCGCCGAGGTGCAGCAGGCGGAAGCGGAAGCTCAGCTGACTGTCCGTCCCGCAGTACACGCCGTCTGGGCGCAGCACGCGGAACGCCTCCGCGAAGATCGAATCCTGCAGGTCAGCGGTGGGCACGTGGTGCAGCATCGTGAAGCACACGACGGCCGAGAAGCACCCCGCGTCGAAGGGCATGTCCGCGCCGCTGCCCTCCACGACCGTGGCGCGCGAGCCGAACTCCGAGCGCAACAACCCGGCCGAAGCCGGGTCGATCTCCAGCACCGTCAGGCGCGGGACGGCGTCGAGGAGGACGCGCGTGGTGGCTCCGAAGCCGGGGCCGATTTCGAGGACGTCGTCGCCCAGGTCGAACTGCGCGAGCCACGGCGGGAGCACCTGGGCGACCATCGACGCCCACTTGTCGGAGGAACACAACCGGCGGTGGATCAGGTTCATGGGCATGCCTCAAACGGTAGAAACCGCCAAGCGTGACCGATAGGCGATAGGCTGCCAAGTCATGTCGTGGGACGGTCACGCGGGGGCGATGCTCCTCGGTGAGCTGCGGTTGCCCGCCGGGGCGTGGTACCCGTGGCACGAGCACCCGGTGCACCAGCTCGTCTGGGCCGCCGCGGGCGTGGTCGCCGTCGGCATCGGTGAGGCGCACTGGGTGCTGCCGCCGACGCGTGCGTTGTGGGTGCCCGCAGGCGTGCCGCACCGGACGGGTGCCGTGGCCAACGCGGAGCTGCGCGGCGTCTACGCGGATCCGCAGCGTTGCCCCGTCACGTGGGCGCAGCCGCGGATCGTCGCGGTGGGACCGTTGCTGCGGGAGCTGCTGGAGTACCTCACGGGCAACCCGGCGCAGGCCGCCCGCGAACGCGCCGAGGCCGTGGTGTTCGACGTGCTGGAGCCGGTGGACGTCGCGCCGATCGTGGTGCCGTCGCCGGAGGATCCGCGAGCGCGGGACGTCGAGGCGATGGTGCTCGCCGACCCCGCCGACCGCCGCGGGCTGGCCGAGCTGGGCCGAGCTGTCGGGGCGAGCGAGCGGACGCTGGCGCGAGCGTTCGTGCGCGACTGCCGCATGACCTTCGGGACCTGGCGCACGCAGGTAAGGCTGCGGGCGTCGCTGCCGTTGCTCGCCGAAGGTCTGCCGATGACGACCGTCGCGCACCGCGTGGGGTACGCGACGGCGAGCGCGTTCGTCGCGGCGTTCCGCCGGGCGGTCGGGGTGCCGCCCGGGGCCTACTTCACCGCCGCAACCGTCATCGCCAAGACGGCAGCCACATCTCCGCGTTCCATTGCGCGGTCGTGATCGGCACCCCGTTGAGGATCGGCCACAGCCACACGAAGTTCGCGACCACGAGTCCCGTGTAGAGCGCCACGACGAGCAGACCGGTGCCCCGCCGTTCGAACCCGCGCCGGGCCCCGCCGAGGACCTGCCCGAGCACCAGCACGAGGCCGAGCACCAGGAACGGTGCCATCGGCGTGGCGTAGAAGAAGTACATCTGCCGGTCGATGTTCGTGAACCACGGCAGCAGGCCGGCGAAGTAGGCCGTGAGCACGGCGGCGTAGCGCCAGTCGGCGCGGAAGATCCAGCGCCACAGGCCCCAGCCGAGCATCGGCAGCGCGAGCCACCACATCGCGGGCGTGCCGATCAGCATCGTCGCGCCGACGCAGCGCGACTCGCCGCAGCCGGTGACGGCGCCGTCGTAGTAGTAGAGCATCGGGCGCAGGCCCATCGGCCACGTCCACGGCTTCGACTCCCACGGATGCGGGTTGTCCTTGGGGGTCAGCAGCGTCTCGTGGAAGTGCAGGACGTTGAGCGTGTAGTCGCCGAGGGAGCGCAGCGCGGGCGGCACCCAGGCGAACAGACCGGGGTCGATGTCCTTGATCTCGGTGTAGTGCCGGTCGGTGGCCGTCTCGCTGGCGAACCACGCCCAGAACGCCGCCAAGTACATCAGCAGCGGGATCGCGACGATCGCCCACAACGCCGGCGCGACGTCGCGCCGGATCGTGCCGACCCACGGCCGCTCGACGCCCGCCGCGCGCCGGGCCGCGACGTCGAAGAACACGGTGAGCAGGCCGAACGCCGCGATGTAGTACAGCGCCGACCACTTCACGCCGAACGTCAGCCCGATCATCAGGCCCGCGGCGAAACGCCACCAGCGGAACCCGAGCTTCGGCCCCCAGACGGACTCGTTGACCCAGCCTTCGCGCACCGCGACGGCCAGCCGCTGCCGCACCTGGTCGCGGTCGCAGAGCACACACGCGAACGCCGCCAGCACGAACAGCGCGATGAAGATGTCCAGCATCCCCATGCGCGACTGCAGGTGCAGCACGCCGTCGCTGATCACGAGGACGCCGGCGATTCCGCCGAGCAGCGTCGAGCGCGTGAGCCGCCGCGCGACGCGGACGGTGAGCAGGATGATCAGCGTGCCCGCGAGCGCCGGCATGATGCGCCAGCCCCAGCCGTTGTAGCCGAACAGCCACTCGCCGATCGCGATGAAATCCTTCGCCAGTGGCGGGTGCACGATGAGCTCGTAGCCGGCGTTGTCCTCGTACCCGCCGTTGCGCAGCATCTGTGCGGCCTGGGGCACGTAGTGCTTCTCGTCGAACACCGGCGTGCCGTGGTCGGTGGGCACCCCGAGGTTCTGCAGGCGCACGACGCCGCCGATCACCGTGAGGATCAGCGTGACGAGCCAGCCGCGCAAGCGGTCGGTCGGCATGCCGCGGCCCAGCAGGGTGGCCTCGCGGTCGGTCGGCGGTCGCAGCGCGTCGACCGGGTCCGGCCGCACGCTCTCGTCGTCGGGACGGGTCAGCAGCGCGGTCACGGGGCCTGATACTACGACCCCGGGTGTGATGGTCGTGTCGTTAGGCTGGCGGGCATGGGACGTCTCGTGCTCGCCGCCACCCCCCTGGGCGACCCGGGCGACGCTTCGGCGCGCCTGGTCTCCGCCCTGGCCTCGGCGGACGTCATCGCCGCCGAGGACACCCGCCGCCTGCGCTCACTGGCTTCTTCCTTGGGCGTCACCCCTTCCGGGCGCGTGGTGTCCTTCTACGAGGACGTGGAGACCTCGCGCCTGCCCGGGTTGCTGGAGGCCCTGCGCTCCGGCGAGACGGTGCTGCTCGTGACCGACGCCGGCATGCCCTCGGTGTCCGACCCGGGCTTCCGCCTGGTCGCGGCCTGCGTCGCGGAAGACCTCCCGGTGACCTGCCTGCCGGGCCCGTCCGCGGTGACGACGGCGCTGGCTTTGTCCGGTTTGCCTTGTGACCGCTTCTGCTTCGAGGGCTTCGCGCCGCGCAAGCCGGGGGAGCGTTCGCGGTGGTTCGCCGCGTTGGCGTCGGAGCCGCGGACGGTCGTGTTCTTCGAGTCGCCGCACCGGGTGGGGTCTCTTTTGTCGGACGCCGCCGCGGCCCTGGGCGCTTCCCGCCGGGCTGCCGTGTGTCGTGAGCTGACGAAGACGTACGAAGAGGTCAAACGGGGCACTCTGGGTGAGCTGGCCTCGTGGGCTGCGGACGGGGTGCGGGGTGAGATCACCGTGGTACTCGAGGGGGCCGTGGCCGCCGCCGTGTCGGTTTCGGACCTGATTTCGGAGGTCTCCGCCCGCGTGGCCGAGGGGGAGCGACTGAAGGCCGTGGCGGCTGAGGTGGCGGAGGCGGCGGGAGTGTCCAAAAAGGACCTTTATGACGCTGTGGTCGCTTCCCGGAAGTGATCGACTGGCCGGCGGGTCCGGTGACTGACATCGATGCGGTGGCACGCGTCTTGCGTGATCGGTACGGGAAGGCCGGCGTCGTAGGCCTGTCGGATGCCGAGCTCGAAGAGGTCAGGCGCGATCAGAACGTCGCCGAGCTGCCGCGGGAGTGGCGGAGGTTCATGTCGCTTATGGGGCGCCGAGTCGGTGGTTTGTCGTTTGAGGACACCGAACTGTTCTATCCGCAGATCCTCGGTCTCAAGACCGAAGCGCTCGACGAGTTCCCGTCGCTTCGCAGCCGGATCGCGCATGCCGATGGCCTCGTCGTGGTCGGCATGCATCAGGAGCGCGAGTTCTACGTCATGGGCGGCCCGCACGCGGCCGGCGTGGAAGTCGTTCGCTATGTCAAAGGCGAAGAGGCGCCGTCGCATGGGTGGTCTTCGTTCACGGAGTTGCTGCAGTACGAGCTTTCCCTCCTGCTCGGCGTCGAGGCCGAGCGCGGCCACGCCACAATGCAAGGCAGGCGCTCGCCCGAGCCGGAACGGCGGCCGTCTGCCTTTGCCCGGTGGCGGCGGAAAGAGCAGCTCTGATGAGGAAGGCGGGCCGGCGAGACGGTGCGCCACGATCCGAACGCAGACGACGCGTGCGGGATCTACCATCTCGCCCTGGTGGTGAGCCGTGACGAATCGGTGCGCCCGCCCATCCTGGCTTTGATCTCGGATTACTCCCTCGGCTACGCTGAAATCGAGGAGGCGTCTTGCGACAGTGAACTGATGAGGGAAAAGTCCGTCCGGGAAGTCTCCGAAGGGTTCGTGTTCTATGTCGAAGCACTGGAAAGAGCCTCCCCCAAGAGGATGATTCTCACCTGTATTGATTTGATCTCACTGTGTGGTATGCACTCGGAGAAGGCTGCTTATTTTCTGCGATCGATCGTGGACGATCCACGTTTCTCTGAATATCGAGGAAGAATATCGTTTTTGATCAGTGAGATTGAGGGGGTATCAGCTCAGTAGGGCTGACACGGCAGCGTGCGCCTTCGCGGCGTCGGGTTCGTCGCCCGTGATGATGTCGGTGTAGATGAAGGATTCGCCGAGGCGGACGAGGATGTAGGCGAGGTCTGGGGTCGGCAGTGGGGTGGTCAGGCGGCCGGCGGAGATCTCCGCAGAAAGCAAGTCCGTCAGTTGAGCGATGGTGCGCGACTGGACCACGCTCGCCTTCGTGGTCAACAGACGCAGTGCGCGTTCTGGTTCTCGCTGCAGGAAAGTGCGGAAGGCTGCGGACGAGTTCACCGTCGAGACAAAAGCTCCGATGGCGTCGGCGATGCCAAGGGCGCCGCGGCCGGTGAAGGTGACGTTGCCGAAGACCGCCGATGTCTCGGACCACAGGATCTCGCCCAGGAGGTGGTCGCGGCTGCCGACCCAGCGGTGGAGGGTGGCGCGGGAGACGTCCAGCTCTAGAGCGAGCTCGCGCATGTCCACGCGGCGGCCCGAGAGGAACCACGTGCGCGCGAGAGCGAAGGCGGACGCGGGGTCTGGGCGGGAGGGGAAGGGCGTGTCGATGGTGCGAGACGTTACCACAGAGTGTCGCAACAGTGAGACATCTGGCAGAATGTCTCACCGAAGCGGTCCGCGAACGAAGAGGTGGCGAAACCAAGATGCGTGCTGTGCAGGTGACCGAGTTCGGCGGTCCCGAGGTCCTGACCCCGGTCGAGCTGCCGGAGCCCACGCCCGACAACGGGCAGGTGCTGATCGACGTCGATCGCGTTGGGGTGAACTACGCGGATACGCATCAGGCGGAGAACTCGTACCTCGCGCCGAGCAAGTTGCCGCTGGTGCCGGGCGGCGAGGTGGTCGGGCGGACGCAGGACGGGAGGCGGGTCGTCGCGCTGCTCAACGGTGGGGGTGGGTACGCGGAGAAGGCGGTCGCCGAAAGCGCCATGGCGTTCGAGGTGCCCGAGGGTGTCGATGATCTCAACGCGCTGTCCATGCTGGTCCAGGGTGCGACCGCGTGGATCCTGCTGCGCAAGAACGCGCACCTCGAGCCCGGCGAGTCCGTGGTCGTCCACGCGGCGGCCGGCGGGGTCGGGTCGATCGCCGTGCAGCTGGCGAAGGTGTGGGGTGCGGGCCGAGTCATCGCGACGGCCAGCAGCGACGAGAAGCGCGAGCTGGCCTTGCAGCTCGGCGCCGACGTCGCGGTCGACTCGAAAGCCGAGAACATGACCGAGACGCTCATGCAGGCCAACAACGGCAAGCGCGTCGACGTCGTCCTCGACATGGTCGGTGGCACCACGACGGACCAGAGCATCGCGGCGCTGGCCCCGTTCGGGCGCCTCGCGTTCTACGGCATGGCCGGCCGCCAGCAGCCCAAGCCCGTGGAGCTGCGCAACCTGCTCGGCCACAGCACCACGGTCACCGGCATGTGGCTGCCGCACGTCTTCCGTCTGCCCGGCAACGTCTTCGGCACCGCGCTGACCGAGCTGTTCACCCTCATCCAGGATGGCAAGCTCCGCGCCATCGCCGGCGGCGAGTACGCCCTCGCCGACGCCCGCGCGGCCCACGAAGCCCTCCGCTCCCGCGGCACGGTCGGCAAGCTGCTGCTGGACCCGCGCAAGTAGCGACCCCCGCTCGGGCGGGTCGGCACGAACGACCGGGTCGCCGGACCACAGCCGTCAAGGCGCGTCTCGGCGGTTGCGGCGAGGGTCGGCAGGACGGGCGCGGATGGGCTTTGTCAGCGGCTGTGGAGCCGACGACTGTGGTGAGGTGTCGGCGTCCGCGACCCCTCGGCGGCGGCTGTGACGTCGCCGACCAGCGCCGGAACCGTGTCGTCCGAGCAGCTCCGGCAGCGGCCGCCGCCCCGTCGAACAGCGGCCCGCGCAAGTAGCTAAACCGCAGGTGGCGTGGCCAGGAGAGCCTCCAGAGGGGCAGCCTTGTGGAGGCACTCCTGCCACTCCGCCGCGCTGTCCGAGTCGGCCGTGATGCCGCCGCCGACGCCCAGGGAAATCCGGGAACCGGAGATCTCGAAGGTGCGGATGGCGACGTTCAGCTCCAGGCCCGCCACCGGCGACAGCATCCCGACCGCTCCCGTGTAAACGCCGCGCGCGGTCGGTTCCAGCGAAGCGATCTCGGCCAGGGCGCGGATCTTCGGGGCACCCGTCACCGAACCCGGCGGGAAAGTCGCCTCCAGCAGAGCAGAATCCGAGACACCGTCGGCCAGCACGCCCTCCACAGTGGACGCCAGATGCCACACCCCCGGCGCCGGCTCCACGGTGAGCAGCGAAGGCACCACCACGCTCCCGACCGCGCACACCCGTCCCAAATCGTTGCGCACCAGATCGGTGATCATCACGTTCTCGGCGACGTCTTTCACCGACTGGCGCAACAAAAGAGCGTTCCCGTCCTCAGCGGGACCGCGGCGCGGCAACGTCCCCTTGATCGGCGTCGAACGCACTCGCCGGCCGTGCCGCGACAGGAACAGCTCCGGCGACAGCGACACCACCGAGCCCCAAGCGCCGGAGACGAACGCAGCGCGCCGGGGCGACAGACGAGCGACGCCCTCCGAGAACAACGCGGCGGGAGATCCCGAGAACGTCCCCGTGAACCGCGTGCAGATGTTCGCCTGGAACAGTTCCCCCTCCTCGATCGAGGCGACGCACGACTTCACCGCCTGCTCGTGCGAGGCGGCAGAAGGCCGTTCAAGAGCCGAAGCAGTCCACGACAAAGAAGCAGAAGAACGCAGCATGCGTTCCACAGTGGACAACAACGGAGCGGGATCATCCGCCAGTGACTCGAACCAGCACGCCCCGGCTGGATCCCACCGCAGCACGTGATCCGCCCACCCCCACGCCGAAGCGGGCGACCCCGTGGAACGCCCCGACGGGTCCGCCGAGTCGTACGACAGGTAACCGAACCACCCGCCCCCGACGCACCCCGGAGGCGCGGCAACCGGTGACGAATCGGGAAACGGCGCCGGCGCAACCCCGACGAACGGCGCCACGACGGCCGCCGACCCGAACCACGACCCGCACAACGCCGCCGGCTGCGGCAACCCCGCGGCAGTCGCGTGAGCCGAAAACAAAGCAACCGCCCGCCAAGGCGGCACATCCGTCGTCAACCGCTGCCGGAAGAACCGCATCCGGACATTCTGCCCCACCGAAAAGCGTCAAAAACAAAACGTGATCAGAGCAGCACGTCCGACATCGCGAACGGATAGACCACCGCGTCCTGCGCGACCGGTCCCGCCACGCCCGGCAGCCCCGAGAACGCGTGCTGGTGCAACCCCAGCCGCGCGTGGAACCAGCCGGGCCGGCCGGGAATGCCGTTGTGCCGCACCAGCCACAGCACCACGTCGGGGTCGGCCCAGCGGTCGGGGTGCAGCCGGTGGGCCCAGCAGTCGTGCCCGGCGTACACGAGCACGCGCCGGATCTGCGCGGCGTGGCGCACGTGCTTGATCCACGCTTTCACGAACCGATCGTCGACGCTGGCAGCGTCCACCTCCAGCGCAGGCGCGAGAGACCCCGGCGCGAACGCCCCCAGCTTGCTGGCCGTCCGCACGAAGTGGTCGGCCTGGTCGTGCACGGCACCCGGCCGCGCGTAGTGCCGCGCGCCCGTGTGGATGCCCGCGTGCTGGGCCGACGCGAGCATGCGCTCGGCGCCGGGGTCACTCCAGTTCACGTTCTCGCTGATCGTCACCGACGCGAAGCGGATGTCGGCGGCGCGCACCGCCGCCCAGTCGAGCACCTGCTCGCGATGGGTGAGGGTGAGCCCACGCTCGCTCTCCGGTTCGGTCACGCTGCGCCAGCCCCACGTCCGGTGAAGTGAAAGGCCACCCTACGTCGGCAAACCGGCCGCGGCGCAAACCGAACCCCGGCGTGTCCAGCCTCCGATCAGGCGTTTTCCCGCTGGAACGTGCGCGTGCCCCACCAGATCGCGAGCACGGCCATCACGAGCACCACCACGCTGCCGGTGAACAACGCGTCCATGGAGTAGTCGCCGCGGAAGCTGTTGCGCTCCACGTCCACCACGTGCCGGAACGGGTTGATTTGCGAAATCGTGTACAGCCACTTCGGCGCCAGTCCGGCCGTGATCGGGATGAGGATCCCGGACAGCAGGAGCAGTGGCATGAGCACCGCGTTGAGCAGCGCCGGGAACGACTCCTCGCTCTTCAGCGTGAGTGCCAGCGCGTACGAGCACGAAGCCAGGGTCAGCGCCAGCAGGAACACGATCAGCAGGCTCAGCAGCACCCCGCCGACCGGCGCGTCGAGATCGAACACCAGGTACGCCAGCACGATGATCAGCACCGACTGCACCACCGCCTGCAACGCGTTGGCCAGCACCTTCCCGAGCAGCAACGCGGCGCGGCTCACCGGCGTGACGCGCAGCCGCTCGACCACGCCGGAGCGGTAGTCGGCCAGCAGCGAGAACCCGACGAACGAGCTGCCGAACAGTGCCAGCTGCGCGATGAGCGCGGGCGTGAGCACCATCCAGCCGTCGACGTCGGACAGCCCCTGCGCGTTGAGCGTCTTCACGAGCAGCGGCCCGAAGAAGAACAGGTACAGCAACGGCTGCATGATCCCGATCAGCAGCCACGCGGGATTGCGCAGCGCCGCGGTCATGTCGCGGCGGAAGATCAGCCACGTGTCAAGCAACACCGGACACCTCCGGGGAGCTCGGCTGCTCGGCGTCACGCAGGGTGCGGCCGGTCAGCGTGAGGAACACGTCGTCGAGCGTCGGGCGCGTGACCTGCATGGACTCCATCACGATGCCCTTCGCGTCGAGTGCGCGCAGCAGCTCCGGCATGGCGGTGTCGCCGCGCGGCACGCGGAAGCGGATCAACCCGCCGGCCACGTCGAACTCGTGCGCGCCGGTGAGCTGCCGGGCGACGTCCGCCGCGTCCGTGGCCACCGACGGGTCGACGCCGATCACCACACCGTCGCCGGAAACCCGGGACTTCAGCGAATCGGGCGTGCCCTCCGCGACGATCCGGCCGTCGTCGATCACGATCAGCCGGTCGGCCAGCGCGTCGGCCTCGTCGAGGTAGTGCGTGGTGAGGAAGATCGTCACGCCGTGCTCCTCGCGCAGCCGGCGGATGTGGTCCCACAGGTTCGCGCGGCTCTGCGGGTCGAGCCCGGTCGAAGGTTCGTCGAGGAACACGAGCCCCGGGTCGTGGACGAGCCCGAGCACGATGTCGAGCCGGCGCCGCTGACCCCCGGACAGCGTCTTCGTGAGCCGCTGGTCCAGCCCCGCCAGGTCGAGCTGCTCGCTGAGCACCGCGCCGCGCGCGATCGCGTCGGCCTTTGACATGCCGTACAGCCGGCCCTGCAGTTCGATCTCCTCGGCGACGCGCACCTCCGGCGACGCGCCCCCGCCCTGCGCGACGTAGCCGATGTTGCGCCGGACCCCCAGCGGATCGGCGAGCAGGTCGTGCCCGCCGACGGTCGCCGTCCCGGCCGACGGCTTCAGCAGCGTGGTGAGCATGCGCAGGGTCGTCGTCTTGCCCGCCCCGTTCGGGCCCAGGAACCCCACCAGCTCGCCGGCTTCCACATCGAGGTCGACCCCCTTGACGGCGTGGACTTCGCCGCCACCCCGGCCTTTGCGGCGGAACCGCCGCTCGAGGCCGCGTGCCGTGATCATGAAGAACCCCTCTCCTCCCAGAGATCAACTAGTCAAAATTGACTAATCGACGAGCACACTGTGCCTGAGCCGAGAGGGCTAGTCAAATTTGATTACTCAGCAGGCTTGCGGAACAACGGTTCGGCGTCGTCCGCCATCGTGTATTCGCCCTTCTCCAGGCGCTCGATCAGCTGCTCCAGCCACGTGTGGCTCGCCCCCGCGATGCCCGCCCACAGTCGGAACAGCTCCACGACGTGCGCCGGCTGGCCCCAGTCGGCCTGCTCGTCGAGCATCAGCCGCGCCCGCCGTTCCTCGCCTTCGAGGTGCACGAGCCGCTGCCGCAGCAGGCTGATCGCGTGCTGCCGGGGCAGTGCGGGCATGAGGCCGATGCCCGCCGACATCTCCGGATGCCCCACCTCGGGGTCGGACAACGCGCGGGTCAGCAACAGCTGGAACTCCTGCTCGCCGTCGTCGGTCAGCCGGTAGGCGACGCGGTCGGGTCCCGAGTCACCCGGCTCGACGTCCACCTTCTCCAGCAGGTTCTCGGCCGTCATCTTCTTCAGCGCGTGGTAGATCGAACCCGGCTGGACGTTCGCCCACTTCTCGGCCGACCAGGTGAGCAGCTCCCGGCGCACCTGGTAGCCGTGCGCCCGGCCGAACATGCGCACGACCCCGAGCACGAGCAGACGCGTCGCCGACACCGCGTTCTCCCTTCGCGTACCGCCCAACAATGCCTTGGACGGTTTCCGTAGGCTAAACAGGTATGAGCACCTCTGTGTTGACAGCGGTGGCCTGGCCCTACGCCAACGGCCCCCGCCACATCGGCCACGTATCCGGATTCGGCGTCCCGTCCGACGTCTTCTCCCGTTACCAGCGAATGGCCGGCAACCGGGTGCTCATGGTGTCCGGGACCGACGAACACGGCACGCCGATCACCGTCCAGGCCGACAACGAGGGCCTCACCCCGCAGCAGACGGCCGACAAGTACACCCGCCAGATCGACGAGGACCTGCGCGGTCTCGGCCTCTCCTACGACCTGTTCACCCGCACCTCCACCGGCAACCACGCCGAGGTCACGCAGCAGATCTTCCTCGCGCTCAACCGCAACGGCTACGTGGTCCCGAAGACCACGCGCGGCGCGATCAGCCCGTCGACCGGGCGCACGCTGCCCGACCGCTACGTCGAGGGCACCTGCCCGATCTGCGGTTACGAGTTCGCGCGCGGCGACCAGTGCGACAACTGCGGCAACCAGCTCGACGCCGCCGAGCTGATCAACCCGCACTCGCGCATCAACGGCGAGACGCCGAAGTTCGTCGAGACCGAGCACTACTTCCTCGACCTGCCGGCGTTCACCAAGACGCTCGGCGACTGGCTGTCGACGAAGAACGACTGGCGCCCGAACGTCCTCAACTTCACCAAGAACCTCATCGACGACATGCGCCCGCGGCCGATCACGCGCGACCTCGACTGGGGCGTGAAGATCCCGCTCGACGGCTGGCGCGACCAGTCGATGAAGCGCTTCTACGTGTGGTTCGACGCCGTGATCGGGTACTTCTCCGCCAGCGTCGAGTGGGCCCGCCGCTCCGGCAACCCCGACGCGTGGCAGGAGTGGTGGAACAACGCCGACGCGCGCTCCTACTACTTCATGGGCAAGGACAACATCACTTTCCACGCCCAGATCTGGCCGGCCCTGCTGCTCGGCCACAACGGCGAGGGCGACCACGGCGGCCAGCCGGGCAAGTACGGCAAGCTGCACCTGCCCGACGAGATCGTGTCCAGCGAGTTCCTCACCATGAGCGGCTCGAAGTTCTCCACCTCGCGCGGCACGGTCATCTACGTGCACGATTTCCTGCGCGAGTTCGGCCCCGACGCGTTGCGCTACTTCATCTCCGTGGCGGGTCCGGAGACGCAGGACACCGACTTCACGTGGGACGAGTTCGTCCGCCGCACGAACTTCGAGCTGGCCAACGAGTGGGGCAACCTCGTGAACCGCTCGATCTCGATGGCCCACAAGAACGTCGGCGCGATCCCGCGTCCGGACGCCCCCACGGCGGCCGACGAGGAGCTGAAGACGCTGTCGCGCAAGGCGTTCGACGTCGCCGGCGCCCACCTGGCCCGCTCGCGCTTCAAGGCGGCGGCGAGCGAGGCCATGCGCGTGGTCACGGCCGCCAACCGGTACCTGTCGGACCAGGAGCCGTGGAAGCTCAAGGACGACCCCGCCCGGCGTGACAGCGTGCTGCACACCGCGTTGCAGGTGGTCAGCGACGCGAACACGCTGCTCACGCCGTTCCTGCCGCACTCGGCACAGAAGGTGCACGAGGCGCTGGGCGGCACGGGCGTCTGGGCCGCGCAGCCGGAGCTGCAGGAGGTCGAGGACCTCGACATCCCGGGCCGGATCAACCCGATCCTCACCGGCGACTACGCGGGCGAGCAGGCCAAGTGGGAGTCGCAGCCGATCGAGGTCGGCCGTCCCCTGCAGAAGCCGACGCCGCTGTTCACCAAGCTCGACCCGGGCCTCGGCGAGACCGGCCCCGACTGGGCGCCGATCGTCAAGTAACCCCAATGTGGCGTTGGTTGCGTTGAGCGCACCCAATGTGGCGTTCGGTGCGTTGAGCGCAACCCAACCCCCAAAGGGGGGGGTGACCAACCCGCCCCCCACCCGGCGGG
>NZ_JBFAQX010000005.1:58238-99284 GCF_040678995.1 Amycolatopsis sp. NPDC049253 | reverse complement strand
CAATAACCCCCCAGGGGGGGTGTGTTGGGAGCCCCCCCCCCCCTTGGGCGGTGGGGTCCTATGCCCCCCCCCCCCGCCACATTGGGGCGCTTCGCACCGCCGCCCTCGACGCGGCGGTGAGGTCACGCAGTACGTTCAACGGTATGGGTGAAGACAAGCGCGAACTCCCGCCGATTCCCGACCGCCTGCCCACCACGGTCGTGGACGCCCACACCCACCTCGACGCCTGCGGCGCGAAGACCGCCGCCGACGTGACGGCCATGGTCGACCGCGCCGAGCGCGCCGGCGTGGCCCGGGTCGTCACGGTCGCCGACGACCTCGCTTCGGCGCGCTGGGCCGTCGACGCGTCCACGTGGGACAAGCGTGTGTTCGCCGCCGTCGCCGTGCATCCCACGCGCACCAAGGACTTCGGCGACGCCGACAAGTCCGAAGTGGAGCGTCTGGCGTCGGCCGAGCGCGTGGTCGCCGTCGGCGAGACCGGCCTCGACTACTACTGGGACTACTCGCCGCACGACGCCCAGCAGGACGCGTTCCGCTGGCACATCGACCTCGCCAAGCGCCTGGGCAAGACGTTGATGATCCACGACCGCGACGCCCACGACGACGTGCTGCGCATCCTCGACGAAGAGGGCGCACCGGACACCGTGGTCTTCCACTGCTTCTCCGGCGACGAGCACATCGCGCGCCGCTGCCTCGACAAGGGCTACGTGCTCTCGTTCGCCGGCACCGTCACCTTCAAGAACGCCCGCGGCCTCCACGAGGCCGCCCGGCTGGCGCCGGCGGGGCAGTACCTCGCCGAGACCGACGCGCCGTTCCTGACCCCCCACCCGTTCCGTGGGCGCCCGAACGAGCCCTACTGCACCGCCTACACCGTCCGGCACCTCGCGGCGCTGAGGGGCGAAGCGGTCCACGAGGTGGCCCAAGCGGTCCGGACCACCGCCGAACGCGTCTACCAATTGCCCAGTGTCACAACGGGTTGAACGGATTGCGACGTTCGGGGAGCGCAGTAGCCCACACTGACGAGTGACACAGGTCACGACACTCCGAGGGGTGTTTGCGCAACCCGGCGACCTCCGTTACTGTCCCGTGATCGTGCCGGTCGGAACCGCGGACGCGGATCCGGCTGATACGCCCACAGTCACGTCAGTGCACGTCGGGGAAGCGGCACCGAGGTTGGTACGACTCGGGACCGTGACGATGGCGCTGGCTGGGGGTGTCGGACTTGAGAGGCGCGCCGAATGGTGCGTCGCGACGAAGGAACAGGTCGTGGTGACACGTCCTGTCCTGGGAAAGGGAACGACCCAGTGACTGGTAGTAGGCAGGGTGGCTCGCGCCATAGCACCGAGAATCGTGGTGCTGCGCAGACCCTTTTCACTTCCGCTGGTTCGGTGGCCGTGCTCGACCGCGAGCTCGAAGACACCGCATACGGGGACCTTGGTTTTTCCGACGAGCTGTACGTGACCGAGCAGGACGTGCTCCTCGCTCTCGGCCCTGACGCCGACGCGATGATGGCCGAGATCGACGTCGACGTCGACGAGCTGATCCGGCTGATCAACGCCGAGACCACCATGCTCCCGCCGCTCGCCCTCCCGGACGAGCTCGCCGAGGACCGCACCGCCACTCCGGAGGCCAAGAAGGTCGCCGTCGAGGAAGGCCTGCGCGAGGCCACCCGCACCTGGAAGCGCCGCTTCCTCAAGGGTGCCGTGCTCGCCGTCATGATCTCCGTCGGCGGCGGTGGTGCCGCGGCGCTGGCGATGAACAAGAGCGTGACCGTCGACGTCGACGGTCACGAGCTCACCGTTCACAGCTACGGCGACACCGTCGGCGAGGTGCTCGAAGACGCCGGCCTCTCCGTCGGTGCCCACGACTCGCTTTCGCCCTCGCCGCAGGCCGAGGTCGGCGACGGCGGCGTCATCAAGCTCGAGCGTGGCCGCCAGCTGAACCTCGTCGTCGACGGTGTGTCCCGCCCGTCCTGGGTGCGCGCGACCACGCTCGGCGAGGCCATGACCCAGCTCGGCATGGCCGACATGATGGGCAAGGGCGCCTGGACGTCGATGCCGGCCGGCGGCGAGCTGCCGCTCGAAGGCTCGACCGTGCAGGTCAAGACCCTCAAGCACATCACGCTCTTCGACGGCACGAACGCGCCGCGCCAGGTCACCACGAACGCGGTGACCACCAAGGAGTTCCTCTCCGACTTCAAGATGAACCTCGGCCCGGACGACGCGGTCGAGGGCGGTCTGGACGTCTCCCTCAAGGACGGCGCCGAAGTCCACGTCAGCCGCATGGGCGTCTCGATGGTCAACCAGCAGGAGACCATCGACCCCGACGTGCAGAAGGTCGACGACCCGACGCTCGAGCAGGGCAAGACCACCGTTCAGGACCCGGGCACCCCGGGCCAGAAGATGGTGACCTACAAGGTCACCAAGAAGAACGGCGAAGAGATCTCCCGCGAGCAGGTCTCGGTGAAGGTCCTCCTCGAGGCCAAGCCGAAGATCCTCAAGGTGGGCACGAAGAAGCCCGCCGACCCGGCGATCGGCGACGGTTCCGCGTGGGACCGCATCGCGGCGTGCGAGGCCGGCGGCAACTGGGCGATCAACACCGGCAACGGCTACTACGGCGGCCTCCAGTTCGACAAGCAGACCTGGGACGCCTACGGCGGCGACCAGTACGCGTCCTACCCGAACCAGGCTTCGCGCGCCCAGCAGATCGCGATCGCCGAGAAGGTCCGCGACGCGCGTGGTGGCTACAGCGCCTGGCCGGTCTGCGGCAAGCGGGCCTGAGTTCCGCGGTTCCCGCGGCTCGGTAGGCTTCCCCGGTGGTTGAACTGCTGGGGCCTGCCGAGATCCGCGGGCTGGCGGACGAGCTCGACGTCCGGCCGACGAAGAAGCTCGGCCAGAACTTCGTGCACGACCCCAACACGGTTCGCCGCATCGTCGAGCTGGCCGGGGTTCAGCCGGGCGACGTCGTCTTGGAGGTCGGCCCCGGGCTGGGGTCGCTGACGCTGGGTCTGCTCGACGCCGGCGCCCGCGTGGTGGCGGTCGAGATCGATCCGAAGCTGGCGGCGCGGCTTCCGCGCACCGCCGCCGAACGCGCCGCTTCCGTCGTGGATCAGCTGACCGTGGTCGGCGCCGACGCGTTGCGGATCAGCGCGGCGGATCTGCCGGCCGAGCCCGTGTCGCTGGTGGCGAACCTCCCGTACAACGTCGCGGTCCCGGTCGTGCTGCACCTGCTGGCCGAGCTGCCGTCGCTGCGGCGCGGGATGGTGATGGTCCAGACCGAGGTCGCCGACCGGATGGCCGCCGGTCCGGGCAGCCGCATCTACGGGGTGCCCAGCGTGAAGCTCGCCTGGTACGGCCCGGCGCGCAAGGTCGGTGCCGTGCCGCGGTCGGTGTTCTGGCCGGTGCCGAACGTCGACTCGTCGCTCGTGTCCTTCGAACGCGGCACTCCCGTGGAGGGTGTCGAGCGGCAGCGGCTGTTCGAGGTCGTGGACGCCGCGTTCTCCCAGCGCCGCAAGACGCTGCGCGCGGCCCTCGCCGGCTGGGCCGGTTCCGCGGATCGCGCGGGTGAGCTCCTCGTGGCGGCCGGCATCGACCCGAAGACGCGCGGCGAGCAGCTCGACGTGCACGACTTCGTGCGGCTCGCGGCTCAAGCCTGAAAGAGCCGCGCCAGGTGGTAGTCCAGCGTCGCGAGGACTTCGGGCGAGGTGAACCGGCCGTGCAGGACGTCGAGACCCAGGCCGGTGAAGCCCGCGACCAGCAGGTTGGCTTCCTGCCGCGGCTGGACGCCAGGTGGGAGAGCCGCGCGGCGCAACAGGCTGGTGAGCAGGTCCTCGATCGGTGTCTCGGCGTGGAGGAAAACCTTCGCCAGCGCCGGGTCGCTGTGGGTGCGGCTGAAGTACGCGCGGTGGACGCGAAGTGACAGCTCGCGCTCGGCGTCGAGCGGCAGCAGCTCGGTGAGCAGCGTCCGGACCACGCCGCGCACGCTCTGGTCGACCTGCGCCGCGATGCGGGCCTGCGTGCGCTGCTCGCCGCGTTCGTGCAGATAACGCAGGGAGAGCACGAGCAGGTTGTGCTTCGTCTCGAAGTAGTACTGCACCAGCCGCAGCGACACGCCTGCCTCGGCGGCCACCTCGCGCATGCTCACGGAGTCGAGTCCGCGTTCGGCCGCGATGCGCCACACCGCCGTGGCGATCTCGCGCCGGCGTTGCTCGTGGTCGACCCGGTGCGCCACGGTCCTCCTCCGCTGTTGTGGTACGACTGTATCCGATACACGCGTATCATCTGCGATGTGACGGACGTCCGGAATCGGCTCGCGGACCGGAGTGGGTGTCCGGCTGGGAAGACGGGGTGTCTCGCCGTGTCGAACTACCTTGCCGAACCGTCATTTACCCACGCGTGCGCCGCCGGGAGATTCCCGCGCCGGAATCGCCGCTCCACCAGGGATCAGCAGCGTCCACAGTGGAATAGGCTGCCGGAAAAGCCGCGCGGAAGACATTCGGTGCCGGAGCTTTCGGGTCCACGATGTGGCTGCGGGTGTCCCGGTATCCGGGCACCACCACTCGTGTGATCTGCACCAACGCGCTTGCGTTCACCCAATGGGATCGGCTTTACTCAGAATGTCCATCCCGAGCGACTGAGAGACCTGGCTCGCCGAAGTCGCAGCAACCACTCCCCATGGGGCAGGTGCTACAGCCAGGACCGATGGAGGCTGTTTCCGATGCAGAGGGTAGCCCGCCCGCTCCTGTTGACCCGGCGGCGCGTCGTCGATGAAGGTCGCCGCACGGTATGTGCGTGTCGACGCTCCACAGTCATCGCCTGATCCTTTCTACCGCAATTCTGCGCACCGTCCGAAAAGGACGGTGATTCGGTGACGCCCGGCGCGCCCGGAAACGGTGCTGCGCCTCATGCCTGGAGCTCTTCGTGATCACTGTCGAAAACGTGTCCAAGTCCTTTCCCCTCAACGGAAATCCGGTCGCCGCGCTGCGTGATGTGAGCGTCGACGTGCAGGCCGGCTCTCTCTTCGGCGTGGTGGGCCCCGCCGGCTCCGGCAAGTCCACGCTCGCCCGCTGCATCGCCTTGCAGGAGCGCCCGGACCGCGGTGTCGTGCGGCTCGACGGCCTCAACACCGGTGCGCTCGACGGCCGCCGGCTGCGTGAGGTCCGCCGCCAGCTGGGTGTCGTCGGCACCAAGCCGGAGCTGCTCGCCGAGCGCACCGTCGCCGGCAACATCGCCACGCCGCTGGAGCAGCTCGGCGTCGACGGCCCGCAGCGCAAGAGCCGCGTCGGCAACCTGCTCGACCTCGTGGGCCTCACCGCGCGGGCCGCGCAGAAGCCGGCCGACCTCACGCCCGGCCAGCTGCGCCGCGTCGCCGTGGCCAGGGCGCTCGCCGCCGGCCCGGCTGTGCTGCTGGCCGACGACCCCACCGCCGGCATCGCCCCCGAGGAGGCCGGCGCCGTGCTCGCCGTGCTCGACCGGGCGCGCGCCGAGCTCGGCACCACCGTGCTGCTGACGACCCCCGACGCCGGTGTCGTCCGCCGCGTCTGCGACGACGTCGCGGTGCTCGAAGACGGCGCGGTCGTCGAACGCGGTCACGTGCTCGACCTCATCGCCTCGCCGGGCAGCTGGACCGCGCAGGCGGTGCTGCCGGCCATCGAGACCGCCCGCGCGCAGGCCGCGAAGTACGACCGGTCCGCCGACGTCGTGCTGATCGGCTTCGCGTCGGTCGGAGCCCTGCTGCCCGAGGCGGCCGGCCGCTTCGACGTGGAGGTCGCCACCATCGGCGGCGGTCTCACGCGCATCGGCGACACCCCGATCGCGCGTTTCCGCATCGGCGTCCGCGGCGAGCGGGCCGACGCGGCGCTGGCGTGGATCGCCGACCGCGGCGCCCACGTGACGCCGGCCGTGCGGGCCGCGCAGAGCGTCGCCGCCTGACCGCTCGTCTCACCCCCAGGCCCACCGCACCCCGATGCGGCGTTGGTTGACCGCAACCAACGCCGCATCGGGGTTGCTTGCGGTAGGACGCGGGGTCCGAGAGGAGCGAAGGCGTGTCCAAGAGGTCGGGACAGGTGTCCTGAGAACGGCTGTTTTCTCCTGGTGGGGAGCCCAGGCGCCCGGCCACGTAGGCTTGACGGGTGCTCGCCGTAGTTCCACCACCAGTCACCGTCCGGGTCCCGGCCAAGGTCAACCTGCACCTGGCCATCGGTGACCTGCGCGACGACGGTTACCACGACTTGGTCACCGTCTTCCAGGCGTTGTCGCTCACGGACGAGGTGACCGTCGCGGCCACCGACGACCCGGGGCTCGAGGTCTTCGGCGAGGGGGAGGGGTCGGTGCCCACCGACGCCACCAACCTCGCCTGGCGCGCGGCCCAGGAGCTGTCCACCTACGCCGGTCGCGCCGAGGGCGACGACCCGAAGGTGCGGATCGTGCTGCGCAAAGGCATTCCCGTCGCCGGCGGCATGGCGGGCGGGAGCGCCGACGCGGCGGCGACGCTCGTCGGCCTGGCTTCGCTGTGGAAGCTCGACGTGACGCGCGACGAGCTGGCCGCCATCGCGGGCAAGCTCGGCAGCGACGTGCCGTTCGCGCTCTACGGCGGCACCGCGCTCGGCACGGGCCGCGGTGAGCAGCTCGTGCCGGTGCTGTCGCGCCACACGTTCCACTGGGTGCTCGCGTTCGACACCGAAGGCCTGTCGACGCCGAAGGTGTTCGGCGAGCTCGACCGCCTTCGCACCGACGGCAACCCGCCGCGCATCGGCTCCCACACGCCCGTGGTCGAGGCCCTCGCGTCGGGTGATCCGCGCCAGCTCGCGCTGCTGCTGGGCAACGACCTGCAGGCGGCGGCCGTGTCGCTGCGCCCCGGTCTGCGCCGCACGCTGCGCGCGGGCGTGAACGCGGGCGCGCTGGCCGGCTGCGTGTCCGGCTCGGGACCCACGTGCGCCTTCCTCTGCGCCGACGCGCAGGCCGCCGTCGAGGTGGCGGCCGAGCTGTCCGGCGCCGGCGTGTGCCGGACGGTGCGCGTCGCTCACGGCCCGGTGCCCGGCGCCCGGCTGGTCGGCGGCGACGACGCACCCCGTGGCGCGCCACCGCGCGTGCACGCCTGAACTTCTAGTCCACTGTGGAAAGGATCGGCTGAATCGGATGGCCAACCTGGTCAACCTGGAGTCGGTGAGCAAGTCGTACGGCGTGAAACCGCTGCTGGACGGCGTTTCGCTCGGCGTCGCCGCAGGACAGCGCATCGGTGTGGTCGGTCTCAACGGAGGCGGCAAGACGACCTTGCTGGAGGTGCTCGCGGGTCTGAGCGAGCCGGATTCCGGCCGTGTGAGCCATGTTCGTGACCTGCGCATGGCCGTCGTCACCCAGCGAACCGAGCTGCCTTCGGGCAGCACGGTCGGCGACGTCGTGCTCGAACGCTATGGCGCGGAACACGAATGGGCCGCCGACGCGCGCGTGCGGTCCATTGTGGACGGGCTCGGCATCACCGCCATCGGCCTCGACACCCCGACCGCGAACCTCTCCGGTGGCGAACGCCGTCGCGTCGCGCTGGCCGCGGCGCTGACCGGCGAGCTCGACCTCGTGGTGCTCGACGAGCCCACCAACCACCTGGACGTCGAAGGTGTCCGCTGGCTGGCCGACCACCTGCTCGCCCGCCGGATCGCCGTGGTGGTCGTGACCCACGACCGGTGGTTCCTCGACACCGTCGCGAGCCTCACCTGGGAGGTCGCGAACGGGCGCGTCGAGCAGTACGAAGGTGGTTACGCCGACTGGATCTTCGCGCGCGCCGAGCGGGCGCGCCTGGCCGCGACGGCCGAGGAGAAGCGGCAGAACCTGGCCCGCAAGGAGCTGGCGTGGCTGCGCCGCGGCCCGCAGGCGCGCTCGTCGAAGCCGCGCTACCGCGTGGAAGCCGCCGAGGCCCTGATCGCCGACGTGCCGCCCCTGCGTGACTCCGTGGAGCTGATGGCGTTCGCCAAGCGCCGCCTCGGCAAGACGGTGCTGGAGCTGGAAGACGTGACGCTGAGCGTCGGTGACCGGACGCTGCTCGACCAGGTGACGTGGCGCATCGGGCCGGGGGACCGCGTGGGTCTCGTCGGCGTGAACGGTTCGGGCAAGACCTCGCTGCTCAAGCTGCTGGGCGGCGACGTCGAGCCGGAGACCGGGCGGCGGATCGAGGGCAAGACCGTCGCGCTCGCGCACCTGCGCCAGGAGCTCGACGACCTGCCGCGCGACCTGCGCGTGCTGCAGGCGATCGAGCAGGTGGCCGGGCGCGTGGTGTTCGGCAAGCAGGAGATGACGGCTTCGCAGCTGGGCGAGAAGCTCGGCTTCCCGCCCGAACGGCAGTGGACACCCGTCGGCGATCTGTCGGGTGGCGAGCGGCGCCGGCTGCAGCTGTGCCGGCTGCTCATGGCCGAGCCCAACGTGCTGCTGCTCGACGAGCCCACCAACGACCTGGACATCGACACCCTGCAGCAGCTCGAAGACCTGCTCGACGGCTGGCCCGGCACGATGGTCGTGGTCTCGCACGACCGCTACCTCGTGGAGCGCGTCTGCGACACCACCGTGGCCCTGTTCGGCGACGGCCACGTGACGAACCTGCCCGGCGGCATCGAGGAGTACCTCAACCGCCGCACGAAGCTGCGCGAGGCGACGCCGCGGCGCGAGTCACCGGCGGCCCCGGAGAAGGCCGAGACCAAGCGAAGCAACGCGGAGATCCGGGCCGCGCAGAAGGAGCTCGGACGGCTGGAGCGCAAGCTCGACCAGCTGGCCGCCCGTGAGGAGAAGCTGCACGCGGCACTGCTCGAAGCGGCCACGGACCCGGACAAGCTCATCGCGTTGAACACCGAGCTGAAGGGTGTGCACGCGGAGAAGGAAGACGTCGAGGCGAAGTGGCTGGAGACGTCCGAAGCGCTCGAATGACGGCCCGATCCGCGACCCGATCGACGCTGTTCACGCCACCGCAGGCAAGCGTTGACACCCAGACAGTAATCTGTCGCGCATGAGTCGGTTCGTGGACACGCTCGTCGAGACGGCGACGGGGCGGGGTCAGCAGCGCGGCATGGTCACGGGCGAGCCCAAGGAGCCGGTGCGCCGGACGTGGGCCGAGGTCCACGACCAGGCCAAGAAGATCGCCGGAGGCCTGGTCGCGGGCGGGCTGAAGCCCGGGAGCGCGGTGGCCGTGCTGGCCGCGGCGCCGGTGCTCATCGCGCCCACCGTGCAGGCCGTGTGGCTGGCCGGCGGCAGCGTGACGATGCTGCACCAGCCGACGGCGCGCACGGATCTCGCCGAGTGGGCCGAGGACACGGTCAAGGTGCTGGGCATGATCGGCGCCGGGCTGGTGGTGCTGGGCGAGCCGTTCGACCAGCTCGCGCCCGTGCTGGCCGAGAAGGGCATCGAGCACCGCCTGATCACGGAGCTGGCCGAGGCGGAGCCGCTGGCCGAGGTCGTGCCCACCGACGAGGGCGACACGGCGCTGCTCCAGCTCACCAGCGGTTCGACGGCCGATCCCAAGGCCGTGCGGATCACCTACGGCAACCTCTACACCAACGTCAAGGCCATGGTCGACCGCGCGGAGTTCGACTTCGACGTCGACGTGATGGTGTCGTGGCTTCCGACGTTCCACGACATGGGCATGGTCGGCTTCCTGACGGTGCCGATGACCTTCGGCGTCGAGCTGGTGAAGATCACGCCCGTCGAGTTCCTGTCCGGGCCGTTGATCTGGCCCGAGCTGATCTCCAAGTACAACGGCACCACCACGGCCGCGCCGAACTTCGCGTACGCCATCGTGGGCCGCCGTATGGCCCGCGTCGAGGACGACAACGCCTACGACCTGTCCAAGCTCCGCATCGCGCTCAACGGCGCCGAGCCGATCGACGAGACGGCCGTGCAGACCTTCGTCGACGCGGGCGCCCGCTTCAAGATGCCGGCCGAGTGCGTGTTCCCGGCGTACGGCATGGCCGAGGCGACCTTGGCGGTGTCGTTCGCGCCGCTGTTCACCGGGCTGACGCTCGACGTCGTCGAGGCCGACGCTTTGGAGGCCGACGACCGCGCCGTCCCGGTTCCCGAGGACGACCCCCGGCGGGGCACGGACTCGGTGCGCTCGTTCGCCGTGCTGGGCCGCCCGCTGGACGGCCTGGAGGCGAGCATCGTCAACTCCGAGGGCGAGCTGCTGGGCGACCGCGAAGTCGGCGAAATCCGCCTCCGCGGCCCGGCCGTCACCCCGGGCTACCTCACCGTCGACGGCCCTCTCGACACCCAGGACGCCGACGGCTGGATGAAGACCGGCGACCTCGGGTACCTCATCGACGGCCAGATCGTCATCTGCGGCCGCCGCAAGGACGTCATCATCATGGGTGGCCGCAACCTGTACCCCACCGACATCGAACGCGCGGCCACCTCGGTCGAAGGCGTGCGCGCCGGCAACGCCGTTGCCGTCCGCCTCGACGCCGGCAGCCGCCGCGAACGCTTCGCCGTCGTCGTGGAGTCCAAGCTGGCGGGAGACGCGGAGGCCGAACGCGCGCTGTCGAAGCAGGTCGCCGCCCGCGTCCGCGACGCGGTGGACATGCGCCCGTTCGCCGTGGTGGTCCTCCCGGCCGGCAGCCTGCCCAAGACTCCGTCGGGCAAGGTCAAACGAGCTGCGACGGCGATGCAGTACGCGGACAAGATCGCCCACAACGCAGAGCACTGACGAGCGACTCCACGGACTCCGGCGCCGCCGGGAGGAGCGGCAGGCGCACATCCGGCGTGGGGATGCGGCCCAGGGCGTGGAGGGCGCCCTTGAGGACCGTCGGGTTCGGTTCGGCGAAGGTCGCCACCGAGAGCCGGGCCAGGGGTGGCCCGAGTTCGCGCGCGGCGGCCAGATCGCCGCGAGACCAGGCGGTGTGGAGGGCGACGAAGTCCGCGGTGGCCAGGTGGGCGGATGCGAGGATGCCGCCGGCGGCGCCGAGGGCCAGGAGCGGGCCCGCGATCACGTCGTCGCCGGCGAGAACGGCGAAGTCGGGCGGGCAGTCGCCGAGCAGGGAGACCGTGTCGTGGTCCACGGTGCCGGTGGCGAGTTTGACGCCGGCGACGTTCGGCAACGAGCCCACGGCGCGCAGGGTCGTGGCGCTGAGCGGCTGGGCCGTGCGATAGGGCACGTGGTAGATCACCAGCGGCACCGGGCTGGTCGCGGCTAGGCGGGTGAAGTGGGCGAGCACGCCGGCCTCACCGGGGCGAGTGAAGGGCGGCACGGTGACCAACGCGGCTGTCACGTCGGGCCAGCGGGTCAGCTGTGCCGGGTTGTCCGTGCCGACGATCAATGTCGCCCCACGAGGATGGCAGGCCGCGGCGCACACCTCGATCACGAGCTGCTTCTCGACGGCGTCCAGTGAGCTCGGCTCACCGGTCGTGCCCAGGGCGACGAGCCCCGTCGCGCCGGCGTCGAGCACGGACTCGGCCAAGGCCTCCAGGGCGTCCGTCGCGATGCGGCCGTCGGCGGTGAACGGGGTGATCAGCGGGACCAGGATCCCCTGCAGTTCGGGCATGGGGAGAGCGTGGCGCACCCGAATCGTCCAGGTCCAGTTCACGTTTCTGGCTTCGAGCTTAAGCTGACCTGATGCTCGACGTGCGCCGTCTGCGCCTGCTGGCCGAACTCGCCCACCGCGGCACCATCGCGGCGGTGGCACAGGCGTTCGCGTTCACGCCGTCGGCCGTGTCGCAGCAGCTCAGTGCGCTGGAGCGCGAAGCGGGGCTACCGTTGCTCGAACGCACCGGGCGCACGGTCACGCTCACCCCGGCGGGGCACACCCTGGTCCGGCACGCCGAAGCGGTGCTGGCCCAGCTGGAACGCGCGCGGGCGGAGCTGGTCAGCGCCCGCGCCGGCGTGGCGGGGCCGGTCAGGATCGGCACGTTTCCGAGCGCCGGTCGCACGCTTCTGTCGGCAGCGCTGGTCGAGCTCGCCCGAGCCCATCCGACGCTGGAACCCCACCTGGTCGAGCTCGATCCGGCCGACGTCGCCGACGCTCTTCGCACCGGGAACCTCGACGTCGCCCTCGTCCACGAATACGACTTCGCCCCTGCGGCAGGCGAAGCCACGACTCCCTTGTGGACAGAGGCGATGTACCTCGCGCAAGGGTCACCCCCGGCCCATCGAAACGAGGCGCTCGAACACCACCGCGACAGTCCCTGGATCGCCGCGACACCCGGCACGATGTGCCGCCGCATGACCGACCGCGCGTGCGCCGCCGCGGGCTTCGAGCCGCGAGTCCGCCACCAGGTCGACGACTTCGCCACCGTGCTCGCCCTCGTCGCGGCCGGGCAGGGCGTGGCGCTCGTGCCGGAGCTCGGGCTGGTCGATCGGCCGGACGGCGTCCACCTCACGCGCCTGGGGTTGTCCCGCCGCACGCGGCTCGCCCACCGGGCCGGCGCCGAGGACCACCCGGCGGTTCGCGCCGTCGCCGAAGCGTTCGGATTGGCCGCGAAGACGGAACCGGCCCACTCACCACGGTGAGCGGGCCGGTTCCGTGTTCTCGGGGCTTGGGAGTCCGGAGGGCGGGGTTGGTTCAGGAAGAAGTCGGGTGACAGGTCAAGCGAGCGCCGCGGGGGAACAGCGCGTCGAGACCCGAGGACTCACCGGTCCTGGAAGGACTCGGCGTTCTCCGTCACCTCCGGACGCGGTGCCCGGGAGGCGGTCGCCTCGTGCTCGTCGCGTGCGCCGGGGACGGCGGGAGCGCGCCGGCCGGACAGGTCGGCCAGCTGTTCCTCGACGGCGTCCAGGAACTGGTCGACCTCGCGTTCGTCGTAGCCGCGCTTGCCGATCAGCGGCTTGTTGAACATGACGTGGTGGACTTCGGCCGCGGTCAGGTCGTCCTCTTCGGCGATCGTTTTCGCGATGCGCCGCACGAACTCGTCGACCTCCTGTTTGGCATAGCCACGGCGGCCGATCGGGGCGTTACCGAAGGTGACCTCGGTGAGGTCCTCGGCGGTGAACGACATGAAACATTCTCCGATTCAGGGTCGGTGTGCGGACTCCCGCATTCCGTCCTAACCGGTCACCGAGGCACCGGGAAGCCCGCACGCGCCGGGACGACTCGATCAGGGCCCCATAAGCCGCCCATCGAGTGAGGAAAAACTACGCAGCGCCACTCATGATCACTAACAGAGAGCAACCGGCTGATCAACCTGCGTGAAACTCGTTCTGGGCCGCGGTGAGCCCCTTCGAGAGCAGCGCTTCGGCCGCATCCGCGGCCACGGAGACCTCGAACGGGAGCTCCTTGCGCTCGACCGTCGAGAAGTCCTTCAGCACGAAATCGGCGGGATCCTGGCGGCCCGGGGGACGGCCGATGCCGAACCGCACGCGGTAGTACTCACGCGTGCCGAGCGACTTGGTGATGGAGCGCAGGCCGTTGTGCCCGTTGTCGCCGCCGCCGAGCTTGAGCTTCAGCGCGCCGAACGGCACGTCGAGCTCGTCGTGCACCACGACGACGCCCGAGGGCTCGACCTTGAAGAACCGGGCGGCGCCGACCACGGGCCCGCCGGAGAGGTTCATGAACGAACGCGGCTTCACCAGCACCACGCGACGGCCCGAAAGCCGCCCCTCCAGCACCTCGGCGCCGCTCTTGTGCGCCTTGAACTTGCCCCCGATACGGGTGGCCAGCTCGTCGAGCACCATGAAGCCGACGTTGTGGCGGTTGCCGGCGTACTGGGGCCCGGGATTACCGAGGCCGGCGAGCAAGATCAGCTCGCCGGCCCCAGGCAGGTCTTCACTCACGGAAGTGAGTTTATTCGGCGTCCCCGGCGGGAGCCTCGGCGCCTTCGGCGGCGGCCTCTTCGTCGCCGGTCTCTTCACGCTGCGGCTCGTTCACGGCCACGACCAGCGCCTCGGCGTCGGTCACCAGGACCGCGCCCTGCGGCAGGGTGACCTGCGCGGCAGTGATCTGGGTGCCGATCTCGAGACCCTCGACGGAGACCTCGATCTGCTCCGGGATGTGCAGCGCCTCGACCTCGATCTGGAGGGTGTCGAGGTCCTGGTTCACCAGGCCGCCCGGGCCGGCGGTGCCGGTCACGACCACCGGGATGTCCACGGTGACCTTCTCGCCGCGGCGAACCACGAGCAGGTCGACGTGCTCGATGTAGTTCTTCAGCGGGTGGACCACGATGGTCTTGGTCAGCGCCAGCTCGCTGGAGCCCTCGAGGTCGAGGGTGAGCACGGCGTTGCTGCCGTTCTCGCGGACCACGCGGGCGAACTCGAGGGCCGGCAGCGCGAAGTGCCGCGGGTCCGAGCCGTGCCCGTAGAGGACCGCGGGGATCTTGCCGGCGCGACGGGTGCGCCGCGCGGCGCCCTTGCCGAACTCGGTGCGCGGCTCGACGGTAAGACGTACCTCGGACACGGTGTAGCACTCCTTCAAATCACAAATCGGTGCAGCAGGTGGCGGCGGGGATCGTCGATCTCTGCTGGGGCGGTGTACTTCGAAAATCAGCTGCGTACGGCGGCGAGTTTCCAGGCGTGCACATTCCACGGGGCTTCTCGAGCCGCCGCGTCGATCACGCTGGGCACCACACGGTGCACCCGCCTCGCCGAGACAACTCGAGAAGTGTAAACCCTCGTTCGACAAGGAGGTTGCGGCGGGTGGCCCCGCACGACTAAACCTTGGTCCTGCCGGTGGGTGACGAGACAATTCCGGTGGTGCAGGCGCGTGCCGCGGGCATGGGATGATTCCCGCGGAAATAGAGGGGCGAGAATGCGGGCTCGATGGATCGCCGCGGCGGTCGTGCTGCTGGGTGGCGTCCTCGCGGGGTGCCAGGTCTCAGTGGTCGGTTCGGCGGGGGTTTCGCCCGCTGACCAGCAGATAGCCGACCGGCTGGCGGAGCAGCGAGCTGCCGTCGACGCCGCGTTGGACGCGCTGGGCAAGGCGCCCGCGCTCGAGTTCGACACCACGGTGAAGGACGCCTCGGGCAAGCCGATCGGGCTCGGTTTCCGCATCACGCGCGACGGCGACGGGTTCGGCGCGTTGCCGTTCGAAGGTCACGTGGTGCAGGTCACCGAGCTCGGGGACGATCTCTACCTCTCCGCCGACGCCGACTACTGGAAGTCGCACGGCCTCGAGGAAAACAGCACGCAGTTCGGCGCCGGCTGGGTGCACACCGTCGGCACGGAGCTGCCGATGGACCCCGGCTCGCGGTTCACCCCGGGCCGGCTCTCGATGGGGCTGGCCAAATCGTTGTCGAGTCTCAACCAGACGGCCGACCCGGTGAAGCGCAAGCTCGCGGACGGCACGGAGGTCTACCAGCTCGGCGGCGGCCTCGGCGCGCTGCAGGTGACGACCGCGAAGCCCTACCGCGTGGTCTCGTTCGCCCCGGCCCTGCTCGACCCGCTGGGCGGCCCGAAGCTCGGCACCGGGTTCCAGGTGCAGCCGCTGACCGGCGACGCCCTCAAGAAGTTCCACACCGACTTCGACAACACCGTCGGCGGGCTCGGGCAGCCGTTCGACGGGCTCGCGCAGGCGAGTGTGGTGGTCACCAACGACCGCCTCGACTGCCAGGACTTCGTCGGCTCGTGCACCGCCACCGTCGACGTGACCAACAGCGTCGTCGGCAACAGCCCGGGCTCGAAGCCGGTCGTGCACGTGACGCTCACGATCGACATCAGCGCCGATTCGCTCGGCTCGAAGACCTGCTCCACACAGGGTGACGCCGCCGCCGACGCGACCCTGACCATGTCGTGTTCGGTCAAGTTCTCGCTGCCCAACCGCACGGCCAGCTACCAGGTGCTCGCGAAGCCGACGGCCGTCGGCGAGGTGCGCGTGCCCTTCGACGCGAACGCGGCGAAGGCGAAGCTGGCGACGTCGTTCGCCCAGCTCGGCGGCTGACCTGCACACCTACCCGGCGGTGCGTTGGTTTCGTTGAAGTAGTGGATCTCCCGTCTCTACCCTCGCGTCGGCTGAGAGTTCGACCAGGAGGAGCGGGGACATGAGCAAGCTGGTGGTTTTCGGGGCGACGGGGTACGCCGGTGGCCGGATCACGGACGAGGCGCTGCGGCGCGGGCACGCGGTCGTCGGCGTGGCGCGCAAGGCCGAGGGCCTGCCGGCCGAGGTCGAGGCCCGCACGGGCTCGATGCACGACGCCGGGTTCGTCGCCGACGTGACCAAGGGGGCCGACGTGATCGTGGTCGCGACCCCGGGCCGGGCGAACGACGAGGGGCAGCGGCTGCTCGACGCGCTGCCGGCGCTCGCCGACGCGGCCCGCGCGGCCGGTGCGCGGCTGTCGTTCGTGGGCGGCGCGGCGTCGCTGCTGGTGGCCGAGGGCGGTCCGCGGCTGCTGGACACGCCGGACTTCCCCGAGGAGTACAAGACCGAGGCGAGCAGCCACGCCGAGGTCCTCGCGGCCCTGCGTGAGCTGCCGGGCGACGTCGAATGGTTCTACGTGAGCCCGGCGGCGGAGTTCGGCGCGTGGAACGCCGGCGAGCGCACGGGGTCGTTCCGCGTGGGTGGCAACGTGCTGCTGTCCGACGAGGAGGGCCGTTCGCAGATCGGCGGTGACGATTTCGCGATCGCGTTCGTGGACGAGATCGACGAGCCGCGCCACAGCCGGGCGCGCTTCACCGTCGCGTACTGAGGTCTGGTCCGTGAAGGGCACCCTGAGGCAAGCACGGGTGCCCTTCACGGCAGCACCGATCAGCCCGGGGAGCCGACGGTGCAGAAGAACTTCGTGGCGTGCGCCGGGTCGAGGGCGTTGGTGACGAGGTTCCAGACGTTGAGGTCGTAGGCCTCGCCGATGTGGCCCACCGGGTCGAACGGACACGTGTCCTGCACGTACTCGTTCACCACACCCGGCTCACGCACGAACGAGGTGTCGGTGGGGGTCACGAGCTCGTCGTAGCGCGAGGTGATCACGGTGTACTTCACGCCGGGCTGCGCGATGGGACCGGTGGTCAGCTTCTTCACGGCGGCGCCGTCGGTGATCAGGTCGTCGCACGCCGGGCAGCCGAGCGTGGACAGGGCCGTGCCGACGGCGTCGCGCTCGCCCTGCCCGAGCAGGTACGCGAGCTTGGTGAGGCCGGCGAACGTGGTGCCGTGCGTGGGCGGCGCGATGGACACGACCGAGCCGATCTTGTCCGAGATGCCCTGGGTTTTCGTGACGTAGAGGGACTGGAAGCCGCCCTCGGAGTGGCCCACGACGTCCACTTGCGACGCCCCGGTCTCCGCGAGCACCTGGCCGATGAACTGCTTGATCTCGGCCGCCGAGTCGGCGATCGGGCGCAGGCCGCCGACGACCGGGAAGCCCGGGTAGGCGCCGTAGGTCTGGCTGAAGGTGCAGTAGCCCTTGGCCGCGACGGCCGACTGCAGGAAGTTCAGGTCCTCGTAGTAGGTGGCGCCCAGGCCGTGGAGGAAGACCACGGGCCGGGGGTGGGCCGCGCTCGGGCGGCACGACGGGTCGTTGTTGCCGCCGGCCGCCTGCGCGGGTGCGGCGGTGAACGCGGCCGCCACGAGCGCCACGGCGGCCAGCACGGCCGCTTTGGTCCGCAGTTTCCTCATGGAGAAGGGTCCTTCCTCACGGTCACCGGCGGCGTTGCCGGTGGTTCAGGGGGTGGGGTAGAGCGCGTCGACCAGCACGGCGTGGCGCCGGGCGACGACGTTCCTGCGGATCTTGAGGGTCGGGGTCAGCTCACCGGACTCGACGGAGAACGGCTCGGGTGCGAGCGCGAAGTCTCGGATTTGCTCGGGCGGAGAATAGCGTGCCTCCACCGACGCCACGTCACGGGCGATGACCGAGCGCAGTCGTTCGTCGACGTGCCGGCCGGGTTTGTCGGTGTTGCTCCCGGTTTCCGCGGCGAGCACCGGGAGCTCGTCCGGATCGACGCTCGGGTTCGCCGCCGGGCACGGCCGTCGGTCGCCGAGCAGCACCGCACCGGCGATCCGGCGCGGGTTGTTCTCGATGGCGGTGGGGGTTCTTGCCGGCCGAGGTCGCCCGTGTGCCTTCGACCGTCCACAATGGTCTCTTGGGGATTGTTGTGGCAGCCCGTGAAAACGCCTGCCGAGCGCGGCCGCTGGAGTACGCGGTCGTGGCGACATCACCGGGGTGCGGAGCTTGCCGTGGCCCGGGATCCGGCTGCATGTCGGGAGTTTCGGTGCCGAGGCGGGGTCGATCGGCACGCGGATCGGGCCGATGCGGGCGATCGCCAGGTCGCGGATCGTCCACGTCGGACTGTTGGGGGCGAGCAGCACGACTTTGCCGCCCTTGCCCGCGTGGTCGCGCAGCCACGCGGTCGACGTCCTCGTGGAGCTGGGCGAACGTGCGCTCGCGCCCGGTGTCGTTCTCGTGGTACCGCTGTGCGCTTGACATCGAATACCTCCCGGTATTGGATACCTGAAAGTATTGAGTTGGCTTCGCGAAAGTCAAGCCCTTGATCAGGAGGATTCACCCCGATGCCCGCACCGGGCCGCACGCGGCCGACGCGCGCCGAAACGCGCCGCCGCATCCTCGACGCGGCGTTCCGGGTCTTCGGCGACCAGGGCATCGCGGCCTCCAAGCTGACCGAGGTCGCGGCCGCCGCCGGCCTCACGAAGGGCGCGGTCTACTCCAGTTTCGCGTCGAAGGACGAGCTGGTGCTGGCGCTGATGGAGGAGCACGCGGCGCACCGGCTTTCCGAGAGCCTCGCGAGTTTCGCCTCGGCCGGCACGGGCGCGGCCGGCCTCGCCGACGTCGCGGCGGTGCTGATGCACGAAATGCGCACGGACGCGGTGTGGCACCGGCTGCTGGCGGAGTTCTTCGCCTTGGCGCACCACGATGCCGACCGCCGCCTCGCCCTGCGCGACCGCCGCCGTGCCGTCCGCCGGACGATCGCCGCCGCATTGGAGCGCTTGGCTTCGGGGTTCGGCTTCACCTTGCCCTTGCCGGCCGAAGAGTTCGCGGTGATCCTGCTGGCGCTGAGCAACGGCCTGGCCGTCGAGGCCGACATCGACGAGGAGGCCGTGCCGGAGGGGTTACTGGGCCGCGTCCTGACGTTGATCGCCGGCGACGCGGTGGCTGCGGTGCGCTCCGCGGCGGAAAGCGTGGCCGGGGACTGACGCCCGCCTGGTGCAGCCGGGGTCGCGGTACGGATCGGCTCCGGCGGTCGCTTCGGTTCTTCGCCGCTACCGGGGCTCGTCGCCGATGCACGAGGCTCGGGGCGTGAATGTCTACGGAAGATGCGCTGGACCTCGGGCCGGCCACGCCTTCCGCGCAGCGCCGACCGAGCCGGCCGTTCGCCGCGGTGAACCCGCTGCTCGCCTGCCCAGCGGATGCCTGGCCGGCCGCCTGCGACCCGATCCACCGCGGACGGCTACCCGTCGGGCCCCCGCTCGTGCCGACTTCGCCCGGGACGCCAAATTCGTGCTGACCTTTGCCATGGTTCTGCGCTGAACAGCCCGGCCTTCCTGCACGAAGGGGCCCGCTCCGGCCGACGAAATCCGCAGGCGCATCGCCCTCCACCTTCGGCTGGGTCACGCCGCCGGCACTGGCCGGCCCCGTCGCCTTGGTGGAGGTCGGCGCCAGGCAGGCCCGCCGCTGCCCGCGCCGCCGGCGAACCGTCTTGCGGGACAACAGTCACCGCAGTCCAGCAGCCTCCGCGGCAGAGCGGCTCCCGCCCTCCCCAGGGCGGCGTCCCCATGTCCATTCTACCGAGCAGCACCGACAAAATCGGTGCGCGAGCTGAGCTGTCCACAGGGGTGGGCGGTTGCGGAAAAGCCGGGGCCCCGCGATGGGTGCCCCCGGCCGGCGCAGCAGATGACGGAGAGAAACCTTGTGGCGCAACAGCAATCGGCGGAATCCGGCATTGTCGCGGCAGGTTCCGGCACCCGGCGGGCCCTGGCGACCATTGCCGCGGTGTACCGACGATCGGGCGATCCCGGCAGAAGCTATTGTGGCGCGCCGGAAATCGACCCAACCCCCGGCGTGGCAAGGTCAACGGCCGCGCAACCGAGCGACCACCGGTGCCAGCGTCTCCATCATCGAGTCGAACACCGTGATGTAGGAGAACCCGTATCGTTCCCGGCGCTCGACGAGCTGCGTGACGATTTCGTCGACTGTCCCGAGCAGCAGCTGTGGAGCTTCGAGGAGCTCGTCGACGCCGGGTTCCGGGTCCGTCAGCGCCTGCCACTCCGCGGCGGCGGCGCGGCGGTCGTCGGTCACGACCACTCGTTGGACCAGCATGTTGTACTCGATGTCGCGATCGCCGGCGAGCGACCGGAAGTACGCCACCCGCGAGTCCATGTCCGAAGCCGGGTCCAGCACGAACGTCCCCGGGGGCTTGCCCGGCGCTTGCCGCAGACCGGCGAAGCCCACGATGTCCGCGTCCGACGCGGCCAGCGAGAGCACCCCGTCGCTGTTGCCCGCGATCAGCAGCGGCGGAAGGTTCGCACCGAGCCGCTCACGCAGCTCGGCCAGGCCATCGCGCAGGTAAGCGATCCGATCAGCTGCCTTCAACCACGGCAACCCGGCCTCGTCGAACTCCGCCTTCATGTGGCCCGAACCCAGCCCCAGCTCGAAGCGGCCACCGGTCAGGACATGCGTATTGGCGACGTCCCGCGCGAACAGCGCCACGTTGTAGAACGGCAGGTTCGACACCAGCGTCCCCACCCGCGGCCGGGAGGTAGCCGCCGCCGCGGCCACCAGGGCCGGGAAGGGCGCCGGACGCCCGTCCCCCAGGTGGTCGGGCACGCTGATGGCGTCGTACCCCAGCTCCTCGGCCCGCCGGCACAGGCCGACGAACGACGAATCGACAGTCCGCAGACTGACACCGAACTTGAAGTTCCCCATGGCGCCCGAACCTAGCCGCGCCGCGCCGCGTGGCACAGACAGTTTCGCCGCCGGCGGACCGAAATCCACCGACGGCGAAAAAGGAAAACCCGAGAACCCTCAGGCCGCCCCGTCGAACAGCGAGGTCACCGAACCGTCCTCGAACACCTGCTGGATCGCCTCCGCCAGCATCGGCGCGATCGACAGCACCGTCAGCCCCGGGAACCGCTTCTCCTCCGGGATCGGCAGCGAGTTCGTGACGATCACCTCGCGCGCCTTGCACTGCGAAAGCCGCTCGGTCGCCGGGTCCGACAGGATCCCGTGCGTCGTGGCGATGACGACGTCCGCGGCGCCTTCCTCGATCAACGCCTCGGTCGCCTTCACGATCGTGCCGCCGGTGTCGATCATGTCGTCGATCAGCACGCAGAGCTTGCCCTGCACCTTGCCGACCACGCGGTTGGCCACGGCCTGGTTCGGCTTGTCCGGGTCGCGCGTCTTGTGGATGAATGCGATCGGCCGGTCGCCCAGCTGCTGCGCCCACTTCTCCGCAAGCCGAACACGGCCCGAGTCGGGCGAGACGACCGTGATGTCCGCGTCGCCGTAGGTCGCCTTGATGTGGTCGGCGAGCACGGACTGCGCCATCAGGTGGTCGACCGGGCCGTCGAAGAAGCCCTGGATCTGGGCGGTGTGCAGGTCGACGGTCATGATGCGGTCGGCGCCCGCGGTCTTGAACAGGTCGGCGATGAGCCGCGCCGAGATCGGCTCGCGGCCCTTGTGCTTCTTGTCCTGCCGGGCGTACGGGTAGAACGGCATCACCACGGTGATCCGCTTGGCGGAAGCGCGCTTCAGCGCGTCCACCATGATCAGCTGCTCCATCACGTACTCGTTGATGGGCGTGGTGTGCGCCTGGATCACGAACGCGTCGGTACCGCGCACCGACTCCTCGAACCGCACGAACAGCTCACCGTTGGCGAACGTGTGCGCGGTCTGCGGGGTGATGGTCACGTTGAGGTGCTTCGCGACCTCTTCCGCGAGCTCCTGGTGCGCCCGGCCGGAGAAGAGCATCAGATTCTTCTTCGGCGTACCTGACTTCGGACTCATGCTGGCGACTCCCCGTCGTTTCCTGCTTCCGACACGGACACGGCGGTGTCCTCACTCGCGGCGAGCGCGGCTTCCGCCGCTTCCGCCGCGGGCGTGCCCGGCCTGCGCCGGACCGCCCAGCCCTCGACGTTGCGCTGCGGCCCCGCCGAGAGCGCAAGTGCACCAGGCGGCACGTCCTCCCGGATCACCGCACCCGCTCCACTGTAAGCGCCGTCACCGATCCGCACCGGCGCCACGAGTGTGTTGTCGGCACCGAGTCGGACATACGAGCCCACGACGGTGTGGTGCTTGTTCACGCCGTCGTAGTTCACGAAGACGCTGGAGCAGCCGATGTTGCTGTGGTCGCCGACGGTCGCATCGCCCACATAAGTGAGGTGCGGCACCTTCGTGCCGGTGCCGATCTGCGCGTTCTTCGTCTCCACGAACGCGCCCAGCTTGCCCTTCGCGCCCAGCTTGGTGCCGGGCCGCAGGTAGGTGTACGGGCCGACGTTCACGCCGTCGCCCAGCTCGGAGTCGTCCGCGTGCACCCGCACCACCGACGCGCCCGCGCCGACGGTCACCGAGGTCAGCGTCGTGTCCGGTCCGACCACCGAGCCCTCGCCGATCGACGTGGTGCCCTTGAGCTGCGTGTTCGGCTCCAGCAGCACGTCGCGCGAGAGCGTCACGTCCGCTTCGATCCACGTGGTGTGGGGGTCGGTCACGGTCACGCCCTCGCGCTGCCAGCGGCGCACGATGCGGCGGTTGTACTCCGCGCCCAGCGTCGCCAGCTGCACGCGGTCGTTCACGCCCTCGGTGACCCACGGGTCGTCGACCACGAGCGCGCCGACGCCCTTGCCGTCGTGGTGCGCGATGCCCAGCACGTCGGTGAGGTACAGCTCGCCCTGCGCGTTGTCCGTCGACAGCCGCGAGAGGCCGTCGGCGAGCACGGCGGCGTCGAACGCGTAGACGCCCGAGTTGATCTCGGTGATCTCGTGCTGCGCCGGGGTCGCGTCCTTGTGCTCGACGATCGACTGGACCACGCCGGCGTCGTCGCGCACGATCCGCCCGTAGCCGGCGGGGTTGGCGACCACGGCGGTGAGCACGGTGACCGCGTTGCCCGAACCGGTGTGCTCGGCCAGCAGCGCGGCGAGGGTCCCGGTGTCGAGCAGCGGCACATCGCCGTAGCTCACGAGCACGGTGCCGGTGAGGCCGGCGGGCAGCTCGTGCAGCGCGCACGACACAGCGTGGCCGGTGCCCTTCTGCTCGGCCTGCACGGCGGTGGTCACCTCGCGGCCCAGCACCTCGCCGACGCGCGCGAGCTCGGCACCGACGGCTTCGCGGCCGTGGCCGATCACCACCACCAGGTGTTCGGGGTTCAGTCCGGCCGCGGCGCGGACGGCGTGTTCCACCAAGGGGCGCCCGGCGATCGGGTGCAGCACCTTCGGAGTGGACGAACGCATGCGGGTGCCCTCACCCGCGGCGAGGATCAGCGTGCTCAGCGGGCCGCTCAACGAGACTCCCAACAACGATTTACCGGCTCGTTCCGACGGGCAACGATCCTACGTGGGCTCCTCGGCGCTCCACGAGGGGTCGGCCGGGATGCTCTCCGCGGGCCAGCTCGCGCCGGCGTCGCCCGCCATCGAATTCGCGGAGGCGACCTGGTTGCCCCCACCGCGTTTTGCTTCGTACATCGCCGCGTCCGCGCGCGCGAGCACCTGCTCGGCCCGCTCCTGCGGCCGCAGCGACACCAGCCCGATGGACAGGGTGACGCCGTGCGAAAGGTGGTGTGGCAGCTCTGCCACCGACTTCACCGCGCGGCCCAGCGCCATCTTCGCGGCGGATGCGGGCGCGCCCGGCAGCAGGACGATGAACTCGTCCCCGCCGTAGCGCGCGACAACGTCGTCACCGCGCAGGGCGTCACGCAACGTGCTCGCGACGACGCGGAGCACGTTGTCTCCCTCGGCGTGCGACTGCTTGTCGTTGACGCCCTTGAATCCGTCGAGGTCCACGAGCGCGACGGCGAGCGGTTGCGCGTCGGCCGACGACGCCAGCGCGCGCAGGCGTTCGTCGAGCGCGCGGCGGTTGGGCAGGCCGGTGAGCGGGTCCTGCAGCGCCTGCTGTGTGATCGCACCGTGTTCGGCCGACAACCGTTCGTGCTCGCGGCGTGCGTTGAGCGTGGCGATCTGCGACTCGCGCAGCGTCCACATCTCGGCTTCGAGCGTGGTCGCGTAGTCGATCAGCGACTTGCCGGCGCCCGACGCGTGGTCCGGCGCGGTGTCGAGCCGCGCGAGCTCGCGGGCGATGTTGAGCCGCATCGACGGCTGGGAGATGTCCTCGGACATCGCCTTGCGCGTCTCGCGCAGCACGTCGAGCGCTTCTTCGCGACGCCCGGCGCGGTCGAGGCACCGCGCGAGCGCGATGGCGACGATCTCCTGCTCGTGCGGGAAGTGGTGGCCGTGGCGCATCTGGGTGAGCCGGTCCACGTGCTCCGCGGCCGGGTTGTGCAGCGCCAGTGCGGAAGCGAGCACGCCCACCTGGTCCACGGCGGAGACCCCGGCCCTGCGCGGGAACAGCGACTCGGCGAACGGGCCCTCGGCCGCTACCGCCATCGACGCGGCGGTGCGGAACTTCTCGGCCGCCTCGTCGTACCGCTCGATGCGCTCGAGCCGCAGGCCCCAGCCCAGCAGCATCTTCACGCGGTTCATCAGCTGCAGCGTGATCTCGTGGGGGCTCGCGCTCTCCCGGATCGCCTGGTGGGCGCGGCTGATGACCTCTTCGGCGGCTTCGTACACGCCGAGCTGGTTGAGCACGATCCAGCAGTCGATGAGCGCCATCGACTGCATGCGGTTCCAGTTGCGCACGCCGACCTGGCGATCGGGGATGGTGGAGTCGTCGAGGATCGCGAGCGCGCGGGCGATCTCGGTGAGCGCGGCGTCCTCCTGCGCGGCCAGCACCAGCCGGCGCCCGCGCAACGCGTGCGCGTCGGCACGCAGCAGCGACAGGCCGTGGCGGCGGGTGTGGGCGAGCATCTCGTCGAGCCGCGGTTCCGCTTCGGCGGCCAGCCCGCGCGTGACCAGGCGGGCGAACGCCGAGGCGCGCAGCAGCTGCGCCACCAGCGTGGGCTCGCCGCGGCGCAGGGTTTCCTCGAGCAGCTCGTCCATGATCGCGACGATCTCGAGCTGTTTGTCGAACTCCTGCCGCTGGACGGCCGCGATCAGCTCACGCGCGCGCCCGACCAGCCATGCGTCGGACATCTCGACGAGAGTCGGACGCCGGGCGGCTCCGGGGTCGATCGCTTCATCGCTCAGCCGCCCCACACCCCCATCGCTTCGCTGCCTCGCCTCGGGTTGGTCACACGCCTGCTCCGCCGCCAGGATTCGAACCTGAACTGTCAGAACCAAAATCTGAAGTGCTGCCGATTACACTACGGCGGATCGATCCTGGTCAGGATAGCGATGATCGGCGACAGTGGTGGCGGGAGGGTGAAGCGCCCGCGCTCGGGGTACTTCTCAAGGTGAACCGCGCCGGAGCGGAACGGACATTTCGGGCCTCCCCAGGGCGCGAAACCTCCTGTACCGTAACTTACGGCATCGTAGGTTAGGTCACCCTTCGCAGGGGCTCGTAGGAAGAAGTGAAGCGTATGACGGCCACCCTCGACCGTTCCCAGCCGGCTGGCGATCCGCCGGCCCAGAAGGGCCCCAAGCCCATCATCGAAGGTCAGCGCGGCATCGGCGTGCAGCTGTCGGTGTACTTCGGCGTGATCGCGCCGCTGGTAGCCCTGCTGGTCGCCGTGCCTTTCGCGTGGGGCTGGGGACTGACCTGGGTCGACGTGGCCCTGTTCGTTGTGTTCTACGGAATCAGCGGTCTGGGCATCACCGTCGCCTACCACCGGTACTTCACGCACGGCTCGTTCAAGGCGAAGAAGTGGCTGCGCGTGGTGATGGCCATCGCCGGCAGCATCGCCCTCCAGGGCCCGGTGATCACCTGGGTGGCCGACCACCGGCGCCACCACGCGTTCTCCGACCGTGACGGCGATCCCCACTCGCCGTGGATGTTCGGCACCTCGCCGGCGGCCATCGCCCGCGGTTTCTGGCACGCCCACATGGGCTGGCTGTTCGAGCGGGACAAGAGCAACCAGGCCCGCTTCGCGCCCGACCTGGTCAAGGACTCGGCCATCCGGAAGGTCGACGACCTGTTCTGGCTGTGGGCGCTCGTGTCCCTGGCGCTGCCGGCGGTGCTGGGCGGCCTCATCTCGTGGTCTTTCTGGGGCGCGCTCACCGCGTTCTTCTGGGCCGGCCTCGTGCGCATCTGCGTGCTGCACCACGTGACCTGGTCGGTGAACTCCGTCTGCCACATGATCGGCGAACGCCCCTTCGCGGCGCGTGACCGCTCCGCCAACTTCTGGCCGCTGGCGATCTTCTCCTTCGGCGAGTCCTGGCACAACCTGCACCACGCCGACCCGACCTCGGCCCGCCACGGCGTGAAGCGTGGCCAGATCGACATGTCGGCCCGCCTGATCTGGATGTTCGAGAAGTTCGGCTGGGTGCACGACGTGCGCTGGCCGACTCCGCAACGGCTGGCTCGGATCGCTTCCGAGGGCTGAGTTCTTTCTTCCTTCGCGGACCACCGGTTTTCGGTGGTCCGCTTTCTTTTCAGGGCTTGTTCTCGGTGGCCAGCCGGGCGGCGCGCGCGTAGCCGTGGACCAGCGGGCGGGCGTCGTCCTTGCGCCACGCGAGTGCCAGGCGGCTGGGGGACACGCCGCGGACCGGGAGGGCGACGACGTCTCCGCGCGTGAGCAGGGGCGCGTTGCCCGCGGCGATGAGGCAGACGCCGCGGCCGTCGACGAGGGCCTCGTAGGTTTCGTCCGCGCTGCCGATCTCCGCGCCGATCACGGGGGCCTGGCCGCCGCGAGCTTCCGGGGCGAGCCAGTAGTCGCGCAACGGGCCGGCGTCGGAGGGCAAGGCGAGGAACGGTTCGTCGAGCAGGTCGGTGAAGTCCACTGTGGACTGTCCGGCCAGCGGGTGGGCGGCCGACATCGCGACCAGGCGGGGTTCTTCGGCGACCACGACCCAGCTGTAGCGTTCGGCGCCCGGCACCGGGAGCCACACGAAGGCGACGTCGGTGGAGCCGTCGGCGAGCCCTGCCGTGGAGTCGTGCCAGCCGACCTGGCGCAGCGTGAGCCGGGCGTGGGGGTGCTCGTCGGTGAACCGCGACCGGATCGCGGGCAGCATGCCGCCGCGGCCGGGGCTCGTGCTCATGCCGACGACGAGCGTCCCGCGTTGCTCGGCCTTCGCCCGTGCGACGGCGTCGTGCGCCGCGTCCCACTCCGCGAGCACCCGGCGGGCGTGCGGCAGCAAGGCCTCGCCCACCGGCGTCAACCGGACCTCGCGGCGGTCGCGGTCGAACAGCGGCGCGCCGAGCTGCCGTTCGAGCATGCGGATCTGCTTGCTCAGCGCCGGCTGGGAGACGTAGAGCCGCTCGGCCGCGCGCGTGAAGTGGAGCTCTTCGGCGGCCGTGACGAAGTACCGCAGATCACGACCGTGCACGTCCATAGCCAATGGTTATCACGGCAGGTCTTGGACCCGCGAGCGGTTTTCGCCCAGAGTCGGTGACAGCGAAAGGAGTTCAGGACATGAACAAGGTTTGGCTGATCACCGGCGCGAACAGCGGCTTCGGCCGCGCGCTCACCGAGGCCGCGGTGGCGGCCGGCGACGTGGTGGTCGCGGCGGCGCGGCGCACCGAAACGCTCGCCGATGTCGTCGCGGCACACCCGGACCAGGTGGAGGCGGTGGCGCTCGACGTCACGGACCTCGCGGCGGTCGACGCGACCGTCTCGTCGGTGATCGCGCGGCACGGCCGGCTCGACGTGCTGGTGAACAACGCCGGCCGCAGCCACGTCGGCGCGTTCGAGGAGACCACCGACGAGGAGCTGCGGTCGCTGTTCGACGTGCACGTCTTCGGCCCCGCGGCCCTCGTGCGCGCGGCGCTGCCGCACATGCGCGAGCGGCGGTCCGGCGCGATCGTGCAGATGAGCAGCATGGGCGGGCAGCTGTCGTTCGCGGGGTTCTCGGCCTACAGCGGCACGAAGTTCGCGCTGGAGGGGCTGTCGGAAGGGCTCGCCGACGAGGTGGGCCGCCTGGGGATCAAGGTGCTGATCGTCGAGCCGGGCGCGTTCCGCACCGGCCTGTGGGGCAGCACGAGCCGCAGCGGCGAGATCGCCGACTACGCCGAGTCGGTCGGCCCCACGCGCCGGCTCGTCGTCGACGCCGACGGCACGCAGGCCGGCGACCCCGCCAAGGCCGCCGCCGCCATCCTCGCCGCGCTCGACGCGCCGGACACCCCGCTGCGCCTGGCCCTCGGCGCGGACGCCGTCGACGCCATCGGCGGCCACCTCGACCAGGTGCGGGCCGATCTGACGGCCTGGGAGGACCGCTCGCGCGACACCGCGTTCGCCTGAGGCGGCCGGGTGCCCGCCGGCGGCTCACGTCGTGCCTGGAGCATGCGGATTACGCACACCCGGGTTGACTGATCTTCGCTTCCGGCATGGCTGCACCCGGTCCTACGGTTCGGGAAAGTGCTTGAGCAGAAAGGCTTTCCCGTGCGCGCAGCCACCCTGACCGCTTTCGGTTCCCCGCTCGTCGTCGGCGAGGTGCCCGATCCGCCGGACGGCGAAGTGCTCGTCGAGGTCCTCGCGACGATCGTGCCCCCGTACGCCGCCGAAGTGTTCAGCGGTGAACGGCGGTATCCGCTCGAACCGCCCGTGGTGCCCGGCATCGGGGGGATCGGGCGGGTCCGGCGCGTCGGGGCGGACGCGACCAAACTGACCCCGGGTGACCTCGTGTGGTGCGATTCGACCGTTCGCGCCCGCGACGACGCCCTCACCCCCGACATCACGCTGCAGGGCTGGAGCTCCCGCGGCGAGGGCGGGGCGCGCCTGTCGCGGTACTTCCACGACGGCGCGTTCGCCGAGCTCATGCGTGTGCCCACGGAAAACGTCCATCCGCTGCCCGCCGGTGTGGATCCGGTGCGGTGGGCGGCGCTGAGCGTGCACGTGATCCCGTATGGCGGCCTGCTCGCCGGCGGCCTCGCGGCCGGAGAGACGGTGCTGGTCAGCGGCGCGACCGGCAACCTGGGCAGCTGCGCGGTGGCCGTGGCGCTGGCGATGGGTGCCGGCCGCGTCGTGGCGCCGGGCCGCAACCGGGCGGTGCTCGACCTGCTGGCCGAGCGGTTCGGCCAGCGCGTGCGGCCGGTCGAGCTCCGCGGCGACGCCGACACGGACCGTGAGGCGATGCGCGCGAACGGTCCGGTCGACCTCGTCATCGACCTTCTCCCGCCGCGGGCCCCGGCGTCCGTCGCCCGCGCCGCCGCGATGACCGTGCGCGAACACGGCCGCGTGGTGCTGATGGGCGGGGTCGGCATGCTCGGCGGCGCGGAGCTGTCCCTGCCGTACCCGTGGCTGATGCGGAACTCGGTGACGGTGCGGGGCCAGTGGATGTACCCGCGCGCGGCCAACGTCGGGATCATCCGCCTCCTCGAGTCGGGTGCGCTCGACCTGGCGCCGGAGCGGGTGACGCGGTTCGGATTGGCCGAGGTCGACAAGGCTGTCGCGCACGCCGCGGCTTCGAGCGGCGCCTTCTCGCGAACGGTGCTCACTCCGATGGCGTGACGCCCTGCGGCTACCCTGCTGCGCATGGCGGGGAGACGAAGGGCGAAGCGCGAAGCAGCGGTCACCGGCGCGCGACCGGCGGCGCCGGTGACGCGCGTCCGCATGACGGGCAGCGAGCGCCGGCAACAGCTGCTCCTCGTCGCGCGCGCGTTGTTCGCCGAGAAGGGCTTCGACGGCACCTCGGTGGAAGAGATCGCCGCCCGCGCGAACGTCTCGAAACCCGTGGTCTACGAACACTTCGGCGGCAAGGAAGGCATCTACGCGGTCGTTGTGGACCGCGAAACGCAGCTCCTGCTCGACCGCATGGTCAACACCCTCCACGGCGGCCACCCGCGCGTCATGCTCGAACAAGCGGCGATCGCCCTGCTCAGCTACGTCGAGGATTCCCACGACGGCTTCCGCATCCTCGTCCGCGACTCCCCGGTGGCCAGCTCCACGGGCACCTTCTCCACCGTCCTGAACGACATCGCGGGCCAGGTCGAACACATCCTCGCCCAGCAGTTCGCGGCGCGCGGCTACGAGGAGAAGCTGTCGGCGCTGTACGCCCAGGCTCTGGTCGGGATGGTGGCGTTGACGGGCCAGTGGTGGCTCGACGCGCGCAAGCCGAAGCGCGACGAGGTGGCGGCCCATTTGGTGAACTTGGCTTGGAACGGGTTGTCGCATTTGGAGCACAAGCCGAGGCTGCTGGGCTGAGCCGGGGACTTGTCCGAACGGCGTCAGTGCCTGACGATCATCCGATGAAGACTTTCCGCGAAGCCATCGAAGGCCGCGACATCGAGGCCGCCATCGCGTTGTTCGCCGAGGACGCCGTGTTCCGGAGTCCCGCCGTGCACCGGCCCTACCAGGGGCGCGAGCAGGTCGCGGCGATTCTGCGCGCGGCGTTCGCCGTGTTCGAGGACTTCGCGTACCAGCGGGAGCTGACGGACGACGACGGCCACGCCCTGGTCTTCACCGCACGCGTCGGCGACCGCGAGGTGGAGGGGTGCGACTTCTTGCGCACCAACGACTCCGGTGAGATCACCGAGCTCGTGGTGATGGTGCGCCCGCTGTCGGGACTCAACGCGCTGGCCGCGGCGATGCAGCAGCAGCTCGGCTAGAGCAAACCGCGTGCGTGCAGGTCGTCGAAGATGAGCTGCACGACCGCCGACACCCGGGGACGGTCCTCGAAACCCAGCCAGCCGAAGGCGGCGATCTCGCTCGACGCCGCCAAAGTGCCGGAGAACGAGCCCGTGTAACAGGTCATCCGCACGACCGTCCCCGCCGCGCGCCCGTCCGCCTGCGCTTCCCACACGCCCGCGGGCTCGAGCGACGACGGGTCCAGCGCGACCGACAGCTCCTCCGCGATCTCCCGCACCAGCGCCTCGGCGTCGGACTCGCCGGGCTCGCGTTTGCCACCCGGCAGGTACCACGTGTCCTTGCCGGCCGACACCGCCGCGAGCACGCGGCCGTCCACGACGTGCAGCCACGCCAGTTTGTCGATCATCCCAGTGCCGCAAGGGTTTCGGCCGTGGTGAGCACCGTGCCGAGCCGCGGGAAGATCTTCGTGGTCGACGATTCGTGCGACACGTCCGAGAGACCCGTCATCGCGTCCGACACGGCGATCACGGAGTACCCGTGGTCCGCGGCCGCGCGCAGCGTCGACTCGACGCCGAACTCCGTCGCGATGCCGCCGAACACGACGGTGCGCACGCCCGCGTCGCGCAGGTGCGCGTGCAGGTCGGTGTTGTAGAAGCCGCCGATCGTGGTCTTGACCACGAGCTTTTCGCCGTTGCGCGGCTTCAGCTCCGGGATCACGTCGCTGCCCGGCGCGCCCTCGGAGCCCGGCCGCATGGCCTGGATGATCACGATCTGCGCGCCGGCTTCGGAAAACGCGTCGCGCAGGCGCACGGCGTTGGCGGCGGCCTCGGGCCCGGCGAACGGCGTCGTCGGCATCGCGACGATCCGCTCCTGGAAGTCGACGAGCACGAGCGCCGTCGACGCGGGGTCGATCTCGTTCATACGGCAGATCCTAGGCGGGTCCCGGTACGGTCGGTGTTCGTCTGCTGGGGAAAGGAAGTTCGGGATGAACCGGGAAGTAGTGGTCACCGGCGGTGGCACGGGAATCGGCTACGCCATCGCGGCCGCGTTCGCGCGCGCCGGCGACCGCGTGACGATCACCGGCCGCCGCGAGAGCGTGCTCACCGAAGCCGCGGCGCTGCTCGGCGCGCGGGCGGTCACGTTCGACGCCGGCGATCACGAAGCCGTCGAAGCGGCCTTGCCGCAATTGCCGGAAAGCGTCGAGGTCCTGGTGAACAACGCCGGCGGCAACACCGATTTTCTCCGCGACGACAACACCGACCTCGCCACCCTGAACACCGCCTGGACGGCCAATTTCCGCGCGAACGTCTTCACCGCCGCCTTGGTCACGGCGGGTTTGCGCGACCGGCTCGCCGACAACGGCCGGATCATCACCATCGGCTCCATCGCCGCGCACACCGGCGCCGGTTCGTACGGCTGGGCCAAGGCCGCCGTCGAGGCCTGGAACGCGGACATCGCCCGGGTGCTGGGGCCGCGGGGGATCACCGCGAACGTGGTCGCGCCCGGCTTGATCGTCGACACGGAGTTCTTCCACGGCAAGCTCACCGACGAGCGCCGCGGCAGGCTGGTCTCGAACACGATGAACAAACGAGAGGGCCGCCCGGAAGACATCGCGGAAGTCGTGGAGTTCCTCGCCGGCCCCGGCGCGGGCTACGTGACGGGCCAGGTCATCCACGTGAACGGCGGCGCCTACCTGGGCTCCTGAGCGCTTCTTCGCGTCGTCCGTCCCGCCAGCGGCTCGCGTCCGAAGAGTATGAATAGAACCGTTTTCGATGAGCTTGACTCGCCGGACAGCGCGGTACTTCACGTCGCCGATTCGGTCGAGGTCGATTCGTCTCGCGAAGTGGCGTGGCTGCGGGGCGAAAACAAGAGTGAAATTGCTGACAGCAATCGGGCCCCGGCGGGGTGCCGGCGAACGTGCCCGCCTGGTGGGTACCGCATTCACGTCGCGCTGCCGCCGCGAGTTGCCATCTCAGCAGAGTCAGCACGCTGCGCCGCTGTGTCATCATTGACCGGAGTGCGTCTCACGGACCCGGCCTCGATTCGGGAGTATCCGTCAATTGCCATTATCCAGACCACCGGAGGCTGCTGATGTCCCCCTCTCACGGCGCAGAAAACCCGTCGCTTCCCGATGAGGTCGATGTCATCGTCGTTGGTGCCGGGGCTGCTGGATGCGTGATCGCCGCTCGCCTGAGCGAGGACTCCGCATGCACGGTGCTGCTGTTGGAGGCCGGCGGCGCCCACGATCGGGCGGCAGTGCGCGTGCCAGGTCATCGCCGGAATCTCTGGTCTGCACCTTTCGCCTACGAAGACGAGACAACGGTGCAACATCACGTTGGCGACCGCCATATCTCACTTCCCACAGGTCGGGGTATCGGCGGTGGTAGCGCCATGAACGGGCTGATCTGGCTGCAGGGGCACCCTGCGGACTACGACGGGTGGCAGGACCAAGGAGCGCACGGCTGGAGTTGGCGCGGCCTGCGACCGTACCTGCGCCGGATCGAAGACCACGAGCTTGCATCGGATCAGTTTCACGCCGCAGGTGGTCCCATGGCCGTCAGTTTCCCGCGCGACATTCATCCCGCGGCGGCTGCGTTCGTTCGAGCGGGCGCCGTCGAGGGACTTGCCGTCAGCGATGATCTGAACGGGGCGGTCCGGGAAGGTGTCGGCTTCGGACAGGGGAATATCCGTGACGGCGCACGACATGACGTTGTGGACGGTTACCTTCGCCCTGCCGAAGGCAGGGCGAATCTGATCGTTCGCAGCGGAGCGCGAGTGGACGAGATCGTCACGGCCGGATCCACCGCGATCGGTGTCCGGGTCGCGGGGACGAGCAGTACGATTCGAGCCCGCCGTGCGGTGATTCTCAGCGCCGGTGCGATCCGTACTCCCCAAGTGCTCCAGCTGTCCGGTATCGGTGATGCTGATCAGCTTCGTTCCCTGGACATTCCGGTCGTCGCGGACCTGCCGGGCGTTGGCCGGGGCCTGCAGGACCACGTGCTCGTGCCGACCACGTGGCCGCTGCGCGTGGATGCGCGAGCATCATTCGATGAGGACCCTGAACTCGCCTACCGCACGCTGCGCCGCGGCCCGCTCGCTTCGACCGTGCCGGCTCTTGCCGTGCTGCGCAGCACGAATGAGCTTTCCGCTCCTGACCTGCAGCTGGCGATTTCGCCCAACGGCTCCGCGCCGGGGGCCGACGGTGGTCCGGCTGTGATCGGAAATGTCGCTCTCGTCGCTCCCCAGAGCCGCGGGACCGTTCGCCTCGCCTCGGCCGACCCCGCGGCTGCTCCGTTGATCGACCCCGGCTACCTGCGAGAGGCTGCTGATCGGAACGCGCTGGTCACGGGCCTGCGACGCCTTCAATCGATCTTCACGGCCCCGCCGATGCGAACTCTGGTGGAACCCAGCGCCCGCCCGGGGCCTGAGGCGTGGGCCGACGACCAGGCGCTGCTGAACTACATCACCCGGCATGCCGGCCCGTACTGGCACATGACCGGAACGGCGCGCATGGGTTCCGACGACTTGTCCGTCGTCGATCCTGGGCTGGCGGTTCATGGCGTCGGAAATCTTTTCGTCGTCGATGCGTCGGTGATGCCCACGATCCCACGGGCGAACACGCACGCCACCACCATCGCCATCGCCGAGCGTGCTGCGGAGCTGTTTACCCTGGCATGGTCGGGACAGCCGGCGCCGGTCGGCACTCGGGCAGATGATGAATAGAGTGCCGTTTCGGCGAAGCAGCACCCACGCGTGACTGCCGAAACCTCCTTAGGCGCCCGGAGTGACGCGCAGCAATTTGTCGTCGGAACCGTTCGAGGTGGTCACGTAGAGCGCGCCGTCCGGCGAGGAACGGACGGCGCGCAGCCGCCCGAACCGGTCGTCGAATTCCGGCGGCAGCGTCACCGAAGTGACGTTCGCCGTGGAATCCAGGTGCAGCAGCAGCAGTTTCTGGCCCTTCAACGCCACCACGGCCAACGCCCCCTCGTTGGCACCCCATTGAGGACCCGTCAGGAACGCGTCACCGGAAGTCGCCTCGGTGATCTCGCCGGAAGTCCAGAGTGGACGGACCGCGTCCGGGAACCGCGTGAGGTCCGTCATCGGCACGCTCTCGTCGTACGAAGAATCCGTGCCGCCCTTCGACGGATCCCAGCCGTAGTTGGCGCCGGCCCGGATCAAGTTCACCTCGTCGTCGAACGTCGGCCCGTGCTCGGAAGTCAGCACCTGCCCCGTCCCGGGCCGGATCGCGACGCCCTGGATGTTGCGGTGCCCGTAGGTGTAGATCCGCCGTTCGCGCGGATCAGTGGACGCGTAGAACGGGTTGTCCGGCAAGGCTTCGCCGGTTTTCGCGTTGATCCGCAGCACCTTTCCGCCCAGGCTGTGGCGATCCTGCGCGATCGTCGACCGCGCCGTGTCCCCGGTCCCGACGAGCAGCGCGCCGTCCGGAGCCAACGTCGGCCGGCAGCCGGAATGGCGGCCACTGGGGTTCACCGGCAGCCCCGTCAGCAGATCCCGCACCTTCGACGCACTCGCCCCATCGGGCGCGAGCCGCCACGTGACCAGCCGGACGTCGACGGCCCGGCCACTCTCCTGGTGCGTATGGCAGGTCGTGAACTCCCGCGACGAAGCGAAATCCGCCGCGAGCACCATCCCCATCAGCCCGCCCTCACCCTGCACGAGGACGTCGGAAAAATCGGCGCGCACCTCGGTGGTCCGCCCATTCCGGATCAACGCCAGCTTGCCCGGCCGCTGCGGCACCAGCAGCGACCCGTCCGGCAGGAACCCGATGTCCCACCCGTGCTCGAGCCCGCCCGCCACCTCCTCGACGCGAAACCCGGTGGCAGACGCCGACGAAGGCGCGCTCGTCAACGGCGGCGGCGCACTCGCCGCCCCCGAACAAGCGGCAGCGAGCACCGCGACGACCGCGAGCAGCACGACTCCGGGCAGGCGCATACCACCCAGCATGCCCGACAAATGCGACGTTCGCGTCTCAATCGCCGGGCCGGACCAGCCCCGATTCGTACGCGAACACCACCGCGTGCACCCGGTCCCGCAGGCCCAGCTTGGCGAGGACCCGCCCGACGTGGGTCTTCACCGTCGTCTCGCCGATGAACAGCTTGCCCGCGATCTCGCCGTTCGACAGCCCGCGAGCGATCAGCCCGAGCACGTCCTTCTCACGCTCGGTGAGCGAACCCAGCTTCGCCGACTCGACGGGCCGCCCGGTCAGGTAGCGGTCGAGCAGCCGCCGCGTGACCGACGGCGACACCATCGCGTCGCCGCGCAGCACGCCGCGGATGGCCACCAGCATCTCGTCCGACGGCGCGTCCTTCACCAGGAACCCGCTCGCGCCCGCGCGCAGGGCCGAGTAGGCGTATTCGTCGAGGTCGAACGTCGTGATCACCAGCACCCGCACGTCCGGCAGGGCGGCGCAGATGCGCTCGGTCGCGGCGACGCCGTCGAGCACCGGCATGCGGACGTCCATGAGCACCAGGTCGGGCCGTCGTTCCCGGGCGATCCGCACGGCCTCCGCACCGTCGTCCGCCTCCGCGACGACGGCGAGGTCCGGCTGGCTGTCCACGATCATCCGCAGCCCGACGCGCACCAGCTCCTGGTCGTCGCAGATCAGCACCGACGTCATCGCGTTACGCCCGTCCGCAGCGTCGCGAGCACGCGGAACCCGCCGTCGGCCAGCGGGCCCGTCTCGAGCTTGCCGCGGTAGAGCTCCACCCGCTGCGCCATCCCGGCCAGCCCGCGCCCCGACGACGGCAGCCCGGCCGCCACGGGCTCGCGGCCCCCGGTGTTCGTCACCTCGACGAGCACCTCGGTGCGCGTGAACTCCAGGCGCACCCGGGCGGACGCGTCGGCGGGAGCGTGTTTGAGCATGTTGGTCAGCGCCTCCTGGACGATGCGGTACGCCTGCAGCGCGGCGCCGGTGGGCAGGTCGGTGGCGTCACCGGTCACGTCGAGCTCGACGTCGCGCCCGGACTGCTCCACGAGTGCGCGCAGCTCGTCCAGCGTCGGCTGCGGCGTGCGCGCGGGCTCACCGGCGTGCATCACCTCGAGCAGCCGCCGCAGCTCCGCGAGCGCCCCGCGCCCGGTGCGGCTGATGCTGTCGAGCGTGCGGTCCACGGCGTCCGGGTCCTGGTGCCGAGCGAGCTTCGCGCCCTCGGCGTTGAGCACGATCACGCTCATGCTGTGGGCGAGCACGTCGTGCAGCTCGCGCGCGATGCGCGTGCGCTCCTCCGCGACGGCTGCGCGCGCCTGCGCCTGGCGCTCGGACACCGCGAGGTCCGCGCGCAGCCGTTCCTCGTCGGTCAGCTGCTCCTTCGCGCGGAAGAACTCGCCGAGCGCCCACGCCGCGATGTGCAGCGGCAGCACGCCGACGATCGTCAACGTCGGGTTCTGCGTGGCGACGCCCCACGTGAACCCCCACATCGAGTCGAGGACCAGCACGGCCGCCGCGATGAACGTTGCGAACCGCCGGTCACCCTTCTTGACCAGCGTGTACAGCACGACCGCCATCGCCAGCTCGCTGCGCCCGCGGTCGAACGCCCACACCTCGTTCGTGTAGACGGCCACCACCCCGGCGATGATCAGCGCCGCCGTCGTCCGCGGCCACCGTCGTCGCACGAGCAGGGGCAGCAGGAACACGAGCGGCACCAGGTGCAGGGACCAGTCGCCGGCAGCGATGTTCGGCCCGAGCAGCACGAAGACGGCGTACAGCGGCAGGTCTAGCGTCCAGCGGTGCCTGCGCACCCACATCACCAGAGCTCGCACGTCTCCGAACGTAACGCTCACCGGCCACTCGCCGCGTCCTTCCGCGGTATGCCTCGCCTCCTCCGATGGGACGACCCACGCGGCCCGATCGGCCGATCCGCGGCCACCGGCGGCGTCCTTAGTTTCGGGTTCATGTCGATCACCACGGAGTTCTTCCGGCACCCCATGCTGACGGGTGCCGTCACCGCGAGTTCGGGTTTCCTCGCCACCGCCATGACCCGCGGCCTCGGTCTCGAGGGCGCGTCTTCGGTCGTCGAGCTGGGGCCGGGGACAGGAGTGTTCACGTCGGCGGTCCTGGCTCTGCTGCCGGCGTCCGCGTCCTTCACGGCGGTGGAAATCAATCCCCGGCTGGCCTCTTCGCTGCGTTCGCGGTTTCCCACGGTCTCGGTGGTGTGCGGCTCGGCGTCGTCGGTGAGCTCGTGGGGTTTGGCCCCACCGGACGTCGTGATCTCCGGCCTGCCCTGGACGGCCATGCCGTCCGCACGTCAGCAGGAGATTCTGGACTCGACCTGTTCGATCCTCTCCCCGCGCGGCTGCTTCACGACGTTCGCCTACGCGCACACCGCCTGGACACCGCCGGCCCGCCGTTTCGCCCGGCTGTTGCGCAGCCGCTTCTTCGTGGTCGAGCGGACTCCGGTGGTGTGGCGGAACCTGCCACCGGCGTATGTGTACCGGGCCGCGTTGCCGGTTTCCGCCGGGGTTTCCCGTGAACGCTCTGCTGCACCCGCTTCTTGACGCTCCCGCGGTGGTCGTCTACGTCGTGTGCGCCTTGGTGATCACGGCGGAGACGGCTCTGCTGCCGGGAATCGTGCTGCCGACACTGTCCACTTTGCTGCTGATGGGGTTTCTCGTGCAGCGGGGCACTTTGTCCTGGTGGGTGGCTCTGGCGGTGTGCGTTCTCGCCGCTGTTGTCGGCGACCAGGTCGCGTACTGGGAGGGACGCGTGCTCGGGCCGAGGTTGCGTTCTTCGCGGCTGGGGCGCCGCGTCGGGGCCGCGCGCTGGGACCGGGCCGAGTCGGTGATCGTGCGGTACGGGCTGCCGGCGGTGGTGCTGGGCCGGTGTTTGGCGGGGGTGCGGACGTTGGTGCCCCGCGTCGCCGGGTCGGCCGGCCTGCCGTACCGGCGGTTCGTGGTGGGGAGCGTTTGTGCCGCCGTCATGTGGGCGGGGGTGGAGTTGCTGGCGGGACAGCTGACGGGATGGGTTGTGCCGTAAGCAAAGCGGCCGTCTCCGCGTCGGCCGGAAGGAACGTCTCGAGGCTCAGCTCCGCGATCGTCACGTCGACCGCGGTGGTGAGGCGGGTGATGGCGGTGATCAGGCGGAGGTCGCCCAGGGAGGTGGACAGCTGCAGGGGCACGGCGAAGCCGAGGTGGTCCGGCGAAGGGGGCGAAGGCGCGGGCAGGTACGACGTCAGCTCCTCCAGCAGCTCGGCCTGGCGGGGATCCGGCAGGCCCTGGCGGGGGCGTTCGAGCACGTGCTGCGCCCAGTCGGCGAAGTTGTGGATGCGCGGGGCCATGCCGTCGGGGTGCAGCGCCAGGCGCAGGACGTTCACGGGTGGCGCCAGCAGCTCGGCGGCCACGCCCTCCGTCAGGAGAGTAAAGGCATCGTTCGCGGAGACCAGTGTGCCGTAGCGATCGACGATCAGCGCCGGGTACGGGCGGTGGCCGTCGAGCAGAGCCGTCAAGGAATCGAGGACGGGGGCCAGCCGGGGGTCCTCCAGTGGCGTCTCGGCGTAGCGCGGGGCGAAGCCTGCCGCCAGGAGCAGGGCGTTGCGTTCGCGCAGGGGCAGGCCGAGGGCTTCGGCCACGCGGACGACCATGCCGCGGCCGGGAGTCGAACGGCCGCGTTCCAGGAAGCTCACGTGCCGCTGCGTGGTGCCGGCGGCCAGGGCCAGGTCGAGCTGGCTGAGGCGGCGGCGGGTGCGGGCGTCGCGCAGCGCGGCGGCGAAGGCCGGGTCCATGAGGCCAGGCAAGCAGAACCCGCGCGGGCGCGCCATTCCTTCCGGGGAATTGCCGCCGGCTCCGAGGCGGAACAGTCTCGATCCCATGCACTACGGACTCCTCCTGCCCGCCGGGCAGGCCCAGCTTCCCGTCACCGCCGTCGTCGAGCTCGCCCGCGAGGCCGAGCGCCTCGGCTTCGACTCCGTCTGGGCGGGCGATTCGCTCGTCCGCGCGCGGGCCGAGCCGCTCACCTTGCTGACCGCCGTCGCGCAGGCCACCGAGCGCGTGACGGTGGGGACCGCCGCGCTGCTGCCCGCGTTGCGGCAGCCCGTGCAGGCGGCGCTCACGATCTCCACGCTCGACCAGCTCTCCGGCGGCCGCCTCGTGCTCGGGCTCGGCGCGGGGTTCCCCGGCTTCAGCGAGCCGGAGTTCGACCTGGTCGGCGTGTCGTTCAAGACGCGCTTCTCTCACCTCGACGACGTCGCCCGCCTCTGGCGCGACCTCTGGTCCGGCACGCCCCGGTCGTTCCACGGCAAGGTCCTCCACCACGACTGGCTCCCCGAAGTCCCGGCGCCCTCCCGCCTCGGCGGCCCCCCGCTGTGGCTCGCCGGCGCGACCCCGTCCGCCCTCCGCCGCACGGCCGACCTCTACGACGGCTGGCTGCCCTACCCGCCCGACCCCGCCGACTACGCCCGCGGCCTGACCGCCATCCGCTCGCTCACCGACCGCCCGATCACCCCGGCCCTCTTCGCGACAGCCTTCGTCGCCGACGACCCGGAGCGCGGCCGCCAGGCGCTGGACACCTACTGCCAAGCCACGTACCGCCGCCCCCTGTCCGCGATCGGCACCATCCAGACGATGCTCACCGGCCCGGTCGAGGCCGTCGCGGCCGGCTTGCGCGACTACGAACTGGCTGGTGCAGACCACATTCTGCTGCGCATCGCCGCCCTGGACGCCGACGTGGTGGCCGACCAGCTGCGCCTGCTGTCGGAACTCTTGCCGACCAATTTTCCGCAACACTGAACCCTGTGGGGCCTCCCGTCCGTGTCGTGAATGGATCCCCACCCGGGGGATCCATTGACACGAAAGGGAAGCCATGAAGATCACCGGAGACCCCGACTGGAACCGCACCACCACCCGCAGCGCCGGCACCGCCGGCTGAGGCGCACCCTCCCCCCGGGGTTCGACGCGCGGCGACGGGCCGGCTCAGGCCGGCCGCGCCGATCCGCCGCCGCGACGAATCCCCTGCGGCGCAACGCTTTTCGGGTGGGCTAGGGGAGCCCTGCGAAGCTGTTGCGCCGCGGTTGTCCCCCCCGTTGTCCGGCACTTGTCCAGTGCTTGGCCGGCTGTTGTCCGGGGTTGTCCACAACTGTGCTCGGCTGTGGACGTGGTCCTCTCGGCCGCCGGTTTTGTCGGTGTGTGGCGGCAGAATGGATCCAGGGCCCCTGGGAGGGAGCCTGCCAGGCGGGCCGCGACCACCGCGGAAACCGCCGACGTGCGGCCAGTCCGCAACCCGGTCGAGACCACGCCGGGCAGCCTGGCCTGCCGGAGCAACCTCAGCGCCACCGCGAACCCTGCCATCGCGAGGACCTGCCACCGCGAACCCTGCCATCGCGAGGACCTGCCACCGCGAACCCTGCCATCGCGAGGACCTGCCACCGCGAACCCTGCCACCGCGAACCCTGCCATCGCGAGGACCTGCCACCGCGAACCCTGCCATCGCGAGGACCTGCCACCGCGAACCCTGCCATCGCGAGGACCTGCCAC
>NZ_JBFAQX010000005.1:0-58142 GCF_040678995.1 Amycolatopsis sp. NPDC049253 | reverse complement strand
CCACCGCGAACCCCTGCCATCGCGAGAACCTCGGCATCGCCGCGAACCCCTCGGCATCGTCGCCAAACCGCACGTCGCCGGCCGACTCAAGGCAGGTGTGCCGCCAACCCGTCCAGCACCCGCGCCAGCCCCGCTTCGAACAGTCGATCCTGCCGGTCCTCCGCATGCGGCGTCTCGGCCTCCACGATCACCCGCGTGAACCGCGGGTAGAGGCCGCTGCCGACGATCGTCGGGCCGTATTCGCCCTGCTGCTCCATCCACTGGGCGTGCGTGAGGCCGGAGCGGTGGGCGGCGGCGCGGTCGCCGAGCTCGCCGAGGACGTGGCCCAGGACGAAGGCCGACAGGGTGCCCAGGTTGGCGAGCATGTCGTCGGTCGAGAGGTCAAGGCCGTCGAAGGCCGACAGCGAGAGTTCCAGCCACCGCAGGCTGTTCGGGCCGTGGTTGGTGCGCCCGGACGACAGGGCGGCCAGCCACGGGTGCCGCAGCGCCAAGCCGCGCTGTGCGCGGGCGATCGTGGCGAGGTCGGTGCGCCAGGGGCCGCTCAGGCGCGTGCCGGTGAGGGAGCCCATGACCTCGTCGACCATCAGCTCGAGTACATCGTCCTTTTTGGACACGTAGCGGTACAGCGAAGTCGTCCCGGCGCCCAACGACGAGGCGATGCGCCGCATCGACACGGCGTCCAGGCCTTCGGCGTCGGCGATCTCGATGCCCGCGCGCGCCACGTCGGCGCGGCTGTGGGCGGGGCGGGGGCCGCGCGCGCCGTGTTCGGGGCGCATCCAGATCACGGGGTGGTCCGCCACCGTCCGGGCCTCCTCGCCGGCTCGAAGAACAAGCTATTGCGCACACCGTACCCAGTTCGATATACCAGGAACACTGTAACCGGGTTTTGGGGGACGGACATGGACTACGACGTCGTCGTGGCCGGTGCGGGGCCGGTCGGCCTGATGCTCGCCGCGGAGCTGAGGCTGGGCGGCGCCAGTGTGAAAGTCCTGGAGCGGGAGACGGCACGCCCGCCGACGCGGTACGGCTCGCTGGGCGCCCGGGCCCTCAACGCCCCCAGCGTCCACGCCCTCCACCTGCGGGGGCTGCTGCCCGCCGTCGAGCAGGCGGCGCTCTGGTGGTTCAACGGGCAGGCCCCGCCAGAACACGAAGCGCAGCAAGACATCTTCGTCGGCCACTTCGCCGGCATCGGCATCCGCGCCAGCCGGCTCAAGCCGGACGCGCAGCAGGAGTTCCTCGGTGCCGGCGTGATCGCCCAAGCCGATCTCGAAGCCGTCCTCAAAGACCACGCCACTCGCCTGGGCGCGCACGTCGCAAGAGGCACCGAACTCGTCGGCTTCGAAGCCGGCGCCGTCCACACCACAGGCGGAACGATCACCACGAAGTGGCTGGTAGGCGCCGACGGGGGCCGCAGCACCGTCCGCAAGCTCGCCGGCTTCGAGTTCCCCGGCGAGGACCCCGTCTTCACCGACCGCCAAGCGATCGTGGAGCTCGACGACCCGGCCGAACTCAACGCGGACGGCTGGCAGCGCACCGAAAACGGCTCCTACACCGTCGGCGGCTAGGCCCCCGAAGCCGGCCAAGCGCTGCGCATCCACCCCGTCGAGTTCACCGCCCCGGCCGAGACCGGCCCCGTCACCCGGGAAGAGCTCCAAGCCAGCCTCCGCCGCACCAGCGGCACCGACGTCAAGATCACCAAGATCCACCAGGCCACCCGCTACTCCGACACCACCCGCCAAGCCGCCACCTACCGGCAGGGCAACGTCCTGCTTGCCGGCGACGCCGCCCACGTCCACTCGCCGGCCGGGGGCCAAGGCCTCAACGTCGGCCTCGGCGACGCCGTCAACCTCGGCTGGAAACTCGCCCTCGTCGCCCGCGAGCAGGCTCCCGAAACCCTCCTGGACACCTACACCGAAGAGCGCCACCCGATCGGCGCCTGGGCCCAGCGCTGGAGCATGGCCCAAACCGCCCTCACCCAGCACCGCGGCGCCCGCGCCGACGCGCTGCGCGAGGTGATCACCGACCTCCTCGACACCCCCGACGGCGCCACCGACGTCGTCACCCGGATCAGCGGCACCTGGCAGCACTACGGCGAAGGCGACAACCCCCTCATCGGCCACCGCGTCCCCGACTTCCCGCTCGACGACGGCACCAGCCTCACCACCCACTTCCGGGCGGGCAAAGCCGTCCTGCTCGACGCGGGCGCCAACGTCGCGACCACCGCCGCACCCTGGTCGGACCGCCTGACGATCACCACCGCCCGCCCGACCGCGTTCCCCGACCAGCCCCTCGCGGCCTTCATCCGCCCCGACGGTTACGTCGCCTGGGTGACCCCGGGCCAAACCGACCTGCGCGCCGCCCTCACCACGTGGCTAGGTCGCCCCCGGACTGTCGGTGCCCCGACGTAGTCTGGAAGACGTGACCGACGCTCCACTGTCCGGACTCCTCCAAGCCATCCTCCCCGACCCCGCCCTGCGCGGGGTCGTTGAACGCGCCGGCGCCCCGCTGCTCGAACTGCAGGGCGCCGTGACCGCACGTCAGCTGGTCGCCGCCGCGCTCGCCGAAGACGAATCCAGAGGCGGCGCGGGCCGCCACGTGCTGGCCGTGACCGCCACCGGCCGCGAGGCCGACGAGCTCACCGCCGCCCTCGAAGCTCTGCTCGGGCACGAGAAGGTCGTCGACTTCCCCTCGTGGGAGACGCTGCCCCACGAGCGCCTCTCGCCGCGCGCCGACACCGTCGGGCGCCGCCTCGAGGTGCTGCACCGCCTGCACCAGGGCGACGACGAGCTCAAGGTCGTCGTCGCCACCGTCCGCAGCCTGATCCAGCCCATGGCCCCGGGCCTCGGCTCGCTGGCGCCCGTCGACCTGGTCGTCGGCGAGGAGCAGAGCTTCGAAGGCCTGCTGGAGCGCCTGGTCGAGCTCGCCTACACCCGCGTGGACATGGTCGAGAAGCGCGGCGAGTTCGCCGTCCGCGGCGGCATCCTCGACCTGTTCGGCCCCACCGCCCAGCACCCCGTGCGCGTGGAGTTCTGGGGCGACGAGGTCAGCGAGATCCGCGCGTTCGCCGTCTCCGACCAGCGCTCCCTGCCGGGCGAGATCCAGCACGTCACCGCGCCGCCGTGCCGTGAGCTGCTGCTCACCGCCGACGTCAAGGCCAAGGCCGCCGAGCTCGCCGTCACCTACGAAGCCGACGCGCAGCTGGCCGAAATGCTCACCAAGCTCGCCGACGGCATCCCCGTCGAAGGCATGGAAGCCCTCATCCCGGTCCTGTGCGCCGGCGAGCTCACCCTGCTCACCGACGCCCTGCCGCGCGGCAGCCACGTGCTGCTCGCCGACCCGGAGAAGATCCGCGCCCGCGCCCACGACCTCGTGCGCACCGGCCAGGAGTTCCTCGAAGCGTCGTGGACCACGGCCGCGGCCGGCGGCCAGGCGCCCATCGACCTCGGCGCGTCGGCCTACCGCGACCTGGCCGAGATCGCCGAGCACGCGCAGGACACCAAGCGCGCGTGGTGGACGATCACCCAGCTGAGCAGCGAAGACCCCGACGTCTACCGCATCGGCGTCGAGGCCGCGCCCGCCTACCGCGGCGAGTTCGACCGCGCGATGACCGACCTGCGCGCCCACGTCGCCGCCGGCGGCACCGGCGTGCTCGTGGTCGCGGGCCACGGCACGGCCAGCCGCGCCGTCGAGCAGCTCACCACCGCCGAGGTGCCGGCCGCGCTGGCCGCGGACGGCATCACCGAGGCCCCGCGCGCCGGCGTTGTCACCGTCACCTGCGGTGCTCTCGTCGACGGCTTCGTCTCACCCGAGCGCGCCCTCGTGGTGCTGTCGGAAGCCGACCTCACGGGCCGCGGCGCCAACGCCGGAACGTCCACAAAGGACCTCAACGCCAAGATGCCGTCACGGCGGCGCAACGCCGTCGACCCGCTGGCGCTGAAGGCCGGCGACTACGTGGTGCACAACCAGCACGGCATCGGCCGTTTCGTCGAGATGGTGCAGCGCACCGTCGCCGGCGCCACGCGCGAGTACCTGCTGCTGGAGTACGCGAGCTCCAAGCGCGGCCACCCGGGCGACCGGCTGTTCGTGCCGACCGACCAGCTCGACGAGGTTTCCCGCTACGTCGGCGGCGAGCTGCCCACGCTCAACAAGCTCGGCGGCTCCGACTGGAAGAACACCAAGGCCAGGGCGAAGAAGGCCGTCAAGGAGATCGCGGCCGAGCTCGTGCAGCTCTACGCCGCCCGCCAAGCCGCGCCCGGCCACCCCTTCGGCCCCGACACGCCCTGGCAGCACGAGCTCGAAGACGCGTTCCCCTTCACCGAGACCAACGACCAGCTCGCCGCCATCGACGAGGTCAAGGCCGACATGGAACGCGGCGTCCCCATGGACCGCGTGATCTGCGGCGACGTCGGCTACGGCAAGACCGAGATCGCCGTGCGCGCCGCGTTCAAGGCCGTGCAGGACGGCAAACAGGTCGCCGTGCTCGTGCCGACGACGCTGCTCGCGCAGCAGCACCTGAACACCTTCACCGAGCGCATGCAGTCGTTCCCGGTCACGATCAAGGGCCTTTCGCGGTTCACGCACAAGGCCGAGTCCGACCAGATCCTCGAGCAGCTCGCCGAGGGTGAGGTCGACATCGTCATCGGCACGCACCGCCTGCTGCAGACCGGGATCCGGTACAAGGACCTGGGCCTCGTGATCGTCGACGAGGAGCAGCGGTTCGGCGTGGAGCACAAGGAGCACATCAAGGCGCTGCGCACGCACGTCGACGTGCTCACGATGTCCGCCACCCCGATCCCGCGCACGCTGGAGATGTCGCTCGCCGGCATCCGCGAGATGTCCACCATCCTCACCCCGCCCGAAGACCGGCACCCGATCCTGACGTATGTCGGCGGCTACGACGACAAGCAGGTCGGCGCCGCCGTCCGCCGCGAGCTCCTGCGCGACGGCCAGGTCTTCTACGTCCACAACCGCGTCTCCTCCATCGAGAAGGCCGCCAAACGCATCCGCGAGATGGTGCCCGAAGCGCGCGTCGTGACCGCCCACGGCCAGATGAACGAGGACAAGCTCGAAAAGATCATCCAGGGCTTCTGGGAAAACGAGTACGACGTGCTCGTCTGCACCACGATCGTCGAAACCGGCCTGGACATCTCCAACGCCAACACCCTCATCGTCGAACGCGGTGACCTGCTGGGATTGGCCCAGCTCCACCAGCTGCGCGGACGCGTCGGCCGCGGCCGCGAACGCGGCTACGCCTACTTCCTGTACCCGCCGGAAGCGCCGTTGACGGAAACCGCGCACGACCGGCTCGCGACCATCGCACAGAACACCGAGCTGGGCGCGGGCATGGCCGTCGCGATGAAGGACCTGGAGATCCGCGGCGCGGGCAACATCCTCGGCGCCGAACAGTCCGGCCACATCGCGGGCGTCGGCTTCGACCTGTACGTGCGCCTGGTCGGCGAAGCCGTCGAAGCCTTCCGCCGCCACGCCGGCGCCGAGCCCAGCGAAGAGGAGGAACTCGCCGAAGTCCGCGTCGACCTCCCCATCGACGCCCACATCCCCCACGACTACGTCGAAGGCGAACGGTTGCGGTTGGAGGCCTACCGCAAGATCGCGGCCGCGCCCGACACCGCGGGCCTCGACGCCGTGCGCGAAGAACTCATCGACCGCTACGGCCAGCCACCCGCCCCCGTCAACCGCCTGCTCGCCGTCGCCGCCTTCCGCCACACCTGCCGCGCGGCGGGCGTCACGGAGGTCGCGGTGCAGGGCAACACCATCCGCTTCGCACCCCTGCCCCTCGCCGATTCGCAAATGGTGCGGCTGAAACGCTTGTACCCCAAGGCGCTGTACAAGGCGGTGACCAACACGGTCTCCGTACCCAAGCCGACGGAAGGCCCCGCCGGCGGCCGCATGGGCGCCCCGACCCTGCGGGACCAGGAACTGCTCGACTGGTGCACGAAGTTCCTGACCCAGCTGACGAAAACTCCCGCGACAGTGTAGTTGTACACAACTGGAAACACCCCGACGTTTGGGGGAACCACCAGCACAAACGTTGGAGGGTAAGCGGTTCGGCCGTACCGTCTTCCGCATGCATGATCGCTATTCCACTGTGCGCGGCCGCCAACTTGGTGTCCGTTTGCGAGAGCTGATGGCTGAACATCACTGGGGAGTGCGGGAGATGGCGCGCCGGTTGGACTGGCCGCCAACCCGTATCTCCAACATGTTCTACGCGAGGCGTGGCACCAAGTACATAGACGTGGTCAAGATGGTCACTCTCATGGGTGTGGTCGGCGAAGAGGCCGACGAAATCTATGCGCTCTGTGAAGACATAGACAAGCTCGGCCTCGTGGAGTCTCCGTTGGACCGGCGCAGGCGACGGTTGCGGACTTTGGAAAACTTCGAAGCTGAGGCTTCGTCTATCTTCGCCTTCCAGATGAACCTCATTCCCGGATTCATGCAGACCGAGCGATACTGTCGCGCGCAGATGGAGTCATCGGTCAACCTGCAGGGCGACCTTGAGGGGTATGTCAACCGGCGGATGAAGCGCCGCGATGTACTCGACCAGTCACGGATCAAGTTCGAAATCTTCCTGCACGAGTTTGTGCTGAGGCTTGATTTCGGCGGACCGGATCTCATGGCCGAGCAGCTCTACCATCTCTTGCGGCTGGCGGTGCGGCCGAACATCACGATCCGGGTCGTGCCCACCTCCGTGGGCTGCCATGTGGGAGTGGGTGGCAGCTTCAAGTTGCTGGACTTCGAAGAAGCGGATCCGGTGGTGTACATCGACACCGAGGCGGTGAACCTCTTCCTCGAGGACCCCGAAGAGATCTCCATGTACCGCAATGTCTGCCGGGGGCTGACCGCGCAGGCACTGAACGAGACCGACTCGAAGCAGTTCATCACAGACCTCGTCGCCGAGCTTTACCCCGACTCCGACGAGGACCTGCAGCTCCAGTTTTGACCGGCCGCACCCACAAGGAGCAGAACCGAATGTCCCTCGAATGGCGCAAGAGCAGCTACAGTCCCAATGCCGGTGACTGCGTAGAGGTGGCGACTGGTCGCGACGTGCACGTCCGGGACACGAAGGACCGCGAGGCGGGCCACATCACCGTCCCCGCGCCTGCCTGGCGTGAGTTGCTCAGCCGCCTGAACTGAGCTGGAACGGCGGCGGCTCACCTGTCGCCAGCTGTAAACGGACTTCCTCTTTCGGCGTGGGCACCGCGCCCGCGTCGGCTCTCGGCAGGGGGCGGGGGTGGCGCGGCACGCGTGAGCCCGAGCCGCCGCCACGGCCGGGGTACACCAGCAGGCCGCGTTCGGAGTCGGGGACGGCGTCGAGGGCGGCCGTCACCGCGGGCAACCCGCGGAACCGGTCGCGTTGTGCCTCCGTGGCGAACTCGATCTCGAGCGTGACGCCCCAGCGGTGGACGTGCCACGTCCACTGTTCGGCGCCATGGGTCAGGGCGGCTTCGGTGAGGTTGTCGCCGTGCGCGCGTTGCCAGCTGTGCGCTGCGAACTCCCCGTCGAGAACCTCGATCGACAACCATGAGTCCATTTGTCGACAATATCGCTTCGTGCACCCCGATGGTGTTGCGTTTCGGGGGCGGCGGTGTGAGAGGGTATGGCCTGTGATGCGGATCATGGGGCGCCTCGGCTCGAAAAAACGGTCTAGCGCGCTGGTGGGTGTCGTTGCCAGTGGCCTCCTGCTCGCCGGGTGCGGCGCCGGGCCCAGCCAGGTGGGCACCGCGGCCGTCATCGACGGCCAGGTCACCACCATCGACCAGGTGCAGGACCTGCTGGACAAGGCCGTCCAGGAGCAGCCGTACGCGCAGCAGCTCGCCGCGCAGCACAAGCTCGACCTGGTTGGCCGGGAGATCGTGCGCCAGCAGCTGCTGCACGCCGTGGTGCGCAAGGCCGCCCAGAAGGAGGGCCTCTCCACCGACGACGCCGCCATCTCCGCCGCGATGTCGCAGGGCGACCCGCTGGCCGGGGCGCTGCCCGAGAACCTCGCGCAGGACCAGCCCGCGGCCGTGACGCAGCTCGTCTGGCGCGTGCGCGACCACCGCGAGGCGATCACCGACCAGTACCTGGAGCAGAAGCTCGCGGCGAAGTACCTGCCGACACTGTCGGTGAACTTCGACTACACGAGCATCGGTGCGCCGACGTCCGACAGCGAAGCGCCGGCCATCGACGCGGCGACCGCGCGGAGCCAGGCCATCGCGAAGGCCGAGGAGTACGCGGCCAACCCGAACGCCATCCAGGCCGAGATCCAGAACGGCGCGCAGGGCAACGTCGGGCAGCAGGCGCCGGCGCTGTCGTCGCCGGAGGACGCCGCGACGGTGCTGTTCGGCGTCCCGGCGAACACGGCCATCGCGTTCCAGCCGAACCCGACGTCGGCGCCGACGTGGTGGGTCACCGCCGTCGTGCGGCAGCGCGCCACCGGCAAGCCGGTTGCGACCGACCAGGTCCAGCAGCCGACGCCCGACCAGATCGGGGCGATCGGGGTGCGGCTGCTGCAGCCGTACGTGAACGACGTGGACTTCAAGATCAACCCGCGCTACGGCGTCTGGGACCCGGTCGGCATGGACCTCGCGGCCAACGCGAACAGCTTCCAGGGCATCGTGCTGCCGGTCCGGGGTAGTGCTCCGGCTCAGCAGTGACCGATTCAGGCGTGGCTCGTCCAACCGTGACCGGGCCGGTGGTGGTGGTCGCTCACGGGGCGGCCGTTCCGGCCGCGGCCGTGGGGTTGTTGCGTGGCGCCGCGGTGTACGCGGCTGCGGACGTCGATGCGTCGGCGTTCGGGGTTTCGCCCGTTCCGTCCGGTGTTTCCGGTGATTTCGTGCTGATCACCGGGTCGGCGTCGTCGCCGGAAGCCGCCGCGCTGGTGGTCGCGGGCGCGCGCGTGATCGAGGCTCCGGTGGCGCCGCTGGTGGAGGCCGCCGAGGTCATGGACCGCCTGCGCTCTCCCGGCGGCTGCCCGTGGGACGCGGTGCAGACGCACGAAACGCTTCGTCAGTACCTCGTCGAGGAGACCTACGAGCTGCTCGACGCCATCGAGGAGAACGACCGCGAGGCCCTGCGCGAAGAGCTCGGCGACGTCCTCCTGCAGGTGCTCTTCCACGCCCGCGTGGCCGCGGAGGACACCGAGGATCCGTTCACGATCGACGACGTCGCGCGGGCGTTGACGGCGAAGCTCGTCGGGCGGCACCCGCACGTGTTCACCGACGCCGCGAAGGTGGCCACGGTCGACCAGCAGAACCTGAAGTGGGAAGAGCTCAAGCAGGCGGAGAAGCAGCGTCGCTCCATTGTGGACGGTGTGGCGCTCGGTCAGCCCGCCATCGCGTTGGCCGCGAAGCTCGGGCAACGCAGCGGGCGGGCGGGGATTCCACTGGACTTGTTCCCGGCCGGCTCGGACCCGGCGGCGCAGCTGTTCCGCACGGCAGCCACGGCGCGCCGGGCGGGCACCGATCCGGAGGGTGAGCTGCGCGCCGTCGCGAAGCAGTTCGCGCGCGACATCCGGGCGGCTGAGGAAGCGGCGCGGGACGCGGGCGTGGAACCGTCGACTCTGGAAGCGGACGGCTGGCGCAAGTTCTGGCCGTAACGGGCATTTCGGTGGGGTTCGCGCACCTGTTCGGCCACGCTGTGTGCCCTGGGCGGTACGTCACGCAGTGATCGCGCGCACTCCCGCGTGCCTGCGGTCCCGGGGGGACCGACGATGGTCGCTGAGTGGTCGTTGGTGGAGGAGTGGGCTATGAGCGTGCTGGACGGGATCCTCGAGGGCGTCCGGGAGGATCTGGAGGAGCGCAAGCGGTCGACGTCGCTCGCCGACCTGCAGGCGCGCGTCCGCGATCTGCCGCCGACGCGGGACCCGTTGGCGGCGTTCCGCGCGCCCGGCGTGTCGATCATCGCCGAGGTGAAGCGCAAGAGCCCGAGCAAGGGCGCGCTCGCCGACATCAGCGACCCGGCCGCGCTGGCGGGCCAGTACGAGCAGGGCGGTGCGGCGGCCATCAGCGTGCTGACGGAGCGTCGCCGGTTCGGCGGGTCGCTGGCGGACCTCGAAGCCGTGCGGGCGCGAGTGGAAGTTCCGGTGCTGCGCAAGGACTTCATCGTGGAGCCGTACCAGCTGTGGGAGGCGCGGGCGTTCGGGGCGGACCTGGCGTTGCTGATGGTCGTCTCGCTGGAGGGCGCGCTGCTCGACGACCTGCACGGCCTCGCGGTGGAGCTGGGCTTGACGCCGCTGGTGGAGTCGCACACGGCCGGCGAGCTGGAGCGCGCGGTCACGTCCGGCGCGCAGGTGCTGGGGATCAACGCGCGTGACCTCACGACGTTGGAGGTCGACCGGACCGTGTTCAAGGAGCTGGGCCCGCGGATTCCCGCGGACCGGGTGCGCGTGGCGGAGTCGGGCGTGGCCGGCCCCGGTGACGTCGCGGAGTACCGCAGCTGGGGCGCGGACGTCGTCCTGGTCGGCGAGGCGCTGGTGCGCTCGGGTGACCCGGTGACGTCCGTCCGCGACTTCATCCAGGGTTAGGGTTTCAGCACGATCCGGCCGAATACCTCGCCGTCGTCCATCTTCTGGTGGGCGAGGGCGGCTTGGTCGAGCGGCAGGACTTCGTGGACGACGCTGTGGAACGTTTCGTCCTCGAACTGCGCCAGGCGCACTCGTCGCAGGTCCTCGCGGGGCACGGTGTCGGCGCTGAAGGTGATGAACGCCCACGACTTCTGGAAGTTCTGCAGGAGCTTCGCGGCGAAGTCGCCGGGCGGCATCCCGCCGACCACGCCGACGACGACCAGGCGGCCGTTGGGGTTGAGCTTGTCGAAGAAGTCCGGCAGGTTCGGGCCGGCGATCAGGTCGACGATGACGTCGTACTTGCCTTCGCCGGTCCCCACGCGGTCGAGGACTTCCGTCGCGCCGAGTTTCCGGAGGCGCTCGCCTCGCTCGTGGTTCGAGGTCGTGACGGCCACGGTTTTGGCGCCGCTTCTCGCCGCCAGCTGAACCGCGGACACCCCGATGCTCCCGGCCGCCCCGCGCACCAGCACGGACTCGCCGGGCTCGAAGTGCGCATGGGCCAGCGCGAAGTGCGCGACGGCTCCCGAGGTGCCGATGGCCACGGCGTCTTCGCTGGTCAGGGCCTCGGGGATCGGCAGGAAGTCGCCGGCCACCGCCTTCTCGGCGTACCCGCCGCCAGTTCCGGTGAACGCCCACACCCGCCGGCCCTTCAGGCTTTCGTCCAGGCCGGCACCGACCGCGACGACCGTGCCGGCGACCTCGCTGCCGGGGATGTGGCCGGGTTTGAAGCCGTAGCTGCCGAGCGTGCCGCGCCGGATCACCGCGTCGACCCCGCCGACGCCGATGGCCTCGGTCTCGATGAGCACCTGGCCCGGGCCGGGCGTGGGCTCCGGCGTTTCGATGACCCGCAACCCGTCGGCCGGCCCGAACTCCTGAATCGCCACTGCTTTCACCTGCGTGTTCTCCTCTCGATCTCGCCGCCGACGTTAACGGACGGGGGCGTCCGTTTCGGCTAAAGTGAGAGCGTGACAGCTCGTTTGCCTCAGACCTCGCACCCCGGCTCCGGTGCCGCGGGCGACGCTGTTTCGCCTGTGGGCGCCTCGCACCCGGATCCCTCGCGCCCCACCGCGCCGCGCGCCGAGGTCGGACACTCCGCCGCTTCGCGCCCCCTGCGCTCGGACGCCCGCGACAACCGCGACCGCATCCTCACGGCGGCCCGCGAGGTCTTCGCCACCGAAGGCCTCGACGTCCCGATGCGCGAAATCGCCCGCCGCGCCGGCGTCGGACCCGCCACGCTCTACCGCCACTTCCCGACCAAGGAAGACCTGGCGGGCACGGCTTTCGCCGCTCAGCTCCAGGTCTGCCGGCACATCGTCGACGAGGGCCTCGCCACCCCCGACCCGTGGCTCGGCTTCTGCCTGGTCATCGAAAAACTCTTCGACGTCCACGCCCGCGACCGCGGCTTCACCGCGGCCTTCCTCACGCGCTTCCCGCGCGCCTTCGACTTCACCACCACCCGCGACTCGGCCCTCGCCTCGATCGCCGAACTGGCCCGCCGCGCCAAAACCACGGGCCACCTCCGCCCCGACTTCGTGGTCGACGACCTCGTCCTGGTCCTCATGGCCAACAACGGCATCCACGCCACCTCGCCGGCCGCCCGCGTTGCCGCATCCCGTCGCTTCGCCGCGCTGGCGATCCAGGCGTTTCGCGCCACGCCGCAGCTGTCCCCGCTGCCACCTGCAGCCCGCATGCCTCTGCAGCCGGTGGTGTAACCGCGGCGGCGCCGGCCGACCTTCGCAAGCCGGCGGGTTCCAGTTCCGGGGTTCCGGCGCGCTCTGGCCGCGGCGGAGCAGGCCGTCGCTTCGCCGCCTCGATGGTTCGGGCGCTTCCGTGCCACTCCGCGGCTGTCGCCTCCGGCTCGCCTTGCACGCGGGGTGTGACGACGGCGATGGGTTCGGCTCTGGCGTGCGCGCTCGGCGCGTTTGCGATGTCGGGGTTCCGAGGCGTTGTGATCGTTGCCGGAGCAGATCGCCGCGTCGCCGCCCTATCGGTCCAGGCTTGTCGCGCTCCGCGGCTGTCGCCGGCGGCCTCCGTGCCCGCCGCGCAGTGGTGTGCCCACCGCCGCGCTGGCCCACCCCCGCTGGCTCGCGGGTTCTGCTTCCCCGATGGCGGAGCGCTGCGCCAATCGGCCGACTTCCCTGGCCTTCCGGCGGCAGGCCCGCATTCCCTCTCGCGTCCTCCGTGTGGCAACGGCGGGTAGGCGCCGCGAGCACGCCGGAGCATCCACGCCGCGTGAGCCTCGCCGCTTCACCGCCCGGGCGGTCCACACCTTCCCTGCCACCCGCCACCCGCCACTCGCACACCTGCACCCAACGGTGTGACCCAAACCACACAACCGCGAGAACCGTGGGATGATTCGCGGCGTCTTGCCTGATGTGAAGCACCAGAAGCGCGCGCCAGAGGTGGACGAGGAGCAGCTCGTCCGCCGGACTGCGCGGGGGGATCGGGCGGCGTTCGAGGAGTTCTACCGTCGCACGGCGCCGTGGCTGGCGGTGCGGTTGAGGCGCCGCTGTGCGGATGAGCAGGTGGTCGCCGAGGTCATGCAGGAGACGTACCTGGCGGTGTGGCGGGCGGCCGGGTCGTTCGCGGGGGCGGCCGCCGGCGGGTCGGCGGTCGGATGGGTCTGGACGATCGCCGCGAGAAGGCTGGTTGACGCGTTTCGGCGGAGGGCACAGCACGCGCAGTTGCCCACCGTGACGGAGGTCGACGTCACCGCGCCGGCGGCGGAGGAGGAAGCGCTCAGGGGCACCGTGGGTGACGAGGTCGGCGACGCGCTGCGCACGCTTGCCCCCGAGCTGCGGCAGGTCCTGCAGGCGATGGTGCTCGACGGGCTGTCCGTCCGCGAGACCGCCGTGCTGCTCGGGCTGCCGGAAGGAACTGTGAAGACGCGGGCGCGCCGCGCGCGGATCGCCATGCGAGAGGCACTGACATGAAACACGTCTCCGATCGACTTCTGTCCGGCTACCTCAACGGCGGCACGCTGCCGGGCGACGAGGAGTGGGCCGCCGAGGCCCACCTGGAGACGTGTGCCGTCTGCCGGGCGAGGCTGGCGCAACTGTCCACATCGGACACACTGGTCACCGAGGTCTGGAATGGACTCCAGCCCCAGCTCACCACCAGGCCGCAACCCGTGCCCGGTCGCTTCATGGCCCGCAGCTGGGCGACCCCGGTGATGCTGCCGTGGCTGGTGATGACGGTGCTGGTGGCGGTCGTGGCCGTGGTGCTCGACCGCGGGTTCCAGGGCAACCTGTCGTTCGTCCAGATCTTCGCGCCGGTGCTGCCGGTGCTGGGGGTCGCGGCGTCGTGGTCGCGCGGCCTCGACCCGGCGTACGAGCTGGTCGCCGCCAGTCCGCGGGCTGGTCTGGACCTCATTCTCCGCCGCACCACGGCGGTGCTGGTGGCCGTGGTTCCCGTGCTGCTGGTCGCGGGGTGGCTCACCGGCACGAATCTGGGGCTGGCGCTGCTGCCGAGCCTCGCGTTCACCACGGGAACCCTGGCGCTGGGCGGGCTCATCGGCGTGAGCCGGGCGGCCGTGGTGCTGGTGGCCGCGTGGATCGCGGTGCTCGTGCTGCCGATGCTGGCCAAGGGGTATTCGTTCGCACTGCAACCGGGATCGCTCCCGGTCTGGGGCGGGATCTTCGCGTTGACGGCCGTGGTGGTGGTGCTCCGCAGGAGCGCTTTCACCCGGCTCAGCGCGCATCACTGAGGGAGGAAGGGGACAATGGACATGCGGGCAGTCGAAGCCGCGGAGGTCGCTCCGTCGACCTATGCCTGGGAAATCCAGGCGGAAGCGCTGAAAGTACGGGTGGGGCGGCGAAAAATGGCCGTCGACGGCCTGGATCTGTCTCTGGGCAAGGGAGTCCACGGCCTGCTCGGGCCCAATGGGGCCGGCAAGACCACGCTGATCAGGGCACTGGCGACGGTGCTCCGGCCGGCGGAAGGCGGGCTGGCGTTGCTCGGTGAGTCGGTCGGGGGACACATCGACCAGCGCCGCCTGCGCCGGCGGATCGGCTACCTGCCGCAGACGTTCGGCTACTACAAGCGGTTCACGGTGCGTGAGTTCGTCGAGTACCTGGCGTGGCTGAAAGAGATGTCCAAAAAGGACATCCCCGCCGCCGTGCAGCGCGCGATCGAACGTGTGGGCCTCGCGGACCGCGCCGACGACAAGCTCAAAACCCTCTCGGGCGGCATGGTCCGCCGCGTCGGCATCGCGCAGGCCATCGTGAACGACCCGCAGATCTTGCTGCTCGACGAGCCCACCGCGGGCCTCGACCCGGCGCAACGCGTGCGGTTCCGCGAGCTCATGGCGCAGCTCGGGCAGGACGCGTGTGTCGTCGTGTCGACGCACCTGGTGGAAGACGTCGCCACGGCGTGCACCGACGTGGTGCTGTTCGCCGAGGGCAAGCTCGTCTTCCAGGGCACGCCCGACCAGCTGGCCGCCGCGGGCACGCCCGAGGACATCGGCGACAGCCCCATCGAGCGTGGCTACTCGGCGCTGCTCAACCACGACCGGGGGAGGGGTTCCTGGTGAGCGTGCTGCGCACCGAGGCGCGGCGGACGATCGCGCCCTGGCTCGTGTTCGTGCTCCTGGCCGTCGGGCTGGGGTTCTTCTTCCTGTTCAGTGGGCCGTGGTGGAAGAACGCCAGCGCCTGGGACCTGCAGTGGACGCCGTCGATCCTGTGGTCGCGCTACCTGCTTTCCCTGCTGTGGCCCATCATCGTGTGCGGCGCTGCGCTGCAGGGGATGCGCGACCGGCGGTCCGGAATGGAGGAGCTGCTGGCCACGACCCCGCTGCCCGTCGCGCGGCGCACGGCGAAGATCGGGCTCGTGATCGGACTGTCCGCTGTGGCCGGTTACCTCGTGATCGTCGCGGTCGGGCTCGGGCAGGTGATCGCGAACGACGGGATGTTCACCTTCACGTGGGTGCTGCCGTTGCTGGTCGGCGTGGCCTCGGTCGTGGCAGGCGCTGCCGTCGGGCTTGCCGTCGGGCGGCTGCTGCCGCACCCGCTGACGGCTCCCGCCGCCGGGGTCGTGGCGCTGGTGGTGGGTGTGTTTCTGCAGGTGGGAGGGGTGCGCGGGAGTGCCGTGCAGCAAACGGTGCCGAACCGGATCGCGCTGCTCTCGCCCGCGGGTGGGCAGCCGTACAGCGCGTTCGTGGACCCGGTTGTTTCGGTGTCGGTCGGTCAGCTGTGCTGGCTACTCGGACTGGCTGCGACGGGATTCCTGGTGCTGGCGGTCCGGCGCTGGTTCGCCGTGCTGCCGGCCCTCGTCGGGCTGGCCGTCGCCATCCCGATCTTCCCGGCTACGGTGACCGACAACTTCGTCGACAACCCCAGCGCCGCCGCGCCCGTGTGCGAAGGTTCGGTGTGCGTCACCACTCTGCACGCCGATTGGCTGTCCACTGTGTCCGGACCGGGCAAGGACGCCCTGGCCCTGCTGGCAAAGCTGCCTTCCGCACCGACGCGCGTCGTCGAAACGACGACACCGGAGAACATCGCCCACGGCCCCGGCGACCCGTCCGCGCTCGTCGTCCGCCGCGACGACTCCGAACTGCGTGACGTCTCCGGCCGCGACCTCGAGTACGAGCTCCTCGCGACAGCCCCCTTCTGCTCCGGCCCGCCGACCGCCACGAAGGCGCGCTACATCATCGCCGCCTGGCTTCTCGGCGACCCGGGCGATCCGCCCCACGCCGGCGTCTACGGTTCCTGGCTGACCACGCCGATGCACGACGTGGGGGCGCAATTGCGCGCCCTGCCCGCTGCCGAGCAGCTCGCGCGCGTCTCCGCCGCGTACCAGGCTCAGCAGACCTGCTCCGGTGACCCGTACGCGTTGCTGACCGGGGCGTCGCGATGAGGTGGCTGACGCTCTACGCCCGCTCACGCCGCCTGCCGGTGTCTCTCGCGGCGCTGGTCCTGTGCCCGCTCGTGATCCGGATCCTGGCCGGCGCCGACTGGTCCGTGCTGTTCGCCTCGCTGGCCCTCGGCGCGGCCGTCGCCGTCGCGGCCACCGGGCTCTCGGGCCAGGACGTGGACCTCGACCGCACCGCTGCCTTCGGCTGGTTCCCGCGGCGGCTCGTGCACCTGGTGCTGGTGGGCGTCGTGGCGGTCGGCGTGTTGCTCCTCGTGCGCGCCTCGGCCGTCCCGGCCCCCGTGATCCTGCGCGACGGCCTCGGCCTCGTCGGCCTGGCGGGCCTGGCCGCGTTCGCCTTCGGCGGCCAGTTCGGGTGGACGCTGCCCTTGCTGTGGCTCGTGCTCGCGCTCTTCGCGCCGCCCGATCCGGTGGGGCTGTTCCACGTGCTGGCGTGGCCCTTGCAGCCCTCGGACGTCGCGGTGTCGTGGTGGCTAGCGGGCGGACTGTTCGTGCTGGGCGCGGGGGTGTACTCGGCGGTGGGGGCGCGCCGCTGACCTGGGGGACCGCCGGTTGTCGTACTCGCACGAGGGGCGGGTACGGCAACCGGTGCTGTGGTTCTGCCGATCAATGGTCGCGAGCGAAGCGATCGGTGGCGGCGATGATCGCCGCCGTCATGCTGCCGCCGCCGTGGCCGGTGTCTTCGAGAACCACCAGCTCGCTTCCAGGCCAGGCCCGGTGCAGCTCCAAGGCGGTGCTGAGCGGACCGCTCACGTCGTAGCGCCCGTGGATCAACACGGCGGGAATCCCGTGGAGCCGTTCGATGTCACGCAGCAGCTGCCCGTCGTCCAGAAAACAGCCGTGGGACCAGTAGTGGGTGACGATGCGGGCGAAGGCCAGCTGAAACGCTGGGTCCGCGACCGACAGGAACGGTGCGGCGTCGGGGGCCAGCGACATGTGCGTGTCCTCCCACTCGCACCACGCGCGTGCGGCCTCGGCGCGGACCTCCGGGTCGGGGTCGTGGAGCAGCCGGCTGTAGGCGGCTGACAGGTCGCCGTCGCGTTCGGCGGCGGGCACGCCGTCGCGGAACCGTTCCCACTCGCGCGGGAAAACGCGGCCCATGTCCCGCGTGATCCAGTCAGTCTCGCTCCGGTTGCCGTTGGTGACGGCCGCGAGCACCAATTCGGTCACCCGCTCCGGGTAGGCCTGCGCGTAGGCGAGAGCGAGGGTGACGCCCCACGAGCCGCCCCACACGAGCCAGCGCTCGATTCCCAGGTGGGCCCGCAGCGCCTCGATGTCGGCGACGAGGTGCTGGGTGGTGTTCGCGGACAGGTCGACGACCGGGTCGGTCGCCGAAGGGGTGCTGCGTCCGGAGTTGCGCTGGTCGAACTGCACCACGCGGTAGCGGTCCGGGTCGAACAGGCTCCGTGTTCCCGGAGAGCTCCCCGAGCCGGGACCGCCGTGCAGCACGACGGCCGGCTTCCCGCCAGGGTTGCCCGACACCTCCCAGTACAGCGCATGGCCGTCTCCGACCCCCAGCATGCCTGACTCGTGTGGCTCGGTCGACGGATAACGCCCGTCCTCGGATTTGCTCGCCATGCAGGCATGATCGCGCACCGGTGCGTGGCGCTCCACCAGTTTCCGGTCAGTCGCACCGATTGGACAGGCCCGCTAGCGGCCGCGTTCGGCGGGGATCCGAACAACCTGACCATCTTCGGCGAGTCGGCCGGGGGGATGTCGGCGTGCGCGAAGCTGACCTCGCCGCCGGCCCGCGGCCTGGTCGACAAAGCGATCATGTCCTCCGGGCCGTGCCGGCTCAGCCGGCCGGTGCGCTGTTCCCGGGCGCGCCGGCGGACCGGCCTTACACGTCGCTGCGGCAGGACCAGGCCGACGGCGTCGAGGCCGCGCACGGCATCGGCTGCCAGAGTGACGAACTGGCGTGGATGCGCGGCAAACCGGCGGATCCCGGCGCCGCCAACGTCAACGGCATCAACGTCCCCGGGTTCTCCCCGGGCGCCGCGCACGCGTCCGACCTGCCGTACCTGTTCGACCTGGGCGGGCTCGACCTGCTGAAAACCCAGCCCCAGCAGGACCTGGCGGCGAGCATGAAAGCGTACTGGACCACGTTCGCCCGCACCGGTGACCCGGACCACGCCGGCGCACCGAGGTGGCCCGCCGGCACGGCGCACGGGCGGCTCCGGCTGGTGCCCGACCGGATCCGGCCGGTGGACGCGGCGGCCGAGCACCAGTGCGGGTTCTGGCGACGATCCGGTAGCGGCCTTTACACGTTGCGGTTGTTCGGCTTCATCTCCAACGGCGGCACATCACCGTCGTCGATGCCCATGCTGATGATGCGCTCCGGGTGGAGCCGGATGACCGCGCCGTCGAGGTGGCCGTCCGGGGCAAACACGTCGGTCAGCACCTCCGCGCGGCCGCGGATCTCCAGGCAGCGCACGCGCATCGGGTTCAGCGACGGCCGGTCGTCCACCACGAAGGCGGCCCGGCCGTTGGCGGCGACGTTGCGGTACTTGCGGCTCTGCGTCAGGTGGTAGCCGGTGATGTCGATGGCCTGGGCCTCGGCGTTGTAGGTGAAGCCCACGGGGCTGACCTGCAGGGTCCCGTTCGGCTGCTGGGTGGCGAGCCGGCCGAGACCCTGCGTGGCGAGGTAGTCGAGTTCTGCTGAGGTGAACATGCACTCCACCGTGCAAGTTCAACCCCACTTGAAGTCAAGCGAACAGGCCGTCGCCCCAGTTCGAGGTGGGGGTCAGGCCCGGCGGAACCGCGAAGTGCGCCGAACCCGTGTGCTGCACGTACTCCATCATCGCGTCCTTCGACGACAGCGCCTGCTGCATCGGCACGTACTGCTTGCGCGTATCCCGGTTGAAGGCCAGGAAGAACAGGCCGGCTTCGAGGTGGCCGACGCCGTCGGAACCGTCGACGAAGTTGTAGCCGCGGCGCAGGATCCGGGTCCCGTTCAACGTCTGGTGCGAAGCCAGCCGGATGTGCGCGTCGTCGGCGATCAGGGGCACGCCGCCCTCGCCGCGGACGCCGAGGTCGACGTCGTCGAACTCCGCCGTCTGGCCCAGCGGCGCCCCGGAACCCTTGGTGCGGCCGATGATCTGCTCCTGGCCCTCCAGCGGTTCGCGGTCCCACGTCTCGATGTGCATCCGGATCCGCCGCGCCACGAGGTACGAGCCGCCGGCCATCCAGGCCTGACCGTCGCCGGCCGTGGCCCACACCTCGTCGCGCAGGAAATCGGTGTCCTCGGACTTGATGTTGTTGGTGCCGTCCTTGAAGCCGAACAGGTTGCGCGGCGTGGCCTGCTCGCGCGACGTCGACGCGCTGCGCCCGAAGCCGAGCTGCGACCAGCGCACCTCCGTGACGCCGAAGCCGAGCCGCGCGAGGTTGCGCACGGCGTGCACGGCGACCTGCGGGTCGTTGGCGCACGCCTGGATGCACAGGTCACCGCCGGTGCGCGCGGGGTCGAGCTTGTCCTTCGGGAACAGCGGCAGGTCGATCAGCTGCGCCGGCCGCTTCGCCGCCAGGCCGAACCGGCCGTCGAACAGCGACGGACCGAAGCCGATCGTCAACGTCAGGTCGGACGCGGGCAGATCCAGCGCCTCGCCCGTGTCGCCCGGCGGTGCTTCGGCCGCGCCGCCGACGGCGCCGTTTGGCACGACCTCCTGCCCGGCCGTCATCCGCCGCGCCGCGGAAGTCCACGTGCGCAGCAGCTGCCGCAGCTCGCCGACGTCGGTCGTCGTCACGTCGAACGCGGCGAAGTGCAAGTTCTGCTGGGTCGGCGTGACGATGCCGGCCTGGTGCTCGCCGTGGAAGTCCACAGTGGTCACCGCGGCCTGCGCGGTGGAACCGCCGCCGATCCTGTCGATGCCGACCCCGGCCGCCGCCCCCGCGCCGGCCAGGGCGACCCCCGCTCCCGCCAGGCCGAACAGCTTCCGGCGAGAAACGCGGGTGCCCTCTTCACTCACTTCGACACAACCTCCGCGACCTTGCTCAGCGGCTCGCTCAGCGCGTCGACCGCCGAGGCGAACGCCTTGATCTCGTCCTGCGACAGCTGGTTGTAGTACTTGAACCCGTCACCCACGCGCGTCTTGTCCAGCAGCGACTGCACGTTGGCGAACTGCTTGTCCAGAGTGGACACCAGGGCCGGGTCGCGCTCCTGCAGGATCGGGCGCAGCGAAGCGATCGCGCCCTTCGAACCGTCCACGTTGGCCTGGAAGTCCCACAGGTCCGTGTGCGAGAAGGTCTCTTCCTCGCCGGTGATCTTGCCGGTGGCGACCTCGTCGAGCAGGCCCTTGGCGCCGTTGGCGAGGTCGAGCGCGCTCAGCTGCAGCGTCTTGGTCTTGGTGACCAGGTCCTTGACGTCGGTGAGCAGCTTGTCGGCGACCTGCGAGCTGTCGGGCTGCAGTCCGGTGACCCACAGGTCCTTCTCCAGCCGGTGGAAACCGGTGAACTGCTGGCCCGACTCGAGGTCGGCCTCACGCACGTCGATCAGCGGGTCGAGGTCGCCGAACTTCTCGGCGACGGGCTCGATGCGCTCGTAGTACACGCGCGTGGTGGCGTACTCGGACTTGGCCTCGTCGACCTTGCCGGCCTTGACGAGGTCGACGAACTTCTGCGTCTCCGTCTCGAGCGCGGCGGTGTTGTTGGCGACGTAGGTGGCGTAGCTCTTGGTGGCTTCGGCCTTCTGCGCGTCGGTGTCGGTCTGCTTCTGCGCGCCGCCGGTGACGGTGAAGTCGCCGCGGATGCCGTTGCCGACCATGCCGGGCTTGCACGCCGTCTGGTACTTGCCGGCCTCGGGGACCTCGACGATGAGCCGGCGGTTGAGGCCGGGGGCGATGTTCTCGACCTCGCCCATGATCCGGTCGCCCTCGGCGTAGAGGTAGAACTCGGTGACCTTGGTGCCCTTGTTGGTGATCTCGAACGTCACGTTGCCCGCGTTGGCGGTGTTCACGGCGACGGCGCACGTGCTGTCGGAAGCCTCGACCTTGATCGGGCCCGCGGCGCCGGAGCCGCTCGACGCGGAATCGGTGCTGTCACACGCGGACAGGGCCACGAGGGCGCCGACTCCGGCCAGCACGGCCAGCGGGGTTCTGGGGGACAGAGGCACGGTCACTCCTTGGCAGCGGCCGCAGCGGCTTCAGCCGTGACGGTTTTCTTCTTGGTGGGCTTGAGGAAGAGCGGGAGCACGATCACCACGTAGGCGACCCACGCGATCGCCTGCAGCACGGTGGTCTGCTGCGAGTAGTTGAAGATCCCCTTGAGCAGCGCGCCGTACCACGAGGTTTCCGGCAGCGAGCTCGACGCGTCGAACGCGAGGGTGGTCAAGCCCGGGATGAAGCCGGCTTCCTGCAGGTCGTGCAAGCCGTAGCCGAGCACCCCGGCGGCGACGAACACCAGCAGCACGCCGGTGACGGTGAAGAACTTCGCGAGGTTGAACCGCACGGCGCCGCGGTAGAGCAGGTACGCGATCACGATCGCGGCGGCGATGCCGACCACGAAGCCGATGAGCGGCTGGATCGTGTCCGACTGCGCGGTCTGCACGGCGGAGTAGAAGAACACGGCCGTTTCGAGGCCTTCGCGGCCGACGGCGAGGAACGACAGCAGCAGCACGGCGGCGGGGCCGACGTTGAGCGCGTCCTCCATCTTGCCGCGCAGCTCCGCGGCCATCTGCTTGGACGCCTTGCGCATCCAGAAGATCATCGCCGTGACGAACGCGACCGCGACGATCGAGAGGCTGCCGCCGAGCAGCTCCTGGTGCTCGAAGCTCAGCTGCGCCGTGCTGTAGGTCAGGATCGCGCCGACGGCGACCGACAGCAGCACTGCCGCGCCCACGCCCGGCCACACGAACTTCAGCGCGTGGCGCCGGTCCGTCTTCACCAGGAACGCCACCAGGATGCTGACCACGAGGGCGGCCTCGAGCCCTTCGCGCAACCCGATGAGCGCGCTCGAAAACACCACTGCTCAGCCCTCCTCCGCATACCTGACCTGATGTTTTTAGGTAAGCCTTGCCTGTAAGTCCAGAGGAGCGTACGCCCGAGGCCGTCTCCGCGATCGGGCAAATCGGACTACCCGGTCGGGTTAGGTTAGGGTAACCGCAGGTCAGCGAGGTGAGCGGCGGATCCATAACGAATTGTGTGACGTGGGCGGCCGGGGCTGGGAGTTAACCGTCCGCTTGCCTTTGGCGAGACGGAACGGCCGCGGGGAGTGTTCGTTCGGAGCCGGGCCGTGTACGGGCTGGAGGACCTCCGAGCCGCCGCGTGGCGTTCGGGTTCGTGATCACCCGATGTGGCGTCACGCGAAGGTGGGAGAAGTAACCTGTCCGGGTGGCCGATACCACTCAGACGACGTCTCCGCCTCGCCGCTACGTCAGCCGGATCGCGTTGTCGCTGGGGCTGGTGCTCACGGGGATCGTGCTGGTGGTGACGATCGGGGTGCGCGACCCGGCTCCTTCGGCCGCTCCGCCCGCTCCTGCTGCTGCGACGTCGTCGTTCTCGGTGCCCCCGCAGCGCCCCCAATCGGGTGCTTCGGCGCCGCGCGCCGGCTTGGCCGCCCCACCCGACCGCCCGACGGAATCGGACCAGGCCGAACTGGATGCGTGGGCCGCTCGCGTGGCGGGCAAGACCCAGCTGTCCGCCCGGGTTCTCGCCGCGTACGGCCGCGCGGAAATGTGGATGCGCCGCCAGAAGCCGGCCTGCCACCTGTCCTGGGCGACTCTCGCGGGCATCGGCCACCTGGCCACGCCTTCCCTGGCGGTGTCTTCCTCGGGCGACGTGACGCCCGCTGTCGTCGGCGCTTCCGTGGGCGCGGACACCGACTCCGGCGCCCTGGACGGTGACCGCAAGGCCGACCACGAGCTCGGCCCGCTGCACTTCACGCCGGCGACGTGGAAGAAGTACGCCGAACGCGCCAACGGTGACGGCAAACCCGCCAACCCCCAGAACATCGACGACGCCGCCTTCACGGCCGCTCGCTACCTCTGCTCCGGCGGCGACGACCTCGGCACCCCCTCGGGCTGGTGGCGCGCGATGCTGTTCTACAACTCTTCGGTGGACTACGTGCAGAGCGTGTTCTCGGCCGCGGACTCCTACGCCGCGGCGAGCGTCGCGCCCTGACCCGCGCCTCAGGCGTGCGCGGTGATCCGCGTGCCCTTGAGGGCCTTGGCCTGACGCGGCGCGGCGGGCGAAGCGGCGGCGGCGCGCTTGCGGCGGCCGGCCGGGAACCGCGCGTCCAGCTCGACGATCACCGGCGAGAGCGCCGCCAGCAGCAGGACGGCAAGGCCGGCGTAGACGGCGATGAAGGTGAAGACGTTCATCTCGAGCTCCTCGGGTCGTTCTCCGTGATGACTCAAGGTTCGCTCGTGAAGGGGGTCCGCCGGATCAGCCGACCGGCCGAGCGGTGGCGCCGAACGGCCACACCCGCGGAACGGCTGACCAGCCGAAAGTCCGAGCCTGAACGCGGAGCCCGAACCGGGCGTCAGCGATCCTGCAAGGTGATCCGCGCCGTCACTTCCGCGATCGCCTCCAGGTACTCCGGCACGGGGTTCATCGCCGAAGCCATCCGCAGTTGCGCCAGCGCCTCGGCCAATCGGCCGAGGCGCTGGAGGGTCCGTCCGAGGACGAAGCGGGCGTAGTGATCCGTCGGATCCAGCTCGAGGACTCGCGTGAACGCGCGCTCCGCCCGGCGCAGCTGCGCGGAATGGAAGTACGCGCGGCCCGCGAGGAGCTGGACGCTCGGTTTGTCCGTCTCGTCGAGCAGGGGTTCGAGCGCCTTGAGCGCGTCGAGCGGGCGGTGGCGTTCGACCAGATCCTCGGCCTGGCGGAAGGCGCGGAAACGGTCTTCGCCGGTGGGCTCTGGTGCTGCTGCGGCGTCCGTCATGGTCACTCCGACGATACCGCTCCGGAGGGGCTCGCACGAGGCGGCGGACGGGTCGTGGTGAACTGTCCTGCCATGAGCAGCGGACAGGAACCCGGCTACCTGGGCCTGGCGCCCTACCTCTACTACACCGACGCGACGGCGGCGCTGGAGTGGCTGACCAGGGTCTTCGGCTTCCGGGAGGAAGTTCGGTTCGAGGACGCGTCCGGGGAGGTCTTCCAGGCGACGCTCTGCGCGGGCACCGGAACGGTCCAGCTCGCCGGCGTGGGTCCCGAATACTGGGCGGCCAAAGGCGTCGAGGGACCGGTCGGGCAGCTCAACATCATCTACGTGACCGACGTCGACGCGCAGTACGAGCGCGTGCGTTCGGCGCTGGGCGAGGACGCCGAGCCGGAGCCGCCGCAGGACCAGCCGTACGGCGCGCGCGTCTTCACGGTGGCCGACCCCGGGGGCAACAGCTGGACGTTCTGGCAGCAGACGTCGGAGACCGTCGAGCTGCCGTCCGGGTGGCGCGAAGTGCGGCCGGAGGGCTCGGAAGGCCACTGACGGGCACTGTGCGGAACGGCCGTGCCTCCAACGGGTGAAAGCCGCGGACAGCTACTCTGGGCGGCGTCACCGCAGGCACGACCCACTGAGGAGCATGGCGTGGCTCTCATCGAGCAGGTAGGCGCGCGCGAGATTCTGGACTCGCGTGGCAACCCGACCGTCGAGGTGGAGGTGGCGCTCGACGACGGCACGCTGGCGCGGGCCGCTGTCCCGTCGGGTGCGTCCACCGGCGAGCACGAAGCAGTCGAGCTGCGTGACGGGGACACCGGCCGCTACAACGGCAAGGGCGTGGAGCGCGCGGTCGCCGCGGTGCTCGACGAGATCGGTCCGGACCTGGTGGGCGTCGACGCCGTGGACCAGCGGATCGTCGACCAGAAGCTCGTGGACCTCGACGGCACGCCCGCGAAGTCGCGCTTGGGCGCCAACGCGATCCTCGGCGTTTCGCTGGCCGTCGCGAAGGCCGCCGCCGAGTCGGCCGAGCTGGAGCTCTTCCGCTACCTGGGCGGGCCGAACGCGCACGTGCTGCCCGTGCCGATGCTCAACATCCTCAACGGTGGCGCCCACGCCGACACCGACGTGGACATCCAGGAGTTCATGATCGCGCCGATCGGCGCCGAGTCGTTCCGCGAGGCGCTGCGCTGGGGCACCGAGGTCTACCACGCGCTCAAGGGCGTGCTGAAGGGCCGCGGGCTGTCCACCGGCCTCGGCGACGAGGGCGGCTTCGCCCCGAGCCTGGGCAACAACCGCGAGGCGCTCGACCTGATCCTGCAGGCGATCGAGAAGGCCGGCTACGCGCCGGGCCGCGACGTCGCGCTCGCGCTCGACGTGGCCGCCACCGAGTTCTTCGCCGATGGCGCCTACACGTTCGAGGGCACCAAGCGCAGCGCCGAGCAGATGTCGGCCTACTACGCCGAACTGCTGCGCGACTACCCGCTCGTGTCCATCGAGGACCCGCTGAGCGAGGACGACTGGGACGGCTGGGTCCAGCTGACCGCCGAGGTCGGCGACAAGGTCCAGCTCGTGGGCGACGACCTGTTCGTCACCAACCCGGACCGCCTCGAGGAGGGCATCACCCGCCGCGCCGCCAACGCGCTGCTGGTGAAGGTGAACCAGATCGGCACGCTGTCGGAGACGCTGGACGCGGTTTCGCTGGCCACGTCGTACGGCTACAAGTCGATGATGAGCCACCGCTCCGGCGAGACCGAGGACACGTTCATCGCGGACCTCGCGGTCGCGACCGGCGTCGGGCAGATCAAGACGGGCGCCCCGGCGCGCGGCGAGCGGATCGCGAAGTACAACCAGCTCCTGCGCATCGAGGAGACGCTGGCGGACGCCGCGCGCTACGCCGGCGACCTCGCCTTCCCGCGGTTCACCGCGGAGGCCTGAGGGTTCCATGGCCGACCGGGGGAGGGCGCGCAGCCGTCGCGGCGCTACCGGCGCCGGGTCCACGCGGGCCCGGCGCGCTGAGGCAGGTGGGTCCACGCGGGCCCGGCGCCCCGCGTCGGCCCGGCGCCGCTCTGTGTCTTCAGGCGCTTCTGGTGCTTCGGAGACGACGAGGGCTCGGCTGCGCCGTGGCCTCGCGGCGAAACGCGCGTCCGGCGCGGCCAAGGTGCTCGGCATGTCGACCACCCGGCGCGCGGCTGTGGTGGCGATCGTCGTGTGTGCGCTGGCGTTCACCGTCGCGGTGCCGCTGCGGACGTACCTCAGCCAGCGGTCGGAAGTGCGTGACCAGGAGGCGCAGCAGGCCCAGCTGCAGAAGGAAGTCGACGTTCTGCGTGATCGCAAGGCCCAGCTCAGCGACCCGGCGCAGATCGAGGCGGAGGCCCGCCGGCGCCTGCGGTACGTGAAGCCGGGGGAGACGCCGTACATGGTGCAGCTGCCGGAGGACCAGCCTTCCGCGCCGCCGCCCGCGGCCAACCCGGCGGCGGTTCCGCAGGGGTCTTGGTACGAGAAGCTGTGGAACTCGGTTTCCGGCGGGTGAGTTCTTGGTTTGGGTTGAGCGGCGGGGTGCCTTCGGGTGCCCCGTCGTTTTTCTTCTTGTCTTACCTATCGAAAATCGATAGATTCCCATCGTAACTCGATGGGAGGATGGCCCTGTGGGAAAGCTGGCAGTGAACGCACTGCGCGCGGTGCTCGCGGTGGTGCTCACCGGAACCGCGCTGATCCAGGTGCTGATGGTGTGGGTGCTCGTCACCGGCAGCGACCCGGAGGACGGGACGCTGCCGCTGACCGCGCTGCGCCTCGTCACGATCGTGGGCCTGGTGACGGTGCAGGTCGCCGTGGTCTGCGTGTGGCGGCTGGTGGCGATGGTGCGCCGCGGCACGGTGTTCTCGCCCGCCGCCTTCCGCTACGTCGACACCGTCATCGGCGCGATCGTCGGGGCGGCCCTCGTGTGGTTCACGGTCACGGCCATCAACGCCCCCGGCCAGCGCGACGACCCCGGCGTCACCCTCATCATGGGCGGGATCGGCGTGGCCATCCTGGGCGTCGCGCTCATCGTGCTGGTGCTCCGGATGCTCCTGGCCCAGGCCGTCGCCCGCGACGTCGAGGCGACGCAACTGCAGGCCGAGCTCGACGAGGTGATCTGATGCCCATCGCCGTCGACATCGACGTGATGCTGGCCCGGCGGAAGATGTCGGTGGGCGAGCTCGCGGACCGCGTCGGGATCACCCCGGCGAACCTGGCGGTGCTGAAGAACGGCCGCGCGAAGGCGGTGCGTTTTGCGACGCTGGCGGCGCTTTGCGAGGTGCTGGAGTGTCAGCCGGGGGATTTACTGCGGTGGGAAGCGGACGACACGGGGGCCGACAGTGCCGCCGAGGGTGAGGTGCCTCGGGTGGGTGTGAAAACGCCTGGTGTCGGCGGGTTGTGATCCGGCACGCGGATGGTGCGGGCGCGCCGTAACGCCTGGCTCGTCGGCGCCCTAGCCGTGTTTGAGCACGAATCGGATGGCGCGCCTGGACCACAGGCGACCCTCCCCAAGGGGGGCGTCCCCGTCCCATTCCACCGGCGGGGGCCGACGAAAACGGCGGTCGAGGCCGTCGGGGGCCGAGTTGTCCACAGGGGAACCGAGTTGTGGATAAGTCGGGGGTTCAGGCGGAGGTGGCGGCCGGGCCGGTCGTCGGCGGCACTAACCTGGGTGGCGTGAACAGCAGCAACAGCAGCACGGAAACCCCCCGCTTCGAGCCGGTCACCGATGCCGACCGGGAGATCATCAGGGAGCAGCTCGGGCGTCCGCCGCGCGCGTTGCGGGCCGTGGCGGCGCGGTGTCCGAGCGGGCACCCGTCGGTGGTGCAGACGAGCCCGCGGCTCGAAAACGGCACCCCGTTCCCCACGCTCTACTACTTGACGTGCCCACGGCTGACGTCGCTCGTCGGCACGCTGGAGGCGTCCGGCGTGATGAAGGAGATGACCGCACGGCTCGAGACCGACCCGGAGCTCGCCGCGGCGTACCTGCGCACGCACGAGACCTACCTCGCCGAGCGCGACGCCATCGAGTCCCTCGGCACGCAGGTCACCGCCGGCGGCATGCCGGGGCGCGTGAAGTGCCTCCACGTCCACCTCGCCCACACCCTCGCCGCCGGCCCGGGCGTCAATCCGTTCGGCGACGAGACCCTCGCCTGGCTCCACACCCAGGGCTGGCCGTCGGGCGAGTGCGCCGCCGCCGAAGAGGGGTAACGCTCCCGTCTCGTGTGCAGATAGTCCGGACAGGCGGGCAGTTACTGCATCTGTGGGTTCCCGTATGGGTGACCCGCCGCCAAGCTGGGTACGGAATCTTCACACGACGTAGGCAACCATCGGGCTTACCACCGGGTGACCCCGAGGAGGGTTCGGACCATGCGGGCGCCACGCGGACTCGGGCACATCGCCCGAAAGCTCCGCAATGGACCCCACAGCGACGCCACCCGCGCCTCGGCGCCGGCCGAAGCCGAGGCGAACGATGTGGACGGTCGCGACCACAACCTCGACGTGGACGCCACGGACCTCGACCAGCCCGGCGATGCTCCAGAAGCTCGGTCTGAACAGGACGACCCGACTGACGAGGGTCGCACAGCTCGGGACGCCGAGGCCCTCGCCAGCACCAGCGAAGCCGAAGCTGCCGACGCTGAAGCAGTAGACGGAGCCCACGGGATTGGGGCCGACGCAGCGACTGCAGCAGCCGAGGCAACGGAAGCCGTGCGCGCCCCCGCCGACGAAGTCGCCCGTGCCGAGGCGGCCGAAGCCGAAACGCTCAGCGAAGCCGCAGCGCAATCCGAAGCGGTCGAAGTCGCCCACGCCGAGCCAGGCGAAGCGGCTCCGATCGACTCGGGCCAGGGTGAAGGGGTTCGAGCCGAAGTGCTCGGCGAAGCCGCGGCCCAATCCGAAGGGGCCGCAGCTGCCCGCGCCGAGCCAGGCGAAGCGGTCCTGACCGAGCTGTGCGAGGGCGAAGGTGCCCGTACCGAGGCGGCCGAAGCCGAAACGTTCGGCGAAGTCGCAGCCCAATCCGAAGGGGCCGCAGCTGCCCGCGCCGACGTAAGCGACGTAGCTCCGGCCGAGGCGGGCGAAGCCGAAGCTGAGGCGGAAGCCCAGGTTGGCGAGGTTCGAGGCGAAGCCGCCGGTGAAGCCCAGGCTGCGGAGATTGAAGCCGATGCCACCACTGAAGTCGGCGATGGAGCTGAAGCAGAGGCTGAAGCGGAAGCGGGCCAAGAAGGTCAGGGCGAAGCTGGAGTCATTGCCGAAGCGGGCGAAGCCGGAGAAGCGGGTGAAGCGGGTCAAGGCGAAGCCGGAGCCACCGCCGAAGTAAGCGAAGCCGGCGAAGCAGAAACAGCAGAAACAGCAGAAACAGACCCCGAAGCCGAAGCAGGTCAAGGCGAAGCAACCGAAGCCCAAAACCGACCCCGCCGCTGGTCAAGGCCGGACCAAGTCTCGGCGGGGCGTGGGCCGAGAAGGCTGCGTGTCGCGACGCGGAAAGTTCGGTACCGCGGCCGAACGGTCACGGCCAGGCACCGGAACGTCGTCTCCGTCTCCGTCGGGATCTTGGCCGTCGTGCCGGCGATTGCCGCGACGCTGGCGATCGGGGCCTGGACGGCCGGCCTGCCGACGACCCACACCAAAGACGTGGCGCTCGAACAGGGTTACGACCCGCAGAACCCCCAGGTGGAAAAGGTCGCCGTGGACGGGAGCCTGCCCGAGTCGCCGGTGCCGTTGCCGTTGCCCGCGTACGAGTTGCCCAACGGGCCCCTCGGCATCCCCGCCACCGCGCTGGCCGCGTATCACAACGCGGCCGACATCCTGGCCCACGAGCAGCCGAACTGCCACATCGACTGGGCGCTGGTCGCCAGCATCGGGCGGATCGAGTCCAACCACGCGCGCGGTGGGTACGTCGACGCGGCGGGCACGGCGCTCGAACCGATCCTCGGCCCGGAGCTCAACGGGAGCGGGCCCTTCGCGGCGATCCCCGACACCGACGGCGGCGCGCTGGACCACGACACCGTCTGGGACCGCGCGGTGGGGCCGGCGCAGTTCATCCCCGCGACGTGGCGCCAGTACGCGTCCGACGGGAACGGCGACGGCACCGCCGACCCGGAGAACCTCTTCGACGCCTCGCTCGCCACGGCGCGTTACCTCTGCTCCGGCGGCCTGGACGTCGCGAACCCGGACCAGCTGCGCACGGCCATCTACCGCTACAACAACTCCGACGTCTACGTGAACACCGTCATCCTCTGGGCCGAGGCCTACCGCAACGGCGTCGCGCCGCTGCCGGACAGCCAGATTCCCGTCGGCGCGCCCAACGCGGGCGTCAACCCGCCGCCGCCGGCCGTGCCGCCACCACCGGTGTCGAGTACGCCGCCGAGTGGGCCGCCGCAGACGTCGTTGCCGCCGAGCGGAAGCACGAGCAGCAGCACGTCGACGGACACCACGACCAGCACGCCGACCTGCGAATCCAGTACGACAGCCGACAGCACACCGCCGAGCACCACGACCACGACGACGACCACCCCGAGCCTCCCGCCATGCGGCCAAGAGAGCTCCACACCGCCCGACGACAGCAGCACGACAGACAGCACGACAGACAGCACGACGAGCAACGCCCCAGCGTCCTGACCTCGACCCAGTAAGGTCGACGCCATGCCTCGTGTAGCCGCGATCGACTGTGGGACCAACTCCATCCGCCTGCTCGTCGCCGAGCTGACGCCGCGCCACGACGGCACGGTGGACCTGCGCGACCTGCACCGCGAGATGCGCATCGTGCGCCTCGGCCAAGGCGTCGACGCCACCGGCCGCCTGGCGCCCGAAGCGCTCGAACGCACCCGCGTCGCCCTCGCCGACTACACGATCGCCGCCCGTCGGAAAGGCGTCGAAAAAGTAAGGATGGTCGCCACCTCGGCCACCAGGGACGCCAGTAACCGCGACGAGTTCTTCGCCATGACGCGCGAGACGCTCGGCGTCGAGGCCGAGGTGATCAGCGGTGACGAGGAAGCGCGGCTGTCCTTCACCGGCGCGGTCGGGGAGCAGGACCCGGACGACGGTCCCTTCGTGGTCGTCGACGTCGGCGGCGGCTCGACCGAGCTGGTCCTGGGCACGTGGGACGGGCAGCGCGCCGAGGTGCTCGCCGCGAAGTCAGTGGACATCGGCTGCGTCCGCATCACCGAGCGCGCCCTCACGCAGGATCCGCCCACCGCGGACGAGATCACCGAGGCGAAGCAGCTCGCCGAGACCATCCTCCAGGAGGCGTTCGACGTCGTCGACGTGGCCAAGGCCAAGACGTGGATCGGGGTCGCCGGCACGGTGACCACGTTGTCAGCGATCGCCCAGGAGCTGCCCGAGTACGACTCGGAGCGCACGCACCTGTCGAAGCTCTCCCACGCCCAGATCGACAGCCTCGCGACGAGCCTGCTGGCGGCCGACCGGGCCACCCGCGCGGCCAACCCGGTGATCCATCCGGGCAGGATGGACGTGATCGGCGGGGGTGCGGTGATCGTCCAGGTGCTGGCCGAGCAGCTCGCGAAACGCGGTGGTCCGGACCAGCTGATCGTGAGCGAACACGACATCCTCGACGGAATCGCGCTCTCTCTCGCCTGAGCGGAGCAGCGTGGGCACGCTGGGTGATCATTAATACCTTGGTAGTGCTCTGCCAGGGTGTAGGAAAAGGTTGTCACTCTTTTGCAACCGAGTGATCTGGTTACAAACCCCCACCGCCCGCTAACGTCCATCTCACTTTTCGGGAACACGAGATGGAGGGGAACATGCGGCGTTCACGCAGGCTCTGGGGAGCCGCCGCGGTGGTGACAACCTTGTCATTGGTCCTTGCCGCGTGCGGTGGTGGCTCCAGCAGTAGCGGGTCGTCCGGTGAGGTGGATCCCAACGGGACCTTCACCGTCTACGGCACCGAGCCGCAGAACACGCTGATCCCCACGAACACCAACGAGCTGGGTGGCTCGAAGGCCGTCGACGCGATGTTCGCCGAGCTGGTCGCGTTCAAGGGTGACAACGCGCAGCCCTACAACCAGATGGCCGAGTCGATCACCACGACCGACTCCAAGGTCTTCGACATCAAGATCAAGCAGGGCTGGAAGTTCCACGACGGCACCGAGGTCAAGGCAAAGAACTTCGTCGACGCCTGGAACTACGGCGCCTACTCGCCCAACGGCCAGATCAACAGCACGTTCTTCGAGAACATCCAGGGCTACGACGACGTCCACCCGGCCGACGACAACGCCAAGCCGACCACGGACAAGATGTCCGGCCTGGTCGTGAAGGGCGACTACGAGTTCCAGGTGACGCTGAAGGCGCCGTTCTCGGTCTTCGCCACCAAGATCGGCTACACGGCCTTCGCGCCGCTGCCCGACGTGTTCTTCAAGGACCCCAAGGCTTTCGCGCAGCACCCGATCGGCAACGGTCCGATGAAGTTCGTCAGCCGCACGCCGAACGTCGACATCAAGCTGACGCGCAATGACGACTACAAGGGCCAGGACAAGGTCAAGTTCAAGGACCTGGACATCAAGATCTACGCGAGCCAGGAAACCGCGTACCAGGACCTGCTGAGCAACAAGCTCGACTTCATCGAGACGCTCCCGCCCTCGGCGCTGGCCGGCAGCAAGTACAAGACCGACCTCAAGGACAACCTGGTCACCGGTCACCTGCTCGGCATCAGCGCCATCGCCGTGCCGTACTACGTGCCCGGCTACGACAACCTCGACCTGCGCAAGGCCATCTCCATGGCGATCGACCGCACGCAGATCACCAAGACCGTCATGAACGACACCTACGTGCCGGCCGACGGCTACGTCTCGCAGGGCATCGAGGGCTACCGCCCGGCCGTGTGCGAGTTCTGCAAGTTCGACCCGGCCGCGGCCAAGGCGGCGTTCGCGAAGTCCGGCTTCAAGGGCAAGCTCACCATCGCCTCGAACGCCGACGGTGGCCGCAAGGAGCCGCTGGTGGCCGCGTGCAACAGCATCAAGAACGTGCTCGGCGTCGAGTGCGACTTCGTGCCGGCCACGGACTTCGGCCAGTGGCGCAGCATCGTGACGGGCCACAAGCTGACCGGCATGGGTCGTTCGGACTGGTCGGCCGACTACCCGTCGATCGAGGACTTCCTGAACCCGATCTACCGCACGGGTGCCTCGTCGAACGACTCGGTCTACTCCAACCCGGCCGTCGACCAGCTCCTGGAGCAGGCCGACTCCACGCCGGACAAGGACGCCGCGATCAAGATCTACCAGCAGGCCGAGGACGCCATCGCCAAGGACCTGCCCTCGATCCCGGTCTGGGACGAGAAGGGTGTGGCCGCGAAGTCCAAGCACACCAAGACCGTGACGCTCGACTTCCGCCGCCGCGCCGACTACTCGTCGGTCGAGGTCACCAAGTGACGCGCTGAGAAGACCTCCCAACACCAAGGCCGCCGCGGACCGTCTCAAAAGGACGGTCCGCGGCTCGCCCGGCGCGCACTCCTAGGAACTGACGCATGATTCGCTACGTCCTGCGACGCCTGCTCCAGCTGATCCCGGTGTTCTTCGGAACGACCTTCCTGATCTACGTGCTGGTGTGGGCCGTCCCGGGTGATCCCTTCTCGGGCAAGTGCGGCCAAACGGCCTGCCCCCAGGCCTACGTCGACCTGATGACCGAGAAGTTCCACCTGAACGACAACCTGATCCTCCAGTACCTCAAGTACCTCGGCAGCCTGTTCACGGGCGACTGGGGCGAGACCTTCAACGGCACCTCCGTCGGCGAGCTGATCGCCACCTCCTACCCGATCACGCTGCGCCTGGCGCTCGTCGCGGTGCTCATCGAGGCCGTGATCGGCCTGACCGCGGGTGTGCTGACCGGCCTGCGCGGCAGAGGTTTCCTCGACAACCTGGTGCTCGTCTCCACCACGTTCCTGATCTCGCTGCCGGTGTTCGTCACCGCGATCGTGCTGCAGCTCGTGCTGGGCACCGAGCTCGGCATCATCGACACGAGCGTGTCGGACGACCCGTCCTTCGGCGAGCTGATCGTGCCCGGCATCGCGCTGGGCAGCCTTTCGATGGCGTACGTCGCGCGGCTCACGAGAACGTCGATCGCGGAGAACCGCCACGCCGACTACATCCGCACGGCCATCGCGAAGGGCCAGCCCAACAGCCGCGTGGTCGGCGTGCACCTGCTGCGCAACTCGGTGATCCCGGTGCTGACGTTCCTCGGCACCGACCTGGGCGCGCTGATGGGCGGCGCGATCGTGACCGAGGGCGTGTTCAACATCAACGGCCTGGGCGGGCTCATCTTCCGCGGCATCCAGAACCGCGAGAGCGCCACCGTCGTGGGCGTCGTGGTGCTGCTCGTACTGGTGTACCTGCTGATGAGCCTGATCGTGGACCTGCTCTACGCCGTTCTCGACCCGAGGATCCGCTATGACTGACCCCAACCTCGTCGGAGGCACGGCTGTCGACGCGGCGGAGCTGTCGCGCGTCGACGACTCCGCCACCGAGACGAAGAAGCCCCGCAGCTTGTGGGGCGACGCGTGGCGCCAGCTGCGCCGCAAGCCGGCGTTCGTGATCTCCGCGGTGATCATCCTGCTGGTGGTGCTGATCGCGATCGCCCCGGGCCTGTTCTCCCACCGCGAAGCCGGGTTCAGCGACCTGACGAAGGCCAACCAGGGCCCGTCGTCCGAGGCCTGGTTCGGCTACGACAACCAGGGTTACGACGTCTACGCCCGCACCATCTACGGCGCCCGCGCGTCGCTGCTGGTCGGCGTGTTCGCGACGATCCTGACGGTGGTGTTCGGCTCGCTGGTCGGCATCCTCGCGGGCTACTACGGCCGCCTGATCGACAGCCTGCTCTCGCGGCTGGGCGACATCTTCGCCGGCCTGCCGTTCGTGCTCGGCGCGATCGTCATCCTCACCACGTTCAACGCGCCCGGCTCCAACCCCGGTGCCGTGACGATCATCGTGCAGGTGGTCTGCTCCATCGCGGTGTTGACCTGGCCGGTCGCGATGCGCATCATGCGCTCGGCGACGCTGGTCGCGAAGCAGCTCGACTACGTGAAGGCCGCCCGCGCGCTCGGCGCCAGCACGCCGCGCATCGTGTTCCGGCACCTGCTGCCCAACACGCTCGCGCCGGTGCTGGTCTACGCCACCATCGCGCTGGGCGCGGCCATCGGCGCCGAGGCGACGCTCGCGTACCTCGGCATCGGCGTGCGGCCGCCGGTGATCTCGTGGGGCGTGATGATCAGCGACTCGCGCGACTACTTCCGGGCCGACCCCCACATGCTCTTGTTCCCCGGTGCGTTCGTCACCATCACCGTGCTCGCGTTCGTGATGCTCGGTGACGGGATCCGCGACGCGCTCGACCCGAAGTCGAGGTAGCTCACCCGATGTCCGAACCAACGAACGAGCTGCTGCTCGAGGTCGAAGACCTCCAGGTGGAGTTCCGCACGTCCGACGGCGTCGCCAACGTGCTCAACGGCGTGAGCTACTCCGTGCACGCCGGCGAAACCCTTGCGGTGCTGGGTGAATCCGGTTCCGGCAAGAGCGTGACCGCGCAGACCATCATGGGCATCCTCGACATGCCGCCGGGCGTGATCACCGGTGGTTCGATCCGCTACCGAGGTGAGGACCTGCTCACGGCCACGCCCGAGCGGCGGCGCGAGCTGCGCGGCACCGAGATCGCGATGATCTTCCAGGACGCGCTCTCGGCGCTGAACCCCGTGTTCACCGTGGGGTTCCAGATCGAAGAACAGCTGCGCGTGCGCCAGGGCATGTCCAAACAGGACGCCCGCAAGCGCGCGATCGAGCTGCTGGACCTGGTGCGCATCCCCGCCGCCGCGCGGCGCGTGAAGGACTACCCGCACCAGTTCTCGGGCGGCATGCGCCAGCGCGCGATGATCGCGATGTCGCTGGCGCTCGACCCCGTGCTGCTGATCGCGGACGAGCCGACCACGGCACTCGACGTGACCGTGCAGGCCCAGATCATGGACCTGCTCGGCGAGATCCAGCGCGAACGGCAGATGGGGCTCGTTCTCATCACGCACGACCTCGGTGTGGTCGCGGAGGTCGCCGACCGGATCGCCGTGATGTACGCGGGCCGGATCGTGGAGCAGGCCGATGTGCACGAGCTGTTCAAATCGCCGGGCCACCCGTACACGGGTGCGCTGATGGATTCACTGCCGCGCCTGGACCTCAAGGGCCAGACGCTGGAGACGATCAAGGGGCTGCCGCCGAGCCTGCTCGACATCCCCTCGGGCTGTCCGTTCCACCCGCGGTGCAAGCGGGCGGAGCAACGCTGTTCGGAGGAACGGCCGTCGTTGCACAGCCTGGGTTTCGGCCGGGTCAGTGCGTGTCACTTCGCCGAAGAGGTGGTGGAAACCCGTGGCTGATCCGATTCTCCGCGTGCAGGAGCTGGTGAAGCACTTCCCGGTGCGCCAGGGCGTGCTGTTCAAGCGCACCATCGGGCACGTGAAGGCCGTCGACGGCGTCTCGTTCGACCTGGCGCCGGGCGAGACGCTCGGCGTGGTGGGCGAGTCGGGCTGCGGCAAGTCGACGCTCGCGCAGGTGCTGATGCGCCTGGAGGAGCCGACCGCGGGCGGGGCGACGTTCGAGGGCCGCGACATCTTCAAGCTGCGCGGCGCCGAGCTGCGGCGGCTGCGGCGCGAGATCCAGATCGTGCTGCAGGACCCGTACACGTCGCTGAACCCGAGGATGACGGTCGGCGACATCGTCGGCGAGCCGTTCGAGATCCACACCGAGGTCGCGCCCAAGGGTTCGCGCGCGCAGAAGGTGCGTGAGCTGCTGGAGGTGGTGGGGCTCAACCCCGAGCACATCAACCGCTACCCGCACCAGTTCTCGGGCGGGCAGCGCCAGCGCATCGGCATCGCGCGGGCGCTCGCGCTGCGGCCGAAGGTGATCATCTGCGACGAGCCGGTGTCCGCTTTGGACGTCTCCATCCAGGCGCAGGTGATGAACCTGCTCGGCGACCTGCAGACGGAGTTCGGGCTGTCGTACGTGTTCATCGCGCACGACCTGTCGGTGGTGCGCCACCTCGCCACGCGCGTGGCCGTGATGTACCTGGGCAAGATCGTGGAGATCGGCACCGAGGACGAGATCTACGAGCGGCCCTCGCACCCGTACACGCAGGCGCTGCTCTCGGCCGTGCCCGTGGCCGACCCGGAAGTGCGCGGGCAGCGGCAGATCATCCGGCTCGAGGGCGACCCGCCGAGCCCGCTCGACCCGCCGTCGGGCTGCCGGTTCCGCACGCGGTGCTGGAAGACGCAGGACATCTGCGCCACCGAGGACCCGGAGCTCTCGCCGCGCACCGACGGGCACCTCTCGGCGTGCCACTTCGCGGAAGCCCGGTCCGTGGTGCCCTGACTTTAGTCTGGTTCCTCCTTCTGACGATTGCTGCAACGTGTGTCCGGTATGTACGTTGCGGTGTCGGTTTTCGCGTTGAGGAGGACTCGTGAAAAGACCCAGACTGCTTCTCGCCGTATTGGCGGTACCCCTGCTCGGTGCGGCCTCGTTCGTTCCGGTCGCGTCGGCAGGGGTTTCCGGCCCGGTCACGGAGTACACGGTGCTGGCGCGTTCGGACGTCGGCGCCGCCGTGGCCGCGGTCGAGGCCGCCGGCGGGACGGTGGTGGCCCGGAACGACGCCGTCGGGCTGATCACGGCTTCGGCGCCGGCTTCGGGATTCGTCGCGCGGGTTTCGTCCAGCAGCGCGGTGTTCGGCGCGGCCCGGTCGAAGGCGATCGGGTCGGCGCCGCGGGACGGCAAGAAGGTGAAGCACAACGCGGTCGAGAAGGAGGGCCGGGGGAAGGCGTCGGGTTCCGGTTCCGGTCCGTCGGGGACCGATCCGCTGGACGACCAGCTCTGGGGCCTGAAGTCCACCCGGTCGGACCTCGCGCGCACCGTGCAGCCCGGTGACAAGCGCGTGAAGGTCGGTATCATCGACACCGGCGTCGACGCCAGTCACCCGGACATCGCGCCGAACTTCGACCGCGCCGACTCGCGCAACTTCACGCGGGACATCGTCGCGGACGTGAACGGCGCCGTGGTGGACGGCCCGTGTGAGTATCGCGGCTGCGTCGATCCCGTGGACCACGACGACAACGGTCACGGCACCCACGTCGCCGGCACGATCGGCGCGGCGGTGAACGGCTTCGGCGTCTCGGGCGTCGCGCCGGGCGTCTCGCTGGTCAACATCCGCGCCGGCCAGGACTCGGGTTTCTTCTTCCTCCAGCCGACTGTCGACGCGCTGACCTACGCCGGTGACGCGGGCATCGACGTGGTGAACATGAGCTTCTACACCGACCCGTGGCTCTACAACTGCCGCGCGAACCCGGCCGACTCCGCCGAGGAGCAGGCCGAGCAGCGCACCGTCATCGAGGCCACCACGCGGGCGCTGAACTACGCGCACCGCAAGGGCGTTTCGATGGTCGTCGCCCTCGGCAACGAGCACACGGACCTCGGCGCGCCGCAGCCCGACGCGACCAGCCCGGACTACCCGAGCACCTCGGCGCACCCGCGGCAGATCGACAACGCGTCCTGCCTGACGATGCCCACGGAAGGTCCGCACACGATCGGTGTCGCCGCTTTCGGTCCTTCGCAGGCGAAGGCGGACTACTCCAATTACGGCACCGAGCAGATCTCGGTTTCCGCGCCGGGCGGGTACTACCGGGACGGCTTCGGGACGCCTTGGTTCCAGAAGGTGGAGAACGAGATCCTGTCGGCCTACCCGCGCAACGTGGCGGTGGCCGAGGGGAACGTCGATGCGGCCGGGAACGTGACTCCGGCGGGGGTTGCCGCGGGTGTGCAGAAGGCCGTCGCTCGTGACGGCCGGGTCGGGTACTACCAGTGGCTCCAGGGGACTTCGATGGCCACGCCGCACGCCACCGGTGTCGCGGCGTTGATCGTTTCGGAGTACGGCAAGAAGTCGGGTTCCGGTTTTGGGATGGACCCGGACGCCGTGCAGCGCGTGCTGGAGGGGACGGCTTCGCCGATTGCCTGCCCGGTGCCCCGGACGGTGGATTACCTGAACGAGGGCCGCGACGAGTCGTTCACGGCCACCTGTGCGGGGGATGCCGCGTTCAACGGGTTCTACGGACATGGTGCGGTGGACGCTTACGCGGCTGTGACGCGTGGGGCGAAGTACGTGAAGTAGGTTCGGCCCGCCCCGCCCCAATGTGGCGTTGGTTGCGCCATCGATACCTGCCTGCCCATTCAGTGCACCCAATGTGGCGTTCGGTGCGTTCAGCGCACCGAACGCCACATTGGGGCGCTTGGTGGCCGAGGCGAGGCGAGCCGAGGCGAGCCGAAGCCGAGCGCTGCGGTGGCTGCCCGGGGGTTGCACACTGGCGGCATGAAGATCGGTATCGGAATTCCCAACACGGTGCCCGGCACGAGTGGGCCGTTGGTGCTCGAGTGGGCGCGCCGGGCGGAACGGCGCGGGTTCGCCTTCGTGTCCACGATCGGGCGCGTGGCGTACCCCTCGCTGGACTCGTTGACGGCGCTCGCCGGCGTGGCCGGGGCGACGAGCGGGATCGGGCTGGTCACCAACGCCGTGCTGGGGCCGACGTACCCGGACGCGGTGCTGGCGAAGGTGGCCGGCACCGTGGCGTCGCTGGCGGAAGGGCGGTTGACGCTCGGCCTCGGCGTGGGGGCGCGGGAGTCGGACTACCTGCCGGTGGAGCGGGAGTTCGCGGGGCGCGGGGCGGCGTTCGACCGGCAGTTGAGCTACCTCAAGCAGGCGTGGCGTGGTGAAGCGGTGGCCGAGGGGGATTTCCCGGGCGAGAAAAGGGCCGTAGTGCCGGAGCCGCCGGGGATTCCGATCCTGATCGGTGGGCACAGCAAGCGCGCGGTGCGGCGGACGGTGGAGCACGCGGCCGGGTGGACCGGCGCCGGTGGCGGGCCGGCGCGGGCGGAGCCGACGGTCAAGGAAATCCGCGACGCGTGGGCGGAAGCCGGCCGGGGAGGCGAGCCGCGGTTGCTCGGTCTGGCCTACTTCTCGGCGACTCAACCCGAGAGCGGCGACGAATACCTGCGCTCGTACTACGCCTACGCCGGAGACCACGCCGACACGATCGCCGACGGAGCGGTGCGGACGGCGGAGAAGATCAGGGCCATCGTGCGGGACTTCGAGGCGGCGGGGCTCAACGAGCTCACGTTCACGCCGACCGTCGCGGATCCGGACGAGGTCGACCGGCTGGCCGACCTCGTCCTCTAGACCGAAAGACCCGAAAGACCCGAAAAAATCAGCGGTTCGAAGCCGACTTCACGAACTTCCCCAGATCCTTCGACTGCTGGATCCGCGTCGGTTCGTGCACGTACATCATGTGCCCGGCCGGGTAGTAGGCCGTCTCGATGTTCTCGCGCAGTTCGTCCGGGATCTGCAGGTGGGCGAGCACGTGCTCGCTCGCGAAGTACGCCGTGGCGCCGTCGTAGTGACCGAACGCGACGTGGACCTTCAGGTGCGGGTTCGCGCGCATGGCGGCGCTCACGGAGTCCACAACGGACACGAACCGGCCCTCGAAGTCCTTGTACGACCACGCCTTGAAGACGTCGCCGGACAGGATCTCGTACGGCAGGTCGTTCTGGTAGCCGAGCTCGGCGCGGATGTAGTGGTTGAAGCCGGCCGAGTACGCGCCGATGATGCGCGAGATCGACGCGTCGTCGCTCATGTGCTCGCGGCCGCCGTCGACCTCCCACGTGGTGAAGCGGCCGTCCATGCGGCCGACGAGCAGGCCGCGGTCGCGCAGCAGCTCCGTGAAGAAGCGCACGTGCTCGATCCGCAGGTTCACCCGGTCCACATAGGACTCCGAAAGCCCCGTCAGCGAAGCCAGTGTGGCCACGGTCTCCGCGCGGTCCTGAGTGGACAGCCGAGCACCGCGGGCCAGGGCCCACGGCAGTTCCTTGGCCGCGAAGTCCTCGGCGTCGGCCAGGACGTCGTCGAGGGGGCGGTCGCCGTGGAAGCCGTGGTAGTGCGCGATGGCCGCGTAGGTGGGCACGTAGAGCGAGTACGGCAGGTCATTGCCCTCGTAGAACCGCAGCGTGCCCATGTCGAGCACCGACGAGATGAGCAGCAAGCCGTTGAGGTACAGGCCGTAGCGCTCCTGCAGGTGCCCGGCCAGCGCGGCCGCGCGCAGGGTGCCGTACGACTCGCCGGCCAGGAACTTCGGCGACAGCCAGCGCTCGTTGCGCGAGACCCACAGGCGGATGATCTCGGCGACCGACTCGATGTCGCCCTGGAACCCGGTGTAGTCCTTCGACTCGCCGCCCTCGGTCACGCGCGAGTAGCCCGTGGAGACCGGGTCGATGAACACGAGGTCGCTGTGCTGGAGCAGCGTCTCGGCGTTGTCCTCGAGACCGTACGGCGGCGGGACCAGGTCGTCGACGTCACCCGAGAGCACCCGCCGCGGGCCCAGCAGGCCCATGTGCAGCCAGATGCTGGACGAGCCGGGGCCGCCGTTGAACGCGAACGTGACCGGGCGCGTGCCCGGGTCGGCGTCGTCGAGCGTGTACGAGGTGAGGAAGACCTCGGCCTTGGGCTTGTGGCCCTCCGACTTCCCGTCCTTCAGTACCTCCTGGCGCAGCACCACGCGCCCGGCCTGCGCGGTGTAGGCCAGTTTGCGGCGTTTGACCGTCAGTGTGTGGTGCGTGGTCACGAGGTCGTCGACGGGCTCCGGCGGCTTCTCCGCGTTGGCCGGCTTTTCGGGGGTCTCTTCGGTGGTGTCCGACATGGACCCAACCTAGCCAACCCGGCTGTGGAAAGCTGGCGGAATGCGCTGGCCCGCTACGATTCCCGCGGCCCGCGCGGCCCAGGACGCGCTCCGCGGCCGCGTGGACCTCACCGACGCCTGCCCGGCGCCGGCGACGGTGACCGGCCTCGACGTCGCCTACGACCCGGCCGGCACGCGCATCGCCGCCGCCGCGGTGACGCTCGCCCTCGACGATCTGCGCGTGGTCGAGGAACGCGTGGTCACGGGCGAGGTCACCTTCCCGTACGAGCCGGGCCTGTTCGCCTTCCGCGAGCTGCCGCCGCTGCTCGACGCCGTCGCGGGGCTCACGCACCCGCCGGAGGTGTTCGCCTGCGACGGACACGGCCTCGCCCACCCGCGGCGCTTCGGGCTCGCGTGCCACCTCGGGGTGCTGACGGGGATCCCGGCCTTCGGCGTCGGCAAGACGCGGCTCGTCGGCACGCACGCGGAGCCCGGCCCGGAACCCGGCGACACCGCGCCACTGCTGGACGGCGGCGAGCAGCTCGGCGCCGTCGTGCGAACGCGGCCCGGGGTGAAACCGGTTTACGTGTCCGCGGGCCACTTGATCAGCCTCGACCACGCCTGCCGGCTCACGCTCGCGTTGACCCCGCGCTACCGCCTGCCCGAGACGACGCGGGCGGCCGATCACCTGTGCCGCGCGGCTCTGGCCGGCCGCTGATGGACTCCCTCGCCGACCTCGACGCCGCCGTCACCGAGTGCCGGGCGTGCCCGAGGCTGGTGGCGTGGCGAGAAAAGGTGGCGGTCACCAAACGCGCTGCCTACGCCGGTGACGAGTACTGGGCCAAGCCGGTGCCCGGCTTCGGGCCGGCGGACGCGGCACTGGCCGTGGTCGGGCTCGCGCCCTCGGCGCACGGCGGCAACCGCACCGGCCGGATGTTCACCGGGGACCCGTCGGGCGATTTCCTCTTCCGCGTGCTGCACGAGGTGGGGCTGGCCTCGCAGCCGACGTCGGTGGACCGGTCGGACGGCCTCACCCTCCGCGGCACCCGCCTCGTCTCACCCGTCCGCTGCGCGCCGCCCGAGAACAAGCCGACGCCGGCCGAGCGCGACACCTGCCGCCACTGGCTCGCCGACGAGCTGCGGCTGCTGCGCCCGACTTTGAAGGCCGTCGTGGTGCTCGGCGCGTTCGGCTGGCAGGCGCTGCTGCCGGTGCTCGCCGAGGCGGCCCTGCCAGTGCCGTCGCCGAGGCCGGCGTTCGGGCACGGGATCGTCGTCGAGGTCGGTGACTTACAGCTGCACGGCTGCTACCACGTGTCACCCCGTAATGTCCAGACGGGCCGTGTGACTCACGCGATGGTGTGTGACGTGATCACCTCCGCGGCCAGGGCCGGAGGCCTCTTCTGAATCGTTACCGCCTGCATGGCGACGCTGGTCACAGCGGGGCGGGGTACCCGAGCGATACGGCTCGGCAAGTGCGACTATGGAGACATGGCTGTTAAGTCGGAACCGACTCGGATCCTGATCCTCGGTGGTGGATACGTCGGCCTGTACACCGCGTACGGGCTCCAGAAGATGCTGCGCGCCAACGAGGCCTCCGTGACCGTCGTTGACCCTCAGCCGCACATGACCTACGCGCCCTTCCTGCCCGAGGCGGCGGCCGGCGCGATCGAACCCCGGCACGTGGTGGTGCCCCTGCGCCGCGTGCTCAAGCGCTGCCACGTTCTCACCGCGCGCGTGACGAAGATCGAGAACGACCGCAAGGCCGTCACGGTCGAGGCCGCCGACGGCCACATCGAGACGCTGAACTACGACGTGCTCGTGGTCGCGCTCGGTGCCGTCGCCCGCATCCTCCCGATCCCGGGCCTGGCGGAGGAGGGCATCGCCTTCAAGACCATCGGCGAGGCCATCTACCTGCGCAACCACATCATGACCAAGCTCGACGAGGCGGCCAGCACGCTCGACCCCGAGCTGCGCAAGCGCCTGCTGACCTTCACGGTCGTCGGCGGCGGCTTCGCCGGCATCGAGGCGCTGGCCGAGCTCGAGGACATGACCCGGTTCGCGGTGGAGAACTACTACCCGAACATCAAGCCCGCCGACATCCGCTGGGTGCTCGTCGAGGCCGCCGGGCGGATCCTGCCCGAGGTCCGCGAGACGCTCGGCGTGTACACCGTGCAGCAGCTGGAGAAGCGCGGCATCGAGGTCTACCTGTCGACGGCGGCGAAGTCGTTCGAAAACGGCCACGTCGTGCTGTCGGACGGCACCGAGTTCGACACCGACACGCTCATCTGGACGGCCGGTGTGAAGGCCAACCCGGTGCTCGCCGGCTCCGACCTGCCGCTCGACAAGCGCGGCCGCGTCGAGGCCACGGCCGCGATGCAGGTCGTCGGCCACCCCGAGGTGTGGACGGCGGGCGACAACGCCGCCATCCCCGACCTCTCGCGCACCGAGCAGGACCCGACGGCGACGTGCCCGCCCAACGCGCAGCACGCCGTGCGCCAGGCGACGCTGCTGGCCAAGAACATCATCAAGGTCCTGCGCGGTGGCCAGCCGAAGGACTACTTCCACAAGAACCTGGGTGCGGTCGCCAGCCTCGGCCTGCACAAGGGTGTCGCCGACGCGCTGAACCTGAAGATCAAGGGCTTCCCGGCCTGGCTCTTCCACCGCGCGTACCACCTCAAGGCGATGCCGACGTGGAACCGCAAGATCCGCATCCTGTTCGACTGGATGCTCGGCGGCCTGTTCCGCCGTGAGGTGATCTCGCTCGGGCAGATCAACAACCCGAAGGAAGAGTTCGCCCGGGTTTCGAAGGGCTGAGTTTGTTTTTCCGCCGAAGCCGGACCTCCTGTCGGGAGGTCCGGCTTCGGTCGTTTTCGGCTACCGGACGAGGCGGTAGCGGGCCATCATGCAGTCGTCTTCGTGGTCGAGGATGTGGCAGTGCCAGACGTAGCCCTGGAGGTCCATGTCCATGTCGTGGTGGGACATCGCGGTTCCGGCCGGGGTGAACGTCGCGTCCGGGTCGAAGCCGAGCTCGTCGGCCGTCGGGAAGTGCACGAGGAAGCGCGTGACCGTGTTCTGCGGGCAGTTCACGGTGTCCTTCGGACCCGCCTCCCACGGCGCGGGCGGCTGGGGCGCGCCGAGGAGGAAGTCGTCCGGGGGCGGCGCCCACTCCGTGTGCATCGGCGGGCGCGGGTTCGCCAGTGAGTAGGCGACGGGGTCGAACATCTGCCGGTTGAGCAGGTGCAGGTTCACCAGGTGCAGGTGCACGGGGTGGTCCTCGACGGTGAGGTTCACGACTTCCCACAGCTCCGTGGTGCCCTGGCGCGGCATCGCGATCGGGTCGTCCTCGAAGCACAGGTTGTTGAGCGACATGCCGACCGGCGGCCAGCGCGTGAGCTTGAGGTCCTGGGTGAGCGTGACGACGCGGCGGTGGTCGGGCGCCGACGGCTTTTTCGTGACGCGCAGGCGGGTCGGCAGCGCCTGCCGGTGCCCTTTCGCGCCGGTGCTGGTGAAGCGGACGACATCGGGCAGCGGCTGCGCGCCCGTGACGAGGGCGATGAGGGCGGCTTCGCGCTGGTCGTTGACGAGGTCGACGTGTTCGCCCTTTTCGAGGTCCGCGAAGTCGACCACGAGGTCAGCGCGCTCGCCGGGCGTGAGGCGGACGTCGGTGGTGACAACAGGGGCGTCGAGCAGGCCGGCGTCGTTGCCGATCACGTGGAACGGGCGGCGGTCGCTGAAGAACAGGTGGTAGGCGCGGAAGTTCGACGCGTTGAGCACCCGGAACCGGTACTGGCCGCGGGCGACGTTCGTGTACGGCGAGACCTTGCCGTTGACCGTCATGCGGTCGCCGATCTGGCCGCCGTCCCAGTGACCCTGCGGGACGAGGGTGAGGGTGCGGTAGTTGAGCGAGCCGTCGGCGTGGAAGCGCCGGTCGGCCAGGATCAGCGGCAGCTCGAACTCGCCGCTGGGCAGGCGCCACGCGTTGGTGCGCTCGCCGGTGTCGCCTTCGTCACGCAGGAGGTAGAGGCCCGCGAGTCCCGCGTGGACGTTCAGGCGCGTGAGGCCCATGCCGTGGTCGTGGTACCAGAGGCCGGCGGCGGGCTGGCGGTTTTCGTGGCGGTAGGTGCGGTGTTCGCCGGGGAGGAAGACGTCCATGGGATGGCCGTCCATCTCGGGCGGCGTGACGGCGCCGTGCAGGTGGACCGAAGTGTGGGGTCGGGTGCGGCTTTCCTCGGAGGCGCCGTCGAGCGTGGGGTCGACGTCTTTCGCGAAGAGGTGCTTGCCCAGGTTGTTGTCGAAGGTCAGCTCGAGGCGCTCGTTCGTGTGGGCCTCGATGGTGGGCCCGAGGTACTCGGCGCCGCCGTAGGACCAGGTGGGCGCGGGGGCGAGGTCGCGGTGGAAGCGGTGGGTGGACTCGGCCATGGCGAGGCGGTGGTCGCCGCGGAGGGTCTGCGGGATCGGCAGCTCGTCGACGTAGGGCGGGAGGTCGGGCGAGGGAAAGGTGCGGAGGTCTACCTCGGTTCGTGCTCTGGCCGGAATTGCCGCGGTGGCGGCGGTCGCTTTGAACAGCCGTCGACGGGAGATGCCTTCTGCCATGGGAGTTCCTGTCCAAATGATAGTGAACTATCAGTTGGTAGTGTAGGGCATGTCCCCACAGCCGCTGCGTGCTGACGCCGCCCGCAACGCCCGCCGCATCGTCGACGCGGCCTACTCGGTCTTCGCCGCCGGCGGCGTCACCGTGCCGATGGAGGAGATCGCCGACGCGGCCGGTGTCGGGGTCGCGACGTTGTACCGGCGGTTTCCCCACAAGCAGGACCTGGTGCGCGCGGTACTGGAGGCGCGGTTCGACGAGGTGATCGCGCCGGTGTTGGCCCGGGCCGCCTCCTTGGACGATCCGCGGGAGGGCGTTTACGTCGCGCTGGAGGCCGCCGTGGGTCTGGCCGCCGCCGAGCAGCCCCTGTTCGCCGCGGCGAACAACGTGGGCGCGCTGACGATGGACCTGGCTTGGCGCTTCTTCTCTCCGGTGGCCGCCCTGGTCGCCTCCGGCCAGGCCACGGGGACCTTCCGCGCGGACCTCGTACCGGACGACGTCCCGCGCCTGGTGTTGATGCTGGTCGGAACGCTGCCGTCCTTCCCCGCTACCGCTTCCGACGGCTGGCGGCGATACCTGGACCTGCTGATGGACGCACTCGCCCCGGCCGGCGCTTCGGAGCTGTCGCCGGCGTCCGCTGTGGCGGATCACACGCCGCGCATCTGACGGGCCCCAGGGGCCCCGCTAAAGTGTTCGTGCCCCCGTAGCCCAATTGGCAGAGGCAGTCGACTTAAAATCGACCCAGTGCGGGTTCGAACCCCGTCGGGGGCACCACGCAGACCATCATCGCGTGACGAGCCCGCTCTGACCGGCACTCTGGTCATCGAAGACATATATGACCTCGCGTCGATGCGCGGGAGGTCATGATGGGCACCTCGTCGAGTGTGACCAGGTTCGTGACCACGGTGATGGGCATCGTGATCGGACTGACCTTCCTTTTCGGGTTCGGGAACGTTTTGGCGTTGGCTCTCAGGATCGGTGTCCCCTCGTACGTGGCCCCGCTCGTGGCTCCGGCCGTTGACCTGACGGTCCTCGGGTTGCTGGTGGGTACCCGCCACCTCGCTCTTCACGGTGCTCCGGGCCACGTTGTGCAGCCGGCCCGGCGTTTGCTGCTCGCGGCCAGCGCTGTGACCCTTGCGTTGAACGTCGCCGATCCCGTCTGTGCGGAGCGATGGGACAAGGCGGCATTCGACGCGGTCGGACCGCTGCTGCTAATCGGCTGGGCGGAAGTGGGACCGGTCTTGCTGTGCGGCCTCCAGGACGTCGAGGTGCGGGCGGAGACGCCGGGGCTAGCTAGAGCTGCGGTGACCACGCCAGATCGGATCGTGAGCACCGCCACTGAGATGGCCGCCCAGCACTCGCCGAAACCGTCGATTTCAACGGCCGCTGCCTCGAGCGAGTCAGGCGGTGCGAAGCCAGGTCGCCGTGTGCAGCCTGATGGCGCGAAGCTGGAGCGAGCCCGCATCCTGAACGCCGAGCACTGGACAACACACCGGCGTCCGATCTCTGCGGAGACGCTGCGAAAGCAGCTGGGGGTCGGAACTACGACCGCACGGTCGCTCTGTGCGACCGTGCGTTCCGAGGTGCTGCCCCAAGCGCTACGGACCTCTGCCGGCGAAGAAAGTTAGTCATTGCAAGTCTGGCGCCGACATAAGCGGCAAGGCCGAGCTCATTTGCAGTCTTGGACGCGTGTCACCCTCAGGAGCAGGTCTCCTTAAGCGGAGCACACTCCGGGCGTCGCCGCGAGGCCTCGGCGTTTGGTGCGACACTGGAAGTGTGACCCTCTCTCTAGACCAGACCTGGCTTGATCCACAAACGTCGTGGAACGCGAAGCTGGAGCGTGCACGGGAGCATCTGCATGCATTGCGAATGCAGGTGAATGAGTACCGGGCCTCGGAACCGTACGCGGTGAAGCCTGAATCCACGGACGTGCCCGAAAGGCTAGCGTATCGACTTCATATATGGCGACCGCAACCGATCATGATCAGCACGACAGTTGGCGATATTCTGCACAATCTCCGCGCGTCCCTGGAGAGTGTGGCGTTTGAGCTAGCCCGCCGAAGCCACGGCGGCATGCTAACGCCGGCACAAGAGGGGAAGTCGACGTTTCCGATCAAGAAGATCCCGGCTGATTTTGAAGATTTCTTCAGGCAACGTAAAGACCTTTATAGTGATCATGCTCGTAGTTCATTTCATGCGTTCCAGCCGTTCGTGGAGCTGGAACGGGCCCATGCGCACGGCGTTGCCACAGGGAAGGAGATCGGCTCCGATTCAGAATGGCACCTCCTCTACAGGCTTGATAAGCTCTGGAACATCGACAAGCGTCGGCGACTGATACCGGGAGTATGGTGGCCCGAGATGTTCTGGTGGGGAAGTAATGGGGAATCCAAAAGGCGCATGAGTCGCGGTGATGGAACATCGGAGCATGGCTCGATCTTGTTCTACATAGAGGGCGCAGATGCGGGTATGGGTGATATTGTCATGCACGAGTTCAATCTTGTTCTAAGGGATGACCCAGCGTTCGCTCTTGCCAAGGATGTGACACAGGACGTGGTCGAGCTAATGGAGCAGTTCACTAATCACGTCGATTCAATTATCCGGCAGATCGCGTGGGGGATTACTTCCACCTCCGGTAATGATGGAACACGTGTTTGATTCCAGTAAGCAGAAGCGGCACGTGCCGTTTACGCGGTGGCACACGAGTAGCAAATGCCGATGGGTCGGCGGTCGCGCGCCGCGGCGCTTGGCGGCGTTGCCTTGGTAAATGGAGTCGACTTCGACGCCGCGGTGGCCATGCCCCAAGGTTTGGCCGGATCGCCTTCGAGTAGCACGAGCTTGAGTGGCGGCTTGGTAGCGGCGAAGTTGATGTGGCCGAGACGTCGTTTTGTGGGCGCGGTGCCGAGCAGCTTCGAGTAGAACTCGATCGATTCTTGCAAGTCTCCCGCCCGCGGTGTGAGCTGGACTCGCGTTACAGAGACGCGCAACAGGGCTTCTGCCTCGCTGAGCGCCTGAGGCTCAGCTTGTTCAGCCGAGGTACCTCAGGCTGTGACGTGCTGCATCCGCGGGTTGACGTCGTCGGTGCTGGCGCGGGAAATGAGCGGGCGTAGAGACTGCCCGCGGTCGATCGCGTCAGACTATCCACCGAATAGTGCATAAGTCGTGCGAAGTATTCGAGCTCGATCCCCTACGCCTCTGCTGGTGGCCATAAATAATGACTCATTCTTCGGCGGACTTCTCGGCGCGGGCGAAGTTCCGGACTTCGTCGCGCAAACGCAGCAAGACGTCGGCGTTGTGAAGCAGAACGCTGGGTTCGTAGGTATGGGTCACCTTCAGCCTCGAGAATTTGTCGAGCACCTCCTCATCGGTTAGCTGGGCCAGCCATGCCGACACCTGTTGGTCATTTGGGGAGCCGTCCGTCTGGTGAATGAGGTCAACCAGGTCAATCCGAACTGATGCGGCACCGACGCGTTGTGCGTGGCGACGTCGCCCGGTTCGCCAGAGCGACGCTGGGCAGATCGGTGCCGCCCGAGCGGTCCGTCGAGATCCACGCGGCCACCGCCGGGGTGCCGCGGTTGGCGGCTCGGCGCGTCGAGGCGGCGAATGTCGACGAATTGGTCGGCGGCTTGCGTGCCGAGCTGGCCGCGCTCGGGGAATCGGAGCTGGCCTATCTCATCGCGGCCGGTGCCGGGGCCGGGCGCGACCTTGAACTGCTCGCGGTCGCAGTGCAGCGCCCGATCGCCGACGTCTCCGCGGTGATCGCCCGGGTTCGGGCCGCCGGAATGCTGGCCGCAGACGATGCAGTGCCTCCGATCGTGCTGCGGGCGGTCCGCGACTACGTCGGCCCGGACCGGCTTGGGCTGGTGCTCCTCAAGATGGTGAAACACGGCCTGGCCGGCGGACAACCCGTGCTGGCGCCGATCCGGGAACTCCTGCGGCTCGGTGCCACCGGCGTGGTGGTGCGGGCTGGGCTCGAAGCGGCCGCCGAGGAAGTGCTCGACGATGATCCGGTGCTGGCCGCCGACCTCTACGCGGCGGCCGTCCGCGACGGCGCGCCCCGCGCGCGACTTGCACCGGGCTGGAGCCGAGCGGCGATGTTGGCCCAGCGGTTCGACGTCGCCCTTCAGCTGGGCAACGAGCTGCTCTCCGCCGCCGATCCGGCCGCCCGGACCCGCGGCGCCCTCGTGTCCGGCGCGATCATCGCGCAGCGCGGCGACCTGGCCCGTGGCGGAGAACTTCTGCGCTGGTCCGCCGAGCCCAGCGCACAGCCGCTCGCCGACCTGGCCGCGCTCGCGCTGGGCGAGAGCATCACACCGGAGAGGGAGTCCGCGCCTGTGTCTGCGTGCGGGCACCTCACCGGGCAGATGCTCAAGGGAATCACCGAGTCGCTCTCCGCTCGCCCCGAGGTCGGGTTGGCGACCTTGCTGGCCGCGGCCGATTCGGCCGGCGGGACCGTGTTGCCGGATTCGGCTGCGACCCTTGCCGCGCTGGTGGCGCTGCACTCGGGCGAGTTCGACCTGGCTCGCGGTGTTTGAGCCGGGCTCCTCGGACTGACCGCCACCTGCTGCTGCTCGGCTGGACCGCGCTGCTGTGCGGAGACCTCGCCTCCGCCGAAGCACAGCAGGCCGCGCTGCGCGGCGACCTGTCGCCCCGCGACGACCTCTTCCGGCACGCCCTGCGCCTTGGGCTGGCGCGGCGGGCCGGCACCCCGGACACCGTTGCCAGGCACTGGCGAGCCGCCTACGAAGCCCTGATGCGCCAGCCCTTGGACCTGTTCAGCCTGCTCCCGCTGGGTGAACTGCTCGTGGCCGCGGCCCGGGTGGGGGAGGGCTTCCGCGTCGCCGCGCACCGTGACCGAGCCGCGGCTCTGCTCGAGCGCCACGGCAATCCTCCACTGTGGACGGTGTGGCTCACGTGGTCGGGGTTCCACGGCGCCATCACGGCCGGAAACCACGACACCGCCCGCGAAGCACTGCGAGAATTTCCGGTGGCCGGCCGGTTCGCGGGGGTGCTCGCCGCTGCTGGTGAGCAGTGGCTGGTCGTCCTGGATCATCAGGTCAACGTCGGCGTTGTGCTCGCAGCTGCGGAGCGGCTGCACCGCGCCGGACTTCGGTGGGATGCCGGCCGGCTCGCCGGGCAGGCCGCGATCCGGGTGACCGACCGCACCGAGATGCTGACCCTTCTCCGCGCCGCCAGACGATTCGCCAGTACCAGCGGCGCGGCCGGCGCGGAGCCGTCCTCAGCCGAGCCGCCCACCCTCACCCCGCGCGAACGCGACATCGGCCGCCTCGTGGTCGACGGCCACACCTACCGCGAGATCGGCGTGTTGTTGCACATCTCCGGCAAGACCGTGGAGCACCACATGGTACGGATCCGCACCAAGCTCGGGGTGAGCAACCGGCGCAGCATCGAACCGCTGCTCGCGGGAATTCTGAACACCCCCAACTGATCGGAGAAGGCCATCGCTTGCCCCGCATCACCGCGGCGAAGGCGCGCGGCGCCTGCACCACGTCGGCCACCGGGCGCTCGAGCTCCGGCCTCCGCCGACCAGGTCACCGAGCGTGCGGGCCGGTGACCATGGGCGAGGCGGCCGGCCTGGGTTCGTCGTCGTGGTCGAGCTCGTTGACCCAACTGCACACCATCGCCCACATCGCCGGCTGGGCCCCGCGAGCGTGATCGACGAGGCGATCGCCGGACCACAGCATCGCGGCGACGATGCCGGGCCGAACCGGAGTCAGGCCGATTCGCCACAGAGCTCCCCGCCGCTCGGCCTGCCATTCGGCCGTGACCCACTGACCGCTGGTCTGGTGGCGGATGATGTTCCATTCTGAATCGCCGGCCAACTGGTCCACGGCCCATGGCGGCTCCGCCCGCCGGGTGTGCCGGTGCTCGATGCGGGGGGTCGTTCTCGATGCCCATCAGTTTCCTCGGGGTCGCACGTTTTCAAATCGCGTCGCAAACTCTTACAGGTCGGCCCGCCTGCCGAGCGCGCCTTGACTCTCCAACCGCATAGCAGTGCACGATGCCAGCCCGTTTGTTCATCTGTCGTTCACTTTTTCAGTGCGCTATGAACCCACTGGCAGACCGGTGCATGCACGCCGCACCGGACCGGAGGCAACAGTGGACGCACACACGATGGACTCCATTGCGTCCGAGCAACTGGACACCCAGTTCACCCATCTGGAGAACCGGCTCGCGCGCAACTTCACCGCGCTCGACTCCTCAGTGGTACGCGACCAGATCGCGCGGGAGCGCTCCCGCTTCGCCCACGCGCGGATCCACGCCTACCTGCCCATCCTCGTCGAACGCGCGACCAGGCCCAAGCTGGAACAACTTCAGGACGAACGCCGCGGCTTGTAACGGCGCGGCCGCGCCCCTGGCCGGCCGCGGATCCTGCCCCTCAACCGGCGGCCCTAGGAAACCAGCGCTATTCAGGTACCGAGGCCGTCATCACTGGCAGCCATTACTGCGCACCTCGCCGGTGGCCGTGGCACCGGCGCGACACAAGTCGGAGGACAACAATGACCATCAACGTTCCCAGCGAAGCACGCGCCGATGAAGCGCGGACGGTCGAGGAGAAGATCGACATGCCGCCGACTGTTCGCCGACGCACCGGAGGTGGGCAAGACGGCGATGGAGAACGTGCTCAGGCGGCTGACGTCGGTCCGTGTCGCAGCAGCCGCCACCGCCGGTGGAAAGCGTCGGCCGGGTGGGGAGCCGGCTCGGCAAGGTCTCCGAACTGACGATCATCGTCCCTTCACGCCCGGCGGAGCGCAGCGGCTGCGCGCGTTCCTGAGCCCGTTCGGCGGCAACCTCGCCGGGGCAGACGATGCGGGCACCGTCCACGACATGCGTTTCGTGTTCCTCGAAAACGACACGAAAATGCTGTTCGCCACCGCTGCCGGAGTTCGCCGCGCATCCGCGTCGCTGTCAGCGCGGCCACCGCCCGCAACCCGAACATCCAGGCGAATGCGGAGGCTACAAGCAACGGCGCCGCGATCCTGAAGAACGACTTCCGAGGCGTTGCCAAGGCGGTCCACGAAGCTGCCGTCAACCGCCGACGATCAGCTTCGAACCGTCGTCGACAGCAGCCACCGTCAAGTCGGCTTTTTCGAGTCGAGTCGCGGCTGGCGTCGGGATTGTGGCCGCAGGGCGAACGCGCCGGTGCCTGCTGCGGTGTTCAGCGCGATGGAGATCGCGGCGAACAGCCTCCGGTTCTCGGCCTGGGCGTGGAGGTATTCGCTGGCACTGATCGGGTAGTCGCCGTCGCGGGTGTCCATGAGGTAGCCGCCTGGGGTGATCTCAGGGGCGCCGGCGGGCGCTCGCGGGCCGGTGAGTACAGCGACGATGGCCGCGCCCGCGATGACGAGCGGAGCACCCCACCGCAGCATGGCAGGAAGCAGCCGCAACAGGCGGGGCGCGATCGTCGCCACAGGCAACTCGGAACGACGGAGCGCAACTGCCGCAAACACAATCCCGACCACTGGAAAGATCCCGACGAGAGCGGTGAACAACACCGGCAATGGCAGATGTGGCGCGCCCGGGAGGAATGAGTCGACGAGAACTGCAAGAGAGGCGACCACCGCGAGCGCGCACCACAGGGCGATTATGCGCACGACAGGTCCTCGTTGTCGGTTCGTGTGGCGGATTCTTTGTTCACGTGCGGGCTTTCTTTGGTCGCGGGATGCCGTCGCCGATGCGAATGTCCCAGCCAATGCCGAAGAGGCCGCCGTTGTTCGGATTGATGATCCGGACGGTGACTCCGTGGGCTGTCGCGTGGGTGTCGAGAGCGTCGAGCAGGATACGCCGCGAGTTCGAGCCAACCCACGCGGTTGCCGCGGAGGTCGGGGACAGTGTCCCGTCGGCGAGCTCGAACGCGATGCCGTGCTTGCGGCCATACGTACCGAGCCCGATCGGCAGCGTGGCGGCGACCTCGTCCGCGGCGGTGATGCGGGCGCCCCAACGTTTGATCGTCACGACGGCGGAGAGGGTCGTGGTGCCAGGCGATGCGCCGAAGTGCGGCGCCATGGCGACCAGTTTCACCGCGAGCGCACTGGGGCCGAGGCACATGCCCAAGGCCACGAGCCTCGAGCCCACGGGCCGGACAGTCGTCATTGCTGGTTCACCCACCGAGTATTAGCCACGTGTAGGTGGGGCCGGTCCAAAAACCCGCCCCCAAGCCGACAGCGAGACCGAGCACGTTGACGAAGCCGTCGTCTGAGGGCCCCCACGAATCGGAGACACCAAACGGTCCGAGGCCGGATCCGGAAGTAGACCCGAAGCCCCTTGTGAGATCACTGATCTTCTTGGCGTTCGAGGTGAACCCTGTCAGGCCGAATTCGCCGCTGACGCCGAGAACGATCCCGCAGCTTCCCGTCACTCCGATGCTGGATCCCGTGGCCGCGAGGCAGATGTTGCCGGTGACCCCAACGCCTACCGCGAGAGTGCCGCCCAAGCAGACGCCGCTGGTGCCTTGGCTGAAGGGATGGGCTTGGTTCCAGGTCGCGTCCGCGCACCCGAGGCCGTCCTCGTTGATTCGTGGGCAGCGGTTGGGGTCCGGCGTTTGGGTGGGTGCTTTGCAGTCGCGGGCGATCAGGGCTGGGTCGTGCTTTTCCTGCGCGTACGTGCAGAGGCTGGCCAGTCCTCCGGGATCGCTGGCGTTGACGGGGTTGTCGCCGGCGTAGGCGTAGGCCGCATGCGTGGTGTCGACGTCGGGGTCGACAGTGAGGAACGTGGCGGTGGTGGGGTCGTAGTAGCGGGCGTGCAGGTAGAGGAATCCGGATTCGCTATCGAGGTACTGGCCGGTGTACTGCAGCGAGGTGGTTGCGGTCCCGGTGTGGGAGGGCGTGCCGTAGGGGCTGTAGGCGTAGGTCGCGCCGACGGTTCCGGTGTTGGTCAGCAGGGCGATGGTGGAGCCGATGTTGTTGTGGACGAACCAGTTGGCGCCCGTGGGTCCGGTTTGTTCGATCGGTAGTCCGTCAGGGCCGTAGAGGTAGGCCGTCGTGCCGTCGAAGAGCAGGTTCGGGGTACTCGACCCGTCCCACGTAAAGGCGGTCGTCGAGGTCGCTGTGGTTTTCGAGGCGCGTTGTCCGAGCCCGTCGTAGCGGTAGGTGGCGGTTCCGGCGGGGCCGGTGAAGGTGGTGAGGTGGCCCGCCTGGTCGTAGGCCTCGGTCGTGGCGGGGCCTGACGCTGGGGTGGCGGCTGTGCGCTGGGCTTGGGTGTTGTACGTGTACCCGGTGGCGCCGGTCGGTGCTGTGGTGCAGGCTGGGTTGGGGGTGGTTCCGGTTGGGAGTGTCCAGCAGAGCTGTCCGGCGGGGTCGAAGGTCTGGGTGGCGGTGCCGACGGTGGTCGGGTTGTCGGCTGGGTCGGTGCCGTATCCGGCGGTGTTGCCTGCTGTGGTGACGCTGGAGAGCTGTTCACGGCTGGAGTAGCCGTACGTTTTGCTCGTGGCGCCGGTGCTTTCGGTGGTGAGCTGTCCGAGTGGGTCTCGGTCGAAGGTCTGGGTGACGTCGGTGGTGCTTCCGGTGGTGGCGACGGTGGTGTGCAGTCGGTCTGCGGTGTCATAGCCGTTGGTGACGGTGGCGCCGTTGGGGTAAGTCGTCGTCAGCACGTCGCTGTCGCGGGTGTAGCCGAAGGTGGTGGCGTTGCCGGCAGTGTCAGTGACGCTTGTGAGCCGGTTGGCCGGATCGAATGCGCGGGCCACGGCGGCGCTTTGGCCGGGGTAGGTGATCGCGTTCTGGTTTCCGGCATCGTCGTAGCCGTAGGTGACGGTGGAACCGGAGCCTTGTTGGCTTTCGGTCACTTCGCCGAACGCATTGTAGGTCCAGGTGGAGGTGCCCGTGCCGTCGGTCATGTCGACCCGTTGGCCGGCGGGGTCGTAGTCATAGGTCACGCCGGGGGTGGCGCCGTCGGAGTAGGAGACGGACGCGAGTTCACCGGCCAGGTCGTAGCCCATGGTGGTGGTGCGGCCGGCGGCGTCGACGATGGTGTGGACGCGTCCGGCGTGGTCGAGGTTGGTGGTGATCGTCCGGTTGTCGGGGTCGGTACGGGTGTGGCTGCGGCCTTGGCCGTCGTAGCCGAACGAGGTCCGGGCGCCGACTCCGTCGATCGTGTCGGCAATGGTGCCGTCAGGGTTGTAGTCGGTTTTCCGGGTGCTGTTGTCCGGCATGGTTGTTGTTGTCATGCGGTCGGCCGGATCGTACGTGTAGGTGGTGGCGTGGTTGTTCGCGTCGGTGGCAGAAGTCTTGTTGCCATCGCTGTCGTAGGTGTTCTTGGTGGTGTGCCCGAGTGCGTCGGTCGTCTGCAGCAGTTGCCCTTTGGCATTGAGGGTGAAGGTCGTGCAGCCGGTGGCGGGGGGTGCGCAACTCGGTGTGACGCCGGCGGCGGTGCCGTTCGGGTCGACGCTGGAGGTGCGCTGGCCGGTGTTGGTGTCGTACCCGTACTTCGTGGTGTCGCCGAGGGGGTCGGAGCTGGAGGTGTTGTCTCCGTATGCGTCGTATGTCTCGGTGGTGGTGTTGTTGCGCGGGTCGGTTGTCCGGGTGCGGTCGGCGGGATGGGCGGGGTCGTCGTAGTGGTAGGTGACGGTGCGGACCGGTTCGGTTCCGAAGTTGCCGGTGGTGGACTCGACGACGTTGTCGACCTGGGTGGTCGTGGTGGAGGTGAGGTCTCGGATTCCGTTTGCGGAGGCGGGGATTTGCCCTGCTTGGTCGTACTGATTGACCGTGGCGATCCCGTTCGGGTCGATGGTTTCGATCACGTTGCCGGCGTCGTCGTAGGAGTAGTTCGTGGTGTAGCCGAGCGCGTTCGACTCTGACGACTTGTTGCCGTGGTCGTCGTAGGTGAACGTCTCGAAGCCGCCGTCGGGATCGGTCTGGGTGGACACTCCGAGCGTCACAGGATCATAGGTGTACGAGCTGGTTCCGGCATCGGACGTACCGTAGCCGTGGGTCTCGGAGACGAGCAGGCCGTTCTGGTACGTGTCGAGGGTCTTGTGCCCGGAGGGATCGGTGACGAGAACCTGCCCTGCGGAGAGTCCGCCGTCCGGCCCATAGGTGAAGGTGGTGACGTCGCCGTCGGCGTCGGTCTGGGTGTGCACGCGTTCGGCCGTGTCGTAGACCATGGTCGTCGCCGCGCCTGCGGGGCCGCCGAAGTTGTTCGGGCTGCGCATCGAGGTCATCAGGTGATGGCCGTCGTAGGTGTATTGGGTGTGGTCATCATCGGCACGTGTGGGCGTGCGCGTGGTTCCGACGCCGTAGACGTCGGTGAGGTCACCCGCGGCGTTGTAGCCGTAGTCGACTTGGCGCCCGGCGCTGTCGATGAGGCCGATGATGTGGTTGCCGCTCCAGGTCAGGGTGTAGGTGCGATGGCCCGGGTCGGTAACGGTCGAGAGGTGCCCACCGGAGTCGTAGGCCAGCGTGGTCTGGTAGGTCGGGGTCGCTTTGCTGCCGGCGAGGTCGGTCTTGGGGTGTGTCAAGGTTCTTGGACGGTCCTCGGTGGGTTGCCTCAGGCCGCGCTCGCGGTGAGGTGATCACGGTAGGCCTCGACCGGGGTGCGGT
>NZ_JBFAQX010000004.1:302332-567335 GCF_040678995.1 Amycolatopsis sp. NPDC049253 | reverse complement strand
GCTTGTTCGGGCTCCAGCTCATGGACGAAGACCTCGGGCCGGCGAGCCATGGACACCACCTCCACCAGGCAGCCTGCCAGGCCTGATCAGCCAGCCGATCCGGAGGCCATTACCTCGCCAACCTTCTGAGGTGCGGCACTAGTAGCCTGGCGGGATGAGTGAGGTCTGGCTGGTTCAGGTCGCGGCGCCGACCGAAGCCGTCGCGTTGAAGCTGGCCCAGGGGGCCGTTGAGGCGCGACTGGCCGCCGGCGGGCAAGTGGTCGGTCCGGTGACGAGCGTGTTCTGGCATGAGGGCGAGTTCGGTACCGGCGAGGAGTGGCAGACGATCCTCAAGACCACTGATGAGCGCTACGCGGACCTTGAGCGGTTCCTGGTTGAGAACCACGAGTGGACGAATCCGGAGATCACGGCACTTCCGCTAGTTGCCGGCCTCGCGCCGTACCTCGCTTGGGTTCAGCGGACGACGAGCCAGTAGCGCGCCGACGCCCGGCTCGGTCTGGAATGCCGTCAGTCGGTCGAGCACATCACCAAGCCGCTCAGCCGGAGGAACGCAAAGACGGCCTTTGGTTAGACCGAAATCACTGGACGGTTCCTCTGATTGGTGCCCTACTTGGTTTCTGTGGGTTGTTGGCGTGGTCGATCATTGACGCGAATCCAGTAGTGCTGGCTGCAGCCAAGCAGCCAGTGCGGCAGCAGATCTACTCTTCTCTTGCCAGCTCGTCAGGATCGCTGCTCGGTTTTACGATCGCCGCAGTGACGATTCTTGCTGCTTTTGGCCAGGTAAAAATGCCATCGCGCGAACAGCGAGGACGCGAGAAAGACCTAGCAAAGGCGCGAGAAATTGTATCCGGTGCACTTCTTGTGTCCGCACTTCTGCTCTTAGCGGTCCTGCTGGTGTCCACGGTTCTTATTGGAGTAGATAGCTCCGAGCATGCGCCCGAAACCTGGATAATTATTGACTTGTCACTATCGCTCGGCGCAGTTCTTGGTTTGATTATCGGTGGTTTTGGTTTGGCGCTAGCTATTCTTGAGCGAAATAGATTGGTTCCATAAGCTCCCACCTACAAGTGGGTGGCCTCTTCGCCATCTCGTCGACCTGGCGTAGCCCGATCACGTCGTGTCAAGGGGGCGCCTTCGTGCGGTCCGTAGCGCGCCGGCATGACTGCCCCCTTGACGCGGCGTGATAGCCCTTGTGGAGGTCGGCGAGATGGCGGCAGGCCGCTCACGAACGCGACGTGCCCGCTCTGCCACCCATCTCGGAGACCTGCCCGTCCGGCGAGGACATGTTCTTCTCTCTTGTCGTCGGCCCCGGTGCAGCCGCCGGCCGGTCGCGTGGGGTGCCGGAGGCGGGGCCCCGCGCGTGCCGGCCGATAGCGGCGCGGCCCCGGAGGGGCCGCCTTGAAGAAGAAGAGAAACTCTGAACAGTGGTCGTCGGCTGTGTGGCCTCCGGCGGGCGATGTCCGCCAGGCGTCCGACAGTTGATGCGCGACGCTAGCTGCCAGGGTTGCACTTCGGCCGGGATGTCCCGCTTTAGCAAGCTCCAGCGCACGGGGAGCGCTCAGGCGGCGGACTTGGACATTCTGGCCGTACGGTTCGACCGTGCTCGCGTTTGAAGTTGCTGATGACGAAGCGTGGCTGGATGCCTTCGGCGTGCTGCCGGAGACCGAGGAGGCATCTGGGGACGAATACGTTCGCGAGCTACGCATCCCGGTCGGCCCGGCGGAGCTGCTTCACCTCACCTGGGACGTGAATGATGGCAGTGTTCGCGTCCGACACCAGAGGCACGGACACATCGTCGTTGACCTGTTCCACGAACTGGCAACCCGACTGCTTGTCGAACGCCGCAGTCAGTCGGTCGTTGCCGGATCCAAGTCGGCCCCGCAGTGGTTATCGCGGACACACTCAGCTCGTCGACGCTACGCCGGTGCCGGGAAGTTTGCCCTGTTCATCCTGTTCACACGGCGGAGTGTGATTCACTACGGCTTTGCCCGTCGAGAGGACTTGAACCGTGGTTGCCGAACGGCTGAACGCGACCGACCAGGCGGCACCCGCCGTCGACGTGTACGACCTCGACTTTCCCGGTCAGCACAAGCGGTGGGTCGCAGCGATCGAGAACTCGGCTGCGACTCCGGTGTGGCTTGGTCACCGTACCGACGACGGGGCCCAGGCGGCGCTGGTGGGCACTCTGCCGCGGAATGCGTTCCCCTCTGGTACGGCACCGTTGGAGTGGCGTGCGCCCGGTATGGCGCTCGGTCAGCTGATGAACGTCATTGAGCCAACCTCCCTCAGCGCCGAACGTGCTGCTCTCGGCAGGGCGGTTCAGGCGCATCTCATCGAGCGGGCCACCAACGTGGCCGGCTGGCCGCGGGCGACGTGGACGGTGGGCGATGCCCTCGTGCGGGCGGCGGTGCTGCATTTCGCGGGAGCCTGGCTCGCACTCACCAACGAACTGCCGGATGCGTATCTCGTCGCTATCGGCGTGGGGCTCTCTCACGATGGGCTGCAGTTCCGTAAGACCCACGGCGAAAAATACGGGGTCGACTTCTCAGCACCCCTGACAGTCGGGGAGCTTCACCGCCTGCCCGTCGAGCAGATGCCGCACCCACCCCAGCCTCACCCGGACCTGCTCCGACTTCTCACCCATCGCTGACATGGTGGTGGGCGTGGACCAGACGTGGACCACCACACCCGCGACAGGTGCGAAACACGCAAGTCGAGGAGACTCACCTGAGCGCCTGCATCGCTGTTTTCGCAGGTCACGCACGCTGCGAAATCCTGGGGGTCAAGGGGTCGCAGGTTCGAATCCTGTCAGCCCGACCGGACAAAAGAGCCGTTTGACTTGGTTAGAGTGCCAGGTCAAATGGCTTTTTTGATATCACGCTCTTGATCTTGCTGACGAGCGCTGCGCTGCAGCTTGGGACCATCGTCGAACGTGCTGGGCCGATCCGGTGACCATGAGCGCCCCACTCGATTGAGCATGTGGCGCGTCGCTTGACCGTAACCAACGGTGCGATGGAGGATTATTCGGTGGCGAAAGAACCGACCGACGAGCTGACCCTCGAGATCATGCGCCACCTCGAGATTGACCAGCAGTGGGTGCGGCACTTCGACCCGACGAACGTCAATGGCATCGCTGAGGCGCGAGCAGCAGGCCGCCGAGCAGGGCGTGGGCTCCAGCTCAAAGTACTGACCCACCAAAGCAAACCCGAAGATCGCGACGACAACCGAGTTGTCGTCATCGTTGTCGTAAACCAAGAACGGTCACCGGAAGACGAAGAACGCCTGCAGGAACGCGCACGGCTCCTCCTTGACGAGGCGTACAAGCACTTCCGCACTCCGTGATCAGACCGCGCGCAGTCTGGCTGGCTGTGGCGATCGCAGGGCCGTCCTGGCCGAAAACGTGCATGCCATGGCCACTGCCGAGGACGGCGGCCACCTTCACGTCGACTACTTCCCCGGGCACCCCTACCTTGTCGAGGGATCGCTGCCCTTGGTGATACAGCCCGCACGGAGGTATGCCGGCCCGGTGAACCACTTTCCGCGCTTGCAGGCGGGGCCAACGCGGGGCTCGGCACGGGGTTGGCCCGCAGTGTGTTCCGCAAAGGCCTCCGGCACAGGGCGGCCAGGCCGGTGTCGAGGACGACTGGCGCGTAGTCGGTGCAGTGCCTGACTGACGAAGAGCGGCACGACGGTGGCCCAGAGCCCTGGTCCGGTCAAGGTGTGGCACCGGCAGCTGTGGCCGAACAACCCGGGCACTGCTCGTGCGCGGCATCGCCCAAGTCGGGCAGGGCGCGGGTCTTTCTCGTCGCCGATCGAGTCGTGCCGCTGCACCTCAAGTCGCCGATGTCTCGGGACTTCCGGTGGCGGACCGTGCGATCTCTTCCCGGGCGGCTGTACGTTTCCGCGGTGCCGAGGTCCAGCACTCAGTCGATCATCCCGGCAACGGTGACGCCCGCGAGTTCCGAGTAGATGACGAACTTGAACGGGGCCGTCTGCTGGTTGCGTTCCACCAGCCGGATCAGCGTCGTCTGGCGGAGTTCGGCGGCCGCCGCGCTGTCAGGGTGGTGCTCAAGTGCGGCGTCGGCCAGTCTCAGGGCCAGGGTGAGGTCGTCGCGTTCGAGCAGGTCTTCGATGGCGGCGAGGTAGGCCTCGACCTTGCCGCCGCTGAGTATGGCCAGGACGGCGTTCCATTCCGCCGGGGAGATGAGGTCGATGCTGTCGAGCTCTGGCCGCCAGTAGCCGGTGCGTTGCCGTTGGACGCGTCGGATCACGTTGTCCCGTAGCAGGATGTAGGGCAGAGCCGAGTCGGGGTGGGAGCGCAGGACGTCGGGCATGTGGTTGCGGCCGAGGATGTCGTGCACCGAGCGTCCGGCTGCGATGTCGCTGCGGATCACCTGGTGCAGGTCCTCCAGCGCGGGAGACAGCCCGGTCAGCGCGGCCGGGGTGAAGCTCGCGGTCAGGGGTGCGTGTCCGTGGATCAGCAGGGCGGGTTCGAGGTCTTGCAGCAGCTGGAGAGTGTCGAGCAGAGCTTCGAGGGAACTTTCGGTGAAGAACGGCGCGCCCAGATGCGGCATCAGGATGTCGCCGGCAAACACGATGCCGCGTTCTGGCAGGTGGATGAGCAACGCGTCGTGCGTTTCCCCTCCGTGCACGGGAATCAGCCGCAGTTCGACGCCTCCCACGGTCAGCGATTCCGGGTGCTCGACCAGCCGATCCGGCACCACGTCGTGCCGATGTCCGGCGCCGGCGGGGAGGAATCTGGTCCAGGGCAGGGACCCCGCGTTCTGCGACTCGACCTCGGAAGCGAACCCGGCTTGGGCGATGACCTCGGTGCCGGGGCCGCGGAGCGCGTCCACGCCTCCGATGTGGTCCCAGTGGCCGTGCGTCAGAATCACGTGGCTGACCGGCAGGCCGGAGATCTCGCGCATCGCCCGCAGCGCCGCACGGGCCTGGTCGATGGTGCCACCGCTGTCGATCACGACCAGCGAGGTGGCGGTGACGACGAACCCGATCTCACCGAACCCGAAGCCCTGGGTGACGAAGACGCCCTCCGCCAATTCACGGAACTGCCGTGGCGCGAACCGGAAGCCGTCCTCGTCGTTGACCCAGTAGTCGGTGACGAGCTGCGGCAGGTCCGGCCGAGCCTCCAGTCCTGCTTTCCGCCGTGCATCGGCTGCGTCCTCTGCCCGCCCCAGCAGCTCGTAGGCCTTGGCGAGAGCGCGAAACGCACCGCGCCTCAAGCCGGGCGGCACACCGTCGGTCAGCGCGAGGACGGCCAGCAGATCGGCGACGGCGCGTTCCGCGTGCACCGGCACCTCCGCCAGCACCAGGCCGCGGAAGTAGTTCGTCAGGCCAGGCGCGGCTTCGACCGCCGCGTCCAGCTCGTCGACGGCGTGCTCGAGCTCGCCGGGCAGCCTCGCCTGGAACGTCGCGGCGACGGCCGAGAGCAGGGGCTGATCAGGGCGTTGCTCGGACAGTTCGCGGAAGAAGCTGGAGGCCTCACCGAATCTGCGGCCCGCAGTCAAGGTTCCCGCCAGTGCCAGCACGAGCTGCGGCGAGGCGTTCGGCCACCGCGCCGCGGCCATCAAGGCCTCCGCGGTCAGGTTCCGCGAGATCCTCGGCTTGGGAGAGGTTCATGGTGTCTCCAGAGGGAAAGACGTCACGCCGGCCCACCCGTGTGGATCGGCGGCCACAGCGACGTCGCTCTGCGTCGTGCGCTGCGGTTCGGTGACGGCTGGTACGGCACCGGCGCGGACGTCGCGGAGGTCGCCGGCCTGCGCCGCCGCCTGCGCGAACTCGCCGCCGACACAGCGGATTCCGGCCGCTTGACGCTCGCTTCGGCCGCGTTCCTCACCCCACCCGGCATCCCCGCGGCGGTGCTGTCTCCGGGACAGCCGCTCGGCGGCGTTTCGCCTACCGCAACGAGCGTCGCCGACGCCCTCGGGCGGCTCGTCGAGGAGGGACTTACCGCCTGCACCCTGTGGCTGCCCGTTGCGGCCGAGCATGTGGAGAAGGCGATGGAGTGGATCGCAGCCGAGGTCATGCCGCAGCTCGCCTGATGCCGAGAAAAACGGGGTTGATCTTCAATGGATCGCCATGGTGTGCACATCGGGAAACATCGTCGGCGATGGGAATCAACGGGCCTGCTTCGAAGCCACGCCTCCACCCCGCGCGTGGTTACGTGGTCCCTAGCCGGGGCTTGGTGATGTCGTCGTGGACGGAGCCGGCCAGTTTTCGGTGTGTCCGATGAACATTTCCGTCACGTCGACGGGCCACCGGGGCTTGTCCACGACGTCGAACTCGGCGCAGTACTCCCAAGGACTGGTCTTGGGGTGGGCACTGGGATGGCCGGCGACGTCGCCGAACTCAGCGACGACGAGGCCGAACACGGCGGCGCTGCCGGTGAGGAACAGCGTCCCAGCGTGCAGGTGGTGCACGAAGCGGTCCCGATTCTCGCGGTACCGGAGCTGGGGATACTCCTGATCGAGGCGGGTCCGCAGTGCTTCGTCGGGCAGGTCCACGGTCTGTGGGCGGCCGGCGCCGAGGCTTCGCCGGATCTGCGGCCACGCCGAGGGCCGTAATTGCAGGGAGTGGTGAACGAGGACCAAATCCAACGCGGGCATCTCGGCTTGCCAGCCCGATTCGGTGTCCAGAGCGTTGCCCCGGAGGGGAAGGTGGACGATCGAGCTCGGTGATCGTGCTGCCAGTTCCCACAGGCCGGCGAACTGCCAGGCTGTTGCCTGGTCCAGGCGCAGGTGGAAGCACGTCTGCGCATCCCGAAGCGTCGCGTGCAGGGGAAGGGGTCGTGGTCGGACGACCCGATACTGCCTGGAGCCGATCCAGACCTGGTGCCTGGTGACGCGAAGTTTCACAGCCGCCGCACGACGAGGATGGCACCGTTGTACCCGATCACCGCGATCTGGGTGGTACGTGTCGTCTCGGGGTCGCGGGGGACATCGAACGCCTCGGCGACAGTTTCGTGTATGCGGCGCACCTCGTGGGCCTCACTGGGCTTGAGTTCGGGTTGCTTGCCGCACTTTACCGGTGGTGATGGCAGTGCCCGGCCCGATATGGTCCTCAGCACCGGGTCACGCCGAGCCGCAGTTCCGGCGTCGTCTGGGTCGTGAGCCACGAAGTCGTTGACACCGCGTACCTCACCGCCACGGAGGACAAGCCCCGAGGCCCGCCGAAGAGCCCCGGGGCAACCACTCGACCTCAGTTCGGGTTGTCGGCGTGCGTCAATGTCTGCCAGGCGACGAACAGGTTGTTCGTCCCCGCCGGGCGTTGGCGTTCGGTCAGGGTCTGGGTGTTGGTCATGGCGATGCCGAGGCGGCCGTGGAGTGCGTTGAAGCCCACTTCGGTCACCGGGCCGAGGCCGAGGGTCAGCGAGCCTCCGCAGAGGTTCGAGGGGACGGCCGCGCCGAGTTCGTACTTGGACTGGAAGCCGAGGGCCTGGCGGAGGCGTTCGCCGACGTCCGTGGAGTACAGGTCCTGGCCCTGGATGCGCGAGGTCTCGGCGACGTCGGCGATGGAGGCGATGCCGTAGCCGGTGTGGACGAAGTCGCGGCAGGTTTCTTGGGTGAGGCCGGTGGTGAAGGTGCCCTGTTTCTGCCAGTAGTTGACGATCTGGTCGCGGGTCGACAGCCCGCTGCCGGGCACCGTGTGGGGGAGCGCGCCGTCCGTGGACAGGTAGACGTACGCGGCGACGCGGTTGCGGTAGCGGGTCATGGCGGAGTCGTAGCTGGACTTGTCGTCGAGGAAGACGGAGATGCCGACGGCGGCTTCCGTCATGACCAGCTCCCAGTTGCCGTTGCTGTTGGAACCGGCCAGAAGCTTCGGCAGGTAGACGTTGCGCAGCATCGTCGCGAAGCGGCCGGAGTTGGGCCAGCTCGAGTAGGTCGACTTGATGAGCTCCGCGGCGCGTGACCACGACGCGCCGGCCCAGCCCGTCTGGAGGGGCGCGTTGCTGTTGGTGTGGCTGGTGATCGTCGCGGACCACGCGTCCATGAGCGCGATGGCCTTCTGGGCGTAGCGCGCGTCCTGCGTGAGGTACCAGGCCAGCGCGTCGGTGTAGGCGGCGATGGCGTCTTCGCGTTCGTCGGTGCAGCCGTTGTTCGGGTTGGAGTACGAGCCGCACTCCACGACGGCGCGGGGTTTCGCCGTGCGCGTGAGCGAGGCGTACTTGCTGCCCATCATCTGGTCGAACGCGCTCTTCCACGGCTGCGCGCCGGCGTTCACCTCGGCGCGCACGAAATCCAGCTGCGGACGGCTCACGAGCACGCCCGGGTGGGTGAACGTCGCGGGAGCGGCGGAAGCCGGTGCGGTCAGCAGTCCCAGCGCGACGGGGATCGCCGCGACCAGCGACGCGAGTTTTCGGGCCCGAAAGGACATGGCTCTCCTCGGTGAGGGGGAAGGGAGGTCGTCGTCGATCTCGGTCACCGGTGAGCGCTGCGCACCAGTGTCGTGGTCCAGACCACCTCACGTCAAGCACACACGTGGACATCATTCGCATTCGAAACGTGCGTTCAGCCCGCTGAATGAACTCGAATGGCGGCTGCTGCGGATAACCCGTGACACTGCATCCGAGAAGGGGTGATCGATGGACGACGCGGGGGTGATCGGCCGGTCCTTGGCCGAGCCCGACCTGTTCGCCGCCATCTTCGACCGGCACGCACCGCACATCCACCGCTACCTCGCGCGGCGGCTGGGCCGGGACGTGGCCGACGACGCGCTGGCGGACACGTTCCTGGTCGCGTTCGGCAAACGGGCCCGCTACGACGGCACCCGGCCCGACGCGCGCCCGTGGCTCTACGGCATCGCGACCAACATCGTGAGCCGCCACCGCCGCGACGAGGTGCGCCAGTACCGCCTGCTGCGCGCCGTCGGCCCGCAGGCCGCGGTCGACGGGCACGCCGACCGGGTGGCGGCCCAGGTCAGTGCCCAGGCACGCGGGCCGGAGCTCGGCGCCGCGCTGGCGGCGTTGTCTTCCAAGGACCGCGACGTCGTCCTGCTCGTGGCCGCCGAGCAGCTCGCCTACGAGGAGGTGGCCCAGGCGCTGGGGATCCCGGTCGGGACCGTGCGGTCCCGGCTCAATCGCGCCCGCCGCCAGCTGCGCGCTGCCCTCGGCGGCGCCGAACACCCCGACGTGAAGGAGGTCCCGTCCCATGGATGAGCTTCAGCTGGTCCGCGACCGCGCGGTCGACGTCCCGCTGCCCGACCTGGCCGAGCTGGGTGCCGCCCGCGCCCGCCTGCTCGCGGCCGCCGCGAACGAATCCCGCCGCAAGACCGCGAAACGCCGGTGGCAGGCCGGTGCCGCGACGCTGGGGCTCGCGGCGGCCGTCACCGCCGTCGTCTCGTTCGCGCCCACCGGCGACGGGCCACTGACTCCTCCGCGGGCCGCGGCCGACCCCGCGCGGGTGTTGCACGGTGCCGCGGCCCAGGCCCTGAAGCTGCCCGACACCCCGCCGCGGCCCGACCAGTTCGTCTACGTCAAGACGCAGTACGCGAACAGCAACCGCGAGGCCTGGATCTCCGCCGACGGCAAGCACGACGGCTATGTCAAGCAGGACGGCCGGACGCTGACCCTGCCGGGGTGCGTCGACGGCAAGTACCGCGTCGAGGGCGCCAACAATCCTGCCGCGAACGGCACCGAAGAACCGTGTGTGGTGACGCCGGCCTACCGCACCGATCTGCCGACCACCGCCGACGCGATGTTCGGCTACCTGAACAAGAACCACAGCGGCGACGCCGGTGACGCGAACGCCATGGGCAAGGACGTGCAGCTGCTCGCCGGCGAGGCCTACCTGCCGCCGCGGACGAAAGCCGCGCTGTTCGAAGCGGCCGCGGAGATGCCCGGCCTGCAGGCCGTGGACCACGTGACCGACGCGGCGGGCCGCCCGGGCGTCGGCATCACCTGGCCCGGCCACGGCGTGACCCTGGTCTTCGACGCGAAGACCTACGCCTACCGCGGCACCACGCAGGGCGCCGTGGTCGGCTACGGGATCGTCGACCACGTGGGGCAGCTGCCGCGCTGAGGTCTCAGCGGCCGGTGAAGCTCGCCTTGCCGGGCCCCTCGGTGAGGAACGACTTCACCGCGCCCCGCAGGTCCTCGGTGTCGAACAGCTCCGCGGCGATCGCCGTGACGTGGGCGTTGGCCTCGGGCACACCACCGTGCTCGAAGTGGGCCAGCACGCGTTTGGTGGCCGCGTGCGCCTGCGTGGGGCCCGCGGCGAGGCGCGCGGTGAACTCGCGCGCCGCGGCGTCGAAGCCCTCGTCGGGCAGCACCCGGTTCACCACGTTCCAGCGTTCGAGCGTCTCGGCCGAGTAGGTGTCGCCGGTGAACACGAACTCCTTGGCCCGGGCCACTCCGGCGCGGGCGGCGAGGCGCTGGGTGCCGCCCATCGTCGGCGTCAGGCCCACCACCTTCTCCACGAGCCCGAATTTCGCGCGTGAAGCGGCCAGCAGCAGGTCGCACGCGACGGCGACCTCGAACGCCCACGTGAGGCACAGGCCGTGCGCGGCGAACACCGTGGGGAACGGCAACGCGGCGATACGGTCGGGCACCGTGAGCAGCTCGTCGAAGAACATCTTCGCCTCGGCCGGTGAGCCCTGGGCGTCGAACAGCGCGACGTCCACACCGCCGCTGACCACGCGGCCCTCGGCGCGGATGAGCAACGCCCGAGCCGGCCGGGCTTCCAGGGCGGCGATGGCTTCGAGCAGGTCGCGTTGCAGCGAAGCGGTGTAGAGGTTGAGCGGCGGCGCGTCGATCGTCAGCACCGCCAGGCCGTCTTCGCGGTCGAGCCGGGTCACGCCTTCTCCTCGTTGTCCAGCAGGGTGTCCCAGTAAGCCTGGGCCGCGGGCCGCCACTCCACGTGCTTGCGGTGGAACAGCTCGCTCGCCTTGCGCCCGCTCCATTCGGCGGGCAGCAGCTCGGCGGGCAGCCGCGGGTCGAGGAACGGGAAGCGCCGCCATTCGTGCACCAGCTCGGTCTGCGCGCGCAGCACGGCCGGGTCGCCCGTGGGGCGCAGGCCGGTGAAGCGGTCGATGAAGTCTTCGTAGCGGTCGGTCAGGTCCGAGAGGTCCCACGACCGCTCGACCATGCTCTCCTGCTCGCCGACCTCGCCGTACGCGGCCGTGAACGACATCGCCTGGGCGTCGAGCTGCAGCTCCGCCACGATCTGCTGCGCTTCGTGCTGCCGGCTCGGGTCGGGGCTCACCCACACACCCGCGACGGGTGACCCGAACCCAGCCCACGTCAGGCGGGTTCGCAGCCGGTGGCGCAGGTCGCGCTTGGCTTCGGGCACCGACACGATGAGCATCAGCCAGCGGCCCTCCCACGCGACGGCCTCGCGCCCGAACGCGTAGATCCGCTCCGCGCCTTCGGTGAGCAGCCGCCGGCCCGGCGGGGTGAGCGACCAGCGCACGCGCCGGCCGACGCGTTCGGACACCAGCCAGCCTTCGGCGGCCGAGCGCGCGAGGGCCTGGCGTGCCGACTTCTCCTCGATGTCCAGCATGCCCAGCGCTTCGACGAGCATCGACGTCCACACGGGACGGTCGCGGGGCAGCACGTACTCGCCCAGCACGGTCATCAACAGGGACCGGGCACTCGCGTGGCTCACCTCGCGGCGCCTGCTGACCGTCGGCCGCGGCGCCGCCGGGCGGGGTTCCCGCTGCTTCGCGCGCTGGCCGAGCGTGACCGACGTGGCGGGTTCCGCCATCGCTTTCACCGACCTCACTGCTCCGTGGTTCGTAACCTGCCCAGGTTACCCACGTTGAGTGACCGGGACGACACTCGACACACTGGGAGTGCGTCCGCGACCGGAGCGCGCACCCGTAGAATCGGCCGGGAAATGAGCGCAACACTCGTCGCGAAGGGCCTGGCCTCCGGCCACGGCGACCGCATCCTGTTCTCCGGCCTCGACCTGGTCGTCGCTCCCGGCGACGTCGTCGGGCTGGTCGGCGTCAACGGCGCCGGCAAGTCCACGCTGCTGCGCACCCTCGCGGGCCTGCAGCCGCCCGAGTCGGGGGAGATCCGGCTGAACCCGCCGACGGCCACCGTCGGTCACCTCCCGCAGGAGCCCGAGCGGCGGCCGGGGGAGTCGGTGCGGCAGTTCCTCGCGCGCCGCACCGGGGTCGCCGAAGCGCAGCGTGAGCTCGACGCCGCCACCGAAGCGCTCACCGAAGGTGCCGCCGGTGCCGACGACACGTACGGCACGGCACTCGACCGCTGGCTCGCGCTGGGCGGCGCCGACCTGGACGACCGTGCCGGCGAGGTGGCGGCGGAGCTCGGCCTCGCCGTGGATCTCGACCAGCCGATGATCTCGCTCTCCGGCGGACAGGCGGCTCGCGCCGGGCTCGCGTCGCTGCTGCTGAGCCGGTACGACATCTTCCTGCTCGACGAGCCCACCAACGACCTCGACCTCGACGGCCTCACCCGCCTCGAGCGGTTCGTCACCGGCCTGCGCGCCGGCACGGTGCTCGTGAGCCACGACCGCGAGTTCCTCGCGCGCACCGTGGACCGCGTCGTGGAGCTGGATCTCGCGCAGCAGCAGGTGAACGCCTACGGCGGCGGCTACGAGTCCTATTTGGAAGAACGCGCTGTCGCGCGCCGCCACGCGCGCGAGGACTACGAGGAGTACGCCGCCACACGCTCCGCGCTGGAGGCGCGCGGGCAGATGCAGCGCTCGTGGATGGAGAAGGGCGTCAAGAACGCCCGGCGCAAGCAGACCGACAACGACAAGGTCGGCCGCAAGTTCCGCAGTGAGGCCACGGAGAAGCAGGCGTCGAAGGCGCGCCAGACCGAGCGCATGATCGAGCGCCTGGAGGTGGTGGACGAGCCGCGCAAGGAGTGGGAGCTGCGCATGGAGATCGCGGCGGCCCCGCGTGCCGGCGCGGTCGTCGCCACGCTGCGCGGCGCCGTCGTGCACCGCGGTCCCTTCACCCTCGGTCCCGTCGACCTCCAGGTGGACTGGGCGGACAAGGTCGCCATCACGGGCGCCAACGGCGCGGGCAAGTCCACGCTGCTGGCGGCCCTGCTCGGCCGGCTGTCCCTCGACGAGGGCAGTGCGGCGCTCGGCCCCGGCGTCGTCGTCGGCGAGGTCGACCAGGCCCGCCGGCTGTTCCTCGACGACGTCCCGCTGGCCGACGCGTTCGCACGCGAGGTCCCGGAGCTGCCCGACGCCGAGGTCCGCACCCTGCTCGCGAAGTTCGGCCTCAAGGCCGCGCACGTACTGCGCCCCGCGGCCACGCTCTCGCCGGGCGAGCGCACCCGCGCCGCCCTCGCGTTGCTGCAGGCGCGCGGGGTGAACCTGCTCGTGCTCGACGAGCCGACCAACCACCTCGACCTGCCCGCGATCGAGCAGCTCGAGTCCGCTTTGGACCGTTACCCCGGCACGCTGCTGCTCGTGACCCACGACCGCCGCATGCTCGACGCCGTCTCGGTCACGCGGCGCTTCGAAGTGGCGGACGGGAAAGTCACCGAGTCCTGACGCGTCAGCCGGAACGGCTCCCGGCGGCAGCTCGCCGGGCCGCGCCGAACACCGCGACGGCGGAACAGCTCGCGCCGGCCGTCGCGATCGGTGCTCGACGCGGCGGCGGGACGGCCGTGTGCGAGACCGGCGGCGCGGTGGCCGGGAGTCGCAACAGGGGTTTCCCGGTCGAAGGCACGTTTGCGGCGCCAGGCGAAACCGGCGGAGTTCCGCTGATCGGGACGCGTCAGCCGGCCACGGCGTCGACCCCCGTGGTGTGCGTCGGGTGGACCACCACGAGGACCTTGCCCGGCGAGGTGGCGTAGCCGAGGAACTGGTCCACGCCTTCGGCGGGCAGGTAGCGGCGCGCGATGGTTTCCGAACCGCTGCGCACGCGCGCGGGGTCGGTGACGATCTCGGCCGTCCCGTTCACCGAGACGAAGCTGTAGGGCGGCACGTCGTCGTGCACCGTGAGCGCGACCTCGGACGAAGCGGCGATCGCGCGGCCTTTCACGCTGTCCTGGGTGATGTTGACCAGCAGGTCCTCGCCGTCGGGGGCGAACCAGACGGGGACGGCGTGCGGGCGGCCGTCGGCACGGACGGTGACGAGGATGGCGCTGCGGCTGCCTTCCGCGAGGAAGGCGCGGGCACGTTCGGCGGACATCGGGGTGGCCATCTCGGGTTCCTCCAGTGGTCGGGCCCGGCGCGCTCACGCCGGGTCACGGTTGCGGCCACCGTAACCCGGCGCACCGACAAACCCGGCTCATCCGGAAGTTTCAGCCGATCGGCACATCACGGCCGGTCGGTGAGATACCCGCCCATCGTCGTGAAGTAGTCGGCCGCCGCCAGCTCCGTGCCGTCCTCCGTGCGGACGCGTTCGACCAAGAGCCCGGGGGAGTGACCGCGCCGCGCCTCGGGACCGGCGACGATCACCACGCCGTCGCCCTCCTTGATGAAGATGCGCCCCGGAGTGCCGCCGTAGTGCCCGGCCGACACCGACGCGCCCACGATCCGCAGCCGCGCCCCGCGGTGGTAGGCGAACGCGTTGGGGTACGGGTCGGACTGCGCGCGCACCAGCCGGTCGATGTCCGCGGCGGGCCACGTCCAGTCGATGAGACTGTCTCGTGGCGCGCGTTTGTGGAAGAAGCTCGCCTTCGACCGGTCCTGGGCGATCGGCACCACGGTGCCCGTCTCGATGAGCGAGAGCGCTTCGGCGACGATCGGCTCGATGAGATCCACCGTGCGGTGGAACAGATCCGTGGTCGTGTCCTTCGGCCCGACCGGGACCGCGCGCTGCACCACGATGTCGCCGGCATCGAGCTGGGCATTCATCATGTGGGCGGTCACGCCGACCTCGGGTTCGCCGTTGACCAGCGCCCAGATCAGCGGCGAGAAGCCGGCGTACGCGGGCAGCAGCGAGTCGTGGACGTTGAGCGTGCCGTGCGGCGGCAGGTCGAAGATCTCCGGCGGCAGCCAGGTCCGCCAGTTGTTCGCCACGATCAGCTCCGGCTCCGCGGCCTTGAGCTCGGCCAGCAGCTCGGGATCGTCGGGGCGGTTGCGCAGCAGGGCGCGGATCCCGTTGGCCTCGGCCAGCTCGGCCACCGAATCGTCCCAGATCTTCTCGTACGCGTGGTCGCTCTTCGGGTGCGTGACCACGAGGACGACCTCGTGACCAGCGTCGATGAGGGCCCGCAAGGTGCGGTACCCCCAGGTCTGGTAGCCGAACATGGCCACGCGCATCGGCGAATCCCTTTCCCGGTCGAGGGGACGAACATCACCCACAAGGTACTAGCTGAGGCTGTCCTAAGTTAGGTTAGGGTTTCCTGAGCTTTTTCGAGTGGGAGCTGAGCCGAACCGAGATGCGGCAGTGCCGCGCTAGGGGACTTTCATGTCACGAGCAGTGGTCGATGGCCAGGTGCCGGTGTACGACGTGGTCGGGGTGGGGTTCGGACCATCGAACCTCGCCCTCGCGATCGCGCTGACCGAGCACAACGCCGCGCCCGGGTCCGGCGACACGGTCACCGCGCACTTCCTCGAGCGCCAGCCGCGGTTCGGCTGGCACCGCGGGATGCTGATCGACACCGCCACGATGCAGGTCTCGTTCCTCAAGGACCTCGCGACCATGCGCAACCCGACGAGCGAGTTCAGCTTCCTCAACTACCTGCACGCCAAGGGGCGGCTGATCGACTTCATCAACCACAAGAACCTCTTCCCGCTGCGGATCGAGTTCCACGACTACTTCGAGTGGGCGGCGGCCAAGGTCGACGACGTCGTGTCCTACGGCACCGAGGTGCTGTCGGTGGAGCCGGTCCGCGACGGCGACGAGGTGGTCTTCTTCGACGTCCGGGCGAAGTCCGACAAAGAGATCGTGGAGCTGCGTGCGCGCAACCTCGTGCTGGGCACCGGACTGCGGCCCAATCTGCCCGAGGGCGTCACCGGCGGTGAGCGGATCTGGCACAACAGCCAGCTGCTGCCCCGCGTCGAACGGCTGCGCGGTACCGAACCGAAGCGGTTCGTGGTGGTCGGCGCCGGACAGAGCGCGGCCGAGGTCGCGGCCCTGCTGCACGACGAGTTCCCGCGCGCCGAGGTGTGCGCGGTCTTCGCGCGCTACGGCTACAGCCCGGCCGACGACAGCTCGTTCGCCAACCGGATCTTCGACCCCGAGGCGGTCGACCACTTCTACGGCGCGAGCGAGCCGGTGAAGGACCGGCTCATGCGCTACCACGGCGCCACCAACTACTCCGCGGTCGACCTCGACCTGATCGACGAGCTCTACCGCCGCGTGTACCAGGAGAAGGTGCTCGGCGTGGAGCGCTTGCGGTTGTTCAACGTCTCCCGGCCCGTGGACGTGACCGACCGCGGCGCCCACGTGCGCGCGACCGTCGAATCGCTGACCACCGGTGACCGCGCGGTGCTCGACGCCGACGCGGTCGTGTACGCCACCGGGTACCTGCCCGCGGACCCGACGCCGCTGCTCGGTGAGCTCGCCGCGGGCTGCCTGCGCGACGCCGAAGGCCGGCTGCGCGTGGAGCGCGACTACCGCATCACCACCGACGCCGCCGTGCGCGGCGGGCTCTACTTGCAGGGCGGCACCGAGCACACGCACGGCATCACGTCGTCGCTGCTGTCGAACACCGCGGTCCGCGTGGGCGAGATCCTGCAGTCCATTGTGGATCGCCGAGCGGCCGTGGCGCACCTGCCCGAGTACGCGGTGAGCGGCACGCGCTGACGGCGCGGCACCCAGTCAGTCCAGCTTCAGTCAACGGTGGAGGCTCCCAGATGACCGGCGTCGTGCCCGGTTCCCCCTTGACCGCGGCGCAGGCCGGGGTCTTCTTCGCGCAGTCGCTCGCCCCGGCGGACCCGGCGTACCGCATCGGCTGGTACGCCGACGTGCGCGGCCGTGTCGACCCGGCGCGGCTCGCGGACGCGGTGCGCCGGGCGGTCGGGGAAGCCGAGGGGCTGCACGTGACGGCCGCGGCCGACGAGAGCGGCGTGCCGCGGCAGTACCCGGCGCCGCGGGCGGCCGAGGTGCCGGTGGTGGACCTGTCCGGCGAGCCCGACCCCGAGGCGGCGGCGCACGCGTGGGTGCGGGCGGCGCTGGCGGAGCCGGTCGACCTCGCGCGCGGGCCGTTGACCGCGCACGCGGTGCTGGTACTGGGACCGGACCGCGTGTGGTGGGCGCAGACGTACCACCACCTGGTGCTGGACGCGTACGGCCAGGCGGTGCTCACCCGGCGCGCCGCGGAGCTCTACGACGGCGCCGCGTCCACTGTGGACTGGTCGGTGGCGCCGCTCCTGGCCGCCGACCGCGAGTACCGGGATTCGGCGGCCTGCGAAGCGGACCGCGCGTACTGGCGCGAAAAGCTCGCCGGCCGGCCCGATCCGGTGCGGCTGGCCGGAGGGGACGGTGAGGTGGTCCGGCGGTCGGTCACGCTGCCGGCCGCCCGCGCCGACGCGCTGCGGAAGTTCGCCGGCGACCACGGCACCCGCCTGTCGCGCGTGGCGATCGCCGCACTGGCCGCCTACGCGCACCGCGTGACCGGCGCCGAGGACCTCGTGCTCGGCCTGCCGGTCGCGGCGCGGACCGACGCCGCGCTGCGCGACCGGCCCGGGATGCTGTCCAACCTCTTGCCGCTGCGGGTTTCCGCGCGGCCCTCGACGACGCCGGCCGAGCTGGTCGCCGCGGTCACCCGTGAGGTCGCGGACGTGCTCGACCACAGCCGCTACCGCGGCGAGGACCTCGCGCGCGAGCAGAACCTGACCGGCGGGATGCACGAGCTCACCGGGCTGAGCCTCAACTTCCTGCCGGAGGTCTCGGTCGCGTTCGGCGAAGCCGCCGCCACGGTGCAGAGCGTCGCGCTCGGTCCCGTCACCGATCTCGCCGTGACCGCACACGACGCCGGCGCGGGCGGCGGGCTGCGGCTCGAGTTCGCGGCCGCCGGCACCCCCGAGGCGCTCGCCGGGCACGAGCGCCGGTTCCTCGCGGTGCTCGACGCGGTGGCCGCCCACGCCGACCGGCCGATCGCGGCGATCGACCTGCTCACCGAGCACGAACGGCAGCGGGTGCTGACGGACTTCGCGACGTCGCCCGCCACGCCACCGGAGCTGAACTGGCCCGAGGCGTTCGCCCACGTCGTCGCCCGGCAGCCGGACGCCGTCGCCGTGGTGTGCGAGGGCGAGCGGCTCACCTACGCCGAGCTCGACGCCGCCGCGAACCGCCTGGCGCGCCTGCTCGCCGCCCGCGGCGTGGGGGCCGAGGACGTGGTGGCGGTGGCGCTGCCGCGCTCGATCGACCTGGTCGTGGGCCTGCTGGGCGTGCTCAAGGCCGGCGCCGCGTACCTGCCGCTGGACCTCGACCTGCCCGAGGACCGCCTGGCTTACCTCCTGACCGACTCGGGCGCCCGCGTCGTCCTGTCGGTCGCCGGATCCGCCGATCAGCTGCCCGCGGTCGGCGACGTCGTGCTGCTGGACGATCCCGCTGTGCGCGCCGAGCTCACCGCCCTGGACGGCGGGCCTGTCGACCTCAGCGGGTTGCGCCTCGACCGCGCCGCCTACGTCATCTACACCTCCGGGTCCACCGGCAAGCCCAAGGGCGTGGTCCTCTCGCACGACGGCATCGGCAGCCTGATCGTCACGGCCACCGAGCGGATCGGGATCACGGCCGAGAGCCGGGTCGTGCAGTTCGCGTCGGCCGGGTTCGACGTGACGGTGTGGGACCTTGTGATGTCGCTGTGCGTGGGCGGGCGCGTGATCGTGGTGCCGTCGCACCGCCGGGTCGCCGGCGTCGAGCTCACCGGCTACATCGCCGACAACGCCGCCACGCACATGATCCTGCCGCCCTCGCTGGTGGCCGCGCTGCCGGCCGACTGCGAGCTGCCGAAGGGCGCGGTGCTCGTGGTCGGCACCGAGACCGTGCCGCCCGAGCTGATCGCGCGCTGGGCGAAGGACCTGCGCGTGGTCGCGGCGTACGGGCTCACCGAAGCGACGGTGAACTCCACGCTGTGGCCGGCGGAAGCGGACTGGACCGGGCCGATCCCGATCGGCCGCCCCGACCCCAACACCCGCTGCTACGTGCTGGACACCGCGCTCAACCCCGTGCCGCCGGGCGTCGAGGGTGAGCTCTACGTCGGTGGCCGCGGCCTCGCGCGTGGGTACGTCGGACGCGCCGCGCTCACGGCGGAGCGGTTCGTGGCCGACCCGTTCGCCGGGCCGGGCGAGCGCATGTACCGCACGGGCGACCGCGTGCGCTGGCGCGCCGACGGGAACCTCGACTTCCTCGGCCGCGCCGACCACCAGGTCAAGATCCGAGGTTTCCGCGTGGAGCCCGGTGAGATCGAGTCGGTGATCGCGGCGCACAACGGCGTCGCCCGCGTGGCCGTGGTGCCGCGCGAGGTCAAGCCGGGGGACCGGCGGCTGGTCGCGTACGTGGTGCCGGAGAGGGCGCCGGGCACCGACCGGGACGCGGCGCGGGAGGCTGCGCAGGTCGGCCGCTGGAAGGACGTACACGAGCTGCTCTACTCGGTGGCCGACCGCGACCCGTTCGACGAGGGGTTCACCGGCTGGAACTCCAGCTACGACGGCGAACCGCTGTCGCTGGGCGACATGCGCTCTTGGCGGGAATCCACTGTGGACTCGATCCGGGCGTTGCGGCCGCGTCGCGTGCTGGAGCTCGGCGTCGGCAGCGGGCTGCTGCTGTCGAAGCTCGCGCCGGGCACCGACGAGTACTGGGCGCTGGACCTGTCCGAAGAAGTGGTGCGGCTGCTGGAAACCCGCGTCGCGGACCGGCCGGAGCTGGCGGGCAAGGTGCACCTGCGCGCACGGCCGGCGCACGAACTCGGCGACCTGCCGGCCGGGCACTTCGACACCGTGGTGATCAACTCGGTGGTGCAGTACTTCCCGAGCGCCGAGTACCTCGTCGACGTGCTGCGTCAAGTCGCGGACCTGCTCGCGCCCGGTGGCTCGGTCTTCGTGGGTGACGTGCGGAACCTGAGCCTGCAGCGCGTGCTGCGCGCGGGCATCGCGGCCGCGCAAGGGGAGGCGTCGCTTGCGGCGGTCGACGCGGCCGTGGCCCGCGAGGACGAGCTGGTGCTGGACCCGGGCTTCTTCGCCGCGCTGCCCGGGCGGATCGCCGCGTTCACCGAGGCCGACGTCCGGCTGAAGCGCGCGACGTACGAGAACGAGCTCAGCCGGTACCGCTACGACGTCGTGCTCCGGACGGAACCCGCGGCCTCGCGCGAAGTCCCGGCGGTGCCGTGGGCCGGGCTGGGCTCGTCCGGCGCGTTCGTGGCCCACCTCGGCGAGCGGCAGCCGGCCGCGCTGCGCGTCACGGCGATTCCCAACGAGCGGCTGATCCCGGACCTCACCGCGTTGCGGGCGCTCGGCGCGGAGCCGGCGTCGACCGCCGGCGCGGCCGTGGACCCGGACGTGCTGGTCGAGCTGGCGGGCGCGGCCGGCTACCGCGCGGCCGCCACGTGGTCGGGGGAGGCGGCGACGGCGTTCGACCTCGTGCTGTCACGCGAGGAGCCGATCGCGACGTACACCGGCGCGACCGGCGGTCCCTTCGCCAACGTGCCGGTGGTCTACCGCGATCCGGCGTCGCTGATGAAGGACCTGCGCACGCGTGTGGAAGAGGCGTTGCCGCACTACATGGTGCCTTCGGCGTTCGTGCCGCTGGACCGCCTGCCGATCATGACCAACGGCAAGCTCGACCGCGCCGCGCTGCCCCTGCCCGACTTCGGCGCGCTGGCGCGGGGCCGCTCGCCGCGGACGCCGCGCGAGGCCGCGTTGTGCGCCGTGATGGCCGACGTGCTCGGTGTCCCGTCGGCCGGCGCGGACGACGACTTCTTCGCGCTCGGCGGCGACAGCATCTCGTCGATCCGGCTCGTGCTCGGCGCCGCCCGGCACGGCCTCGCCCTCACACCGCGCCAGGTGTTCCAGCACCGCACCGCGGAGGCGCTCGCCTCGTGCGCCGGTGAAGTGACCACAGCCGACGAATCGGCCGAGCCGCTGCTGGAGCTGTCCGAATCGGACTCGGCCGCTCTGGGCCCGCACGCCGAGGTGCTGCCGGTGACCCCGTTGCAGCAAGGGTTCTTCTTCCACGCCGCGTTCGAGGACGACGACGTCTACACCGTCCAGGAGATCTTCGACCTCGCCGGACCGGTGGACCCGCCGGCCCTGCGCCGCGCCGTGCAGAACCTCCTCGACCGCCATTCGTCGCTGCGGTCGGGTTTCCGCCAGCTCGCCGACGGCCGGGTCGTCCAGGTCGTGGCCGCGCACGCCGAGCTGCCGTGGCGGGAGGTCTCGCCCGAGTCCGCCGCCGACGCGCTCGCCGCCGATCGCGACCGACGTTTCGCCCTCGACCGGCCCCCGCTGCTGCGGGCCACGCTCATCGGGCGCGAGCGGCTCGTCCTGACGTTCCACCACATCGTGGCCGACGGCTGGTCGGTCGCCGTGATGGTGCGTGAGATCCTCGCCCGCTACGGCGCAACCGAACCGCTTCGGCCCGAGCCCGCCTCGCGGACGGCGCACCTGCGCCGGCTGGCCGCGCGGGACCACGACGCCGCGCGGCAGGCGTGGCGCACGGCGCTCGCGGGCATCGAGGAACCGACCCGGCTGGTGACCACGCCCGCCGGGGTGGCACCGAGGCGTCCGTCGCGCGTGCACTTCGCCCTCGACGCGGCGACCACCGCCCGCGTGGGCGCGTTCGTGCGCGGGCACGGGCTCACGCTCGGCACCGTGCTGCACGGCGCGTGGGGCCTGCTGCTCGGCCGCCTGACCGGACGCGGGGACCTGGTCTTCGGCAGCACCGTGTCGGGCCGCGACCCCGGTGTCGCGGGGATCGAGGACGCCGTCGGCCTGTACATCAACACCTTGCCCGTGCGGGTTCGCTGGACCGGGGGCGACACCGTCGCCGGGCTGCTGCGGCGGCTGCAGGACGAGCAGGCCGCGCTGCTGGACCACCAGCACCTCGGGCTCGCGCAGCTGCAGCGGATCGCCGGTGTGGGCCAGGAGGAGCTCTTCGACACGCTCGTCGTGGTCGAGAACTACCCGCGCGAGAACGACGACGCGGGTGCGCTGCGGGTGACCGGCGTCGAGGTCGTGGACGCGGTGCACTACCCGGTCGCGCTCATCGCCACGCCGGGCGACACACTGGAGTTCGGCCTGAAGTTCGACGCGGCGCGCCTCGACGCGCGGGCGGCCGAGCGGCTCGCGGAGCGGTTCGTGCGTGTGCTCGAAGCGTTCGCCGCGGCCCCGGACACGCCGGCGGCGCACGTGGACCTCGTCTCGGCAGCGGAGCTGGAGCGGCTGGGCGAGCTGAACGCGACCGCGGTTTCCGTGCCGGAGCAGACGCTGCTCACGGCGTTCGAGCGGCGCGTGACCGAGACTCCGGACGCGACCGCCGTGCTGTTCGCCGACGAGCGGCTGTCCTACGGTGACCTCGATGCTCGCGCGGCCGTGCTGGCCCGGCGGCTGCGGGCCCGCGGCGCGCGGCCCGGGTCGGTGGTCGCCGTCGCCGTGCCGCGCTCGGCCGAGCTGATGGTGGCGCTGCTGGGCGTGCTGAAGTCCGGTGCGGCCTACCTGCCGCTCGATCTCGACTACCCGGCCGAACGGCTGGAGTACATGCTCGCGGCCTCCGGGGCCGCGCTGGTGGTCACCGAACCGGGGACGGCCGCGCAGGTTCCGGCGGGCCCGGAGCAGGTGCCCGTCGACGGTCCCGGGGACGGCCCCGATGACGGCCCCGAGGACGGCACTGCCGCCGCCGAGCCCGGCCCGGACGACGCCGCGTACCTGATCTACACATCCGGTTCGACCGGCCGGCCCAAGGGCGTCGTGGTCACGCACCGCGCGATCGTCAACCGGCTCGCGTGGATGCAGCACGAGTACCGGCTGGGCGCCGACGACCGCGTGCTGCAGAAGACCCCGTCGAGCTTCGACGTGTCCGTGTGGGAGTTCTTCTGGGCGCTGCGGGAGGGTGCGGCGGTGGTGTTCGCGCGGCCCGACGGCCACCGCGACCCGGCGTACCTCGCCGGCGTGATCCGCACCCACGGCGTGACGACAGTGCACTTCGTGCCGTCGATGCTGGCCGCGTTCTTCTCCGTCGAGGAGGTCACCGGGGACCCGCGCTGGGCCGCGTCGCTGCGCCGCGTCTTCACCAGCGGCGAGGCGCTGCCCGGCGAGGCCGCCGCACGCTGGCGGCGGCTGACGGGGGTGCCCCTGCACAACCTGTACGGCCCCACCGAGGCGGCCGTGGACGTGTCGTACTTCCCGTTCCGCGACGGTCCGGACACGACTGTCCCCATCGGACGTCCGGTGTGGAACACGCGCCTGCTGGTGCTGGACACGTGCCTGCGCCCCGTACCCGACGGTGTGGCGGGAGAGCTCTACCTCGCCGGCGTGCAGCTCGCGCGGGGCTACCACGGCCAGTCCGCGCTGACGGCGGAACGGTTCGTGGCCGACCCGTTCGGCGAGCCCGGCGCGCGGATGTACCGCACCGGCGACCTCGTGCAACGGCGCGCCGACGGCGAGCTGGAGTACCTGGGCCGTACCGACCGGCAGGTGAAGATCCGCGGCAACCGCATCGAGCCGGGCGAGATCGAGGCCGTGCTCGCGGCGCAGCCCGGCGTCCGCGCGGCCGCGGTCGTGGTGCGCGACGGCGCCCTGGTCGGTTACGCGGCCGGTTCCGCGGGCGCCGACGAGCTGCGGGCCGCACTGATCGCGGCGTTGCCCGCGACGATGGTGCCGAACGCCCTCGTGGTGCTCGAGGAGTTCCCGCTGACCCCGAGCGGCAAGCTCGACACCCGCGCCCTGCCCGCGCCGGCCGTCCCCGCGGCGGCGGCGCGGCGCGGCGACGACCGCGAGTCCGCGCTGGCGGCGATCTTCGCCGACGTGCTCGGGCTGGCCGAGGTCGGCGCGGACGGCGACTTCTTCCTGCTGGGCGGCGACAGCATCAGCTCGATCAGCGTGTCGAGCCGCGCCCGCCGGGCCGGGTTCGACCTGAGCCCGAAGGACGTGTTCACCCACCGCACGCCCGCCGCGCTGGCCCAGCTCGGCGGCGCGCCCGTGGCGCAGGGGCCGGCGGCCGACCCGGACGGGGTCGGCGACGTGCCGCTGCTGCCCGAGGTCCACCGCCTGCGCGAACTCGGCGACGGCGGGGCCGAGTCGATCCAGCTGCGCCTTCCGGCCGGCGCGGACACCGAAAGCCTCGCTACCGCGCTGCAGGCGGTGCTCGACCACCACGACGGGCTGCGCCTCACGCGCAGCCGCGTCGCGTCCGTGCTGTGGTCGCTCGAAACGCGCCCGGCCGGCGCGGTCGACGCCGCCGAAGTGCTCCTCGGTGAGGACTCGGCAGCCGGGTTCGATCCGGACGCCGGGATCCTGCTGCGGGCCGTCCGGTCCGGCGACCGGCTCCTGCTCACCGCCCACCCATTGCTGCTCGACGCGCCGTCGTGGCGCACGATCGCGGCCGACCTGGCCACGGCGTGGACGGCGGTGCAGGCCGGGCGCACGCCGGTGTTCGCCGCGGTGGAAACGTCGCTGCGCACCCACGCCCGCGCCGTCACGGAGCGGGCGCAGGCACCCGAGCTGCTGGCGGACCTGGAGCACTGGGCCGCGACGCTGGCGCCGGGCGCCGCGACGGTCCCCGTCGCCGGGCCGCAGTCCGAACGCACCGTGCGGTTCCCGATCGAGCAGAGCCGGGCCCTCGTCGAGCAGCTGCCGGCGTCCGTGCGCGGCGACGTGACCGACGTGCTGCTCACGGCCCTCACGAGGGCCGGGGGCGAGCTGATCGTCGACGTGCTCGACCGTCCCGAAGGGACCCCCGCCGGGGTGGGCGCGCTGCACACCGCGTGCCCGGTGCGGCTGACCGCCCGGGACCTCAAGCAGGTCAAGGACCTCGTCCGCGCGGCTCCGGACGCGCTCGGCTACGGACTGCTGCGTCACCTCAACCCGCAGGCCGTGCCGTTGTTCGCGCAGCTCGCCCGCGCCGAGGTGCTGCTGCGGTACGCGGGCCATGTGCCGTCCGGTACGCAGGACTGGGACTTCGCGGCCGGCCCGGGCGCACCGGTCGGCGCGCACGCGCTGCGCATCGGCGCGGTCTGCGAGGACACACCGGACGGACCGGTGCTGGCGCTCACCTTCGCCGGTGCCACGCCCGAGTTCGTCGACAGCGTGGTCGCCGCACTGGCCGACCTCGCCGCGACGGACGTGGCCACGGCCGGGCTGACCACGTCGGACCTCACGCTGATCGAACTGGCGCAGGACGAGATCGAGCACGTCGAACGGCTGAGCCCGCTGCCACTGTCGGACATCTGGCCGCTCTCGCCGTTGCAGGAAGGCCTGTTCTTCCACTCCAATTACGATCAGTCGCGCATCGACGTCTACACGATCCAGGAGGCCGTCGACCTCGACCGGCACCTCGACGCCGACCGGTTGCGCGCCGCGTGCGCGGCCCTGCTGGACCGCACGCCGAGCCTGCGTGCGGGCTTCACCAGCGAAGGCCTGCGCGGGCCGGTGCAGTTCGTCACCGCCGGCTTCCCGGCGCCCGTGACCGAAGTCGACCTGCGCGAGCTGTCCGAAGCGGACCGTGAGCGGCGGCTGGCCGAGCTGATGGAGCGCGACCGGACGACCCGGTTCGACCTCGCGAACCCGCCGCTGTTCCGGATCACGCTCGTACGCCTCGGCGCCGACCGCGACCGCGTCGTCCTCAACCGGCACCTGCTGCTGTGGGACGGCTGGTCCGCGTGGCTGTTCCTCGAGCAGCTCTTCGCGCGCTACGAGGGCGGCGGGCAGCCGGCCGGCGGATCCTATGTGGACTACCTGGAGTGGTTGTCCCGCCAGGACGTCGAGGAGGCCACCGCGGCGTGGCGCTCCGCGTTGTCCGGGCTGGGCGAGCCGACGCTGATCGGCCCCGACACGCAGGGCCTGGAACCCGTCACGCCGGTCAACCTCGACGCGCACCTGACGCCGGAGCTGACCGAGCGGCTGCGCGACGAGGCCCGCCGCCACGGGCTCACCGTGAACTCGGTGCTCAACGGGGCGTGGGCGCTCGTGCTGTCCACGATGGTCGGCCGCCAGGACGTGGTGTTCGGCGCCGCCGTCGCCGGGCGCCCCGCCGCCGTGCCGGACATCGAGACCACGATCGGCCTGTTCCTCAACACCGTGCCCACACGCGTGCGGCTCGTGCCCGACGAGCCGGTGCTCGACCTGCTGCGCCGCATCCAGTCCGAGCGCGTGGACCTCACGCCGTACGAGTTCATGAGCCTCGGCGTGCTGCAGCGCGAGGCCGGCCACCGCGTGCTGTTCGACACGCTGTTCGTGCTGCGCGGCGCGGACGGCGACGAGCGCTACGCCGGCCTGCGGCACCGCCACGGCATCACGAGCGTCGTGAACGTCGACGCCACGCACTACCCGCTGACCCTGGTGGTCACGCCGGGGCAGTCGATGCGCGTGACGCTGTCCTATCGCGACGACGTGATCGCGGCCGACGAGGCCGCGGTGCTGCTGAGCCGGTTCACCGGCCTCGTCGAGCAGCTCGTCGGCGACCTGACCGCACCCGTCGGCTCGCTGGAGACGGTGTCGGCCGCGCGCCGCGCGGAGCTGGCGGAGATCTGGTCGGCCACCGAGCACCCGATGGTGCCCGACACCATCGCCGACCTGCTCGCGGCCCAGGCTGTCCGCACGCCCGACGCCACCGCCCTCGTGTTCGGCGAGCAGACGCTGACCTACGCGGAGCTGGACGAAGCCGTGAACCGCATGGCGCGGTTGCTGCTTTCCCGCGGCGCCGAGCCGGAACGCGTGATCGCGCTCGGCCTGCCGCGTTCGATCGACATGGTCGTGGCGCTGTTCGCGGTGCTGCGCACAGGCGCGGCGTACCTGCCCCTCGAACTCGACTACCCGGCCGACCGCCTCGCGCTGATGCTCGACGACGCCGGTCCGCTCTGCCTGGTCACGACCACGGCCGTCGCGCAGGATCTGCCGCAGGACCTGCCGCGGGTGCTGCTCGACAGCACCGAAACGAAAGCCGAACAGGCGGCGTTGTCCGGCGGCGAACTCGTGGACGCCGAGCGCCCGTTGTTCGGCCGAGACCAGGCCGATCGGATGGAGCACCCCGCGTACGTCATCTACACTTCCGGGTCCACGGGCAAGCCGAAGGGTGTCGTCACGCCGTACCGCGGCCTGACGAACATGCAGCTCAACCACCAGGAGGCGATCTTCGGGCCGGCCATCGCATCGGCCGGTGGGCGGCGCCTCCGGATCGCGCACACCGTGTCGTTCGCGTTCGACATGTCGTGGGAAGAGCTGCTGTGGCTCGTGGAGGGCCACGAGGTGCACGTGTGCGACGAGGAGCTGCGCCGCGACGCCCGCGCGCTCGTGGCGTACTGCGACCGGCACCGCGTCGACGTGGTGAACGTGACCCCGACCTACGCGCACCTGCTCATCGAGGAAGGCCTGATCGAGGAAGGCACCGTGCGCCACCGGCCCGCGTTGGTCCTGCTCGGCGGCGAAGCCGTGTCCGAATCGGTCTGGAACCGCCTGCGCGACGCCGAAGGCGTCTACGGCTACAACCTCTACGGCCCCACCGAGTACACGATCAACACCCTCGGCGGCGGTACGACCGACAGCGCCACCCCGACCGTCGGCAAGCCCATCTGGAACACCCGCGCCTACATCGTGGACGACTGGCTGCGGCCGGTTCCCGACGGCGTGCCGGGCGAGCTCTACATCGCCGGTACCGGCCTGGCCCGCGGCTACCTCGGCCGCGCGGCACTCACGGCGGAGCGGTTCGTCGCGGATCCCTTCGGCGAGCCCGGCGCGCGCATGTACCGCACGGGTGACCTCGTGCGCCGGCGGCCGGACGGGAACCTCGACTTCCTCGGCCGCACCGACGACCAGGTGAAGATCCGCGGCTACCGCGTGGAGCTGGGCGAGATCGAGACGGCGCTGGCGCGGCACCCGCAGGTCGCGCAGGCGGCCGTGATCGCGCGGCCCGACCCGTCGGCGCCGGGGCTGCAGCGGCTCGTCGGCTACGTCGTGCCGGCCGAGCTCAGCGGCGACGAGCGCGACGCGGCCGAGGCCGACCAGGTCGGCGAGTGGCGGCAGATCTACTCCGACGAGTACACCGAGATCCCGACCGCGCTGTTCACCGAGGACTTCGCCGGCTGGGACTCCAGCTACGACGGCACACCGATTCCGTTGGCGCACATGCGGGAGTGGCGAGCGGCCACCGTCGCGCGCATCGGGGAGCTGGCGCCGCGGCGGATCCTGGAGATCGGCGTGGGCACCGGCCTGCTGATGGGACAGCTGGCGCCGCACGCGCAGGAGTACTGGGGCACCGACCTCGCCGCGCCGGTGATCGGGAAGCTCGAGCGTGAGCTGGCACGCGATCCGGCGCTGGCCGCCAAGGTCACGCTGCGGGCGCAGCCGGCACACGAGTTCGGCGGCCTCCCGCGCGGGCACTTCGACACCGTCGTGATCAACTCCGTCATCCAGTACTTCCCGAGCGCCGACTACCTCACGCAGGTGCTGACCACGGCCCTGGACCTGCTCGCACCCGGGGGTTCGGTGTTCGTCGGCGACGTGCGGAACCTGCGGCTGGCGCGGTCGTTCCACACAGCCGTCCAGCTGACGCGCGCCGACGCGACGTCCGATCTCTCCCGGCTGCGTCGCGCGATTGAACGCGGCGCGGCGCTGGAGAAGGAGCTCCTGCTCGACCCGGACTACTTCACGGCACTCGCGCACACGCTGCCCGGTGTCGGTGCGCGCGTGCGCGTGAAGCGGGCCGAACTGCACAACGAGCTCAGCCGTTACCGCTACGACGTCGTCCTCACCAAGGACCCCACCGGTGAGGTTCCGGTGGCGCCTGCCCCGCGCGTGCTGTGGGACGAGGTCGGCTCGCTCGCCGAGCTGGAGCGCCGGCTGACCGGGAACCAGCTGCGTGTCAGCCGGATCCCGGACGCGCGGCTCGCCGCGGAGTTCGCCGCCATGCGGGCGCTCGACGCGGGCGCGCCGCTGCTCGACGTGCTGGATCGCTTGCACGGCCGAGCTGACGGCGTCGAACCCGAAGCGGTGCACCGCCTCGGCGAGCGCCTCGGCTACGCCGTGCACACGACGTGGTCGACCGGCGTGGACGGGGTGTTCGACGCCGTGTTCGTCCGTGCGGAAGCCCCGGTCTCCGGCTTGTACGTGCCCGCGGCGACCGGCACCGACCTCACGCGGTTCGCCAACCGCCCCACCGCCGCGCGCGGCAGCGCCGAACTGGTCCAGGAGCTGCGCGACGAGCTGAAGCGGCAGCTGCCCGACTACATGGTCCCGGCCGCGTTCGTGACGCTGGGCAGCCTGCCCCTGACCGACAACGGCAAGCTCAACGTCCGCGCCCTGCCCGACGCCGAACCCGCCGTGACGCTCGCGGAGAGCCGGCCCGCGGCCTCGCGCGAGGAAGAGGTGCTCTGTGAGCTGTTCGCCGAGGTCCTCGGGCTCGAGAGCGTGGGCGTGGAGGACTCGTTCTTCGACCTGGGCGGGCACTCGCTGCTGGCCACCCGCCTGATCAGCCGGGCGCGCACCGAGCTCGGGGCCGAGCTGGCGATCAAGGACCTGTTCGAGGCGCCGACCGTCGCGGAGCTGGCGGCCCGGGCGGGCACGGGGGTGCCGGCGCGGCCGGCCGTCGTCGCGCGCGAGCGGCCGGAGCGGATCCCGTTGTCGTTCGCGCAGCAGCGGATGTGGGTGCTCGACCGCATGGACACCACGGCGGCGTATACGTACCCGCTGTTCGTGCGGGTGCGTGGTCACCTGGAGGCCGAGGCGCTGCGGCTCGCGTTCGGGGATGTGCTGGCGCGGCACGAGGTGCTGCGCACCGTGCTGGCCGAGCACGAGGGGCTGCCGATTCAATCCATTGCGGACTCACCCGAGATCCCGTTCTCCGTGCTGGAATGCGCCGCCGCCGAGGTGGACACCCGCGTCGCGGAGCTGGCCGAGCGGCGGTTCGATCTCGCGCGGGAGCTGCCGGTGCGGATCGACGTGCTGCGAGTCGGCGACGACGACCACGTCGTGGCCATGCTCCTGCACCACGGAGTGACGGACGAATGGTCCGACCGGCCGTTCCTCACGGACCTGGGCACCGCGTACGAGGCCCGGTTGCTCGGTTCGGCTCCCCAGTGGACTCCGCTGCCCGTGCAGTACGCGGACTTCGCCTTGTGGCAGCGGGACTTCCTCGCCGAAGCGGAGCCCGGACAGCTGGGCTACTGGACCGACGTGCTGCGCGGGCTGCCCGACGAGATCCCGTTGCCGGCGGATCGGCCGCGGCCCCCGCAGCCGACCGGCCGGGGCGGGAAGGTCCGGCTGCCGCTCGACCGGGCGCTCGCCGAAGCCGTGCGCTCGTTGTCGGCGGACGCCGGGGCGAGCCTGTTCATGGTGCTGCAGTCGGCTGTCGCGGCGCTGCTGCATCGGGTCGGCGCGGGCGACGACGTCCCGCTGGGCGCGCCCATCGCGGGCCGCACCGACGCCGCCCTCGACGACCTGGTCGGGTTCTTCGTCAACACGCTGGTGCTGCGCACGGACGTGAGCGGCGAGCCGACGTTCCGTGAGCTGCTGGAGCGGGTGAAGGCCGCGGACCTGGCCGCGTTCTCGCACCAGGACCTGCCCTTCGAGCGCGTGGTGGAGGCGCTGAACCCGCCGCGGGTGCCCGGCCGGAACCCGCTGTTCCAGGTCATGGTCGGCTACCACTACCGGCCCGACGGCGACCCCGACGTGCTCGGGCTGCCCACGACGTGGCTCGAACCCGCGCACGCGACGGCCAAGTTCGACCTGCACTTCACACTCGTCGACGAGGCCGGCGAGGGCCCGCTCACGCTGATGCTCGAATACGCGGCCGACCGCTGGACGGCGGAGTCGGCGTGGCGGCTGCTCGCCCGGCTGGGCTCCTTGCTGGCGCGGGCGGCGGCCGAGCCGTCGATCGCGGTGGCGGCACTCGACGTGGTGGCCGAAGGGGAACTGGCGCGCCTGCAGGCCTGGAACGCGACCGCGCACGACGTGCCGGAGGTGACGCTGCCGGAGTTGTTCGAGGCGCAGGTGGCGCGGACGCCGGATGCCCCGGCTGTCGTGTTCGAAGGTGCGTGTCTGTCGTACGCGGAGCTGAACTCGCGGGCGAACCGGCTGGCGCGGTGGCTCCGGCAGCGCGGTGCGGGACCCGAAGCGGTGGTGGCGGTGTCCTTGCCGCGCTCGCCGGAGCTGGTGGTGGCGTTGTACGCGATCCACAAGGCGGGGGCGGCGTACCTGCCGCTGGACCCCGACTACCCGGCGGAGCGGCGTGCGTTCATGCTCGCCGACGCGGCGCCGGTCGTGGTGCTGGACGGTCCGGTCGACGTCGGCGGGTACGACTCGGCGGGTCTCGGCGTCCGCGTCGCCCCGAGCGCGCCGGCGTACGTGATCTATACGTCGGGTTCGACCGGACGGCCGAAGGGCGTCGTGGTTCCGCACGAAGGGATCGTGAACCGCCTGCTGTGGATGCAGGACGAATACGGCCTGACCGCGGACGACCGGGTGCTGCAGAAGACACCGTCCAGCTTCGACGTGTCCGTGTGGGAGTTCTTCTGGCCCCTCGTCACCGGCGCGACGCTGGTCGTGGCGAAGCCGGAGGGGCACAAGGAGCCCGCGTACCTGGCTCGGCTGATCCGGGACGAGCGGGTGACGACGGTCCACTTCGTCCCGTCGATGCTGCGGATGTTCCTGGACGAAGCCGCGGGGTGCACCGGGCTGCGCCGGGTGCTGTGCAGCGGTGAGGCGTTGCCGTCCGACGTCGCCACGCGGTTCGCCGAGCTGCTCCCGGCCGAGCTGCACAACCTGTACGGGCCGACGGAGGCGTCCGTCGACGTGACGGCGTTCGCGGCGACCGGTCCGTTCGACGCCCCGGGTGTCCCGCTGGGCCGCCCGATCTGGAACACCGGCACCCACGTGCTCGACGCGCGCCTGCGGCCCGTGCCCCCGGGGGTGCCGGGCGAGCTGTACCTGTCGGGCGTCCAGCTCGCGCGGGGGTATCTCGCGCGGCCGGGGCTGACGGCGGAACGGTTCGTGGCGAACCCGTTCGGCGGGCCGGGGGAGCGGATGTACCGCACGGGCGACCTCGCGCGGTGGTCGGCCGGCGGTGTGCTCGAGTTCCTCGGCCGCGTCGACCACCAGGTGAAGGTCCGCGGCTTCCGGGTCGAGCTCGGCGAGATCGAGTCGGCGCTCACCGCGCTCGACGGGGTCACCGGCGCCGTCGTGGTGGCGCGGGACGAGCGGCTGGTCGCCTACCTCACCGGCACGCCGGGTGACGTGCGGGCCGAGCTGGCGAAGACCCTGCCGGAACACCTGGTCCCGGCGGTCGTCGTGCCGCTCGACGAGTTCCCCGTGACGCCCAACGGCAAACTGGACCGTGCCGCCCTGCCGGACCCGGAGTTCACCGCGACCGGCGGTCGTGAGCCGCGGACCGAGCGGGAACACGAGCTGCGCGACTTGTTCTCGGCGGTGCTCGGTGTGCCGGCGCCGTCGATCGACGACGACTTCTTCGCCCTCGGCGGCCATTCGCTGCTCGTCATGCGGCTGGTCTCGCGGATCCGCGCGGCCGGTGCCGAGGTCGGCGTGCGGGACGTCTTCGAGGCACCGACGGTCGCGTCGCTGGCCGAGCGGCTGACCGCGCCGGCCGGTGACCGCCCCGAACTGGTCGCGGGGGAACGGCCCGACGTGCTGCCGCTTTCGGCGGCGCAGCAGCGGCTGTGGTTCCTCTACCGGTTGGCAGGTCCGACGACCACGTATTCGCTGCCCGCCGCGTGGCGGCTGCGGGGTGCGCTGGACCTCGACGCATTGCGCGCGGCGTTCGGCGACGTCGTCACCCGGCACGAGGTGCTGCGCACGGTCTTCGAGGAGCACGACGGCGTCCCGGCGCAGCGGATCCTCGACGGCGCGCCGCTCGACTTCGCGGCCGAGCGGGTGACCGACGTGGCCGCGGCGATCCGGTCCGAAGTGGATGTTCCGTTCCGGCTCGACGAGGCGCCGCCGGTGCGTGTGCGGGTGTTCACCGTGGCCGGCGACGAGCACGTGCTGCTCGTGCTGCTGCACCACGTGGTCACCGACGAGTGGTCCGAAGGCCCGCTGCTAGCCGACCTCGCGACGGCCTACCGCGCGCGGCTCGACGGCGTCGCTGCCGAGTGGACGCCGCTGCCGGTGCAGTACGCGGACTACGCGTTGTGGCACCAGGCCGTGCTCGACGGCGAGCAGGAAAGCCAGACCGCGTTCTGGCGCGACACGCTCGCCGGGCTGCCGGAGGAGCTGGACCTGCCCGCCGACCGGCCGCGGCCGGCGGAGTCCAGCCACCGCGGCGCCACGGTGACGTTCGAGGTGCCGGCCGAGCTCACGGCGCGGCTGCGCGCGGTGGCGATCGAGCACGACACCAGCATGTTCATGCTCAGCCAGGCCGCGGTCGCCACGCTGCTGCACCGCCTGGGCGCCGGCACCGACCTCCCGCTGGGCGCGCCGGTGTCCGGCCGCACGGACGAGCGGCTCACGGACCTGGTCGGGTTCTTCGTGAACTCGCTGGTCCTGCGCACGGATCTGGCGGGTGATCCCGCGTTCGGCGAGCTGCTGCGCCGGGTGCGGGCGACGGACCTGGCCGCGTTCTCGCACCAGGACCTGCCGTTCGACCGCGTGGTCGAGACGGCCGACCCCGAACGTTCGCTGGCGCGGCACCCGCTGTTCCAGACCATGGTCGTGTACCTGCCGGAGGGCGCGGACACACCGCGGCTGCCGGGCCTGGCGGCCGTGCGTGAGGACGTGCCGCAGGACGTCGCGAAGTTCGACCTCGAGTTCGGGTTCCTGGAGCAACCGGGCGGCGCGATCGCCGGTGCGGTGGAGTACAGCGCGGACCTGTTCGACCGTGCGACCGCGGAGTCGTTCGCGACGCGGCTCGTGCGGGTGCTGGAGCAGGTGGCCGCCGATCCCTCGGTGCCGGTCGGGTCGCTCGACGTGCTGGCGGACGGTGAGTCCGCGCTGCTGAAGACGTGGAACGCCACGGATCACGACGTGCTCCCGGCGACACTGCCCGAGCTGTTCGAGGCGCAGGTGGCGCGGACACCGGAGGCTCCCGCGGTCGTGTTCGAAGGTGTGTCGCTGTCGTACGGGGAGCTGAACGCGCGGGCCAACCGGCTCGCGCGGTGGCTGCGCGAGCAGGGCGCGGGGCCGGAATCCGTGGTCGCGGTGTCGCTGCCGCGGTCGCCGGACCTCGTGGTGGCGTTGTACGCGATCCACAAGGCGGGCGCGGCCTACCTGCCGCTCGACCCGGACTACCCGGCCGACCGGCGTGAGTTCATGCTGGCCGACGCGGCGCCCGCCGTCGTGCTCGACGGCCCGCTCGATGCGTCCGGTTACGACAGCTCGAACCTGGCGCTGACGGTCGCGCCGGACGCGCCCGCGTACGTGATCTACACGTCGGGCTCGACCGGGCGGCCCAAGGGCGTCGTGGTGCCGCACGCCGGGATCGTGAACCGGCTGCGGTGGATGCAGGACGAGTACGCGCTGACCGCCGCCGACCGCGTGCTGCAGAAGACACCGTCGAGTTTCGACGTGTCGGTGTGGGAGTTCTTCTGGCCGCTGCTCACCGGCGCCACGCTGGTGGTCGCGAAACCCGAGGGCCACCGGGATCCCGCATACCTCGCGGGGCTGATCCAGCGCGAAGGCGTGACGACCGTCCACTTCGTCCCGTCGATGCTGGAGGCGTTCCTCGGCGAACCGGGTGCCCGCGCGTGCGCGAGCCTGCGGCGCGTGCTGTGCAGTGGCGAGGCCCTGCCCGCCGACCTCGTCGCGAGGTTCGACCTCGACACCGAACTGCACAACCTCTACGGGCCCACGGAGGCGTCGGTCGACGTCACCGCGGCGCCCGCGCGGGTGGCGCCGTCGGGCCGGGTCCCGATCGGACGTCCGGTGTGGAACACCCGCACCCATGTCCTCGACGCGCGCCTGCGGCCCGTGCCCCCGGGCGTGGCGGGGGAGCTGTACCTGTCGGGCGTGCAGCTGGCGCGCGGCTACCACGCGCGCCCGGGCCTGACGGCGCAACGGTTCGTCGCGAACCCGTTCGGCGCGCCCGGCGAGCGGATGTACCGCACCGGCGACCTCGCGCGCTGGATGGCGGAGGGGGAGCTCGAGTTCCTGGGCCGGGCCGACGACCAGGTCAAGATCCGCGGCTTCCGCGTGGAGCTCGGCGAGATCGAGGCCGCGCTGGGCACGCACCCCGCCGTCGCGCAGGCGCGCGTGATCGTCCACGAAGGACGGCAGCTCGTCGCGTACGTCGTCGCGAACGGGGCCACGGGGGATCTCCTCGACCACGTCGCGAAGACACTGCCCGAGCACATGGTCCCGGCCGCCGTGGTGCCGCTGGCCGGGCTGCCGCTCACCCCGAGCGGCAAGCTCGACCGCCGCGCGCTGCCCGCACCGGAGTTCGAGGCCGGCGACGACGTTCCGGCGACGCCCCGCGAGGAGGTGCTCGCCCAGCTGGTGGCCGGCGTGCTCGGGCTGCCGCGCGTCGGTGTGCGCGCCGACTTCTTCCGCCTCGGCGGCGACAGCATCGTCGCGATGCAGCTCGTCGCCCGGGCCCGGGCCGCCGGTCTCCTGCTCGGCGCGCGGGACGTGTTCCGCCATCGCACGGTGACCGCGCTGGCCCAGGTCGCGGGGGAGGTGGCGGCGACGCCGTCGTCGGACGACGGCCGCCCGTTGCTGGACCTGACCGACGCGGAACGCGCGGAGCTGCGGGCGACCGCACCCGGCGCGGCGGAGGTCTGGCCGCTCACGCCGTTGCAGTCGGGGCTGCTGTTCCTGGCCGCGGCCGACACCGAGGGCCCCGACGTCTACACGGTGCAGTTCGGGTTCGACCTCGCCGGCCCGCTCGACCGTTCCCGGCTGAGGCAGGCGGTCCGGACGCTGCTGGAGCGCCACCCGAACCTGCGCACGAGCTACCGGTACCTGGCCTCCGGGCGACCGGTCGCGCTCGTCGCTCGTTCGGCCGAGCCCGAGTGGCGGGAAGCCACCGACGACGCTCTCGACGCGGAGCTCGCGCACGAGCGCCGCCGGTTCGACGTCACCGCCGGGCCGCTGCTGCGGTTCCTGCTCGTGCGCTTCGCCGACGGGCACCACCGGCTCGTGGTGTCGCACCAGCACCTGCTGCTCGACGGCTGGTCCGTGCCGCAGCTGCTGGCCGAGCTGTCGGCACTGTATGCGGGCCGGGAGCTGCCGCCCGCGCTGCCGTACCGCGGTTACCTGGGCTGGCTGCGTGACCAGGACGAAGCCACGGCCGAGGCGGCCTGGCGCGACGCGCTCGCCGGGCTGGCCGAGCCGACCCGGCTCGCGCCCGTGGACCCGGATCGCGCGCCCGTCCTGCCTCGACGGCGGACGCTGGAACTGCCCCGCGAGGCGACGGCCGAGCTGACGCGGCTGGCGCGCGAGCGCGGGCTCACGGTGAACACGCTGGTCCAGACGGCGTGGGGCCTGCTGCTCGCGTCGCTCACCGGGCGCACCGACGTGGTGTTCGGCGCGACGGTCGCGGGCCGGCCGCCGGAGCTGCCCGGCGTGGAGCGGATGCTCGGGCTGTTCATCAACACCGTGCCGGTGCGCGTGCGCCACGACCCGACGGAGCCGCTGTCCGCGCTGCTGGAGCGCGTGCAGGAGGAGCAGTCCGCGCTCCTGCCGCACCAGCACACCGGCCTGGCCGACATCCAGCGCGAGGCCGGGCTGGGCGAGCTGTTCGACACCCTCGTGGTGTTCGAGAGCTACCCCGGCGCCGAGGGCGACCCGGACGACGGGCTGCGGGCGACGATCGTGGACCACCGCGACTCCACGCACTACCCGCTGACGTGGGCCGTCGAACCGGCCGGGCGGCTCCGGCTCACGGCCGAGTACCGCGCGGACCTGTTCACCGACGAGGACGCGGAGCGCCTGCTCGCCGGCATGGAGCTGTTGCTCGGCGCGATGGTGTCCGAAGTGGACCGTCCGGCTGGGACGGTCGACGTGCTGCCGGCGGCGCTGGCGCAGCGGATCCTGCGCGACTGGAACGACACCGCGCTCGCCGTGGCGCCGTCGACCGTCGCGGGCCTGTTCGAGGCGCAGGTGCGGCGCTCGCCCGGCGCGGTCGCGGTCGTCGGCGAGGCGCGGTGGACGTATGCGGAGCTGAACGCGCGGGCCAACCGGCTCGCGCGGGCGCTGGTCGAGCGCGGCGCGGGACCGGAGACGCTGGTGGCGCTCGCGCTGCCGAGGTCGGCCGAGGTGCTGCTGGCGATCCTCGCCGTGCACAAGGCCGGCGCGGGCTACCTGCCGCTCGACCCGGACTACCCGGCCGAACGGCTCGCCGCGATGCTGGCCGACGCCCGGCCCGGGCTGCTGGTCACCGTCGCGGAGGTCCGCGGCGTCCTGCCGGAGTTCGGCGACACGGTGCTGCTGCCGGATCTCCTGGCGGCCGAAGTGTCCGAAGCGGACTTGACGGACGCCGACCGGCTGCGTCCGCTTCGGCCCGAGAACCCGGCGTACGTGATCTACACGTCCGGCTCGACGGGCACGCCGAAGGGTGTCGTGGTGCCGCACTCGGGGCTGGTGAACCTGTTCCACAGCCACCGGGCGGCGCTGCACCGGCCGGCCGTGGCGCGCGCCGGGCGCGAGCACCTGCGGGTGGGGCACGCGTGGTCGTTCTCGTTCGACGCGTCGTGGCAGCCGCAGCTGTGGCTGCTCGACGGCCACGCCGTGCACGTGGTGCCCGACGAGGTGCGCCGCGACCCGGAACAGCTCGCCGACCTGATCCGGCGCGAGGGGCTCGACTTCATCGAGGTCACGCCGTCGCTGTTCACGCAGCTGGCCGACGCCGGGCTCGTCGAGGGCGACCGGTGCCCGCTGGCCCTGGTCGGCGTCGGCGGCGAGGCGGTGCCGGACTCCCTCTGGCGCCGGCTGGCCGAGCTGGAGGGGACGGAGGCGGTCAACCTCTACGGGCCGACGGAGTCCACAGTGGACGCGCTGGTCGCGCGGATCGGCGACAGCGAGCGGCCGCTCGTGGGCCGGCCGGTGGCCAACACCCGCGCGTACGTGCTCGACGGTTCGCTGCGGCCCGTCCCGCCGGGCGTGACCGGGGAGCTGTACCTGGCCGGCGGCGGCCTGGCCCGCGGGTACCTCGGCCGCCCGGCGCTCACGGCCGAGCGGTTCGTGGCCGACCCGTACGGCGAACCCGGCACGCGCATGTACCGCACGGGCGACCTCGCGCGATGGACGCCCGACGGCCGGCTCGACTTCGGCGGCCGCGCCGACGACCAGGTGAAGATCCGCGGCTTCCGCGTGGAGCCCGCGGAGATCGAAGCGGCGCTGGACCGGCACGCGGCCGTGGCGCAGTCGGTGGTCGTGGTGCGCGCGGCGCGGGTGAAGCAGCTGGTGGCCTACGTGGTGCCGGCGGCGCCGGTGGACGCGACGCAGCTGCGGCAGTACGCCGTTTCGGCGTTGCCCGACCACCTGGTCCCGGCGGCGTTCGTGGTGCTGGAGCGGCTTCCGGTGCTGGCCAGCGGGAAGCTCGACCGCGCGGCCCTGCCCGCGCCGGACTTCTCGGCCCAGGCCGGCGGCCGCGCGCCCTCGACGGACCGGGAGCGCGAGCTGTGCGCGCTGGTCGGTGAGGTGCTCGGCGTGCCGGGCCTCGGCGTCGACGACGACTTCTTCGCGCTGGGCGGCGACAGCATCGTGGCCATGCAGCTGGTGGCCCGCGTCCGCGCGGGTGGCCTGCGGATTTCGCCGCGCGACATCTTCCGGCACCGGACGGTGGCGGGGCTCGCGACGGTGGCCACCGAGGCCGGCGTGGCGAAGGCGGTCTCCGACGACGGCACCGGCACCGTCGGCCTGACCCCGATCATGCACGCCCTGCGGGAGCTGGGCGGACCGATCGCCGGCTACCACCAGGCGGCGCTGCTGATCACACCGGCCGAGGTGACGAGCGAGAGCCTCACCGCCGTGCTGCGGGCCGTGGTCGACCGGCACCCGATGCTGCGGGCCCGGCTCGACCGGGAGCCGGCGCGGTGGGCACTGCGGGTGCCCGAGCCGGTGGACGTGAATGGCTGGGTGTCGCGAGTGGACGTTCGCGGGCTCACGGGCGAGGACCTGCACCGCGTGATCGAGGAGGCGACCCTGGCCACGCGGGCGCGGCTCGACCCGGACGCCGGCGCGATGCTGCGGGCGACCTGGTTCGACGCCGGGCCCGAGCGGGGCCGGCTGCTGGTGCTGGTGCACCACCTCGTGATCGACGGGGTGTCGTGGCGGGTGCTGCTGCCCGACTTCGCGGCGGCGTGGGAGGCGGTGGCCGCCGGGCGCAAGCCGCAGCTGCCGCCGGTGGACGTGTCGTTCCGGCAGTGGTCCGACGAGCTCGCGGCGCGCGCGGTGGAGCCCGCTCGCGAGGCCGAGCTGGACCGGTGGCGCTCGGTGCTCGCCGGTGGCGATCCGTTGCCGCTGCTGCGTTCGCGTGATCCGGAGGTGGACGTCGAGTCCGGGCTGGCGGTGCTGTCGCTGACCTTGCCGGCGGCGCTGACGGGCCCGCTGCTGGGTCGCGTCCCGGCGGCACTGCGGGCGACGGTGAACGACGTGTTGCTCACCGGCCTCGCGCTCGCGGTGGCCGACTGGCGGCGCCGCCACGGCGCCGGCGAGGGCACGGCGACGCTGGTCGACCTCGAGGGCCACGGCCGCGAGGACGAGCTCGCCGGTGGTGCGGACCTGTCGCGGACGGTCGGCTGGTTCACCAGCGTCGTGCCCGTCTGTCTCGACCTGGGCGAGCTCGACCTCGCCGACGCGCTGGCGGGCGGCCCGGCGGCGCGCACCGCACTCGAGCGCGTGCGGGCGGAGCTGGACGCGGCGTCCGTCGCGGGCACGGGCTTCGGGCTGCTGCGGTACCTGAACCCCGGGACGGGGCCGGAGCTCGCGGCGCTGCCGGCGCCGGAGATCGAGTTCAACTACATGGGCCGGTTCGGCCACGCCGGCGGGGGCGACTGGGAGTACGCGCCCGAGGGCGATGCCGCCGACCTCGGTGCCGACCCGGGCAAGCGCGTCTCCCACGCCCTGACCGTCAACGCGCTGGCCGAAGACCGGCCCGACGGCCCCGCCCTGGCGGCCTACTGGTCCTGGCCCGCGGCCCTCGCACCCGAAGAGCGGGTGCGCGACCTGGCCGAAACGTGGTTCCGCGCGCTGGGCGCCCTGGTGCGTCACGCCTCCGGCGATCGATCAGACTCGCAGTGAGAAAGGAAAAACCGTGACCAACCCCTTCGAAAACCCCGACGGCACCTACCTCGTGCTCGTCAACGACGAGGGCCAGCACAGCCTGTGGCCGCAGTTCGTCGCCGTTCCGGCGGGCTGGACCACCGCCTTCGGCCCGGACGCCCGCAAGCCGTGCCTCGACTACGTGGAGCGGAACTGGACGGACCTGCGGCCGAAGTCGCTCATCGAGGCCATGGAGTCCTGACCCGGCTACGCGGAACCGCCCGGCCCGACAAGCTCCGGCCGGGCGCCGCGCCGGAAACCCTGTGCACCACACGACAACGCCCGGCCGGAGGAGTTCTCCGGGCCGGGCGTTGTGGCGTGCGGGGGGATCAGGCCGCGGGCTTGACGTCCGTGGCCGGGTTGCCGTCGACGGCGGCGCTGAGCTGGGGGACGATCCGCTCGAGCGTGTAGGGCAGGCTGAGCACGCTGACGAACGACGTGGCGCTGCCGTAGGTGCTCGGGTCCTCGATGAAGACCTCACGCTTCTGCTTCGCGACGTTCAGGCCCGAGTACAGCTTGTCCTTCGCGAGTGCCGCCTGGCCGCCCGGGATGGTGTCGACGATCCAGACCAGGGCGTCGACGTCGAGCAGGTCGGTCCGTTCCGCGCTGATGTTCGCGCCGAACTTGTCGCCGATCAGCTGGTCGAGGTTCAAGGGCAGCTTGAAGCCCAGCGAGGTGAGGATGCGCGAGCGCGGGTCCTCGCTGCCGTAGACGAAGTAGCCGTCGTACTGGGTGGCCATCAGGGCGCTCTTGCCGGCGAACTCCGGGTGCGCGGCGCGGGCCTTGGCGAACTGGTCCTCGACGCCGGCCACGAGCGCGTCGGCTTCCTTCGCCTTGCCCACGGCCCGGCCGACCGTCTTGGTCGTCTCCTGCCACGGGATGCCGTAGTCGTTGTACTGCTTGGGCTGCGCGATCGTCGGCGCGATCTTCGACAGGGTCGTGTACTGCTCCTGCGTGAGCGCGGAGTACAGGCCGATGATGAGGTCCGGCTTGAGGGCGGCGATCTTCTCGTACTGCGGCCCGTCGGTGTCCTTCAGGACAGTCGGCAACGGCGCGTTGCCGAGCTTCGCCTTGGCCCAGGGGGCGATGGCGCCGGGGAAGTTGCCGAGCCAGTCGGTGGTGCCGACGGGCACGACGCCGAGCGCGAGCAGCGAGTCCTGCTCGGTGAGGCCGACGGTGACCACTCGCTGCGGCGCCTTCTCGATCGTGGTCGAGCCGTACTTGTGCTCGATGGTGACCGGGAACGCGCCGGGGTCCGTGGCGGAGGACGCGCCGGTCGAGGCCGGCGCCGCGGGGGCGTCGGAGCCGCACGCCGTGAGCGCGCCGGCGAGCACGAGCGCCGCGGCGAGCGCCCCGGCGGTCCGGGCGCGCCCGCGCGCGGCGGACAGGAGGGAGAAGCGGGCCATCGTCGGTCCTTTGCGGTCGCTCTCGATTAATCAGGTTTGCCTAACCTAAGTCAGATCGCCCGGGCGATGCAACCACGTCGACTGCGGCGAGCCTCACTCCGTTACGAGCCGTCCAGCCGGCGCGTCCCCGACCACGCGGCCCACAACGTCGCGTACTGACCTCCGGCCGCGACCAGCTCGTCGTGCGTGCCCGTCTCCACGACCGCGCCCGCGTCGAGCACCACGATCCGGTCCGACGCCGCCGCCTGCGTGAGCCGGTGCGCCACCACGAGCCCGGTCCGCCCGTCGAGCGCCGCCGCCGCGGCCGCCTCCAGCGTCTTCGCGCCCGCACTGCCCGCTTCGGCCGTGGCCTCGTCGAGGATCGCCACCGGCGGGTCGGCCAGCACGAGCCGCACGAGCGCGAGCTGCTGCGCCTGCGTGACGGTGAGCTGGTGGCCGCCGTCGCCGACCACGGTGTCCAGCCCCTCCGGCAACGCTTCGGCCCACTCCAGCGCGCCGACAGCCGTGAGCGCCGAGCGCAAGTCCTCTTCGGACGCTTCGGGCCGCGCCAGCCGCAGGTCGTCGGCCAGCGTGCCGCTGAAGACGTGCACCTCCTGGCTGATCAGCGCCACGGTGCGCCGCGTCTGGGCCGGGCCGAGCTCCGCGAGCGGCACGCCGCCGAGCGACACCGAACCCGAGCCCGGCCGGTGGATGCCCGCGATGAGCTTCGCCAGCGTCGTCTTGCCCGCGCCGCTCGCGCCGACCAGGGCGACGCGTTCGCCGGGCGCCAGGTCGAGGTCCACCTCCCGCAGCACCGGGTGACCGTCCACATAGGAGTGCCGCAGCGCGCCGGCCTTCACCGACGAGTCGACCGGCCGGGCCGGCCGCTGCGGTTCCGCGGGCGCGGGCAGGTCGGCCACACCGATCAGCCGCGCGAGGCTCGCCGCGGCCGCCTGTGCGTCGTCGACGAGCGCGAGCGCCGTGTTGATCGGGCCGAACAGGCTGTGGAAGTACAGCGCCGCCGCGGTGGCGACACCGACTGTCGCGAGGTTCGCGCCCACGAGCAGGTAACCCGCCGCGAGCACGGCCGAGAGCCCGACGAACTCCGCGAGGTTCAGCCGGCCGAAGAACCGCGTGACCAGCCGGATCCCGCGCAGCGCCAGCTCGACGGCGCCGTCCGAACGCTGCCGCACGCGCTCCACGTGCTCGTCGGCCAGCCGGAACGCGCGCACGGTCTTGGCGCCGCCGATCGTGTCGAGCAGCTGTTGTTGCTGCGCACCGATGGCGGCCCGTTGCGCCGCGTAGAGCGGCTTCGCCGGCCGGACGTACCAGCGCACGGTGTGCAGCTGGATCGGCACGGCCAGCAGGGCCGCGAGGAGAAACCGCCAGTCGAGCACGGCCATGGCCACCAGCGTCAGCACGATCGTGAGCACCGACCGGCCCAGCTCCGGCAGCGCCTCGCGCACCGCCTCCGCGACGACCGAGACGTCGTTGGTCATGCGCGTGGTGAGGTCGCCGGAGCCGGCCTTCTCGACCTGTTCCAGTGGCAGGCCCAGCGCGCGGTCCACGAACCGCTCCCGCAGGTCCGCCAGCATCGTCTCGCCGAGGCGCGCGAGCATCGAGGTCCCGACGGCCGTGGCGATCGCCGAGGCGACCGCCACGAGCACGAGTTCCACCACCGGCGTCACGAGGTCAGTTGCCGGGCGGTGCTGCGCGACGATGTCGACGACGCGGCCCAGCAGGGGCGCGGTGAGCAGGCCGACGGCCGTGGCGGCCACGACGAAGGCGAACGACCCGGCCGCGCGCGCCTTCGAGCGGCGCACCAGTTCGCCCAGTACGGCGCGGATGCGGTGCCCGTCCGTGGTCGGGAGCAGTTCGCGGGTGCTCACGAGAGCACCGCCGCGCGGTAGTCGGCGCGCTCGCGCACGAGGCCGGCGTGCTCGCCCTCGGCGACCACCCGCCCTTCGTCGAGCAGCACTACGCGGTCGGTGGCCGCGAGCAGGGCCGGGCTGGTCGTCACCACGATCGTGGTGCGGCCGCGGCGCAACCGGGCGATGCCGTCGGCGATCCGGGCTTCGGTCACCGTGTCGACGGCTGTGGTCGGGTCGTGCAGCACCAGCACCGGCGTGTCCGCGGCCAGCGCCCGCGCCAGCGCGACGCGTTGCCGTTGCCCGCCCGAGAGCGAGCGCCCCCGTTCGGTGACGGCCGTGGCCGTGCCGGACGGCAGCGTGCTCGCCACCTCGTCGGCGGCCGCGGCCGCCAGCACCCCGTCCGGCACCGCCGGGCCACCCGCTCGCACGTTCTCCTCCAGGGTTCCTTCGAACAGGTCGGCGTCGTGGGCGGCGACGAGCACCACCTCCCGGACGCGGTCCGGGTCCACAGTGGACAGGTCGACCGCGTCGACGCGCACCACGCCGGTGCCCGGGTCGGTGAACCGGCCGAGGCAGTCGAGCAGGTCGGTGGCCGTGGCCGGGTCCGCGGTGACGACCCCCAGCAGCTGCCCGGCGGGCACGGACAGGTCCAGCTCCCGCAGCTTTCCGTGCGTCACACGGGAAAGCTCGATGCCGCCCGCGGCCGGCGCCGGCAGCGAGGCGCTGCCCTCGGGCACCGCAAGCGGCGAATCGAGCACGGCCGCGACGCGTCCGGCCGACGCGCGACCCTGGGCGAACTGGCCGTTGACCCACGCGAAGATCGAGAAGGGCGTCTGCAGGAACTGCGCGAGCCCGACCGCCGCCACGAGGTCGCCGACGCTGATGTCGCCGTTGACCGCGAGGTTCCCGCCGACGAGCGCCACCAGCGCGATGAAGATGCCCGTCAACGCGAGCAGGGCGCCGTTGTGCCAGGCCTGCGCGCGGGCGGCGCGCACGGTGGCCAGCAGCGAATCCCGGCTGGTGCGGCGATACCGGTCGACGGCGGCCGGCTCCGCGCCGATGCCCTTGAGCACCCGCAGCCCCGCCACCAGGTCGGCCGCGACGCCCGACGCGTGCGCGGCGCGCTCCTGCTCCACCTCGCTGCGCTTCTCCAGCGGCTTGCCGATCAGGTGGGCGACGAACAGCAACGGGGGAGTGCCGAGCAGCACCAGCAGGCCGAGCGGCACCGACATCCGCAGCAGCGCGACGGCGCTGACCACGAGGCCCGCCAGCGCCGAGATCCCGAACGGCAGCGTCGCGTTGATCATCCCGACGCGGCGCGCGTCCGACGTCCCGATGCTGGCCAGCTCACCCGCGAGCGCACCCGTTTCGGTGCCGCCGCGCGAATGGAGCACGCGCCGGGACAGCGACAGCCGGATGTCGTGCGCGGCGCGCTCGGCCGCGCGTTCCGCGGCCCGCGCGCCGAAGCGGTAGCTGGTGGACAGCACCAGGAACACCACCGCCAGCACCCCGAGCCAGGTGAGCAGCGTGAGCACGGAGCTGTCGGCCACGGCGTGGTCGATCACCACCCCGATCACCACGGGCACCAGGGCTTCGCCCCCCTGGTGCGCGGCGGCGAGGACCGACGAGACCGTCACCGCCCCCCGCTGTCCGGAGATCGCGCGCCGCAGCACGTCCCGCCCGGTCGTCGCTGCAGCCGTCGTCACCGGCGCCCTCCCTTTCGCTCCACCTGTCCAGCGTGCCGCCCGCACCGCGATGATAGGTAAGGCTAGTCTAAGAAACGCCCGCGAAGGAGTGCCCGGTCCCCAGGAGGTGTCGGTGGTCGTCAGCGTCAGCCCACCCGTGGCGGCGGGGCCACCCGCACACCGGGGGCGGGCCCGAACCCTGCGCGGCGGCGGCCTGGTGTGTGCCGTCGCGCTGCTCGTGCTGATCATGCTCGTGAGCCTCTGGGTGGGCTCGAAGAGCATCCCGTTCGGCTCGACCTGGTCGGTGCTCTGGCACAACGACGGCAGCGCGGACGCGGTCATCATCCACGACCAGCGGCTGCCGCGGACGCTGCTCGGCGCCCTCGTCGGCGCCGCTCTCGGCCTCGCCGGCGCGGTGATGCAGGCGCTCACCCGCAACCCGCTCGCCGACCCGGGCCTGCTCGGGGTGAACAACGGCGCGGCCGCCGCGGTGGTCTCGGCCATCGCGTTCGCCGGCGTCACGACGGTGCTCGGCTACGTGTGGTTCGCGTTCCTCGGCGCCGCGGTCGCCTCGGTGGTGGTCTACCTGCTCGGCACGGCGGGCCGCGGCGGCGCGACGCCCGACCGGCTGGTGATGTCGGGTGCGGCGCTCACGGCGGTGCTGCAGGCCTACATCGGCGCGGTGCTGCTCATCGAGCCCGACACGTTCAACCAGTTCCGGTTCTGGAACGTCGGCTCGCTCAGCGGCCGCCGCGCGGACGTGCTGGTGCAGGTGTCGCCGTTCGTCGCCGTCGGCATCGTGCTGGCGCTGCTGCTGGCGCGGCCGCTGAACGTGCTCGCGCTCGGCGAGCAGACCGGCAAGGCGCTCGGCGCGCACATCGGCCGCACGCGGGTCATGGGCGCGATCGCGGTCACCCTGCTGTGCGGGGCGTCGACGGCGGCCATCGGGCCGATCGCGTTCATCGGGCTGGCGGTGCCGCAGGCCGTGCGGATCCTGGTGGGTCCGGACCAGCGGTGGGTGCTGCCGTATTCGATGATCCTGTCGCCGGTGCTGCTGATCGGGTCCGACGTGATCGGCCGCATCCTCAACCCGCCCGAGGAGCTGCAAGTGGGCATTGTGACGGCGTTCCTCGGCGCGCCGGTGTTCATCGCGCTGTGCCGGCGCCGGAAGCTGGCGCGCCTGTGACCGCGATCGAGGAACGTCCCGTCCGGGTGCGGCGGGTTTCGCTGCGGGTGACGCCGCGCGCGCTGGTGGTGGGCATCGTGCTCGCCGTGGTGCTGTTCGTGCTCAGCGCCGTGAGCATGACGACGGGCGACTACCCGCTGTCGGTGCTCGACGTCGTGAAGACGCTCTTCGGTTTCGGCGACGCGGGCACCGACTTCATCGTGACCACGCTCCGGCTGCCGCGGCTGCTGCTCGCGGTCCTGGTCGGCGCGGCGCTCGCGGTGAGTGGTGGCGTGCTGCAGAGCCTGTTCGGCAACCCGCTGGGCAGCCCGGACGTCATCGGGTTCACCGAGGGCTCGGCGACCGGCGCGCTGCTCGTGATCGTGCTGGCGCACGGCGGCTCCGGCGAGGTGGCGCTCGGCGCGCTCGTCGGCGGGGTCCTCACGGCGCTGGCCGTCGGGCTGCTCGCCTACCGGCGCGGGCTGCAGGGCTTCCGGATGATCCTGGTCGGCATCGGCGTCGCGGCCATGCTCACGGCCGCGAACTCGTACCTGATCACGCGGGCTTCGCTGCAGGACGCGTACGCCGCGCAGGCGTGGCTCGTCGGTGGCCTCAACGGCCGCGGCTGGGACGAGATCTGGCCGGTCGCGATCGCCGTGGTGGTGCTGCTGCCGCTCGCGTTCGGTTACGGCCGGCGGCTCGCGCTGCTGGAGATGGGCGACGACTCGGCCAAGGGGCTCGGTGTGCCGGTGGAGCGCAGCCGGGCGGTGCTGCTCGCGGTGGCCGTGACGCTGTGCGCGATCGCCACCGCCGCGACGGGACCCATCGCGTTCGTCGCGCTGGCCGCGCCGCAGCTGGCGAAACGGCTGGCGCGCTCGGCGAAACCGGCGCTGGTGTCGTCGGCCCTGATGGGAGCGCTGCTGCTCGTGGCCAGCGATCTGGTCACGCGCCTGGTGTTCGGCGAGGAAGGCCTGCCGGTCGGCATCGCGACCGGCGCGATCGGCGGCCTCTACCTGATGTGGCTGCTGTCGAACCAGTGGCGGCGCAACCGCGGCTGACCCTCAGGCGGGCTGCTCGATCGGCGCCGGCTCGCCGAACCGCGCCAGCGCGAGCGCCGCGGTGACCGCGAGCACGAACCCGGCGACGGCCACGATCACGAAGCCGGGCCGTGTGCGGTCGCCGAGCAGCACCACACCGATGAGTGACGGCAGCACGGTCTCGCCGAGCACCATCATCGCGGTCGAGGTGGTCACGCTGCCGCGCTGCAACGCCGTGGCGTAGAACAGCATCGCCATGCCGCCGGACACCGCGACGAGGTAGAGCGCGGGGTCGGTCAGCAGGTCGAGCGGGGCGAGGCTCGGGATGATCCGGCCCGCGACGGCGACCAGTCCGAAGCACAGCCCGGCGATCAGGCCCAGCGCGGGCGTCCGGACGCGGCGCCCGGCCTTGCCCGCCACGATCCCGGCCAGCCCGAGCACGACCACGGCGCCGGCGAGCGCGAGGCGGAAGCCCAGGCCCACCTGGTCCGAACCTTCGCTCTGCGCCGACGAACCCAGCAGCGCGAGGCCCGCGCAGACCACGACCACGGCCGCCCACTCGCGCGCCCCGAGCCGCACGCCGAACACCCGCGCGGCCACGGCCGTCACGGCCAGGCTCGCCGCCTGCGTGGCCTGCACGACGAACAGCGGCAACACGTGCAGGGCGGCGATCTGCGCGACGAACCCGAGCACGTCGAGACCCAGGCCGGCGACGTACTTCCACTGCCGCAGCACCCGCAGCAGCAGCCGCGGGTCGACCCCCGCGCCCGCGTCGGGCGTCGCCTTCGCCGCCACGGCCTGCATCACCGAAGCGACGCCGTACGCCACGGCCGAGAGCAGCGCACACAGCAGTCCCCACACCATGACCGTCACCCTATTCCGGGCGGGGCGGCGGAGCTCAGGCCGTTCCCCCGGCGGAGGACCGGCCCGGTGCGGGCCGCCGCGCCGGTCAGGCCAGCTCGAGCAGGACGCCGTCCTCGGCTTCGCGGCCGCCGGGGCCGTGGATGCGGATGATGTCGACGATCTCGTCGAACAGGGTCGGGCCCTCACCCCGCCGCGCGGCGGCGATCCGGGCCTCGATCGAGGGCCGGTTCGACGGGTGGCAGGTCCGGAGCAGCTCGGTCAGCCGGAGGATCGTCGCGCCGTAGCCGAGGGCGGCACGGGACGCCTCCGAGTCGAGCCAGCGCAGGACCCAGCCGCCGCCGGGGGTGCCGAAGCCTCCCCGGAGCACGTCGTTGAACGCGTCGAGGCTGCCGCGCCAGCGGTAGCCGTCGAGCAGGCGCGAAAACTCGCGGGTGAACCCGGCGAAGTCGGAGAACCGGGAGCCGTCGACGACCAGCACCGGAAGGTCGCTGTGGCCGGTCATGGTGCCAGCATGGCACGACCCGCGCTGTAGGCTGCCTGTCTTGCGTCAGGATCTCGGCCGCGTTGGAGGCCCTGCAAGGTCGGTGGTCGAGTGCCAAACCCAGCGTCGCAGGCGGCATCCCGACCGAACGGCCAGGTTCCCTCGCCTCGTGGCGGCCCGTACGTTCGCCGACTCCAAGCGTTCGCCGCTGCGGCAAGGTCGTCTGCTGCAGCCATCGTTTCGACGTACGAGGGTGTCGCCGCCGCTCGGAGCCGGTTGTCCTCGGTGTATCCCAGGACCACACACCGCAGCTGCCGACCCGTCGCCGGCCACGGTTCGCCGGGCTCGTCCGTGATGTGTGCGCGGTCCACAAAACCGCGTTCACCTGTGGCCTGGGTTTGCTTCCACGTGGACACCGACATCGGGCTCCACCCCATGTCGCCGCGCGGCCTCGGCCGCGGTCAGCTCACCGGACAGCACCGCGAGTGCAACCCTGACCTTGGCCTCGACCGGGACCTTCGACCGCCGCGTTCTAGCCATGGTCCCCCTTCCGGCTGCCGCGCTCGGGGCGTAAACCGAGCGGCCCTGCCAGGAAGTTCGATGCGGGAGATGCGCGGCACGTCGAACACGAGTTCGAAGGTCGAGCGGGCGTGGCCCGGCCCGCTGAGCTGCGACGAGCTGACCGTGCAGCTGCGCTTCCTCGACTTCCGGCGGGCGACCGCCGTCGACAAGGTCGCGGGCCTCACCCGGGAGCAGGCGGCCGCGACGCCGCTGCCGAGCTCGCCGCGGACGAGTGCGCCCGGGGTGGTCAAGGACCTGACGGCCGTCGAACGGTGGTGGCTCTCGATCGAGGCCGGTGGTCGCCGCCGACCGCGCGGAGTGTGAGCGGTCGGCGGCCGCGCTGGCCGGGCTCACGCCCGGGGACCGGACGCGCCGCGGCGGGGAGTTCACCGTGCGGTGGGTGCCGGCCCAACGTCGTGCAGGAGACCGCCCGCCACGCCGGTCACCTCGACGCGCTGAGGGAGCTCGCCGACGGCGAAGTGGGGGAGTGAGCACCGGGTCGTTACGCTGCCCGCATGGCAGACCAGCTGTACTTCCGCCAATTGCTCGCCGGCCGGGATTTCGCGGTCGGGGACCCGGTCGCGACGCAGATGGTCAACTTCGCCTACCTGATCGGCGACCGCGAGTCGGGTGAGGCCGTGATCGTCGATCCGGCCTACGCGGTGGGCGACCTGGTGCAGGTGCTCCACGACGACGGCATGCGCCTGGTCGGTGTGCTCGCCACGCACCACCACCCCGACCACGTCGGCGGCGACATGATGGGCTTCTCGCTGCCCGGGATCGCCGAGCTGCTCGCGATCCAGCAGGTGCCGATCCACGTCAACACCGAAGAGACCGAGTGGGTCCGCCGCGTCACCGGCGTCTCCGGCACCGATCTGCGCGCGCACGATCACGACGACGTGCTCGGCGTCGGCGCGGTCGACATCCGGCTCCTGCACACGCCCGGCCACACGCCGGGCAGCCAGTGCTTCCTCGTCGGCGACCGGCTCGTCTCGGGCGACACGCTGTTCCTCGAGGGCTGCGGCCGCACCGACTTCCCCGGCGGTGACGCCGACGCGATCTACCGCAGCCTCCAGTGGCTCGCGACGCTGCCGGGCGACCCCGTCGTCTACCCGGGGCACCAGTACTCGGCCGAGCCGTCGGCCGCGCTGTCGCACGTGAAGGACACCAATTTCGTGTTCCGGCCCCGCTCGCTCGACGAGTGGCACCGGATGTTCGGCGCCTGACGGCGTCCCACTCCTCGGATACCCCGCGCCGCCGAGGCCGGGCACAGGTGGCACAAGAGCCGCCGGAGTACCAGTGCCTGGGAGCGGGCGCGGGTTTTGTTGACGCGGTCCGCCGGATCGGGTGAAGCTCGGGACATGAACCTCGGCGCGCTGCTCGTGAGCCGCCTGCACGTCGACCTCCGGCGGCAGGCGAGCGCGATCTGCCGTCCGCGCTGAGCATTTCCCTTTCCCCGTAGCAAAACCCGTACCCGGGAGAAATCCGTGTCGATTTCCACCACGGGCGTGCTGGCGCGCGCCCGAAAACCCGAGGCCACCGGTCCACCCAGGCCTGCCCGGCGGACTTCCGCGCGCCGGGTCTCCCTGCGCCGCTGGATCAGCCCGGTCGTGCTCGTGGCCGCGTGGCAGCTCGCGAGCGCCACCGGCGTGCTGCCCCCGGAGAAGCTCAGCGCCCCGTGGACGGTGCTGACCAGCGCGTTCGACCTCGCTCGCACCGGTGAGCTGGGCAACGCCTTCGTCGTGTCGCTCGGCCGGGTCGGGGCGGGTTTCGCGATCGGCGCCGTCGTCGGAGTGCTGCTCGGGATCGTCGCCGGCCTGTCGCGCTGGGGCGAGGCGCTGGTCGACCCGCCCGTGCAGATGCTGCGGACGCTGCCGTTCCTCGGGCTGATCCCGTTGTTCATCCTGTGGTTCGGGATCGGCGAGGAGACGAAGATCGTGCTCGTGGCCCTCGGGGTCGCGTTCCCGCTCTACCTGAATGTCCACTCGGGAATCCGCACGGCCGACGCCCGGCTGGTGGAAGCCGCGCGGGCACTGGGTTTCACGCGCGGCGAACGGCTGTGGCACGTGGTGCTGCCCGGTGCGCTGCCGCAGGCGCTGGTGGGGCTGCGGCAGTCGCTCGGGCTGGCGTGGCTGGCACTGATCGTCGGCGAGACCGTGAACGCCGACGCCGGCCTGGGCTACCTCATCAACAACGCGCGGGAATTCCTCCGCACCGACGTCGTGGTGGTCGGCCTGATCGTCTACGCGATCCTCGGCCTCGCGACCGACGCGCTGGTGCGGGTCCTGGAACGGAGGGCACTGCGATGGCTGGCCCCGTGACGCCGGTGGTCGCGGTGCGCGACCTGACGAAACGGTTCGGCGAGCGGACCGTCCTCGACGGACTGGAGCTCGAGATCGGCCGCGGCGAGTTCGTCGCGCTGCTCGGCCGCAGCGGCTCGGGCAAGTCGACGCTGCTGCGTGTCCTCGCCGGGCTCGACACGGACCTCGACGGCGCCGCGCACGTCGAGGGCACCGTGTCGGTCGCGTTCCAGCAGCCGCGTCTGCTGCCGTGGCGCAAGGTCTGGCGCAACGTCGTGCTCGGCCTGCGCCGAGACGGCGAGAACCGCTCGCGAGACCGCCGCGTCGCGGAGCAGGCGCTGGAGGAAGTGCGCCTGTCCGGGCACGAGGACGACTGGCCGCTGACGCTGTCCGGTGGTGAGGCACAACGGGTTTCGCTCGCCCGCGCGCTGGTGCGCGAGCCGGACCTGCTGCTGCTCGACGAACCCTTCGGCGCGCTCGACGCGCTGACGCGCCTCGCGATGCATCGGCTCGTCGAACGCCTGTGGCGCACGCACGAACCCGCGGTGCTGCTCGTGACCCACGACGTCGACGAGGCCCTGCTGCTCGCCGACCGCGTGCTGGTCCTCGACGAGGGCCGCATCGTCTCCGAACACGTCCTCGGCCACCCGCGGCCGCGGACGGCGACCGACCACGCCGACGTGCGCTCACGCGTGCTGGCCGACCTGGGAGTGACCGAAGGTGCACCTGCGTAACGCCGTCCGCACCGCCGCAGCCGCGGTGCTCCTGCTCGGCGGGCTCACCGCCTGCTCCGCCTCCGGGGCGGCGAGCGGACCCGCGCCCGTGCCCGCTCCCGTCTCGGCGGCCGACCTGGCGAAGGTGACACTGCGGGTCGGCGACCAGAAGGGTGGCGTGAAGTCCCTGCTCACGGCGGCGAACCTGCTGTCCGACGTGCCCTACCGCATCGAATGGTCCACCTTCACGTCCGGGCCGCCGCTGCTGGAGGCGGCCTCGGCGGGTGCGATCGACATCGGCCGCGTCGGCAACACGCCGCCCATCTTCGCGGCCGCGGCGAAGGCGAAGATCTCGGTGGTCAGCGTCGCGAAGAGCAACGTCGAACGTGAGGCCATCCTCGTGCCGCCGGACTCACCGTTGAAGGACGTGGCTTCCTTGCGGGGCAAGACGATCGCGGTGTCGAAGGGCAGCTCCGCCCACGGGCAGCTGCTGAATACCCTCAAGCGCGCGGGAATGTCCACGAAGGACGTCAAGCTGTCGTTCCTGCAGCCCTCGGAGGCGTACGCGGCGTTCACCCAGCACCAGGTGGACGCGTGGGCGATCTGGGACCCCTACACGGCTCAGGCGCAGCTCGACGCGCACGCCCGCGTGCTCTCCGACGGCCGCGGCAGCTCGAACGGCCTCGCGTTCGAGACCGCGAGCACCGGCGCGCTGGCCGACCCAGGCCGCAACTCCGCCATCCGGGACTTCGTGAAGCGCGTGGTCAAGGCGCAGCTGTGGGCGGACACCCACCGCGACGCGTGGGCGAAGGCGTGGGCCGCCGAGACGGGCCTGGAGCCCGCGGTGGCGCAGAAGGCCGTGTCCGCCGGGCGCGACGAGCCGATCCCGCTCGACGACTCGGTCGTCGCGTCGGAGCAGCAGCTGGCCGACGCCTTCACCGAGGATGGCACGTTGCCCGGGAAGGTCGATTTCGCGGCGTTCGCCGACCGCCGCTACGGGCCCGACATCGAAGCCGTGAGGAGCAACGGATGAGCCTGAAACTCCACTGGTTCCTGCCGACGAGCGGCGACGGCCGCACGATCGTGGAACGCTTCCACGCCAACAAGTCCCTGGGCCGAGCCGCGCAGCGACCGGCGGACGTCGACTACCTCGCCCAGATCGCGCGGGCGGCCGAGCAGCTCGGGTTCGAGGGCGTGCTCACGCCCACCGGCACGTGGTGCGAGGACGCGTGGCTCACCACCGCCGCGCTGATCCGGGAAACGCGCCGGCTGAAGTTCCTGGTCGCGTTCCGGCCCGGGGTCATCTCGCCGACCCTGGCCGCGCAGATGGCCGGCACGTTCCAGCGCCTGTCGTCGGGCCGGGTGCTGCTCAACATCGTGACCGGCGGCGACGCGGTGGAGCAGCGCCGCTTCGGCGACTGGCACGACCACGACGCCCGCTACGCCCGCACCGACGAGTTCCTCACGATCGTGCGCGGCGTGTGGTCGGGCCGCCCGTTCGACTTCGCAGGCGAGCACCTGGAGGTCGCGGGCGCGACGACGCTGGCCGCGCCGGATCCGGTGCCACCGCTGTACTTCGGCGGCTCGTCGCCCGCCGCGCTGCCGGTGGCCGCGCGGCACGCCGACGTCTACCTGACGTGGGGCGAGCCACCCGCGCAGGTCGCGGAGAAGATCGGGAAGGTGCGCGCGCTGGCCGCGGCCGAAGGCCGGACCGTCCGGTTCGGCGTCCGCCTGCACACGATCGCGCGCGACACGTCGGCGGAGGCGTGGGCCGAAGCGCAGCGCCTGCTCGACGCGCTCGACCCGGCGCAGGTCGCGCAGGCACAGGCCCAGCTCGCCGCGAGTGAGTCCGAGGGACAGCGGCGGATGGTCGCGTTGCACGGCGGCCGCCTCGACGCGGGCGCGCGCGGGCTCGAGATCCACCCGCATCTGTGGGCCGGCATCGGTCTCGTGCGCGGCGGCGCGGGCACGGCGCTGGTCGGCAGCCACGAGGAGATCGCCGACCTGATCGAGGAGTACCACGCGGCCGGCGTCTCCGAGTTCGTGTTGTCCGGTTACCCGCACCTGGAGGAGGCGTACTGGTTCGCGGAGGGCGTGCGGCCGGTTCTGGCCCGGCGCGGTCTCCTGGCCGGCGAGCCCGTGCCGCGGCTCCCGGAGGAGCTCGCGCAGCGGAGCGTGGCGGCCCAGTAGGTCAGGTCCAGCGGGTCGAGGCGTAGACCACCACGTTGTCCCGATAGGACCGGGCGGCGGCGTCGAAGGCGCCGCCGCAGGTGATCAGGCGCAGCGCGGCACCCGGGGCGGGGCCGTACACGGTGTCGGTCGGGAAGGCGTCCTTCGGGTAGCGCTGCACGGCGTCGACGACGAAGCGGGCGGCGGCGCCGTCGGAGCGTTCGACGCGGACCTCGTCTCCCGGCCGAAGCTCGCGCAGGCGGAAGAACGGCGCCGGGCCGGACCGGGAGTCCACGTGGGCGGCGATCACCGCAGGCCCGGGATCACCCGGTGCCGGGCCGGCGGCGTACCAGCCGACGTCGGCGAAGCTCGCCGGCGCCTGCAGCTCGTGCGCCGGGCCGAGGGCGAGCGGGACCAGTCCGCGCACGTCGATCCCGATCTCCGGGATCGTCAGGCGGACCGGGCTCACATCCGCCGCGGGCGGCAGCGGCCCGACACTGCCGCGCGGCTCGGTGGCTGTCGTGACGGGAGGCGAGGCGGGTGTCGTCGCGGGGACCACTGTGGACGGTGCAGGCGCGCACGCGGCGCAGGCCAGCACGACCGCGCAGCACGCCCGGATCAGGTCAGCGCGCACGGCCTTCCCGAATCCGCCGGACCAGCGGCGTGAGCACCAGCACGAGCAGGAACACCACGACACCGGCCGCGAACCACGGTTCGGAGTGGTCGCCGCCGGACGCCGTGCCGCCGCCCCCGGTCTCGACGCCGAGCTTCGGCGGGTTCGGCAGATCGGCGCCGTCGGAGATCGGGGTCGCCTTCAACGCCCCGTTGTCCTGCGTCACGAGCAACGTCGTCGATGAGCCGGCCGCCACGGGGACGTCGGCGTTCGCCTTGACGCTGCCGCTCGTCAGCTGCACCGGGACGATGCCCTCCGGTACCTCGGCGTACGGCGTGGTGTCGCCGTAGGCCGCGTTCGTGGCCAGTGCCATGCCGTCCGGCCCGCCGACGGTCACCGGCGCGGGCGTCGCCGACCCTTCGACCACGCGCACGCGGCCCTTGCCCGGGCCCGGCGCGGTGAGGTCGTCGGTCACGAGAGTGCCGCGCAGCGTCTGGTCCGGACCGTTCTCGAACACCAGCAGCGAGTGGGCGGTCTGCTGCTCGACCGAGATCGTCGCGCTGAGCGCGGGCGCGGTCGTCGGCGCGGCGTCGGCGGGCCGCATCGAGAGCGTGTACCGGCCCGGGTCCAGCGAGGAGTACGGCGTGACGGCGCCGTAGCCCGCCTTGCGGATGACCACCTTCCCGGGCTGCCCGAACGGCGCGAAGTAGATGTCGACCGGTGGCACGCCCGGTGACAGGTGCCCGACGCGGATCCAGCCGACGCCGGGTCCCGGGCCGGTGGCCGCGCCCGCGGCGGGAGTGGTCGTCAACAGCAGCAGCCCGGCGGCCGCGAGAAGACCGGTGGGTCTCAGGAGTGTTCGAAGGCGCATCGGAGGGGACCTTTCGGAGGATCAGGGTGCGGTGAACGAGGTGAGCAGGCCGGGCGGGGCGAACGGCGGGTAGGTGACGAGCACGCCGCCGGAAGTCCGCACGACCGCGGCCGGGCGGAACACGGCGCGCTGGCCGGCGTAGAACCGGGTGGCCGCCTCGTCGGCGCCGGTGACGAGCACCTGCCGCCGCGGCTGCCCCGCCGCGTCTTCACCGGGCACGGGCGGGAACGCCGCCACCCGCACCGGCTGCTGCGACGCGAACGCCGCCAGTGTCGAGATCAGCCGGGGATCGAGATCGCCGCCGCCGAGCACGGCACGTGCTTCCGGCACGCAGTTCACGCGTCCGGACCTGGTCAGCGCCGCACCCGCATGGGCGCGCGCGGTCTTCTCGCCGGTCTCGTCCGGCACGGGCACGGGCGGCCCGAGCCGGGCGACGGTGACCTGTCCCGCCCCGGTGCCGAACACCGCGCCCGCGGCGGGGGAGTCCACTGTGGACGACCGGGCGAGAGCCGGTGGCGGGAGCGCGGCCCAGTCGGGTGGCGGGTTCGCGCCGGCCGTCGTGACGAGCAGCCCGGTCGGCCACCCACCGGCGGCCAGCGTGGTCCAGGTGGCGTCGTCGACGAGCACGCGGGAGCCCGCCGCGTTGGCCTGCAACCAGGTGCGGGCCTCGACCGCCGGGTCCGGGCCCGCGGGTCCGGGGCGCAGCGCGGTGAACCCGTGGGCCCAGCTCGCCCCGAACGCCGCGGTCAGGACCACCGCGCCCACGGCGACGCCGGCCCCGGGCCGGGCGGGCGCCCGGCGGTGCGCCGGTTCGTGGTGCGAGGACAGCCCGGCGTGCGCCACCCCGGCCCCGACCAGGGGCGGGAGCGGCAGCAGCAGGGCCAGCACCGCAGTGGCCGGCAACCCGGGGACCGCGAGCAGAGCGGCCACGAGGATCCCGGAGACCGCGAGCGGGCGCACCGTCGCGACGAACAGGCCGGCGATCAGCGCGAGCGCCGACACCGCCGTGAGGGCCGGATCGAAAACCAGCCACCGGGGCAGGGCGGTCTCGTCGCCGGTGGCGAGAGCGGGGCGCAACCAGGCGGCCCGCGGCCCGAAGGCGAGGCCCAGGCCGAGGTTCACCACCACGGCGACGAGCGCGGCCCGCGCCGGAGAACGGCGAAGCAGCAGCCAGCCCGCGGCGGGCAGGAGCAGCAGCGTGAGCGCCGAGGTCAGCACGGCGGCCAGCAGGCAGCCGGCGCCGAGCAGGTCCTGGGCGAGGCCGTGGCGCCCGGGTCCACTGTGGTCGCCGGCTGCGCCCGAAGAGCGCAGGGGTGAGGCGAGCAGGCACAGCCCGGCCAGCGCCCACAGCACCGCGAGGTGCTCGACGACCACCCCGTGCTGCAGGCCGATCGCCAGCGGCGACCCGGCGAGCAGCACCGCGGCGACCAGGCCCGCCCAGCGGGGAAGGCCGAGCCGGCGGGCGAGCAGCCACAGCAGCACCGTCGTCACGACCGCGGCGACGACCACCGCCTCGCGCACGGCGGCGGCCGGCGTCGCCGCGCGGTCGAAGGCGTGGGACAGCACCGTGTACCCGGCGAGCTGGAGCTGGCCGAGCCCGCCGGCGCCGGCAGTGGTCGTACCGCCGTACTCCGTGAGGTGGCCGAGCGCGTAGGCGCGGGCGACGGTCGTGGCCTCCCCGGGCACGGCGGGCGTGGTGGCCGCGAGGCAGACCACGCGCAGACCACCGGCGAGGGCAAGCAGGCCGAGGACGAGATCGAGTGACAGCAGCCGGGTTCCGGCCGCCGCGGCGGGCGCGGCGGACCCTGGAGATCGGCTCAGGGGACCGGCCCGGGAACGTGATCCCCCAGCTCTGCTGGGCCATCCGGCCGATCGTAGTTACGGAGAATCACGAGACCAGGCCTGTGCCCCCGAGGTCATCCGAACGGCCTAACCCGCGCGTAACCCGTTGTGTGGCACGAATTTTTCCGACTGCTCAGGTCTGGACAAACGACCGCGACAACGCGAGCGCGACCGTGCGCACCGCCGGGGCGACACGCTCCGTGCGCATCCGGGTCGCCCAGCCGGTGATGGAGATCGCCGCGACCGCGGTGCCCGCCGCGTCGAGCAGCGGGCTCGCGGCACAGACCACTCCGACACCGGACTCCTCGCGTTCGAACGCCACTCCCTCGGCGTGGATGCGCGCGAGCTGGTGGCGCAGCAGCCCCGGCGCGGTGATGGTGCGCCGGCTGATGCGGGGGAGCCCGGCGTCGATCACCCGCGCCACCAAGGGTTCCGGCGAGAACGCGAGGATGGCCTTGCCGACACCGGTGGCGTGGGCCGGGAAGCGGCCGCCGATACGGGACGGCACGTCGGGCGCGTCCGGACCACGCAGCACGTCGAGGTAGACCACCTCGGTGCCCTCCAGCACGGCGAGGTGCACGGTGTTGCGCGTGGCCTCGCGCAGGTCGGCCAGCGACGGCCGGGCGGCTTCGACCAGGCCGCGGCGGCGGATCGCGAGCTGGCCGATCTCGAACAGCCGCAGCCCGAGCCGCAGCGCGGTGCCCTCGGGTTCGAGCAGGCCGGCGTCGCAGAGGTGGCGGGTCAGGCGGTGCACGGTCGTCTTCGCCAGTCCCGTCCGCCGCGCCAGCTCCGACACGCCGACGGTGTCGTCGCCCGGGCGGAAGGCACCCAGGATCGCCGCGACGCGCGAGGCGACCAGGCCCTCGCCGCCGTTCCGTCCAGTGGTACGCACGGGTTGAGTGTGCACCGCCGTGGCGAGGACCGTCGGAAAACATGGCGGAACGCAAGGTGACGGCCGCGATCGTCGGCCCCGGCAACATCGGCACCGACCTGCTCGCGAAGCTGCGGCGCAGCGAGAAGATCGACGTGCGGTACATGGTCGGCGTCGACCCGGCGTCCGACGGGCTCGCCCGCGCGGCGCGACTCGGCCTGGAGACTTCGGCGGACGGCGTCGGCTGGCTCCTGCGGCAGGCCGAACCGCCGCAGCTCGTTTTCGAGGCGACGTCGGCGAAAGCGCACCTCGCGCACGCGCCGCGCTACGCCGAAGCAGGCATCCGCTCGATCGACCTGACGCCCGCGGCCGCCGGCCCGTTCACCTGTCCCGCGGTGACTCCGCCGGAGCGGCTCGACGTGCCCGACCTCAACCTCATCACGTGCGGCGGCCAGGCGACGATCCCGATCGTGCACGCCGTCGCCCGGGTGACTCCGGTGCCGTACGCCGAGATCGTCGCGTCGGTGTCCTCTCGGTCGGCGGGCCCGGGCACCCGGGCGAACATCGATGAGTTCACCGAAACCACCGCGCGGGGCCTCGAAGAGGTCGGCGGCGCCGCGAAGGGCAAGGCGATCATCGTCATCAACCCGATGGACCCGCCCATGATCATGCGCGACACCGTCTTCTGCGCGGTCGACCCCGACGCGGACTTCGCGGCGATCACCGACTCGATCCACCGCATGGTCGCCGTGGTCCGGCGGTACGTGCCGGGCTACACGCTCATCGCCGATCCGCAGTTCGACCCGCCGCGTCCCGAGTGGAACGGCGTCGCCCGCGTCGGCGTTTTCCTCGAGGTCGCGGGCAACGGCGACTACCTGCCGACCTACGCGGGCAACCTCGACATCATGACGGCCGCCGCGGCCCGCGTCGGCGACCTGGTGGCCGCGGAGCTGGTGACGGCATGAGTGCGCCGACCCGGAACCAGCCCGCGCGGAACCCGCCGGTGCGACTGGTCGACACCACCCTGCGCGACGGCAGTCACGCCATGGCCCACCGCTTCACCGAACGCCAGGTGCGCGACACCGTCCGCGCCCTCGACGACGCCGGGATCTCGCTCGTCGAGGTGACCCACGGCGACGGCCTCGGTGGTTCGACCTTCACCTACGGCTTCTCCCTCACCGACGAACGAGAGCTCATCGCCGCCGCCGTCGACGAGGCGAACCGGGCGAAGATCGCCGTGCTCCTGCTTCCCGGCCTCGGCACCGTCACCGACCTGAGCGCCGCGGCGGACCTCGGCGTCGGGGCAGCGCGCATCGCGACCCACTGCACCGAAGCCGACGTGTCCGTGCAGCACTTCGGCGCGGCTCGTGACCTCGGCCTGGAGACCGTGGGATTCCTGATGCTGGCGCACATGGCGGCGCCCGAGGACCTCGCGAAGCAGGCGCGGATCATGGCCGACGCCAGCTGCCAGTGCGTGTACGTGGTCGATTCCGCCGGTGCGCTCATCCTCGAAGAAGCCGCCGGTCGCGTCGCCGCGCTCGTCGCGGAGCTGGGCGACGACGCGCAGGTCGGCTACCACGGTCACCAGAACCTCAGCTTCGGCGTCGCCAACTCCGTGCTCGCCCACCGCGCCGGAGCGCGGCAGATCGACGGTTCCCTCGCCGCTCTCGGCGCGGGCGCGGGGAACTCGCCGACGGAGGTGCTCGCGGCGACGTTCGAACGCCTCGGGATTCCGACCGGCGTCGACAAGGACGTGCTCATGGCCGCGGCCGAGAACGTCGTGAAGAAGTACCTGACGCGGCTGCCGGTGATGGACCGGTCGTCGATCGTGCAGGGTTTCGCCGGCGTGTACTCGAGTTTCCTGCTGCACGCCGAGCGCGCGGCGGAGCGCTACGGCGTGCCCGCGCACGAGATCCTCTACCGCGTCGGCGCGGAGCGGTACGTCGGTGGCCAGGAGGACATGATCATCGACATCGCGTTGCGGCTGCGGGCGGAACGGGCTCAGTGATCGAACTCGTCCGCGCCGAGCACCAGCCGGACGCAGTGGGCCACGAGCCGTTCGCGGCTCACCCGCAGCGTGCCGTCGAGGTAGGCGATGAACACGTTGCTCAGCGCGCCGACGAGCCCGATCGACACGAGCTGCCGGCCGGTCTCGTCGCCGTGCGACAGCTGTTCGCCGACGAGTGCCGCGAACGCCGGCAGCAGGTGCAGGCCACGGCGGGTCAGCGCGGGATCGGTCAGGGGCGCCAGCAACAGCACCCGGCCCTGGCGCGGGTCGTCGACCATCAGGGCCACGAACGCCCGCACCGCGCGTTCGGCCCGTTGCCGCGGATCCGGCGCGTCGCGGATCGCGTCGACCAGCGCCTGGCGCGCCCGCTCGCCGACGTACTCGTACACGGCCGCGACGAGCTCCTCGCGGTCGGCGAAGCTCTCGTAGAAGTAGCGCTCGGTCAGGTGGGCGTGGCGGCAGACCGCGCGCACGCTGACGGCCGCGGAGCCCTCGGTGCCGAGCAGGTCGAGGCCCGCGGCGACCAGCTGGTCCCGCCGCGCCGCCTTGCGATCGTCCAGCGTCGTGCCCGCCCACGTGCGGCCCGGCATATCCACTCCCGTAGTTGACCACGCCTGTTGTCACATCCTAACCTGACAACAGGCGTAGTCAGTTCATCGACGCAACCGCAGGAGCCGCGATGCCGGGGGAAGAACCCGAACCGCTGGGACCGGACTCGCTCACGTGGCGCTACTTCGGCGACTGGCGCGGGCTGCTGATCGCCCTGTGGGCCGGGTCGATGCAGAACATGCACCCGGGACTCGGTGCCGGAGTGGAGCAGCACTCGCGGTTCTTCGAGGAACGCTGGCAGCGGCTGTTCCGCTCGCTCTACCCGATCGGCGGCGTGGTCTACGACGGCCCGCGCGCCCACCGGACCGCGCTCGAAGTGCGCGGATACCACAACCGCATCAAGGGCGTCGACGCGAAAGGCCGCCGCTACCACGCGCTCGACCCCGACACCTTCTACTGGGCCCACTCCACGTTTTTCGTCAGCACGATCCTCATCGCCGACCATTTCATGGGCGGCATCGGCGAAGAGGAGAAGCGCGAGCTGTTCGACGAGCACGTGCGCTGGTGGCGCATGTACGACCTGCCGATGCGCCCGGTGCCCGCGTCCTGGGAGGACTTCCGGCGGTACTGGAAGCATATGTGCGCCGAGGTCCTGGAAGACAACAAGGCCACGCGCGACGTCCTGGATCTGCGCGGGATCGCGAAACCGCCGTTCCTGCCGTGGCTGCCCGACGTGCTGTGGCGGCCGGTCTCGGCGGTGATCGCGAAGCAGTTCGTGTGGCTCACGGTGGGGCTCTACGACCCGGAGATCCGCGACCTGCTCGGCTTCACCTGGACTGCCCGCGACGAACGCCGGCACCGGTTCGCCGGGCGCGCGATCAACGCCGTGTTCTCCCTTGTCCCGCACGACCGCCGCTACCACCCGCGGGCACGCGCCGGCTGGCGCCGGGCGAGGGGCGCGGTGGCCGCGGACGCGTCCGTGGTCGAGACTCCACGGAGGAACCTGCCGCCCGTGGGGGAGCGCGGCAAGCCGGAGCACTACTCGCCGAACGTCCGAGCCGACGTCTGAGCCACGGAGGGCCGTATGAAGCTGGGTTACCACCTCGGGTACTGGGGGAGCGGCCCGACGCCGGGCGCGCTGGAGGGCGTGCTCGAGGCCGAGCGCCTCGGGTTCGACTCCGTGTGGTCGGCGGAGGCCTACGGCTCCGACGCCTTCACCCCGCTTGCCTGGGCCGGTGCGTCGACCAGCCGGGTGAAGCTCGGTACCAACATCGTGCAGATGTCCGCGCGCACGCCCACCGCCACCGCGATGACGGCGCTGACGCTCGACCACCTCTCCGGCGGCCGGTTCGTGCTCGGGCTCGGCGCGTCGGGCCCGCAGGTGGTGGAGGGCTGGTACGGCCAGCCGTACCCGAAGCCGCTGGCCCGCACCCGCGAGTACGTGGAGATCATCCGCCAGGTGCTGGCGCGAGAGGCACCCGTGACGCTGGACGGGCGGTTCTACCAGCTGCCGCTGCAGGGTGGCGCGGGGCTGGGCAAGGCGCTCAAGCCGACCGTGCACCCGCTGCGCACCGACCTGCCGATCTACCTCGCGGCCGAAGGCCCCAAGAACGTCGCGCTGTCGGCGGAGATCTGCGACGGCTGGCTGCCGCTGTTCTTCTCGCCCAAGGCCGACGCGTTCTACCGCAACGCCCTCGCCGAGGGGTTCGCCCGGCCGGGTGCCCGGCGCAAGCCCGAGGAGTTCGAGGTGCCCGCGTCGGTCCCGGTGATCGTCCACGACGACGTGGAGGAGGCGGCGAGCTGGATCAAGCCGGCGCTCGCGTTGTACATCGGCGGCATGGGTGCCAAGGCCGTGAACTTCCACCACGACGTGTTCGCGCGCCTGGGTTACGAGGAGGTGGCCGACAAGGTGCAGGAGCTCTACCTCGCCGGGCGCAAGGACGAGGCCGCCGCCGCGATCCCGACGTCGCTCGTGGAGGACACCTCGCTCGTCGGCCCGGCCGCGAAGATCCGCGAGGAGCTCGCGGCCTGGGAGGACACCGTGGTCACGACGCTGCTGCTGCGCGGCGACGCGGAATCCCTCACGAAGGTGGCCGAAGCCCTGTCGTGAACAGGGCACGGGGCGGGGTCGGGCCGGTACGCGCGGTGCATTACGACGGTGGCACGATTCCCCCCGACCACTACCGGGGAACGGCGAAGATCCACTAGGCATTGCGTTCGTCGGACCGCCCTCGAGGAGGACCCTTGGCGCCGCTGCCCCGCCGGACGCGTCTCCACTACTCGCTCGGCTCGTTCGTCACCGGAGCGTTCGGCACGGTGCCGGGACTGCTCCTGCTGCCCTACCTCACGGACACGATGGCGGTGCCCGCGGCGGTGGCCGGCGTGATCGTGTTCGTGCCCAAGGCGTGGGACGTGGTGTTCAACCCGATCGCGGGCCGGCTGTCCGACGCGGACCTCGTGAAGACCGGCAGCCGGCGGCGGTTCCTGCTGCGTGGCGGGATCGGCGTCGCGATCCTGTTCGCCGCGTTGTTCGCGCACCCGGGGTTCGGCAAGCCCGCGATCGACGCGACCTACGTGGTGATCGTGTTCTTCCTGTGCGCCACCGCGTACGCGTTCTTCCAGGTGCCGTTCAACGCGCTGCCGGCGGAGCTCACGGACTCGGCGGAGGAACGCACGAAGCTCACGAGCGTGCGCATCGGCGTGCTGGCCGTGGCCATCCTCGTGTCCGGCGGCGCCGCCCCGGCGATCACCGACATCCTCGAAGGCGTGGCCGGCTACCGGGTGATGGGCCTCGTGATGGCCGTGATCATCCTGCTCGCCACCCTGGGTGTCTACTTCGGTCTGCGCGGCGCGCCCGTCGGTTCGCTGCGGCCCAACGCCGTGAGCTTCAAGCAGCTGATCCGCACGATCGCGCAGTGGCGCCCGTTCTGCTGGCTGATGGGCTCGTACTTCATCCAGGCGCTGGGCATCGGCACGGTGCTCGCCGCGATCCCGTACTTCGCCGAGCACGTGCTGGGCGACCCGAGCTACCGCACGGTGCTGTTCGTCGGCTTCGTCGGGCCGGCGCTGATCACGATGCCGCTGTGGCCTCGGCTGGGGCACCGCTGGGGCAAGCTCGTGGGCTTCCGCATCGCGACGACCGCGTTCACCGTCGGCCTGCTGGGAATCCTGTTCGCCAAGGACATCCCGTTCGCGGTGACGATGGTGTTCGTGGCCCTGTCGGGCATCGGGTACGCGGGCATCTCCGTGTTCCCGCTGGCGATCCTGCCCGACCTCATCAGCGCCGAAGAGGAACGCACCGGCGAGACCCGAGCGGGCATCACGGCGGGCGTGTGGACGGCGTCGGAGACGCTGGGGCTGGCGCTCGGCCCGGGCCTGTTCGGGCTGGTGCTGCAGGCCGGCGGCTACGTGTCGAGCACCGACGCGACGACGGCGCAGCCGTCCTCGGCGATCACGGCCATCACCGTGGGCTCCTCGGTGCTGCCCGCGGTGCTCATCGCGCTGGCGATCCCGCTGCTGCGCCGCAAGGTGCTCGAACCGCGACCGGTGGAGCCGCAGCGGTGACCGACATCCTGGCCGAGCTGCGGGAGCTGCGCGCGGGCGACCTGCCGACGCACGGCGGGCGCACGCTCGCCTACGTCTACGACAGCGGTCTGTCCGAAGTGGACCGGATCGCCGCGGCCGCGCACGCGCTCGCCTCGTCGGCCAACGGCTTGGACCCCACGGCGTTCCCGAGCCTGCTGCGCCTGGAGAACGATCTGGTCGGCCGCGCGGCGGGGCTCCTGGGCGGAACTGCCGGGACCGTCGGCACGGTGACGTCCGGCGGCACCGAGTCGTGCCTGCTCGCGGTGCTGGCCGCGCGCGACGCCCGGCCGGAGGTCACCGCGCCGAGCATCGTGCTGCCCGACACCGCGCACGCGGCGTTCCACAAGGCGGCGCACCTGTTCGGGCTGCGCAAGATCGTGGTGCCGGTCGACGCGAAGACCTTCCGCGCGGTGCCGGACGCCGTGGCCGCGGCGATCGACGAGTCCACGGTGCTCGTGGTGGCCAGCGCGCCTTCCTACGCCCACGGCGTGGTCGACCCGATTCCGGAGATCGCGGCCGCCGCGGCCGCTCGCGGCGTGCGGATGCACGTGGACGCGTGCATCGGCGGCTGGGTGCTGCCGTACTTCGCGAAGCTGGGCGCGGACGTGCCGCCGTTCGACTTCCGCGTGCCGGGCGTCACGAGCATGTCGGTGGACCTGCACAAGTACGCCTACTGCGCGAAGGGCGTCTCGGTGCTGCTGCACGCCAACGCCGGGCTGCGGCGCACGCACTACTTCGCCAGCGCGGCCTGGCCGGGCTACACGATGCTGAACCCGACGCTGCAGAGCACCCGCTCCGGCGGCCCGCTCGCCGCCGCGTGGGCCGTGGTGAACCACCTCGGTGAGGACGGCTACCTACGCCTGGCGGAGGTGACGCGCGAGGCCGTGACCCGGATCCGCGCGGGCGTCGAGAACCTGCCCGGCCTGGGCGTCCTGGGCGACCCGGACTCGACGCTGATCGCCTTCGCCGCGGCCGACGACGGCTTCGACCTGTTCACGGTCGCCGACGAGATGAAGGTGCGCGGCTGGTACGTGCAGCCGCAGTTCGCCCACGGCGGCTCGCCGCTGAACCTGCACCTCACGATCACGGCCGCGAACCACGGCAGCGAGGCGGAGTTCCTCGCGGACCTGACCGCCTCGGTCGCCTCGGCGCGTGAAGCCGGCCCGACGCCGGTGGACCCGGACGTGGCCGCCTTCGTAGCGGCGCTCGACCCGGAAACCCTGACGGCGGACCAGTTCGCGGGCCTGCTCGCCGCGGCCGGCCTCGTCGGCGACGCCGGCCTGCCCGAACGCATGGCCCCGATCAACGCCCTGCTGGCAACCGCGGCGGAACCACTGCGGGAACGGCTGCTGCTGGAGTTCCTGGGCGCGCTGTACACGCCCTGACCGGCTGCCCTGGATGTCCGAAATCGAACCCGCCAAACCGGGGTGTGGGTGCAAACTGGTGCGGTGCCGACGTCGTCTCGAACAGATCCCTCCGAGCAGGGACCGCACTGGGGCTCCGTGCCCGTACACAGATCGACGCTGCGTGTCCTCACAGTGGGTGGACTTTCCCTCATCCTGATCGTGACGCTGCAGGACACGCTGGGGTTCGCGTCCATCCCGATGCTCGGTCTGGGTGTCGGGTGTTGTGCCGCGTCCGGCTTTGTGGCACTGGCCGCGCCGGCGCGCGAAATGCAGCCGGACGACGAAGTCGCGGAATCCCTGCGGAGCGTCGACTTCGACGACTTCGATGCCTGGACGGCCAGGCTCGCTCTTCTCATACTGCTCGACGAAGCCCTTGCCGACGAAAAAGTCATTGCGGCCTTGGCCGGTGAACAGGTATCGCGCCAGGATGTTCGTGCGCAGTTGGTTGCCGATGATGCACTCCTGACACGGATTCGTATCGAGCAAGATCGGTCGGTCAGCGCGGGCAAGCACCCGTCGTCGGTGACCTCGCCCCTGGCGTCTTTGCGGGGCGGCCAGTACTTCTGGCTCGCGGCTACAGCGATATTCGGAGTCGGCTACGTTTCCTTGATGCGGGCTGCTTGGCCCCTGCTGTCGTTGCCGATGCACGTGTTTGCGATCGTAGGGTTCTGTGCGGTTGCCGCGCTGTCGGCCCGGATGTTGGCGCGGCGAGTGCCGGACGTACTCGGAATCCCGCGACGGCCACATCAGACCGAGCCACATCCCGACCTTCTGCGGATCGGTGACCGCGGTGGTCACCTATTGGCTGAGGTCGTTGTGCCGGCCGTCCTGGACTACGCCCGAGTTCACCGTTCGCGCCGCCATGGCACCGCCCTTGTTCTCAACGGCGTCTCTGGCCTCCGTGAAGCCGAGAGCGCGGAGACCTTGATGACCGCCGGGGCGGAACGGCTCCGGCGGATCATCGAGCGGACCGATTCGGGGGCGGTGGCGCTCGCCGGATCGCGAGGAGTCGGCAAGACGACGGCCATCGAAGCCATGCGCCATGGTCGGTTGACCACCGCCGGTGAGCCGCCGCTCGTAGTCATGGCGTCCGCTCCTGCCAACTACGAGGCCCGGGACTTCGTCCTGCATCTGCATGCGCTGCTCTGCCGGACGGTGATCGACAAGACCAACGAGGCGCTGCTGCCATTCTGGCCGTTCAGCAAACGCAGCATCTGGGCGGTGCTGCGTCAGGGTGTCGCCAGGCTGCTGAGGTTCCTACTCTTCGCGGGTTTTGCTCTCGGCGCCGCCGTCCTGTTGTGGGGCGCGCCGTTGTCCAGATTCCCGGTGGAGATCGCAGCTCTCCTCACCACCGCGGTCGCGGACCTGCCTGTGTCCGCCGGCGTGCTGTGGGAGTCTCAGCCGACAGCTCACATCATCGCCTTGGTGCTGATTGCGCTGGTCGCGTGGAGACTCGCGCTCGCATTCGTGCTCGCGCCGTTCGACCTACTCACCCGTTCCGGGATACGCCGACGTCACCGTGACCTCTTCGAATTGCGCAGCGCTGCTGTGCGTCAGCTGGCTCAGACACGATTTCTTCAGACGTACACCACGGGCTGGTCTGGCAAGCTGAGCCTGCCGTTGAAGGGCGAGGCCGGCCGGACCTGGTCGACGCAGCGGGCCGAGCAGCAGCTCACGCACCCCGAAGTCGTCGAGACTCTGCGATCCTTCGCCGCCGAAACCTCGCAGACGCTGCGCAAGACTGGTCTGATCGAGCGCATGGTGATCGCCATCGACGAGCTGGACAAGATCGGCGAGCCGGAGAAGGCCCACCAGTTCATCAACGACATCAAGGGCGTGTTCGGTGTGCCCGGCTGCCTGTTCTTCGTGTCGGTGTCGGACGACGCCGTGCTGAACTTCGAGCAGCGCGGGTTGGGGATTCGCGACGCGTTCGACAGCGCGTTTTCCGAAATGGTGCGGCTGGACCACTTCACGCTGGACGAGAGCAGGCGTTGGGTGGCGTCGAGGGTAGAGGGGATCACGGAGCAGTTCTGCTACCTCTGTCACTGCCTGTCCGGCGGACTGCCCCGAGACCTGCGACGGTACGCCGTCGAAATGGTCGACGTGGCGGCAACGGTCCACCAGCCGAGCCTCGCGACCGTGACCGAGACGTTGGTGCGAAGGGATCTCTCCAGCAAGATCCACGCGCTGACCGCGCTCACCACCACCCTCGACACCACGTCCGACCATGTGGCACTCACCGCTCGGCTGCTCGCCATCCCCGACACGGGGGACCCTCTCGAGCTCGCCCGCGTCGCCGTGGACCTTGTCGAAGAATCAGCGGAAGGATCAGTGAACGAGACCGACGCCCTTCGCTGGAACGCCGCCTGTTTCACCCTGTTCTGCGCCACACTCCTGGAAGTCTTCGGCAACAACCTCGACCAGGACCAGCTCTCCATGGAATTCCACCACCTCGCCCTCGCCCGCCGGCAGATGGCGGCGCACCCGCAGTTGGCGTGGCAGCGGATCGTGGATTTCCGCAAGGCCCGCGACCTTGATCCGGGTGTTCAGGTCGAGGCATGACCTGCACACCCGGGTAGCCGCGGGTGGTCTGGTTCGGGACTACTGGTTACGCGAAGCCAGCCCCGCCGGTGCCGACGCCAGCGCGGTGCGGATCGCGTCGGCGAGGGCGAGGGCGTCCTCTTCGGTCAGTTCCAGCGCGACGCGCGCGGCCGGGCCCATCGACGGGTTCCGGAAGTCGATGTTCACGGTGTGGGCGAAGCGGGCGTGCGTCGGGTGGTCGACGTAGACGGTGGCTTCGTTGACGCTGTGCCAGCCGGACGCGCTCTTGCCGCTGCCCTCCACGGCGAACTTCTCGGTGAGGTAGGTGCACATGGGAAACGTCCTTCCTGAAAAGCGGGGTCAGGCCGCGAGGTGCCGGCCGTAGAAGTCGAGGATCTTGGCCCAGCCGTCGACGGCGGCCTCCGGGCGGTAGCTCGGGCGGTCGACGGCGAAGAACGCGTGGCCGGCGCCGTCGTAGGTGTGGAACTCGTGCTCCTTGCCGAGGCGGTCGAGCTCGGCGGCGAGCTTCGCGGTCTCCTCGGGCGCGGGGTACTGGTCGTCGGCGCCGAAGAGGCCGAGCAGCGGGGCCGACAGCTGCGGCGCGAGGCCCAGCAGCGGCTTCATCGACGCGGGCATGCCGGCCGGCGGCTCGTTGACCACGAAGGCGCCGTAGCAGTCCACGGCCGCGTCGACCTGGGTCGAGCACGCGACGAGGAACGTCTGGCGGCCGCCGGAGCAGTGGCCGATCACGCCGATCTTGCCGTTCGCGCCGTCCAGGGCCTTGAGGTACGCGGCCGCGCCCTCGACGTCGCCGACCAGGCGCTCGTCGGGCACGCCGCCGTTGGCGCGGACGGTCGCGGCCGCGTCGTCCGGGCTCGCGCCCGGCGCCTCGCGCGAGTACAGGTTCGGGCACAGTGCCGCGAAGCCCTCGGCGGCGAAGCGGCGCACCATCTCCTTGGTCGCCGGGTCGTAGCCGGGCATGTGGTGGATCACCACGACGCCGCCGCGCGGAGCGGGGTCGAGCGGGCGCGCCAGGTACGCCTCGATCTCGTCACCGCCGTGGCCGGTGATCGTGACGGTGCCGGCGGTGAGCGTGTCGTTCATCCGTTCTCCTTGTCCGGGGTGCTGCGTTGCCCGCCTGCGCGCGGGGCGAGGTCGGGGTGGAAGTAGCGCTTGCCGCGCGACACCGAGGCGAGGCCCGCGACGAGCGCCATCACGGCGGCCGCCGTGAAGACCGTGACCAGCCCGTCGTGGAACGGGCCGGAGATGAGCTGCGGGAAGAACTCCTTGCCGGTCAGCGCCGCCGAGTCGCTCGGCGACAGTGCGGAAAGGACACCCGGGCCGAGCAGGTGCGCCACCGGGTTGCTGCCGAGGAACGCCGCGAACAGCGTGCTCACGGGCGGCAGCTGGGCGACGTTCGCCGCGACGGCCGCGGGCACGCCGTGCGCCTGCAGCCCGCCGGTGAGCGTGGCCGGCAGCGACCCGGCGAGCCCCGCGATCATGAGCGAGAAGAACACGCCGATCGACAGCGCCGTGCCGGAGTTCTGGAACGTCGAGCGCATGCCGGAGGCGACCCCGCGCTGGTGGTCGGGGACGCTGCTCATGATCGCCGAGGTGTTGGGCGCGGAGAACATGCCCTGCCCGATCCCGCTGAGCACCAGCAGCGCCGCGAACACGGGATAGGAGAAGTCCACCGGCAGGGCCAGCAGGCCGAGGAACGCCGCGGCGACGAGCACGAGCCCGCCGGTCGAGAACAGCCGCGCGCCGAAGCGGTCGGACAGGTACCCCGACACCGGGCCCGCGATGAGGAACCCGACGGTGAGCGGCAGCAGGTAGATCCCCGCCCACAGCGGCGTTTTCTCGTACTCGTAGCCGTGCAGGGGCAGCCAGATGCCCTGCAGCCAGATGATGAGCATGAACTGCATGCCGCCACGGGCGATCGCCGTGAGCAGTGCCGCGAGGTTGCCCGCGCTGAACGCCCGGATCCGGAACAGCGAGAGCTTGAACATCGGGTCCTTCACCCGGGACTCGATCACGCCGAACACCACGAGCAGCAGCACGCCGGCGCCGATGCCGCCGAGCACCCACGGGTTGCCCCAGCCGGTGGCCGCGTTGCCGTAGGGCTGGATGCCGTAGGTGATCGCGGCGAGCAGCACGCCGGTGCCCAGCGCGAAGGTGATGTTGCCGCCCCAGTCGACGCGCGCCCGTCGTGGTTTGCCGATCTCGCGCAGGCTGCGGATCGACCACACCGTGCCGAGGATGCCGAACGGCACGCTCACCCAGAACACCGCGCGCCAGTCGATCTCGGCGAGCAGGCCGCCCGCGACGAGGCCGAGGAACTGCCCGGCCAGCGCGGTGATCTGGTTGATGCCGAGTGCCATGCCGCGTTGCTCGCGCGGGAACGCGTCGGTGAGGATCGCGGCCGAGTTGGCCGTGAGCATGGACCCGCCGACGGCCTGGACGATGCGCCAGCCGATCAGCCACAGCGCGCCCTGGCCCCCGTGGAACGGGTCGAACGACAGCGCCACCGAGGCGACGCTGAAGATCACGAACCCGACGTTGTACATCTTCACGCGGCCGAACATGTCGCCGAGGCGCCCGAGCGTGACGACGAGGACCGCGGACACCAGCAGGTAGCCCAGGATCATCCAGAGCAGGTAGCCGATGTTGGCCGGCGCGAGCGGGTCGAGCCCGATGCCGCGGAAGATGGCGGGCAGCGAGATGATCACGATCGACCCGTCGAGGGTCGACATGAGCACGCCGAGGGTGGTGTTGGAGAGGGCGACCCACTTGTAGCGGTCGCCGCGGCTGGTGGCCGTGGTCGTCACAGTTCGTCCGCCAGGCGTTCGAGCAACGGGATCACCTCGAGTAGTCGGTGGCGTTCTTCGGCGCTGAAGCCGGCGGCGAGGGCCTGGGCGACGCGCTGGGTGCTGAGGGAACGCCGGTCGGTCAGGAGCTTCCGGCCGGTGGCGGTCACGGACATCAGGACGCGGCGGCCGTCGGCGGCGTCGGGGCTGCGGCTCACGAGCCCGCGCTCGACGAGCCCGGCGAGGGTCACGCCCATCGCCTGCGGCTTCACCCGCTCCTGCTCGGCCAGGTAGCCGGGCGTCGAGGGCCCGTCGCGGTCGAGCCGCGAGAGCACGGAGCTTTCCGAGAGCGTCGCCTCGCCCGCCACGTAGCCCTGCCGCATCCGCCGCACGAGCCGCCCGAGCGCGACCCTCAGGTCGGCGGCGGCCTCCACGAGATCCTTGCTGATCCGATCCGGCACATTAATCAACCTAGACTGATAAACCTGGGTTGATCAACCTTCGCGAAACACCCCTAACCCCAACGAATCGCCCAGTTCAGGCGTGCTGCGTCCGGCAGGGGCCCGGCCCGAACAGCATGATCACGCGGAGCGGTGAACGATCAAGGAACTCCCGGGAACACGAAGGCCGCGCGACCTGTGACACGGGTCGCGCGGCCTTCGGAAACGTCCGTCCTCAGTGGACGTGCACGGGCTCCCAGCCGGGGAAGGGATCCGCCGTCACCGGCTCGTCGGTGAGGCACGCCTCGAGGGCGGCCAGCAGCGGGCCGCCCTCGAGCCCGACGCCGATGAAGACCAGCTCCTGCTGCGGCGCTTCGGCCACGCCCTGCGGTTCGAACCGCGCGACCGTGCCCGCCTGCGACCACAGGCCGAGCACCCCCGGTCGCGACGCGAGCGTGAAGAACCCCTTGGAGCGCAACACGGTGCCGAACTCGCCCGACTCGAGGCGGGTCGTGACGAAGTCCCACAGCGGCGCCGGGTCGAACGCCCGGGTGGCGCGGAACACGACGCCGGAGATGCCGTACTCCTCGGTCTCCGGCACGTGGTCGCCGTTGAGCTCCGCGACCCAGCCCGGGGCCTGCTGCGCCCGCAGCGGGTCGTGGCGGCCGGTGCCGACCACGCGCCCGAGCGGCACCCGGCCGAACTCCGCCGTCACGACGTCGGCGCCCGGGTTGAGCCGGGGCAGCGTCGCCACGAGCCGGTCGGCCTCGGCGGGGGAGACGAGGTCGGTTTTGTTCAGCAGCAGCACGTCCGCGAACTCGACCTGGTCCACGAGCAGATCGCTGACCGTGCGCTCGTCGCCCTCGTACTGGTCGAGGCTGCGCTCGGCCAGCGAGTCGCCGCCGGCCAGCTCCCGGCCGAAGTTCACGGCGTCGACGACGGTCACCATCGTGTCGAGCCGGGCGTCCGACAGCGCCGGCGTGCCGTCGTCGCCGGGGAAGGAGAACGTGGCGGCGACCGGCATCGGCTCGGAGATCCCGCTCGACTCGATCAGCAGGTGGTCGAACCGTCCTTCCGCGGTCAGGCGCGCGACCTCGTCGAGCAGGTCCTCGCGCAGGGTGCAGCAGATGCACCCGTTGGTCAGCTCGACCAGGCGCTCCTCGGTCCGGGACACGCTGTCGCGCACGAGCGAGGCGTCGATGTTGACCTCGCTCATGTCGTTCACGATCACCGCCACCCGCAGGCCTTCCCGGTTGGCGAGGATGTGGTTGAGCAGCGTGGTCTTGCCCGCGCCGAGGAACCCCGAAAGGACGGTGACGGGGACGCTCACCGGTCGAGCCGCTGGAAGTGCTTGATCAGGCGGCGTGGCACGAGCTTGCGCTCGCCGTCCACCGTGATCGGCACGAGGTCGGGCACCGCGGCCTTCCACTGCGACCGCCGCGCGCGGGTGTTGCTGCGGGACTTCTTCCGCTTCGGCACGGCCATCAGCGCGCACCGCCCTTCTCGCGCCGGCCGTAGCGGCGGTGGAACTTCTCGACCTGGCCGGCGGAGTCGACGATCCGCTGGTTGCCGGTCCAGAACGGGTGCGACCACGAGCTGATGTCCACGACCACCAGCGGGTAGGTGTTGCCGTCGCTCCACTCGATCGTCCGCTCGGACGTGGCGGTGGAGCGGGTGAGGAACGCGTCGCCCGTGGACGAGTCGCGGAACACCACGGGGTGGTAGTCGGGGTGGATGCCGGGTTTCACTGCGGTTCTTCCTTCCGGTTGGCGGCGTTGACGTGCCGCTCTTCGTCTTCTGCGTCGTCTTCGGTCGCCTCGCACGGGTCTTCGTGCCACTCGCCGAACGGGTCGGGGTAGCTGCGCCAGGCAGCTTCTCCCTCGGCCAGCTCGGCGTCGGTGAGCAGCGCGGTGTGCAGCGCGTCCTCGATTTCGTTCGGTGCCACCAGATCCGTGACCACCACGAGCTCCTGCGCGCGGTCGCCGTGCACCGGGTGCCAGCGCAGCGACGCGAGCGTGCGGCGTTCGGGGGAGACGTCGGCCCAGTCCGGGCCGTCGGGCGAGGCGAGCCACGGCCCGGCGTGCCCGATGGCGAGGCCGCCGCCGGCGGACTCGAGCCAGAACGCGATGTCGGGCTGGCTCGCGACCCACGCGCGGCCGCGCGTGCGGATCACGCCGCCCAGCAGCGTGTCGATGGCCTCGTGCAGGCGCTCGGGGTGGAACGGCCGCTGCGAGGTGAAGGTGAGCACCTCGATCCCGCAGTCCGCGTGCAGCGGTGGCTGGCCCCGCAGGAGCGCGCCGTGCAGGTCGATCACCTCGCCGCGCCGCGACTCCGCGGGCACGGCGGCGAGCAGCAGCCCGGCGTTCGCGCCCTTGAGCACGACACGCGGGACCGAAGGGGCGACGCGGTCGAGCACGGCCGCGGTCTTCGCCGCGCACCACGCGTCGGGCACGTCGCCCGCGAGCGCCAGCACGTCGGCGAACTCCACCTGCCCCAGCGCGACCTGCGCGACGGTCCGCTCGTCGTCGGGGCTGCCCTGAAGACCCCGCTCCACGAGCAGGTCGTCGCCGGACGCGTCGGCCAGCCAGGCGGCGCGGTCGACGGTGGTGAACACGGCCTCGATCTCGACGTCGTCGCTCACGGGCCGGTCGCCGACCAGGACGTTGGCGATCGCCCAGCTCACCGGCTCGGGCTCCATGGCCTCGTCGAGGCGCAGCACGATCCGGTCCACCTCCGGGCGCCGCGCGAGCCGGCGCAGCAGCGGCAGGAGGTCTTCGCGCAGCGTGCAGTTCACGCAGCCGTGGGCCAGTTCCAGCGCGGTGAGCTGGTCACGGGGGCCGAGGCGGATCCGCCTGCGGACGATGCCGCTGCCGATCTGCCGCAGATCGTGGTGGACCACGGCGACGCCGGGGCCGGCGCGGCGCAGCAGTTCGGCGAGCTCGTCGTTGCCTTCGGCGGCGAGCCCGCTGACGAGCACGAGCGGGACACGCGGGTGTGGGGTCACTGAAGCTCCAGTCGACGGGACGGGGTACGGTGGCCAGCGTAATTGAAAACGAATATCACTACCAACTCGGGAGGGTCCGTGTCAGCCGTGTGCCAGGTCACCGGCCGCAAGCCGGGCTACGGCAAGCAGGTCTCGCACTCGCACCGCCGCACGTCACGGCGCTGGGAGCCGAACCTGCAGACCCGCCGCTACTTCGTGCCGAGCCTCGGCCGGACCGTGCGGCTCAAGGTGTCGGCGAAGGGCATGAAGACGATCGACAAGCGCGGGATCGACGCGGTCGTCGCGGAGCTGGCCGCGAAGGGGGTGAAGCTCTAGATGGCGAAGAGCACCGACGTCCGGCCGATCATCAAGCTGCGGTCCAGTGCGGGTACCGGCTACACGTACGTGACGAAGAAGAACCGGCGCAACGACCCCGACCGGATGGTCCTGCGCAAGTACGACCCCGTGGCGCGCAAGCACGTCGAGTTCAAGGAAGAGCGCTGATGGCGAAGAAGTCGAAGATCGCGAAGAACGAGCAGCGGAAGGTGATCGCCGCCCGCTACGTCGAGAAGCGCCGGGCGCTCAAGGCCGTGATCGCCTCGCCGCACTCGTCGGCACAGGACAAGGCGGACGCGGTGGTGGCGTTGCAGCGCATGCCGCGTGACGCGAGCGCCACGCGCATCCGCAACCGCGACACCGCCGACGGCCGCCCGCGCGGCTACCTGCGCAAGTTCGGCCTGTCACGCGTGCGCATGCGGCAGATGGCGCACAACGGCGAGCTGCCCGGCGTCTCGAAGTCGAGCTGGTGAGCCGGATGCCCAAGCACGAACGCGCACCCCGCAAGCGGGCGAACCCGTTGCACACCCGCGGGATCACGGAAGTCGACTGGAAGGACGTCGACCTGCTGCGGATCTTCATCTCCGACCGCGGCAAGATCCGCGCCCGCCGCGTGACGGGCCTGACGCCGAAGCAGCAGAAGCAGGTGGCCTCGGCCATCAAGAACGCGCGGGAGATGGCGCTGCTGCCGTACCCCAACTCGGCGCGCGGCTGACGAACCGGCGTCCCGGGAGCCGGCGTGCCAGACTCGGCGCATGGCTTCCGGGACGCCGTCGGACGAGGAGCTCGACCTGTGGGCCCGCCTGTTCACCATGGCGCGGGAGGGTGACACGGAGCGCCTCGCCGCCTACGTCGACGCCGGTATCCCCGCGAACCTCACCAACGACCGCGGCGACACGCTGGTGATGCTCGCCGCTTACCACGGCCACGCGGAGACGGTGGCCGCGCTGCTGGCGCGCGGCGCGGATCCGAACCGGGTCAACGACCGGGGCCAGAGCCCGCTCGCCGGCGCCGTGTTCAAGGACGAGCCCGAGGTCGTGAAGGCGCTGGTGGCGGGTGGTGCGGATCCTCGCGCGGGCACACCGTCGGCGCTCGAGGCGGCGACGATGTTCGGCAACACCGGGCTGCTGGCCCTGCTGCAGCGCTGAGCGGACCGGGCAGGCAGACTTTCCGGCTATGGACGACCCGCACTACCTCTCCGGACTCCAGCTCGCCGGCCGCCGCGTCGTGATGGTCGGGGGCGGCTCGGTCGCCCAGCGCCGCCTCCCGCGCCTCATCCGCGCGGGCGCGCGGGTGGAGCTCGTCTCGCCGCACACCACGCCGTCGGTGAGCGCGATGGCCGACGCGGGCGAGCTGGTCTGGCACGAGCGCCGCTACGCCGAGGGCGACCTCGCCGACGCCTGGTACGCGCTCGCCTGCACCGACGACCCCGAGGTCAACGCGGCCGTGTGCGCCGAGGCCGAACGCGAGCGCGTGTTCTGTGTGCGCGCCGACGAGGGGGAGTCCGGCAGCGCCGTCACCCCGGCCTCGGGCCGTCACGGCGGGCTGCTGTTCGGCGTCCTGTCCGGCGGCGAGCCGCTGCGCTCGGCCGCGGTGCGCGACAGCATCCTCGACGCCCTGCACGCCGGCACCGTCAAGGATGCTGCCGGCGGCCGCGCGCCGCGAGACACCGACACCGAGCTGCCGGGCGTCGCCCTGGTCGGCGGTGGCCCGGGTGACCCGGACCTGATCACCGTCCGCGGCCGCCGGCTGCTCTCGCGCGCCGACGTGGTGGTCGTCGACCGCCTCGCGCCGCGCGAGCTGCTGGACGAGCTCGCACCCGAGGTCGAGGTCGTCGACGCGGCGAAGATCCCGTACGGCCGCGCCGCGAGCCAGGACGTGATCAACAGCACGCTGATCGAGAAGGCCAAGGAGGGCAAGTTCGTCGTCCGGCTCAAGGGCGGCGACCCCTACCTGTTCGGCCGCGGGTTCGAAGAGGTGCTGGCCTGCGCCGAGGCGGGGGTGCCGGTGACCATGGTCCCGGGCATCACGAGCGCGTTCGCGGTCCCGGCCGTCGCCGACGTGCCGGTCACCCACCGCGGCGTCGCCCACGAGGTCGTGGTCGTCTCGGGGCACGTCGCGCCCGGTGATCCGCGCTCGCTCGTCGACTGGTCCCTGCTGGCGGGCCTGCGCGGCACGATCGTGCTGATGATGGGCGTCGAACGTCTGCCCCAGTTCGCGTCGGCGCTGCTCGACGGCGGCCGTCCCGCCGACACGCCGGTCGCCATCGTCGAGGACGGCACCATGCGCACGCAGCGCACCCTGCGCTCCACGCTGGGGAAGGTGGCCGACGAAGCGGCCGCCGCGGGTGTCCGGCCGCCGGCGGTGATCGTGTTCGGTCCGGTGGCCGGCCTGGCGAAGTGACGACTCAGCTTTCGTAGCAGCGCTCGGCGAAGTCGGTGATCGCCGAGGTCAGGCGCTTCGGGTCGGAGCGCAGCTCGACCGGGCTGCGCGCCTGCACGAATTCCGCGTGCGGCATGTCCGCGGCCAGGGTGTCGGCGTCGCCGAAGGGGTGGATCGGGTCGCCTTCGTGGCCGATCACCAGCGCCCGCGTGGTGATGGCCCGGCGGACCGACTTCGGCGGCGCGATGCGGCCGAACAGCACGCCGTGCAGGAGCGCGGCCATCGGCTCGGGCTGCTGGGTGAGGGTGTCGGTGACGACGTCGACCCACTGGCTGCCGTGCGGCACGAGGTTGGCGGCCAGCGCGACGCCGCGCACGGTGACGGGCAGGAAGCGCGCGGCGAACAGCAGGGGGGCGAACGTGAGCAGCCCGGCGACGATCGCGTTGTCCAGCACCGGCATCTCCACGACCAGCCCGCGGGCCCGCGCCGGCTGCGCCACCGCCACCTCGAGCGCGACGTTCGCGCCGAGCGACGTCCCGCCCAGCACGGCGTCGTCCAGGCCGAGGTGGTCGAGCAGTGCCACGGCCTGCTCCCCGAACGCCGGCATCGAGTAGCGCCACGACTCGGTCGGCCGGTCGGACTCGCCGTGGCCCAGCAGGTCGAGGGTGATCACGCGGAAACCCGAGCGCGCGAGCCGGCGGGCCAGGGGCGCGTGCATGCGGCGGGTGAACATGATGCCGTGCATCAGGACCACGACGCGCTCGCCCGAGCCGTACTCGGTGTAGGCCAGGCGGTGGCCGTCGCAGCTGAACGAGCCGGACAGCTCGATCGGGCGCGAGCGGCGCGCCGGCGGGGGATCCGCCGGCAGGTCGTCGACGGCAAGAACGGGGGCCGGGCTCATGCGCCACCTTCCTCTCGTGGTCGAGGGCCGCTTCGATCTCTCGTGTCCATCCCAGGAAAGCATCCCGCGACCGAATTGGCACAGCGTCAACCGGATGGTTCAAGATGACAGGCATGACCGCACCTGCCGACTCCCTGCCCGATCTCGTCTCGCTGAAGGTCGACCTCGACGGCCACATCGCCGAAGTCACCCTGCTCGGCCCGGCGAAGGGCAACGCCATGGGCCCCGACTTCTGGCGCGAGCTGCCGCTGGTCTTCGCCGCCCTCGACGCCGACCCGCGCGTGCGCGCGATCGTGCTCACCGGCAGCGGCGCGCACTTCTCCTACGGCCTCGACCTGCCCGCGATGATGGGCGGCTGGGCCCCGATGCTCGCCGGCGACGCGCTGGCCGGCCCGCGCACGGACTTCCACCGCGAAGTCCGCCGGCTGCAGGAGTCCGTGAGCTCGATCGCCGAGTGCCGCAAGCCCGTGATCGCCGCCGTGTCCGGCTGGTGCATCGGCGGCGGCGTCGACGTGATCAGCGCCGCCGACGTCCGTCTGGCCAGTGCCGACGCGAAATTCAGCGTGCGCGAGGTGAAGGTCGCGATCGTCGCCGACCTCGGCAGCCTGCAGCGGCTCGCCACGATCGTCGGCGAGGGCCACGTGCGCGAGCTCGCCCTGACGGGCAAGGACGTCGACGCCGCGCGCGCCGAGAAGATCGGCCTGGTCAACGACGTGTACCCCGACCAGGAGACGCTGCTGGCCGAGGCGCGCAAGCTCGCCGCCGACATCGCCGCGAACCCGCCGCTGGTCGTGCAGGGCACCAAGCAGGTGCTCGCCGCCAACACCGAGCGCGTGGTCGCCGAGGGCCTGCGCTACGTCGCGGCGTGGAACTCCGCGTTCCTCCCGAGCAAGGACCTCGCCGAGGCGGTGCAGGCGTTCACGGAGCGCCGCGCGCCCGAGTTCAAGGGCGAGTAGAACAGGCACGTACGCGAGCACGAGGGAGCACGACGTGAGCAATGGCGCTTCGGGGAACCAGCGGGCCGGCGAGGCCTACCAGGTCTTTCGGGAGGCGCGGGACTACCTCCAGTCCCACCGCGAGGACTACGACACCGCCGTCCGGGAGTTCGCGTGGCCGCAGCCCGCGGAGTTCAACTGGGCGCTCGACTGGTTCGACGTGGTCGCCCGCGACCCGGCCAACGCGCAGCGGTACGCGCTGTGGATCGTCGAGGAGGACGGCACCGAGAACCGCTGGACCTACCCGGAGATGGCCGCCCGCTCGGACCAGGTCGCCACGTGGCTGCGCCGCCTCGGCGTCTCGCGCGGCGACCGGCTGATCCTCATGCTGGGCAACCAGGGCGAGCTGTGGGAGACGATCCTCGCCGCGATCAAGCTCGGCGCCGTGATCATCCCCGCCTCGACGCTGCTCGGGCCGGCCGACCTCGTCGACCGCGTGGAGCGCGGCAAGGCCAAGCACGTGGTCGTGCGCTCGGCCGACGCCCCGAAGTTCGCTGACGTGGAGGGCGACTACACGCGCATCGCCGTCGGCGAGCCGGTGGAGGGCTGGCACGCCTACGCCACGGCGTACGCCGAGCCGGCCGGCTTCACCCCCGAAGGCGTGACGGGCGCGGGCGACCCGCTCCTGCTGTACTTCACCTCGGGCACCACGGCGAAGCCGAAGCTCGTGCAGCACACGCACGTGTCCTACCCGGTCGGCCATCTGTCCACAATGTACTGGATCGGCCTCGAGCCGGGTGATGTGCACCTGAACATCTCCTCGCCCGGCTGGGCGAAACACGCGTGGAGCAACGTGTTCGCGCCGTGGAACGCCGAGGCCACGGTGTTCCTGTACAACTACACCCGGTTCGACGCCACGGCACTGATGGCGCAGATGGACCGCTGCGGGGTCACGAGCTTCTGCGCGCCGCCCACCGTGTGGCGCATGCTCATCCAAGCCGACCTGACGGCGCTGAAAACCCCGCCTCGGAAGGTCGTCGGCGCCGGCGAGCCGCTCAACCCCGAGGTGATCGAGCAGGTCGAGAAGGCCTGGGGTGTCACCATCCGCGACGGGTTCGGCCAGACCGAGAGCAGCGTGCAGATCGCCAACACCCCCGGCCAGGACGTGGTTCCCGGCTCGATGGGCCGGCCGCTGCCGGGCTTCGTGGTCGCGCTGGTCGACCCGGTGACGGGCGAGCGCGCCACCGAGGGCGAGATCTGCCTCGACCTCGCGCACCGGCCGGTCGGCCTGATGGTGGGCTACGCGGACGACGACGAGCGCACCTCGGAGGCCTTCCGCGGCGGCTACTACCACACGGGCGACGTCGGTTCGGTCGACGAACGCGGCTACATCACCTACGTCGGGCGCACCGACGACGTGTTCAAGGCGTCGGACTACCGGATCTCGCCGTTCGAGCTGGAGAGCGTGCTGCTGGAGCACGAAGCCGTCGCCGAGGCCGCCGTGGTGCCCGCGCCGGACCCGATCCGGCTCGCCGTGCCCAAGGCCTACGTCGTGCTCGCCGCGGGCCACGAGCCCACCGGGGACACCGCCCGGGCGATCCTGGCCTACGCGCGCGAGCACCTCGCGCCGTACAAGCGGATCCGGCGTCTGGAGTTCGCCGAGCTGCCGAAGACGATCTCCGGCAAGATCCGCCGCGTCGAGCTGCGCGGGCGCGAGCACGAGAACACCCGGCCCGAGGGCGAGTACCGCGAGGACGACTTCCCGGACCTCAAGGCCTGAGCCGCGCGGCCGTCGTCCTCCTCGGCTTCACTCCGAGGGGACGACGGCCGCGAACACCGTCTGCTCGCCCTTGCTGCACGTCGTGCCGCCCTGTGCCGCCGGCGGGCCCGAGGTGCAGAGCCAGCCCGACACGGTGTCGTTGACGGCGTCGTTGGACCCCGAGCCCTGCCGGCCGGCGATCTTCGCGTGGAAGTCGCGCACGAGTGCCATGGCCTCGGCGCACGGCACGCCGCCCGCCCGGCTGTCGAACACGTACAGGGTCAGCCCGCTCGCGGCCGTCACGGTGCCGCAGGACCCCGGAACGGCCGGCGTGGTGCTCGGGGCCCGGGTGTGCGTGCTCGGCGGCGCCTGCGTCGTCTCAGGCGGTGGGGGAGGAACCGAGTGCGGCGACGAGGTCGTCGGCGGCGCCGTGGTCGCGGACGGTGGCGGCGGTACCGCCGCCCGGGGCTCGGGTTCGCCCGAACAGGCGGCGAGCGCCGGCAGCACGAGCCAGGCCGCGAGCAGCGGCCGCCACGCGGGCTTCGACGGGGGCACCGGGGTCCTTTCGCCAGGGGTCCTCCCGGCATTCTGGCCCGCCGCAGGCGCTGTGACCCGCACCGACACCCGGCGCGGCGGGCGGAGGTTACCGGAAGCGGGGTTTCCGCCTCGGCGGGCTCCCCCGGTGATGAGTCTATTGTGGACGGTTAAGCTCGTGTTAACGCACTGATACAGCGCGAATTCCTTCCTCACCGATCGGACGAATCTTCGCGGTGGCCGTTAACGTCCGTCGCCTTCGGACCGAAATACGTGAGGAGCGCCCAGCGCGTTCCCGTCCCCGATCACCCGCCGACCCCGAGAGACAAGAGCACCGCACAGCATGACCACCGAAACGGCCACCGAGCCCGGCATCCCGTCAGCCTCCGACCTCACCGACCCGGCCGCGCGGCCCGCCACGCCGCCCACGGCGCCCTGCAGCGTCGTGTGGTGCTGCGGCCGCCCCTACGTCCTCGAAGGCCGGGCCGGCCGCGCCCGCTGGGTCGGCAACGACGACCGCGGCCGCCCCGAGCGCCTCAGCAACGCGGAGCTGCAGCGCCGCGGCTGGAGCCACCGCCGCGCCGGCTGACCGTCCCGCGGCTTTCCCGCTCACCGCTTCGAAGCCCCCGGTTTTCGCTGCCTCACGGTGGCGAAGCCGGGGGAGCGGCCTCGCGGCGGTGAAGCCCCCAGCCCCGCGGTCGGGTCGCGCGCCACGAACCCGCGACCCGACCGCGTGACCACCGGCGTCGGCGCCGGTCCTCACCTCTAGGCTGAGCGAGTGACCACGGTCCCCGAGCCCAAGACGGAGCCTTCCCTGCTGCGGCAGGCGTTCAACGTCCCCAACCTCCTGTCGCTGCTGCGGCTCGCGGGCGTGCCCGTGTTCCTCTGGCTGCTGCTCGGCCCGAAGGAGGACGGCTGGGCGCTCGCGCTGCTCGTCTTCTCGGCGCTGACCGACTGGCTCGACGGCAAGCTCGCCCGCTGGCTCGACCAGATGTCGCGGCTGGGCCAGCTGCTCGACCCGGCCGCCGACCGGCTGTACATCCTCGCGACCCTCGTCGCGTTCCTCATCCGCGGCATCATCCCGTGGTGGGTCGTCGTGCCGCTCGTGCTGCGCGAGGCCGTGCTCGCGGTCTGCGTGCTCGTGCTGCGCCGCGGCGGGTTCGCGCCGCCCGAGGTGACCTACATCGGCAAGGGCGCGACCTTCGTGCTCATGTACGCCTTCCCGTTCCTGCTGCTCACGCAGGGCGGCTCGACCGTGGCCACGGTGGCCCGGCCGATCGCCTACGCGTTCATGGTCTGGGGCGGGGTGCTCTACGTCTGGTCCGGCGCGCTCTACGTCGTGCAGGCAGTGCGCGCGCTGCGCAGCCGGTGATGGAAGACTGCCCGCGACGAAGTCGGTTCGAGGAAGGGGAGGGGCGTTGACCACTCCAGAAGAGCTGCGTTACACCGAGGAACACGAGTGGGTGGCCACGCGTGAGGGTGCGCTGGTCCGCGTGGGCATCACGGAGTACGCCCAGGACCAGCTCGGCGACGTGGTGTTCGTCGACCTGCCCGAGGTCGGCAAGCACGTCGACGCGGGCGACGTCTTCGGCGAGGTGGAGTCCACCAAGAGCGTCTCCGAGCTGTTCGCGCCGGTCGACGGCGAGATCGTGGCGGTGAACTCCGCGGTCTCCGATTCACCGGAGCTGATCAACTCCGACCCGTACGGCGAGGGCTGGCTCGTGGAGATCCGCCTCGACGACCCCGCGGGGCTCGACGCCCTGCTCGAAGCCGAGGCGTACCAGGCGCTCATCACCGGCTGAGGCGGGTTCGGCCTGGCCCGGGGGTTCCGCCCGCCCAAGGGGGAGCCCCGGGGTCCCGAACCGATCAGGCACGGTACGTTGGCAGCTACACGTTCTTGGTCATAGGCAACATTGTGTGTAGAGGAGAGCTCAGGTGAGCACGAACGACGGGCCCGGCGTTCCCCCGGAGCAGTCTCCGGAGCGGACCTCTGTCTTCCGGGCCGACTTCCTGGCCGACGTCGAAGGCCAGGAGTCCGCGCCGGCCGCCGAGGCACCGGTGCAGGGCGTCGACGCCCTCCCGCCGGGTTCCGCCCTCCTGGTCGTGAAGCGGGGCCCCAACGCGGGGTCGCGCTTCCTGCTGGACCGCGACACCACGAGCGCGGGCCGGCACCCCGACAGCGACATCTTCCTCGACGACGTCACCGTTTCCCGCCGGCACGCCGAGTTCCGGCGTGAGGGCGGGGAGTTCGTGGTGATCGACGTCGGCAGCCTGAACGGCACCTACGTCAACCGCGAGCCGGTCGACCAGGCCGTGCTGGCCGGCGGCGACGAGGTGCAGATCGGGAAGTTCCGCCTCGTCTTCCTGACGGGCCCGGGGCACGGGGGCCAGGGGGCACAGTGACGGCGGCCGGGCAGCCCGGTCGTTCGGAGGCCCGGCGCGACGGGTTGAGCATCGGGGCGGTCCTGGCGCAGCTGCGCGGCGACTTCCCCGATGTCACCATCTCCAAGATCCGGTTCCTCGAGGCGGAAGGCCTGGTCCGGCCGGGCCGCACGCCCTCGGGGTACCGGCAGTTCGCTCCGGCGGACGTGGAGCGGCTTCGCTTCGTGCTGTCCGCGCAGCGGGACCACTACCTCCCGCTCAAGGTCATCAAGGAACAGCTGGACGCGGCGGACTCCGGAGCGGAGCCCGCCGCGGTCGCTCCGCGCCTGCCCCGGAAGCTGGTGTCGCTCGACCCGGCCGACACCGGCGGGCTGCCCGAAGCGGACGACTTCGAGACCGGTCCCGAGATCCGGCTGACGCAGGAGGAGCTGCTGGCGCAAGCCGGCATCACCGCCGCGACGCTCGCCGAGCTGCAGCAGTACGGGCTCGTGCGGCCGGGTGCGGCGGGGTTCTTCGGCCCCGGCGCAGTGCAGATCGCGCGCACGGTGAAGGCGATGACCGAATTCGGTATCGAGCCGAGACATCTGCGTGCCTTCCGCGCCGCGGCCGACCGCGAAGTCGGCCTGCTGGAGCAGATCGTGACCCCCGTGTATCGCCACCGTGACGCGGACGCGAAAGCGAGGGCGGACGAGGTGGTCCGGGAGCTGGCCGCGCTGTCGGTCACGCTCCACATGCTCCTCGTGAAAGCGGGGATCCGGGGAGTCACCGGCGGTTGAACCGGACGTAACGGGCTCAACACCGGTGTGCGTCACATGTCAATGACTGAATGTTCGGGACCGCATGCCGTACCGTGAGAGACGGTTTGCGGTGCAGCGAACCGAGAATGTCCGCCACTAGCGAGCACAGCGCCCGGATGACGGGTAGCGTCGAACCCAACGGCGCGAGTACGTCGCAAGCGCTGCAGCCCGTGTGCACGAGAGGGAGGCGAAACCCGATGAGCGAGATGCGCGTCGTCGGTGTGCGGGTGGAGCTGCCCGCCAATCAGCCGATCTTGTTGCTGCGGGAAACCGAGGGCGAGCGCTACCTGCCGATCTGGATCGGCTCGGTCGAGGCCACCGCCATCGCCTTGGAGCAGCAGGGAGTACGACCCGCCCGGCCACTGACGCACGATCTCCTCAAAGAGGTCATCGGGGCGCTCGGCCGTGAGCTGGAGCAGGTCGTGATCACGGACCTGAAGGAAGGCACGTTCTTCGCCGAGCTCGTTTTCGACGGCGACATCCGGGTGTCCGCGCGCCCCAGCGACTCGGTCGCGCTGGCGTTGCGGATCGGGGTCCCCATCCACGCCGTGGACGCGGTGCTGGAGGAGGCGGGCCTGATCATCCCGGACGAGCAGGAGGACGAGGTCGAGAAGTTCCGCGAGTTCCTCGACTCCGTGTCCCCCGAAGACTTCCGCGGCGCCGACACCTGAGCCGCCGGCGGCGGGAACGCGGTCGTGCACCACGTTCCCGCCTTGCTTTCCGACGGCGCGGTCACCGCTTCGGAGCAGTCGCCCTTTCGAAGAGGTCGGCGATTTCCCGCCCGTAGCGATCGAGGTCGGTCGACGGATCGGCCGCGTAGGTCGCCGCCGCCCCGTCGATGGCCTGCGCGATCGACATCGCCATCACCTCCGGCGAGAACTCGCCGAACACCCCCTCGTCCTGCCCCTGCTTGAGCTGGCGCTGCACGCCGCCCACCCGCAGCTGGCCCACGAGCACCGAGGTCATCGCCCAGCCGTCCGTGTCGTCGGCGTTCGCCGAGAGCTCCGCGAGCACCCGGACGCATTCCGGGTAGTCGCGCAGGAACGCCACCGACGTCTCGATGTGCGCCCGCAGGTTGCCCGGGCGGTCGCCGGGGTCGACGTCCTTGCTGCGCGCCTGCAGGAACATCGCCTTCGTCTCGGACACCGTGCTCAGCACGGCCTGCATGAGCCCGGCCTTGTTCGTGAAGTGGTAGGAGATCATGCGCGTGCTGCTCAGCCCCGCGCGTTCCTTGATCTTGGCGAACGTGGTGCGTGCGTAGCCGTGGTCGGCGATCGTCGCGATGGTCGCCGCGATGATCTGCGCCCGGGTCGTCGCCTCCGTCACGCTCAGCCCGAGCTCCGCCTGCGTGTCAAAGTTTACTCGCATGAGTAAGAAGTTACGCAACTGAGTAATAAGTGTCAAACCCGTACGACGAACGGACCAAAGCCTCAAGACGAGCTTGAGGTGCGCCGCGCGTCGCGTTGACCGGCCCGCGGTGCGGCCTTACCGTCGAAGGCGGTAAATCGCCACGATGTGATTCTCCGACCGGAGCACGATCGTGGCGGTTGTCCCCGGCCGATCCCGCTCCTGGGCTCGACCGGTGTCGTTCGCCGGCCGCCAGGTCGGGCGAAGGGAGGCTTGCGTGGTCGAGGCTGGTAGTCCGGAGAGGCCGCCCGTTCGTGCCGCCGATGGCGAGCAGGGTGAGCTGTTCCCCGACGCCTCCCTTCCGGACGAGCTCGTCGGCTACCGCGGTCCCGCCGCGTGCCAGATCGCGGGGATCACGTACCGCCAGCTCGACTACTGGGCCCGGACGAAGCTGGTCGCGCCGAGCATCCGCACCGCGCACGGTTCGGGCTCGCAGCGGCTGTACTCGTTCAAGGACATCCTCGTTCTGAAGGTCGTGAAGCGGCTACTGGACACCGGGGTCTCGCTGCAGAACATCCGGGTCGCGGTGGAGCACCTGCGCGTGCGCGGCGTGCGCGACCTCGCGAAGGTCACCCTGTTCTCCGACGGCACCACGGTGTACGAGTGCACCTCGCCCGAGGAGATCGTGGATCTGCTCCAGGGCGGGCAGGGTGTGTTCGGCATCGCCGTGAGCGGCGCGATGCAGGAGATCAGCGGCACGATCCACGAGTTCCCCGCCGAACGCGCCGACGGCGGCGTGATCGAATCGGTCGTCCCGGACGAACTCACCCAGCGCCGCAACTCCCGCCGCACCGGGTGATCACCGTCCGCGAGGGCAAGGTATTCTGAACGCGCGGTCGACGAACCCGCGCGGGAGAGACCGAGCCGGCATCCACGAGCTCGGCGCCGAAGGAGCAAGTCCTCCCCGGAACCTCTCAGGCACCCTGGACCGCGCGGACGAGACGCCTCTGGAAAGTGGGCCCGCTGGACACCACCAGCCGGTTCCGCCGACGGTGCAAGCCCGGGTATCCACGCGGGTGAAACTCTCAGGCGCCCCACGGGGTACGGACAGAGTGGGGAGGACCTCGGACCCGGTGTTCATCGGGTCCGAGCCGGATGGTTCAGACCTCCGAAAAGTCCCGGTTCTTCGCAGTGGTCCGGACCTGTCGCGGGTCGCGGGATTTCCGCCGCGGGCGCGCCTCGCCTGTGATCCACGCCTCATCCGCTGTCCACTGTGGAGCAACGGCGGACCCGCCCGATCGCGAGTCCGCCGCGCTTGTGCCCCACGACCTCAGCCCGGGATCTTGTCCAGGAACCCGTGCACCTTCGCGATCCGGCCGTCGGCCAGCTCGACGACGTCGAACCCGATGGCGATCGGCTCGTCGGCACCCGGCGCCGAGAGGTACCACTGGAACCGCGCCAGGTCATGGTGGGCGTCGGGAGCCTTCGGCAGGCTGAAGGTCAGCCCGGCGAACTGCGCCTGCGCGCCGCCGATGAACCCGTCGATCCCGTCGTGGCCGGTCACCGAGCCCAGGGGATCGGTCATGGACGCGTCCGGGGTGAAAACCTCGGCGACGAGGGCGCGCCGGCGCTCGGCGTCGGTCTCGTTCCAGATCGCGATGTACTGCTCGACAGTGCTCGTCACGTCGGACACGGGGAAGCTCCCTTTGCCTGGCGGACAACGGGTTCGTCGTCCTGGTGCCACCAAGACTGCGGGGCCGGGCGCGGTTCGTCGATTACCCAGGAGGTAACGGCCGCACCCCTGCTCGCGCTCTCCCCGGCTTTACCCGCGAGGTAATGGCCTGGGCGCCGGCGGACCCGTAGCGTCGGGGGCGTGACGACTTCGGTGAAGGCCCCGGCCCGGCGCGCGGTGGGCGAGCTCCTGCGGGAGTGGCGCGACCGGCGCCGCATCAGCCAGCTCGACCTCGCGATCGCCGCGGACATCTCCACCCGGCACCTGAGCTTCGTCGAGACCGGCCGCTCGACGCCGAGCCGGGAGATGGTGCTGCGCCTCGGCGAGCACCTCGAAGTGCCGCTGCGCGAACGCAACCGCCTGCTGCTGGCCGCCGGCTATGCCCCCGCGTACGGCGAGACCGAGCTGGGCGCACCGGAGCTGACGGCCGTGCGCGACGCCGTCCGCCAGCTGCTCACCGGCCACGAGCCGTATCCCGCGGCCGTGGTCGACCGCGGCTGGAACCTCGTCGACGCCAACGCGAGCCTCGGCGTGTTGGTCGAGGGCGTCGCGCCGGACCTGCTGGCGCCGCCGGTGAACGTCCTGCGCGCGACCCTGCACCCCGACGGCATGGCCCCGAACGTGCTGAACCTGGGGGAGTGGCGGGCCCACCTGCTGGGCCGCCTGCGCCGCCAGGTCGAACAGACGGCCGACGCGGGGCTCGCCGAGCTGCTGGCGGAGCTGCGGGAGTACCCGTGCGACCAGCCGGTGCCCGAGGTCGAGGTGCCCGGGCCGGGTGACATCTTCGTCCCGCTGCGCTACCGGCACCGGGGCACCGATCTCACGTTCTTCAGCACGGTCGCGACCTTCGGCACCCCGCTCGACGTCACGGTGGCCGAGCTGGTCATCGAGTCCTTCTACCCGGCGAACCCGGAAACAGCCGAGTACCTGCGTGTCCGGGCGAGCGCCTGAGCAGGACCGCTCGATCGGGCGGCGGGGTGACGAGCCCGTGGGCCGGGGGAGTGGAAGGATCGGAGAGGTCATCCCAGGACATCGCAGTGAGGATCCGCCTTCATGGCCAACCCACCCCTGCTCACCCTGAACAACTCCGTCACCGTCCCGCAGCTCGGCTTCGGCGTCTACCAAATCCGCACCGCACAGGCCGCGAAGGTGATCGGTGCCGCGATCGAAGCGGGCTACCGCAGCATCGACACCGCCGCGATGTACGGCAACGAGGCCGAGGTCGGCGCGGCGATCCGTGCTTCGGGCCTGCCCCGGGACGAGTTCTTCGTGACCACGAAGCTGTGGAACGACCAGCACGGGTACGACAACGCGTTGCGCGCGTTCGACCACAGCGCCGCCGCGCTCGGGCTGGAGCAGATCGACCTGTTCCTCATCCACTGGCCGCAGCCGCGCCGTGACCGCTACGTGGAGACCTGGCGGGCGCTGGAGCAGCTGTACCGCGACGGGCGTGTGCGTGCCATCGGCGTGTCGAACTTCGGCATCACGCACCTGCGCCGGCTACTCGACGAGACCGACGTGGTCCCGGCGGTGAACCAGGTCGAGCTGCACCCGTGGCTGCAGCAGCTGCCGCTGCGCACCTTCCACGCCGAGCACGGCATCGCCACGGAGGCCTGGAGCCCGCTCGCGCGGGGCCGGCTGCTGGGCGACCGCGTGATCACGGCGCTCGCGGCCAAGTACGGCAAGACGCCCGCCCAGCTGGTGCTGCGCTGGCACCTGCAGATGGGCACGATCGCCATCCCGAAGTCGGCGACGCCGGCGCGGATCCGGGAGAACTTCGCCGTGTTCGACTTCGAGCTCGCCGACGACGACCTCGCGGCGCTGGCCGAACTCGACAACGGCACCCGCACGGGCGCCGACCCCGACACCTTCGGCTGAGTCACGCCGCCCGGCGAAGAAAACGGCCGGCCCCGGGAGCTGCGGGACCGGCCGTTTCGGCGTTTCAGGCGATGCGGCTCAGGACGCCCGGATACCGGCGGCCGCGAAGTCGGCCAGCTGGGCGGGCTCTTTGAGGTATGCGCGGAAGCTCTGCGTGGCGCGCTGCTGGTTCTCGTCGGTGGTCGTACCGCCGACGGTCGACGCCGCGAGGCCCACGAACGGGTAGTCGGCGGGCGGGCCCGACCCGATCGGCATCGCCGGCGAGCCGATGAGCTCGGGCTTGGCGTTGGTCAGCTGGGTGACCCAGTACGACGACTCGGGGACCCAGCCGTCGGGCACGCCGCCGATGGTCGAGAGGTCGGCTTTGCCCGTCAGCGCGTCGAACACCTCGGACGAGGGCTTGGTCGTGACGTCGACGTGGAAGCAGGCGCCGTGCACCGGGGTCAGATCGGCGTCCCAGCGGCTCGCGGCGGCCTCGACCGGCTTCGCGACCTGCGGGGTGACGACGAGCCTGATGGTGGTCCGGTTTCCGCCGCAGCTGGCGGCCTCGGCCTCGGCGCGGTTGTTGAGCACGCTGTCGGCCCAGTTCCAGCCGAAGACGCCGAGTCCGACCAATACGACGAGCCCGGCACAGGCGATGGGCCACTTGGCGATCCGGCGGCGCGGGGCCTTCGCGGCGACGATGCGGTGTGAGCCCGTCGTCTCGCTGCGGCCTTGCTGGCGTTTCGGCGGATCGAGAGGGTGCGGCACCGGCTCTTCGGCCAGTGTGTGTCGCCCCATCGTTGTCCTTTCGAGATGTGCGCACACGCGCTGCTATGCAATCAAACCGTTATCACTCTAACAGGTTAGCGACCCTGGGTGAATATTGTGACTCAGAGTTGCACGGTCTGTACACAATTCACCGGATGCCGCCGAGCAGGTGACGGCAGCGCGCGAATCGGCCGAGCCCGTGGCGGGAACGGGTCCGGCCCGCGACGAGGTGTCGAAAATACCCCGCCGCGGGCCGGACTTGATCAGCGGCTCACCGAAGGCGTCTCACAGGAGGCACAACAGGGAACAAGCCTTGGCCGAAGACCACGCCGAGTACGACGGCGGGGTCCCGGCCGGGGCGTTGGCCGGGGTGTAGCTCACCTTGGCCTGATTGGTGATCGGAAACAGGTTGAGCAGGGCGTGGGTGGAGCAGTACACCTGCTTCGACTGGCCGGGTTCCAGGGAGAAGGCCGCCACCGCCTGGCACGAGGGCTCCACGCTGTCCACCACGTGGGTGCCGCTGATGCCCACCGGGCCGTGGTCGGTCACCGTGATCCGCCAGTACGCCGTCGCGTCGAGCAGGCCGAGGATGCCGACCGGCGCCTGTTTCGCCCAGGCACCCGAGCCGCCCGGCCCGCACTTCGCCGCGCTCGCCGAGGTGCAGATCTCCTTCTCGACGGTCACCACGGGGGTGCAGGACGCGCCGGGCGCGACCGGGAGAGTCACCGTGCCGGAGGTGAACGTGCCGGTCGGGTCGGTGCCGGTCGCGGTGTCGGACACGCTGCTCACGCTGCAGTCCGTGGAGATCGCCGTGCGGAAGCACACCTGCGGTGCGTCGCCCGCGAAGTCCACGACGAGCTGCGGCTGGTTGCCGCCCGCGAAGTCGGCCGAGCTCTTCAGCACGAGCGTGGTGGTCACCGTGAGCGAGGTGTGGGCGGCGGCCGACACCCCGCTCAGGTCGACCGAACCGTCCGGGGCGAAGCCCGGGTTGGCCACGACCGCGCCGGCCTGGTCGACGACGGTGACCCGGGAAGCGGCGAGGTCTACGTTCGCGGGTGTGATGCCGGTCAGGCGCGCCACGCCGTAGCCCTGCACGTGGCCGCTGCCGCCGTCGCAGTAGAACTCGCCCGGTTCCAGCGTCACCTGGGCGCCGGAGCGCAGGCACGGTGACGCGCCGGTGGCCGGGTCCATCGAGAACAGCACACCGGCGTCGCCGAGGCCGATGAGACAGCCGGTGGGGGCGTCGAAGCTGTAGCCGTAGTCCCGGGTCGCGCCGCCGGCCACGCCCGGGTGCGTGATCGGGACGGGCAGCCCGGCACACGCCGTCGCGGTGGTCCAGTCGTGGCAGATCGCCGCACCGGCGTACGGGCCGCCCCACACCGGGAGATAACTGCGCTGGTGGCCGGCGGGGTCGGTGACCACCTCGGGGTTGAACGCGAGTACGCCGCCCGGCAGGTTCGCCATCGTGGCCGGGGTCGCCAGTGGCGAGCCGTCCAGGGTGAAGCACGTGGTGACGTCGGTGGTCCCGTTCGTCGTCGAGCAGACGCCGGCCGGGGTGCCGTCGGTGCCGAACGCGGTGTAGGCGTTGTAGGTGTAGTTCCCGGCCGGTCCGGTCGGGCGGGGGCTCGCCCAGCCCGCGCAGGCCGCGTTCGTGGCCGGGTCGAAGCAGCCCAGGTCCGGCTGCCCGAGGCCGGGGTAGGAGGAGGACGCGAAGACCTTGCCGGCCACGACGTCCAAGGCTCCGTACATGAGGTCCCCGGAGCCGGGGCGGTCGCCGCTCGGGCGCACGATCGGCGCGTACGGCTGGCCGGCGCACGCGGCGTGCGTGGAGAGCGTCCAGCAGACGACGGTGCCCGTGGTGGCCACTCCGTAGAGGTTGCCGCCGCTTTCGACCAGTCCGGAGAGGCTGTTCACGGCCGACGGGGAGCCGCCGGTGGCCAGGAGTGGCCAGTACCCGCAGTTCGCCGCGGCGGCCAGGTCGAGGCAGCCCACGCCGATCGACGCCGCGGTCACGGCGGGGTAGTAGACCGTGGAGCTCTTGGCGGGATCACGCACGTACTGGGGAGTGAGGGTGGAGGCGATGTCCCCGGTGGCGCCGGTGCCGAGCGGGCCCGGGGCGGTGTTCAGCGGCCTGGGCCAGGGCCCGCCGGGGCAGCGCTGGCCGGTGCCGAGATCGCTGCACACCAGCTTCGGCGTGGGGGCGCCGAGGTGGTGGAAGACGTTCCAGGCCTGCAGGGTGCCGTTCGGCGTGCGCTGCAGGATCGGGGTGAACCCGTCCCCGCCGGTGGCGGTGGCGAGCGCCTGTACGGGCGGGGTGAGCAGCCCGGACGCCGAGGTGGCGTCGGAACCCGAGCGCGGGTCGAGCGCCCGCACCGCGACGGTGCCCGAGGCGGGTTCGGTGGTGGTGTAGGTGCTGCCGTCGGTAGACCACGACGGGGTCCAGCCGGGTGGCACGTGCAGTGACCCCGGCTGGTAGGTCTGTCCCGCGCCGACGGGGTCGGTGATGGTGGCCGGACCGGCGGTGGTGGCCCGGTCCTCGTAGGCGACGACCCAGGTCGGGGTTTCGCCGTGGCCGGCGGGGGACGACACCCCGCGCACCGATTTCGTCAGGGTCGAGCCGGCGGTTGGCGGCGCCGGATCGGCCGACGCCACGGAGGGGAACGCGGCGGCGATTAGGAACAGCGGCAGCACTGACACTCCGAGGCGGCGCACGCGCGCGCGTCTTCGCATGAATGGTCCTCGATCCGTTCGGGAAGGATTTCCAGGAAATGTGTTTCCTGGCCGAAGGAAAATCCTAGGTCGGTTCGGTGTGCCGATGAACCGGCCTCACTCGTGCGCCCGGAAAACCGACGCGAACAGCTCAGCCGGCGTCGGACGTTCTTCTCTGACCAGCATTTCCGGGAGTCCGGTTCACCTGAACGTGGGGCTGACGCCGCCTTTCGGTGCGGCAACGACGTATTTATCCGATGGCCGAAAAGCCGATTGCTCCACGCCGGATCAAGCCTTTCCACCGAATGCGGAAGCGGGGCGCCCGGGTTGCGGATTCGGCGGATCGGCGATTCGGAGCATTCCGCTTCCCGGGGACGGCATTTCTGCCGTTCGCCCACCCGTGGCGCCGCCGAATGCTCGCCGTATCCTGGCCGGGTGCCGCCCGCCGAATCACCGACCGGTCTCGTCGCGCTCGACGAGGAGGTGTGGCGTGCCCGGGCCGCGGCGCACGAGGCGCGCGTCGACGAGCTCACGGGCGAGCACCTGGCCCGCCGCCGCGACGGCGTGAAGCACCCGGTGCACGACTTCCTGTTCACGTACTACTCGTTCCGGCCGACCCAGCTGCGCCGGTGGTCGCCGGGCTACGGGGTCGCGCTGACCGGCGGGCCGGAGCCGGTCGCGGCCGCCGACGTGGTGGCCCGCCGCGAACGCATCGACGGCATCCACGCGCTGCTGGCGGCCACCGCGGCCCGGCCGGCGAACTTCGGCTGCTTCGGCTTGCACGAGTGGGCGATGGTCTACGGGCTCACCGAGGACCGGGTTCGTCACGCGGCGTACCCCCTGCGCCTCGGTGCCGCCGGGATCGACCGGGTGGTGCGGGGGCACCGGATCGCGTGCTCGCACTTCGACGCGTTCCGCTTCTTCACCGCCGCGGCCCGTCCGCTCAACACGCTGAGCCCGGCCGCGCACGACCGGCCCGCCTTCGAGCAGCCCGCGTGCCTGCACGCGGGCATGGACCTCTACAAGCACGCGTTCCGGCTCGTGCCGCTCGTCCCGTCCGAGCTGGTGGCCGACTGCTTCGAGCTGGCTCGCGACATCCGGGTGCTCGACATGCGGGCCTCGCCCTACGACCTCGCCGATCTCGGCTACGAGGCCGTGCGGATCGAGACGGCCGAGGGCAAGCAGGAGTACGCGGCCGCCCAGCGCGCGTTCGCCGAGCGCGGTGCCCCGCTGCGGCGCCGGTTGATCGAGCAGTGCGAGCGGCTGCTCGCGGTCACGGCCTGACCTGCCCCCGCGACCCGGTCAGGCCGTCACGTGCGTGCCGTCGCGCACGGTGCCCACGTACTCCTCGACGAGGTCCTCCAGCGCCACGACACCCACCGCCTTGCCGGCGGCGTCGAGCGCCCGCGCGAGGTGGCTGCCTTCCTTGCGCATGGCCGAGAGCGCCACGTCGAGCCGCGCGTCGGCGCGCAGCTCCGTGAGCGGCCGGGTCTTCGAGTCCGGCACGCTCGTGTCCGGGCTCTGGCCGACCAGGTCGAGCACGTCCTTCACGTGGATGTAGCCGGTCAACGTGCCGTCGTCGGTGCAGACCGGGAACCGGGAGAACCCGGTCGAGGACACCGCGCGCTCCACGTCGCCGAGCGTCGGTCCACAAGGGAGGGTGGTCAGCTGTGCCGTGGGCACGAGGACGTCGGACACCGTCTTCGCGACCGACGACAACGTCTGCGAAAGCCGTTGGTGCTCCGACTGTTCGAGCAGTCCCTCGCGCCGCGACTCGCTGAGCAGCTCGGCCAGCTCGTCGGAGGTGTAGGCCGTCTCCAGCTCGTCCTTCGGCTCCACCTTCACCAGGTGCAGGAACGAGTTCGCGACCAGGTTGAGGAACCAGATCACGGGGCTCGCGAGCTTCACCCACGCCACGTGCGCCGGCACCAGCCACAGCGCGAGCCGTTCGGGCTCGGCGATGGCGAGGTTCTTCGGCACCATCTCGCCGATCAGCACGTGGAGCATCGTGATGAACGCCAGCGCGATCGCGAACGAGATCGGGTGCAGCAGCTGCTCGGGCAGGCCGAACAGGTCGAAGAACCCGGAGAGCCGGTGCGCCACGGCGGGTTCGCCCAGCCGGCCGAGCAGCAGCGAGCAGATGGTGATGCCCAGCTGCGCGCCCGCGAGCATCCGCGAGACGTGGCGGCTGGCGTTGATCACGATCCGCGCGCGCGTCTTCCCCTGTTCCAGCAACGCTTCCAGGCGGTCGCGCCGCGAGGAGATCAGGGTGAACTCGGCGCCGACGAAAAACGCGTTGGCGAGCAGCAGCACCACGACCAGGGCGATGTTCAGCCAGTCGGTCACGCGACCACCTCGCGTTCGGTGACCGGCCGCGGCGCGGCGGCCGCGTCCTGGTCGGTGTTCTGGCCAGGGCCGGGTTCCACGGGCCGCACCTCGACCTCGGCGATGCGGTGGCGGTCCATGCTCGTGACGGTGAGCCGCCAGCCGTCGACGACGGCGGCGTCGCCCTCGGCGGGGATGCGGCCGAGGCGTTCGAGGATCAGGCCGGCGATCGTCTCGTAGTCGCCGTCGGGCATGCGGAAGCCGGTGACCTCACTGACCTCGTCGGAGCGCAGCTGGCCCGACACGAGCCAGCTGTCGGAGCCGACCTGCTGCGACGCCGGGGCTTCGCGGTGGTCGTGCTCGTCGCGGACGTCGCCGATGATCTCCTCGACCACGTCCTCCAGCGTCACCAGGCCCGCCGTGCCGCCGTACTCGTCGACGACGATGGCGAGCTGGTAACGGGAGTCGCGCAGGCGGTTGAGCAGGTCGTCGCCCGAGAGCGACTCGGGCACGGTCGGCACCGGGCGCATGACCGACCCGATGCGCACCGTGGCGCGCTCCTCGCCGGGCATGGCGAAGGCCTGCTTCACGTGCACAGCGCCCTGCACGTCGTCGAGGTCCTCGCGGTAGACGGGAAACCGCGAGAAGCCGGTCCGGAGCGAGATCTCGATGAGATCGTTGATCGTGTCGTCCACGGTCAGCGACTCGACCTGGACGCGCGGGGTCATCAGCTCGTCGGCGGTGCGCTCGCCGAAGCGCAGCGAGCGGTCCAGCAGCTCCGCCGTGGAGGTGTCGAGCTTCCCGCTCTCGGCGCTGGAGCGCACGATCGAGCCGAGTTCCTGCGGCGAGCGCGCGGACCGCAGCTCCTCCTGCGGCTCGACGCCGAACTTGCGCACCAGGAAGTTGGCGCTGTTGTTCATGAGCGTGATGAGCCAGCGGAACAGCGCGGAGAACCGCGAGTGGTAGCCGGTCACCGCGCGGGCGGTGCGCAGCGGGCGCGCGATCGCGATGTTCTTCGGCACCATCTCGCCGAGGATCATCGACAGGAACGTGGCCAGCACCAGCGCGACGGCGATCGACGCACCGGCCGCGACGGCCTCGGACAGGCCGAACGCGTCGAAGACCGGCCGCACGAGCTCGCCGATGAGCGGCTCGGCGAGGTAACCGGTGATCAGCGTGGTGAGGGTGATCGCGACCTGGGCACCCGAGAGCTGGAAGCTCAGCGTGCGGTGCGCCTTCTGCACCGCGAGCGAGCGGCGGTCGCCCACCTGGCGCACGTCGGCGTCGACGGTGCTGCGCTCGAGGGCGGTCAGCGAGAACTCGGCGGCGACGGCGAGACCGGTGCCGATCGTGAGGAGGATGAAGACCAGCACGCCGGCCACGGAGAGCAGGACGTGGATCATGCCGCACCGTCCGGGACGGGGGACGGGGTGCGGGAGGCGGTGGAAGCTAGCGGGCAGCCGGGTTGTCGACCCGGCCCGGTACTGTCACCGGGCGATTGCGCGGCGCGCACGTATGGAGTCACTCCTAGCAAGGGAATCGGCTTGTACTGCGACGATGCCGACAATCTTAACGTGCTCCGGACGCCGGACGGGTGAGAGCCGGGTGAAGCGGCGCGGCTCAGCCCGGCTGCCGGCCCAGGAGCGCCACGAGCCGCGTCGCGTCGTCCGCCGAGCGCCCGACCGCGACCGGCGGCTCGAACAGGCCGATGCCCTGCCAGTCGTCGACCCACGGGCGCACGACCTCGAGCAGCCGGGCCGCCAGGTCCGCCGGGATGGGGTTCGGCTTGCCGAGCGCCATCGCGAGGTCCCAAGCGTGCACGGCGAAGTCGATGGACATCTGCCAGCCGTACTCCTCGGCCGGGATCAGCCCGAACGAGACGTGGACGGTGCGCTGCGGCACGCCGGGGACCAGCCACGCCTCGCGCGCCGTGGCGGCCGACGTCTCCCAGGCGGCGACGGGGTCGTCGCCGAGCCGGTCGCCGTCGAAGCGGTCGCCGACGTCGTCGAGGGTGGCGCCGTCGAGCAGCGGCGGAACCCACAGCTGTTCGACGACGAGGTGGTTCACGAGGTCGCGCACGGACCAGTCGGCACAGGGGGTGCCGCGCCCCCAGTCGCCGGGCCCGATTTCGTGCACGGCCCGGTCGAAGAGGGCGAGGGACTGTCCGTGCGCGTCGAGGATCTCCACGGCCACATTCAACACGAATGCGACCGCGGCGCAGTGTGAGCGGCTATCGGGTGGCCCCGGGCCGGTGGCGTCGCACGGTCTCCTCGACCAGGTCGAGCACGGGGCCCAGGTCGTCGCCGGGCAGGCCCATCGCGAGGTGGGAGACCAGGCCTTCGAGCACCAGCTCGAGGAACGCGGTGAGCACGTCCACGTCCACGTCGTCACGCAGGTTGCCGGCCTCGCGCTGGCGCATGAGCCGCTCGCGCGTCGCGGTGGTCAGCTGCTCGGAGCGCTCGGCCCAGCGGCCGCGGAACTCCGGGTCGGTGCGCAGCCGCCGCGACACCTCGAGCCGCGTGCCGAGCCAGTCGGCGGGGTGCTCGCTGTCGCCGGAGAGCAGCTCGCGCATGACCTGCACGAGGCCTTGTTCGGCGACGACGTCGGCCATCCGCACGGCGTCGTCTTCGGCCAGAGCGAGGAAAAGCGATTCCTTGTCGCGGAAGTGGTGGAAGATGGCTCCGCGGGACAGGCCTGTCGCCTCCTCGAGGCGGCGGACTGTGGCACCCTCGTAGCCGTACCGGGCGAAGCACACGCGCGAACCGTCGAGGATCTGGCGCCGGCGTGCGTCGAGGTGATCCTGGCTGACCCGTGGCATCCTGGAATCCTGACATCTGGGACGGGGTTCTCGCAATCCGTACGTACGTACTGTGACGTGGAGTCGCCGGAACCGCCACCCGCTTTTCTTCGTCTCACCTCGGCCGCGTTCTGCTGACACGGACGGGGCCGGTGACTACGCTGTGCGCCATCACGGTGAGTGAGACTGGGGAGAGGAACGGGCCTTGATCATCGGCGAAGCGGGCCGCGCGGCCCAAGCCGTCTTCGGCGACGTCTCCAGCCGCGGCCCGGTGTACGGCGGCGGGGGCGGGGGCGGTTCCTTCGAGATGGAGCCGGCCGAGCTCGACGCCGTGATCGGGCTGTGGGAAGACCAGTTGACGAAGATCACCGCGGACGGCGTGAAGATCCGGAGCATCGTCGACGCGCTCAAGGCGCCGGGCTCGGACGCGGCGAGCACCGGGTTCGTCTCCAGCGGCGTCGACTCGTTGTCGGCTCTGCAGGACCAGAACGCTTCGATGCGGCAGTACGTGCAGGGCTACGTCGAGAAGCTGAAGGCCGCCAAGGACGAGACAGTCGCCACCGATCAGGCGAACGCCGAGCTCGGTCAGGCGCGATGAGCCCGAAGCTCAGGGGCGCGGCGCTGCTGGCCGTGGCTGCTGTCGTGGTGACCGGGTGCTCGGCCACAACCGGTGGCCAGGCCCAGCCTGCCTCGAGTACCGCTTCCAACAGCGCGCCGGACGACACGGCCGGTGATCCGCGCGCGCCGAAGGTGGCCCAGCCGCTCGACCCGTCGGCCTACCTCGGCAAGCCGTGCTCGCTCGTGCCGCCGAGTGCGCTGGCGCCGTTGCACTACCAGGCCGCGGGCGAGGCGACGCCGGCCGGCTCCGGGCTCGACGCCGCCGGGCCCGGGTGCGCCTGGATGATCGGGGCCGAGGGGCTCAGCGTGCAGATCATCATCGGCACCGGCAACCGGGACCAGGGCATCGGCGGGCTCGCGGGCATCTACCGCGCGAAGGACTCGGGGCAGCTGCGCTTCGTGGCCCCGGCGCCTTCGGTCGACGGCTATCCGGCGGTGTTCGGTGACACGACGGACCGCCGTGCGAAGGGCGATTGCAACCTCTGGGTGGGTCTCGCGGACGACCTCGCCTTCGCCGCCGCGGCCCAGGGGTACCAGGGCGAGCAGGATTCGTGCCAGGTCGCGGAAACCGTGGCGGGCGCCGTCGTCGGCACACTCAAGGGGGCTTAGGTGGACGGCAAGCAGATCTACGAGAACTTCAGAAACGGCAACACCTCGGGGCTGCGGACCGCGGCCACACAGGTGCAGGAGCTGTCGTCGGCCTACCTGGAGCGGGCGCAGAGCATCAAGGACCTGCAGGACCGCATGGCGAAGTCGTGGACGGGCAACGGTGCCGACGCCGCCAACGCGGGTGCGGGGCCGCTGGAGAAGGCGTTCGCGGACACGGCGGACCCGCTCGACATGACCAACGCGTCGGTGGAGACGCAGGCGAGCAGTTTCGAGGACTCGAGCCACGCCGTGGTCGAGGTGCCGCCGAAGCCGGACAAGCCGAGCCCGTGGACGACGGGGCTGAAGGCGGCGATCCCGATCGCGGGGCCGTTCATGGCGGCCCACGACCAGAACTCGTACCAGGACAAGCTGAACAAGTACAACGCCGCCAACGACACCAACGTGCGCGTGATGGACCAGTACAACGGCGTCACCACGAGCACGAAGTCGGTGCTGCCGACGCAGTACGGCACGCTGCAGTCCGACGGCGCGGCGATCCGGCTGTCCACGCCGGCGCCGCCCGGGCACGTGCGCATCCCGGGGTCGCTCGGGAGCGCCCCGCCGGGCGGGACGACGGGGACCGGGTCCGCCGGGCACACCCCGGCCACCGGGTTCCACGGCACCGGCGAGCCGGTGACCACGGGCGGCCACACCGGCCCGGGGCACCCCGGCGGAAAGGGCGGCACCGGGGGAACGGGGGGAACCGGGGGAACGGGCGGCACCGGAGGTACGCACCACCCGACGGACACGACGACCACGCAGAGCAGCACCGGCGGGACGAACACCGTCGTCCCGCCGGCCACCTCGACCCTGCCGGACCCGGCCCCGGGCCGGGGCGGCCCGGCGTTCGTCCCGGACTATCCCGGCCCGGCCCCGACGTCCGGCCCGACGGGCCTGATCGGTGGCGACTCCGGAGGCACCCCGGGGCGGGGCGCGTCCGGCGGCCGGTTCGCGGGCGGCATCGGCGGCGAAGCCGGTGCGGCTGAAGGTCGCGCGGTGCGGTCCGGCGCCGGCGCGCGGTCCGGCGTCGGTGGTCTGAACGCCGTCGCGGCCGAAGAAGCCGCTGCCGCGCGAGGCGCCGCGGGGAACCGCGGGACGGCGACGGGACCCGCGGGTGCCGCCGGCCGCCGCGGGGAAGAGGAGGAGGACGCCGAGCACCGCCGTCCCGACTTCCTCGTCGAGCCCGACCCCGACGCCCTCTTCGGCACCGACCAGCGGACGATCCCGCCGGTCATCGGCGAGTGACGGCCGTGGCCGGACGGGTCGACGTGCCGCTGGAGGCACTCGCGGCGCTCGCCGAGCGCGAGCAGGTCGGCTCGTTGCACGTGACGCTGCGCCCCGAACCGGTGTGGCTGTCGGACCTCGAACGCGACGAGGCCGCCAAGCGGATCGACGACGCGCTCGCCGTGGCGGGCCTCGTCGACCGGCGCGGGCGCGCCACCGTCGACTTCCTCGACTGGCTGCCGCTGCTGGCGCGGCCGGTCGAGGAGTACTACGGCTGGGTCGCCACGGGCAGGCGCACCTACGGCGTGCTCGCCGCCGCGAGCGGCCTGCAGGCGGTGCTCGCCGTGTCCGACGGCGAGCACGTCGGCGTGCAGGAGATCGACCGCCGGCGATTGGTCGAGACCCTCGTGGAGCAGCTCCCCGCCGTCGGCGCCGGTGGCGGCGTCCCGCGTTCGGTCCGCGTGTCCGACCTCGCGGACGCCGCGCGCCGCGGCGAGGACGCGTACCCGCTCGAACCCGAGCTGGCCGACGTCGTCAGCCTCGTGCAGCGCCCGGTCCATGGCAGCGGTGAGCTGTACGTCGCGCGCCGCGACGAAGTCGGCCGCCGCCGGTGCGTGGACGAACCCCTGCACTACGCCGACACCGACTGGGGTCGCTACCTCAGCCACACCGCCGGCATCGGTGCCGACGCCGTGATCCACCTCGGCCCCGCCACGCCCGCCCAGCTGTGCCGCGCGCTGCGGGAGCTGGCCGCCGACCTGCTCTGACCCGCCGGAAGGCCCCGGCGGAAAGGACGTGCCGTGCCTGGACTGCACCCCGAGACCACCCCGTACCGCACCGGAACGCTCGACGTCGGCGACGGCCACGCCGTGTACTGGGAGGAGTGCGGCAACCCCGCCGGGAAGCCCGCCCTCGTCGTGCACGGCGGTCCCGGCGCCGGCTGCCGGCCGGCGCACCGGCGGTACTTCGATCCCGACCGCTACCGCGTGGTGCTGTTCGACCAGCGCGGCTGCGGGCGCAGCACGCCGCACGCGGGCGAGCCCGTCGCCGACCTGTCGGCCAACACCACGCCGCACCTGCTCGCGGACATGGAACTGCTGCGGACCACGCTCGGCATCGACACCTGGCTGCTGTTCGGCGGGTCCTGGGGATCGGCCCTTTCGCTGCTGTACGCCGAGCGCCACCCGGAATGCGTCAGCGAGCTCGTGCTCCTCGGCCTGGCCACCGACCGGCAGATCGAGCTGGACCTGCTCACGCGCGGGCTCGGCGCGGTGTTCCCGGCGGCGTTCGCGAGGTTCCGCGACGGCGTGCCGGAGGCCGAGCGAGACGGTGATCTCGCCCGGGCCTACCACCGGCTGCTGAGGGATCCCGACCCCGCCGTCCACGAGGCCGCCGCCCGGCGCTGGTGCGAGTGGGAAGACGCGATGCTCTCGATCGAACCGGCGTCCTCGCGGTTCACCGACCCGGTGTATCGGCTGGCGTTCGCACGGCTGGTCACGCACTACTTCGCCAACGGCTGCTTCAGCGAGGACGGCGCGATCCTGCGCGACGCCCACCGGCTCGCCGGGATCCCGGCGGCGCTGGTCCAGGGCGCGCTCGACCTCGGCAACCTGGTCGGCACGCCGTGGCTGCTGGAACGCGCGCTGCCGGGCGCGGAGCTCCTGCTCGTCGGCGACTCCGGGCACACGACGGCCACGGGCTCGATCAGCGAGGTCCTCGTCGGGGTGCTCGACCGGTTCGCCCGGTCCTGAACGCACGGAAGCTGTGAAGCGCCAGGAAGATCCGCGCGGTGCCCCACCCCGTCCCGGGGCACCGCGCGACCCCCGGTCTCGAGGGGCTGCGGCCGGCTACGGGATGAGAAGGGCAGGCGCACCCTCGTTCGCCTGCGCCTCCGCCGCCCGGGCGGCGCGGGTGGTCTCGGCCAGCCGCAGGCCGGTCACCCGCGGCGGCACGCGGTCGAGGTTCCACTCCGTGAGCAGCAGTGCCACCTTCGCCTGCATCTCCGTGCGCAGCCGCAGGAACGAGTCGGCCGGGTCGGCGCCCACCTCGCCGAGCAGCAGCCACCACGCCCACGCGGCGGCACCCGCGTTCGCGACGAAGTCCGGGATCACCGCGACACCCCGCGCGGACAGCGACGCCTCGGCCTCGGGTGTCGTCGCCGCGTTCGCGGCCTCCACCACGACCTTGGCCTTCACGAGATTCTCGTTGTCCACGCGCAGGGCGTAGGAGATCGCGGCCGGCACGAGGATGTCGGCGTCGGTCGCCACGACCGCCTCGCGCGGCAGCGTGCGCACGCCCTCGGGCAGGCGCGAGCGGTCCACCTCGCCGAAGCGGTCGCGCAGGTCGAGCAGCGCCGGCACGTCGAGACCCTCGGGGTCGTACAGCGTGCCCGCGGCGTCGGCCACGGCGACGACCTTCACGCCGGCTTCGTGCAGGTACCACGCGGCGCCCCCGCCCATGGTGCCGATGCCCTGGATCGCGACGGTCGTCTCGGCCGCCTCCCAGCCCCACGCCGAGGCGGCGCCCAGGCAGGCCTGCGCCACGCCGTAGCCGCCGATCACGTCGCCCAGCAGCAGCCCGCCGGGCACGGGCGCGTTGAGCCCGGCCTGCACGCGCCGCAGGGTGCGCTCGGGATCCGTCGAACGGTGGATCGCGGCGTGGTACGACTGCTCCAGCCCGAGCTTCTCGAACACGGAGTCGATGAGGTGCTGCGGCACGCCGAGGTCCTCGGCGGTCACCCAGCTGGCGTCGAGCCACGGCCGCAGGAACTCGCAGAACCGCGTGAGCACGCCGAAAGCCTGCGGGTCCTTGGGGTCGAAGTCGATGCCGCCCTTGGCACCGCCGACCGGGAGGTTGAACGTGGCCGTCTTGTTCGCCATCCCGCGGGCGAGGTCCTCGACCTCGCCCATGGTGCAGCCCGCCCGCATCCGCGTGCCGCCCGTGGCGACGCCGGACACCAGGCTGTGCACGACCAGGTAGCCGTGCGCGCCGGTGACGGGGTCGGTCCACGTCAGCCTCATCAACGGTTCGGCGTTCTGCGGAAGCATCGGGCCACTCACCTCCAGGAGTCGGGGGCGGCCCTCGCCGGCCGCCGCATTCGAGGGTGCGGTCGCGACCGCCTTCGCGTCCAGTTAACGAAGCTGCACGAAGTTGTTTAGGGTTCCTGTATGGAGCTTTCGTTGCACCGCCTGCGGATGCTCCGGGAGCTGCGGCGCCGGGGGACGGTGACCGCTGCCGCGGTGTCGCTGCACTACACGGCTTCGGCCGTGTCGCAGCAGCTCGCGCAGCTCGAACGGGACGTGGGCGCGAAGTTGTTCGAACGGCTGGGCCGGCGCGTGCAGCTGACCGAGCTGGGCGTGCTGCTGACCGAACACGCCGAGGAGATCCTCGGCTCGGTCGAGCGCGCGACCCTCGCCCTGGAGGAGGCGCAGGGCTCGATGTCGGCGCGCCTGGTCGCGGGCGTGTGGGCCTCGGTGGCCTCCGGGTTGCTGCCTTCGGCGCTGACCGCGCTCGCCGCCGAGTACCCGGGGATCCAGCTGAAGACGCGCGAGCTCGCACCCGAGGACACCGCCGATGCGGTGCGCGACGGCACGCTCGACCTGTCGTTCGTCATCGACTACTCCGACGCGCCGACGCAGTGGGACAACGGGCTGGAACGCGCGGTCGTGGCCGTCGAACGGCTGCACGCGGCGGTACCGGCCGGTGCGTTCCCCGCCGGTTCGGTGTCGCTCGACGAGCTGGCCGAGCACCCGTGGATCCTCGCGAGCCCGAAGTCGCACTTCGGCCGGGCGATGCGCATGGCGTGCCACCGGCACGGGTTCTCGCCGAAGATCAACCACGAGGTGGAGGAGCAGTCCACGGCCATGGCGATGGTGGGCGCCGGCCTCGGGGTCACGCTCGTGTCGGACCTCGGGCTGCGGCTGCTGCGGCCGCCGGGCATCGACGTGGTCACGCTGACGACGCCGCTGCTGCGCACGGTGTCGATCGCCTACCGGCGCACGGAGATCCGGCGCCCGGCGTTGCACCTCGTGATCGGGGCCGTGCAGTCGGCGGCCGCGGAGCTCGGTTTGGGCACCGAATCTGCCCTGCCGTGATCATCCGGACGGAGCAGCAAGGGGGAACTTCAGAACAAACACCCAGGTCAAGAGTCCTTACGAGAGTCTTGTGAATCTCGCGCGCGCTCGCGGGCACCTGATTTTGTCAGACCCTCCGTGTAGCGTCCGAAGGCGAGAGGTCCCACCCCGCGGACCTCCTTGACTCGGACGGCGAACGATGACTGCGGTGCACGATTTTCCGGAGAAGTCCGGAAGTGCGTCGAACCTCACCGCGCGGGTGCTTTCGGACCGCGCGGCCGGGGAGGCGTACGTCGCCTCGGTGTGTTTCAAGCACGGCCCACCGAGACTGCTGGGCGTGGAACTGGAGTTCACGGTGCACCACACCGAGGACCCGGCCCGCCCCCTCGATCCCGATGTCCTGGCCACGGCGCTCGGCCCGCACACCCCGCGGACACTGCGCCCCGACAGTCCGGCCACCCCGCTCCCGGCAGGCTCTCCCGTGAGTCTCGAACCCGGTTGCCAGGTGGAGATCTCCGCTCTTCCTCAGGCCTCGCTGCCCGATCTGCACGCAGCCGTCTCGGCCGACCTCTCCCATCTCGTCAGCCTGCTGGCCCGGCACGGACTCGTGCTCGGCGAGTCGGGCATCGACGCCCACCGCCCGCCCCGGCGCGCCCTGCGCACTCCTCGCTACGCCGCCATGGAGCGCCGGTTCGAGCCGATCGGCGAAGGCGGGATCACCATGATGTGCAGCACCGCCGGGCTGCAGATCTGCGTCGACACGGGAGAAGCCGACCAGGTCGCGGCGCGCTGGGAGGCGGCCCACGTGATGGGGCCGCCGCTGCTCGCCGCGTTCGCCAACTCCCGGGTGCACGCCGGTCGCGACACCGGCCTCGAGTCAGCGCGCTGGCTCGCGGTGCTCGAGACCGAACCGGTGCGGACCCGTTCGGCCGAACCTGGTCCGGACCCCGCCGCCGACTGGGGCCGGCGGATGATGGACACCCCGTTGATGGTGCTGCCCCGCGGCGAGCGGCCGTGGGACGCGCCGGACGGGCTCACGTTCGCCGACTGGATCGACGGCCGCGGCGCGGCCGGGGTGCTGCGCCGCCCGACGGCGGAGGACCTCGACTACCACCTCACCACGATGTTCACCCCGGTGCGGCCCCACGGGTACCTGGAGATCCGGTACCTCGACGCCCAGCCACCGGGCGAGTGGCTGGCCCCGGTCGCCCTCGTCTGGGCCCTGCTCGCCCGTCCGTCCACAGTGGACGAGGTGCGCCGCTTGTGCGCGCCGGTGGCGGGCCGCTGGGTCGAAGCCGCGACCCGGGGCCTCGCCGACGACGCCATCGCCGCCGTCGCGGGCAAGCTCGTGGAGCTCGGCGTCGCCGAGCTGCCCGCCACGGGCCTGCCGGCCGCAACCATCACGGAGATCACCGAGAGCGTGCGCACACGCGTGAACGGATCGAGGAGTCAGGAGCGATGACCGTTACCCCGGAGCACAACCCGCTGCTGGAGCTGAGCCCGCAGAACCTGCGGGCCCACGCGGCCGAGGCCCTCACCCGGGCCCGGGCGCGCAGCGTGGTCCTCACCGACGCCGTGGACGACGAGGACCTGGTCCGCCAGCACTCGAAGCTGATGTCGCCACTGGTCTGGGATCTCGCGCACATCGGCAGTCAGGAGGAGCTGTGGCTGGTCCGCGACGTCGGCGGGCGCGAGCCGCTGCGCCCGGACATCGACGACCTCTACGACGCGTTCCAGCACGCGCGCGCCGACCGGCCGGCCCTGCCGCTGCTCGGCCCGGCCGAGGCCCGCGCGTACGTGCGCGAGGTCCGCGAGAAGGCGTTCGACGTGCTGGAGACCGCGCCGCTGGAAGGCAGCCGGCTCACCGAGAGCGCGTTCGCGTTCGGCATGATCACCCAGCACGAGCAGCAGCACGACGAGACCATGCTGGCCACCCACCAGCTGCGCAAGGGCGAGCCGGTGCTGCACGCGCCGGAGCCGCCGCCCGCGCGGGCGGGCCGGCTGCCCGCCGAGGTCTTCGTGCCGGCCGGCCGCTTCACCATGGGCACCACGGCCGAGCCGTGGGCGCTGGACAACGAGCGTCCGGCCCACGAGATCGACGTGCCGGCGTACTTCCTCGACACCGGCGCGGTCACGTGCGGGGCCTACGTCGAGTTCCTCGAATCCGGCGGCTACGACGAGCGGCGGTTCTGGAGCGAGCCCGGCTGGGGGTATCGGCAGGAGCACGACATCACGGCGCCGCGCTTCTGGCACCGCGAGCCGAGCGGCTGGTGGCGCACGCGGTTCGGCGTCGAGGAGCCGGTGCCGGTGAACGAGCCCGTGGTGCACGTTTCGTACTACGAGGCCGAGGCGTACGCCGCGTGGGCGGGCAAGCGGCTGCCCACCGAGGCGGAGTGGGAGAAGGCCGCGCGGCACGACCCGGCGACGGGCCGTTCGCGCCGCTTTCCCTGGGGCGACGAGGAACCGACGGCCGAGCACGCCAACCTCGGGCAGCGCCACCTGCGCGCGGCCGAGGCCGGCGCGTACCCGGCCGGGGCGTCGCCGTTGGGCGTGCACCAGCTGATCGGCGACGTGTGGGAGTGGACCAGCACCGACTTCCACGGCTACCCGGGGTTCGCGTCCTTCCCGTACCGCGAGTACTCGGAGGTGTTCTTCGGCCCGGAGTACAAGGTGCTGCGCGGTGGTTCGTTCGGCACCGACTCGGCGGCGATCCGCGGCACCTTCCGCAACTGGGACTACCCGATCCGGCGGCAGATCTTCTCCGGCTTCCGCTGCGCCCGTGACCCCCGGCCCGGCGAGGTGAGCTGAACGGCATGTGCCGGCACCTCGCGTACCTCGGCGCGCCCGTCTCGCCCGCCGAGCTCGTCTTCGCGGCGCCCCACGCGCTGCTCGTGCAGTCCTACGCGCCGCAGGACATGCGCGGCGGCGGCTCGGTCAACGCCGACGGCTTCGGCCTCGGCTGGTACCCCGAGCCCGGTGGCGCGCCGCAGCGCTACCGGCGAGCCGCTCCACTGTGGACGGACCAGACGCTGCCCGCGCTGGCCGCCTCGGTCCGGGCGACGGCGTTCGTCGCCGCGGTCCGCAACGGCACCACCGGGATGCCGGTGACCGAGGCGGCCGCGGCGCCGTTCACCGACGGCCGGTGGCTGTTCAGCCACAACGGCGTGGTCCGCGGCTGGCCCGGTTCGATGGCGGGGCTGGCGAAGTCCCTCGACGTCACCGAGCTGCTCACGCTCGAGGCGCCGACCGATGCGGCGCTGCTGTGGGCGCTGCTGCGCGCCCGGCTTCGCGACGGAGCCGACCCGCTGGCCGCGGTCACCGACCTGATCACCGAGGTCGAGGCCGCCGCCCCGGGGTCACGGCTGAACTTCCTGCTGACCGACGGCACCACGCTGATCGGCACCACGTGGACGCACGCGCTGTCGGTGCGGTCCGTGGCCGGGGGAGTGGTGCTGGCGTCCGAGCCGTGCGACCCGGACCCGGCCTGGACCCCCGTTCCCGAGCACCACGCCGTGCGCGTCACCGAGGCCGGCGTCGAACTGCTTCCCCTGACCCTGGATCGGAGCACCACCTCATGACGGAAGTGGACCTCGAAAGCCATCGCCGCGACGTCGCGGGCGAGCTTCGCGCGGACGTGCGAACGGGCCTGACGGCGGAGCAGAAGTGGTTGCCGCCCAAGTGGTTCTACGACGCCGAGGGCAGCGAGCTGTTCGAGAAGATCACCGAGCTGCCCGAGTACTACCCGACCCGCAGCGAGCGGGAGGTGCTGGCCGCGCGAGCCGGTGACATCGCCCGGCTCACCGACGCGCACACGCTCGTCGAGCTGGGTTCCGGGTCGAGCGAGAAGACGCGGCTGCTGCTCGACGCGCTGACCGAGCACGGCACGCTCGAGGCGTTCGTGCCGCTGGACGTGTCGGAGTCGGCGCTGGCCGAAGCCGCCGAGGCGATCGCGGCGGACTACCCGAAGCTGGAGGTGCGCGGCGTCGTCGGCGACTTCACCCAGCACCTGAACCTGCTGCCGGGCACCTCGCCGCGTGTCGTGGCGTTCCTCGGCGGGACGATCGGCAACTTCCTGCCCGACGAGCGCGCCGTGTTCCTGCGCTCGGTGCGTGAGGTGCTCGACGAAGGCGAGTGGCTGCTGCTGGGCACCGACCTGGTCAAGGATCGCGAGACGCTGGAGCGCGCCTACGACGACGCGGCCGGGGTCACCGCCGCCTTCAACAGCAACGTGCTGCGGGTCATCAACTCCCGGCTGGGGGCGAACTTCGACCTCGACACCTTCGAGCACGTCTCGCACTGGAACGCCGAGGACGAGTGGATCGAGATGTGGCTGCGCGCCCGGCGCGAGGTCACCGTCGACATCCCGGGTGCCGATCTTCAGGTGCGCTTCGCGGCGGGCGAGCACATCCGCACGGAGATCTCCGCGAAGTTCCGCCGCACGGGCGTCGAAGCGGAACTGGCCGCCGCCGGGTTCGCCGTCGAGCGCTGGTGGACGGACTCCCAGGAGCGGTTCGGGGTGAGTTTGGCAAGATCTGTGCGTGCGTAACCCCCTCGAGCCCTTCGCTCGCAAGCTCGGCACCCGGCCCTTCGTGATGACGCTCTCGCGCGGCATCATCTGGACCGACCAGAAGCTGCACCGCTTCTTCGGCGGGCGGGTGAGCCTGGTCGGCATCGCGGGCCTGCCGTCGCTGCGGCTGACCACGACCGGGCGCAAGAGCGGGTTGCCGCGCAGCACGAACCTGCTGTACTTCCCGCACGGCGACGACTTCGTGCTCACGGGCTCGAACTGGGGCCGGCCGAACAACCCGGCCTGGACCTACAACCTGCGCGCGGATCCCAAAGCGACGGTCGGGATCCGCGCGCGGGTCGTCGAGGTCAAGGCCCGCGAGCTCGAAGGCGCGGAGTACGACCGGATGTGGTCCGAGCTGCTCGCGTTCTGGCCGGGCTACGAGATGGAACGCGTCGCGGCCGGACGTCCGTTGCCGGTGTTCGTGCTGTCGCGAAGGTGACGGCGTAGGACAGACCTCGCCCCAAAATCGGGCATAACGGGGCAGAGCTCTTGTCAGGTGTGTGCGGATACGTGAAAGTGTTCGCCAGAAGTTCACCTGAGGGGAGTTGCCGGTGCGGCGGTGGCGCTGGGCGGCGGTGGCCGGCCTGGTCGTGGTCGCCGCCGGCGTGGTCGTGGCCGTCGTCGACCGGGCCGGACCGGACGCCGAGGCCGGCCCGATCGTGGTGTCACGGTCCGGATGCGGCGCGGGCTGGGTGGCGCCGCCGCCGGGCCCGCAGACGCTGCAGGTGCGCAACACCGGCGTGGTGACGATGGAGGTCGAACTCGTCGACCCCGCCACCGGCACCGTGTTCGGCGAGCTGGAGGGCGTGGGGTCCGGCACCACGCGAGCTCTGCCGGTGAACTTGGCCGACGGCGCGTACGCGCTGCGGTGCGCGCCGGAAGACGGCACTCCGTTCGTCGGGCCGGCGGTCCGCGTCAGCGGCGGCGCGCAGCGGCCCGGGCCCGCGGTGGTGCCCGTGACCAACGCCGACCTGCTGGAACCGCTGAGGAAATACCACCAGTACGTGGCCGAAGGGCTGACCACGCTGGCCGGGCAGACGGCCGCGCTCGACGACGCCGTCCACAGTGGAGACCGCGAGGCGAGCGAGCGGGCCTGGCTCACCGCACACCTGACCTACGAACGTCTCGGCGGGGCCTACGACGCGTTCGGCGACGCCGACGGGGCCGTCAACGGCACCACGGCGGGCCTGGCCGGCGGCGCCGCGGATCCGGGGTTCACCGGGTTCCACCGGCTCGAGAACGGCTTGTGGCACAACGAGAACCCGGCCGAGCTGGAGCCGGTGGCCAGGCAGCTCGACACGGATGTCCGGCAGCTGCGCACGGCGTTCGGCGGTGCGCAGGTCGACCAGAACGACCTCGGCCTGCGCGCCCACGAGATCCTGGAGAACACCCTGCAGCTCGAGCTCACCGGCCGCACCGACTACGGCAGCGGGAGCACACTCGCGACGGCCCAGGCGAACATCGCCGGCACGCGCGCCGTGCTGGACGTGCTGCGGCCATTGCTCGTCACCCGCTTCCCGGGGCTCGCCGACCTCGACGCGTGGCTCGACCGCACCGAACGCGATCTGCGCGCGGCGCAGGGCACGTCCCTGGCGAACCTGGCTCAGGCCCGGCGGGAGAAGATCAACGCCGACGTCGCCGAGCTCACCGAGCGCCTCGCGCCGATCGCGGCGATCGCCGAACCGAGGAGGATCTCGTGACGCTCGGGCGGCGGGCGTTCCTGCGCGGGGCCGCGGCCGCCGGAGCCGGCGCGGGGCTCGCGGGCCTCGCCGGGAGTGCGTTGGCGACCGGGCCGGCGCCCGCGCCGTTCCACGGACCGCGCCAGGCCGCGGTGCTCGCCGAGCCGGCGCGGCATTCGATCGTCGCGGCGTTCGACGTGATGGCGGAGAACCGGCAGGAGCTGACCGGGCTGCTGCGCGAGCTGACCGATCGCGCCGCGTTCCTCACCGCGGGCGGCGCACCGGCCGCGCTCGGGATCACCGGCCCGCCCGCCGACTCCGGCGTGCTCGGGCCCGAGGTGCCGGCGGGGGAGCTGGCGGTGCTGGTGGGTGTGGGCTCGTCGCTGTTCGACGACCGCTACGGCCTCGCCGCCCGCAAGCCGGCGAAGCTCAAGCCGATGCCGGTGTTCCCCGACGACGCCCTCGACCCGCGGTGGTGCCACGGCGACCTGAGCCTGGTCCTCACCGCGGCCGAGCCCGACACCGTGCTGCACGCTCTGCGCGACCTCACCCGGGCCACGCGCGGCGGCATGCAGGTGCGCTGGAAGATCGACGGCTTCACCTCACCGCCGCGACCGTCCGGCACACCTCGTAACCTGCTGGGGTTCAAAGACGGCACCGCCAACCCGCAGCCGTCCGAACTGGACCGTCTGGTGTGGACCGACGAAGGCGGCAGTTACCAGGTCGTGCGGCTCATCCGGATGCTCGTGGAGTTCTGGGACCGGGTCTCGCTCTCGGAGCAGGAGAACATGATCGGCCGGCGCCGCGACACCGGTGCGCCGCTCGACGGCGCCGGCGAGCAGGACGTGCCGCGCTACGCGGAGGACCCGGTCGGCACCGTGATCCCGTTGACCAGCCACATCCGCCTCGCCAACCCGCGCACGCCGGGGACCGACGGCGAGCGGATCCTGCGGCGCGCGGTGAACTACGACCGCGGGGTGGACACCAACGGCAACCTGGACATGGGCCTGGTGTTCACCTGCTACCAGCGCGACCTCGAGAGCCAGTTCGAGGCGGTGCAGACGCGGCTCGAAGGCGAGCCGCTCACGGACTACGTCTCGCCGTTCGGGGGCGGGTACTTCTACCTGCTCCCCGGCGTGGCGGATCCGGCCGACCACTACGGCCGGGCGTTGCTGGGATGAGCGGGAAGGGGCAGGTCGTGGGCAGAAGCAGGAGGAAGACCGCGCTGGCGGCCGGGGCGCTGGGCACGGCCGTGCTGATGGCGGCGGCGTGCGCGAGCAGCTCGGCGTCGCCGGCGGTGCCGGACAAGGCGGTGGACGCGGCGAGTTTCCCCACCACGACACCGATCAAGCACGTCGTGGTGATCTTCGGCGAGAACATCTCGTTCGACCACTACTTCGGCACCTACCCGGACGCCACCGGCGAGAACGGCACCCCGTTCCACGCGGCGCCGCACACGCCGAAGGTCAACGGGCTGGACCACAAGCTGCTCACGGACAACCCCAACGCCTACAACCCGAAGCGGCTCGGCCCGGACCAGGCGCTGACGTGCGACCAGGCCCACGACTACAACAAGGAACAGGCCGCCTTCAACGGCGGGAAGATGGACAAGTTCGTCGAGAACACCGAGAAGGACAAGTGCACGGGCCAGCCCGTGCTGTTCGGGGAGCCCGGCCTGGTGATGGACTACTTCGACGGCAACACCGTCACCGCGATGTGGAACTACGCCCAGCACTACGCGCTCAACGACAACTCGTTCGACGCCGTCTTCGGCCCGTCCAGCCCCGGCGCGATCAACCTGATCTCCGGCCAGACCCACGGCCTGCAGCCGGTGGACTCGGTCTCGGGCGAGCCGAAGGTCGATCCGAACACCGCCGCCTCGCCCGACGAGCACGGCGTCGGCACGATGATCACCGACCCGGACCCGGCTTTCGACGACTGCTCCGACAAGAACCACACCGCGACCGACAACCTCGGTGCCTTCCAGGGCCGCAACGTCGGTGACCTGCTCAACGCCAAGCACGTCACGTGGGGCTGGTTCGAAGGCGGCTTCAAGCCCACCGGCGCGGCCGGCGGCTACGCGGTCTGCGGCACGCAGCACGCGAACGTCGGGGGCCAGGCGGTCGTCGACTACAGCCCGCACCACGAGCCGTTCCAGTACTACGAGTCGACCGCCAACGCGAAGCACCTGCCGCCGAGCTCGCTGCACGCCGTGGGCCAGACCGACCAGGCCAACCACCAGTACGACGTGAGCGACTTCGACGACGCGCTGCACGCCGGCACCATGCCCGCGGTGAGCTTCCTCAAGGCACCGTCCTACCAGGACGGTCACGCCGGCTACTCCGACCCGCTCGACGAGCAGGCGTTCGTGGTCTCGGAGATCAACCGCATCCAGGCCTCGCCGCACTGGCGCGACACCGCGATCGTGCTCGCCTACGACGACTCCGACGGCTGGTACGACCACGTGCCCTCGAAGATCGTGAACGGCTCGCACGACTCCGCGCAGGACTCGCCGGTGTGCACCTCGCACCCGGTGCGCCTGGGCGGCTACGCCGACCGCTGCGGCTACGGCCCGCGCCTGCCGCTGCTGGTGATCTCGCCCTACAGCCGGGCGAACCACGTCGACCACACCATGACCGACCAGACGTCGGTGCTGCGGTTCATCGAGGACAACTGGCGCCTCGGCCGCATCGGCGACGACTCGTTCGACGCCCTGGCCGCGCCTCTCACCGGGATGTTCGACTTCTCGCACCCGCGCGCGAAACCGCTGAAGCTCGACCCGAAGACGGGCGCGGTGGCGCCCTGACGCAGCTCCGGCGGAACGGTCGGTGACGAGGAAACGGCGAAGGCCGCCCCGGGCAGTCCCGGAGCGGCCTTCGCGTGTGTTCTGACCAGGTGGATCAGGCGTTGGTCATCTTGCGCAGCACGTACTGCAGGATGCCGCCGTTGCGGTAGTAGTCGGCCTCGCCCGGGGTGTCGATGCGGACGTCGGCGTCGAACTCCACCTTGGTGCCGTCTTCCTTGGTGGCGGTGACGTGCACCGTGCGCGGGGTCTCGCCGTCGTTGAGCTTGGTGATGCCGGAGATGTCGAAGGTCTCCGTGCCGTCCAGCTTCAGCGACGCGGCCGACTCGCCGGCCGGGAACTGCAGCGGGATGACGCCCATGCCGATGAGGTTCGAGCGGTGGATGCGCTCGAACGACTCGGTGATCACCGCGCGCACGCCCAGCAGCGAGGTGCCCTTGGCCGCCCAGTCACGCGACGAGCCCGAGCCGTACTCCTTGCCGCCCAGCACGACCAGCGGGGTGCCCTGCGCGGCGTAGTTCTGGGCCGCGTCGTAGATGAACGCCTGCGGGGCGCCGTCCTGGGTGAAGTCGCGGGTGTAGCCGCCCTGCACGTCGTCCAGCAGCTGGTTGCGCAGCCGGATGTTCGCGAAGGTGCCGCGGATCATGACCTCGTGGTTGCCGCGGCGCGAGCCGTAGGAGTTGAAGTCCTTGCGCTCGATGCCGTGCTCGCTGAGGTACTTGCCGGCCGGGGTGTCGGCCTTGATCGCGCCGGCGGGGGAGATGTGGTCGGTGGTGACCGAGTCGCCCAGCTTCGCCAGCACGCGCGCGCCGGAGATGTCGGTGACCGGCGCCGGCTCGGCCTGCATGCCCTCGAAGTACGGGGGCTTGCGGACGTAGGTGGACTCGGCGTCCCACTCGAAGGTCTTGCCCTCGGGCGTGGGCAGCGCCTTCCAGCGCTCGCCGCCGTCGAAGACGTCGGCGTAGTCCTTGGCGAACATCTCCTGCGTGATCGAGGAGTCGATGGTCTCCTGGATCTCCTGCGGCGTCGGCCAGATGTCCTTCAGGAACACGTCGTTGCCGTCGGTGTCCTGGCCCAGCGGCTGGTGCTCGAAGTCGAAGTCCATCGTGCCGGCCAGGGCGTAGGCGATGACCAGCGGCGGCGACGCGAGGTAGTTCATCTTCACGTCGGGGTTGATGCGGCCTTCGAAGTTCCGGTTGCCCGAGAGCACCGAGACGGCGGTGAGGTCGTTCTCCTGGATCGCGGCGGAGATCTCGTCCGACAGCGGGCCGGAGTTGCCGATGCAGGTGGTGCAGCCGTAGCCGACCAGGTGGTAGCCCAGCTTCTCCAGGTACGGCCACAGGCCGGCCTTGTTGTAGTAGTCGGTGACGACCTGCGAGCCCGGCGCCATCGACGTTTTGACCCACGGCTTGACCGCGAGGCCCTTGTCGACCGCGTTGCGGGCGAGCAGTGCGGCGCCCAGCATCACCGACGGGTTCGAGGTGTTGGTGCACGAGGTGATCGAGGCGATCACCACGGCACCGTGGTCGAGCACGAACTCGCCGCGCTCGGCGGACTTGACGGTGACCGGCTTCGACGGACGGCCCGACGCGCCGTTGGCGGCCGATTGCACCGGCACGGCGTCCTCGTCGGCGAACGAGAGCGAAGCCGGGTCGCTCGCGGGGAAGGTCTCCTCGATGGTCTCGTCGACCTTGGTGTGCGGCGCCGGGTACTGCTCCTCCACGTAGTCGTGCACCGACTTGCGGAACGAGTTCTTGGCGTCGGACAGCTCGATGCGGTCCTGCGGGCGCTTCGGGCCGGCGATCGACGGGACGACCGTCGACAGGTCCAGCTCGATGTACTCGGAGTAGACCGGCTCGTGGGACGCGTCGTGCCAGAGGCCCTGCTCCTTGGCGTAGGCCTCGACGAGCGCGACCTGCTCGGCCGAGCGGCCGGTGAGCTTGAGGTAGCGCATGGTCTCGTCGTCGATCGGGAAGATCGCCGCGGTGGAGCCGAACTCGGGGCTCATGTTGCCGATGGTGGCGCGGTTGGCCAGCGGCACCGAGGCGACGCCCTCGCCGTAGAACTCGACGAACTTGCTGACCACGCCGTGCTTGCGCAGCATCTCGGTGATCGTGAGCACCACGTCGGTGGCGGTCACGCCGGTCGGGATCTCGCCGGTCAGCTTGAAGCCGACCACGCGCGGGATGAGCATCGACACCGGCTGGCCCAGCATGGCGGCCTCGGCCTCGATGCCGCCGACGCCCCAGCCCAGCACGCCCAGGCCGTTGACCATCGTGGTGTGGGAGTCGGTGCCGACGCAGGAGTCGGGGTAGGCCTGGCCGCCCCGGGCCATGACCGTGCGCGCGAGGTGCTCGATGTTGACCTGGTGCACGATGCCGGTGCCCGGCGGCACGACCTTGAACTCGTCGAAGGCGCCCTGGCCCCAGCGCAGGAACTGGTAACGCTCGCGGTTGCGCTCGTACTCGATCTCGACGTTGCGCTCGAACGCGTCGGCGCGGCCGAACACGTCGATGATCACGGAGTGGTCGATGACCAGCTCGGCGGGGGCCAGCGGGTTCACCTTGTCGGGGTCGCCGCCGAGGTCGGTGACGGCCTCGCGCATGGTCGCGAGGTCCACGACGCAAGGAACGCCGGTGAAGTCCTGCATGATCACGCGCGCCGGCGTGAACTGGATCTCGATGGACGGGTCGGCGCTGGGGTCCCAGCTGCCGAGCGCGCGGATGTGGTCGGCGGTGATGTTCGCGCCGTCCTCGGTGCGCAGCAGGTTCTCGAGCAGGATCTTCAGGCTGTACGGCAGGCGCTCGGCGCCCTCGACCTTGTTCAGGCGGAAGACCTCGTACGAGTTGTCTCCGACCTTCAGCGTGTCTTTGGCGCCGAAGCTGTCCTTGCTGGCAGGTGCAGTCACGTCTAACTCCAGTGGCGGGGACCCGCGCCGTCGCGGGTGCGGGCCCCGGGTCAGTTCGGTGTGTGTTTCGCGGTCCTCGGGAAGACCACGACCGAGTCTTGCGCACCCCCACCGTAGGACCGGAATCGGGATGGCACCTCTCGTCCGTCGCCTCAAACAGTACGCGTGTCCTGTATTCACTTCAAGACGACACGCGGAGTGAGCTGGGCCATTCGGACACGCCGCACGTCGAGGGGTCCCCCGATGAGGGGAATTGGTGTCTACGGTGTGTGAGTTCCGCCTGAGGCTTGTGATAGTGGTGTGACTGCAGTGGCACGCGGTGTGATCACTGCTGGCAGGCGCTGGTGAGCGGGAGGTGGCTGGTCGTGGTGGTCCGGCGTGGACGGGGCGGCAGACCGGGCGTACGGCGTGGCGTCACCGTCGGCACCTTCGCCCTCGTGGTCCTGTTCGGAGCAACGGGCACGGGCCTGGCGGTACCGCCACCCCCGCCCAACCCGAGCGACTCCGAGCTGAACTCGTCGAAGGCCGCGGCCAACGAGAAGGCCGGCGAGGTCGGCAAGCTCACCAACCAGCTCGCGCAGGCCGAGCAGAGGCTCAGCTCACTGCAGGACGACGTCGAGCTGAAGCAGGAACAGGCCATGAAGGCCCTGGTCGACCTGCAGTCGGCGCAGGACGCCGCGAGCCAGGCCGAGGCCGCCGCGAAGTCCGCGCGCACGGAGGCCGATGCCGCGGCGGGCGCGATCGAGAAGGCGCGCGAGGACCTCAAGGAGTTCGCGGCCGCCAGCTTCGAGCAGGGCAGCACGGTCGGCTCCATCTCGGCGTACCTGACCTCCGACAGCCCCAAGGACCTGCTGGCCCGCGCGCAGATCCTCGACTCCATCGGCGGCTCTCGGCTCAACGCGCTCGACCGCCTGCAGCAGGCGCAGACGGACAAGTCCAACAAGGACGCCGCCGCGCGCAAGGCCCTCGACGTCGCGCAGCAGAAGCAGGAAGCCGCCCGCCAGGCGAAGAGCGGCGCCGACGCCGCCCAGGCCGACGCCGTGCAGGCGCAGCAGGCCCAGGCATCGCAGAACCAGCAGCTGCAGGCGAGCAAGAGCTCGGTGGAGCAGCAGCTCTACGCGGCGCAGTCGAAGGTCAACGGCCTGCAGGGCCAGCGCCAGCGCTACCAGGACTGGCTGGCGCAGAAGCAGCGCGAGGACGAGGAACGCGCCCGCCAGGCGGCGCTGGGCTCCTCGGGCGGCGGCCGTCCCTCGTCGGGCGGCGGCCGGCCTTCGCCCGCGGCGGGCTCGTCGATCGAGTCCGTGATCGCCCGGGCGCTGTCGCAGCTGGGCCGCCCGTACGCCTGGGGCGGCGGCAACGGCAGCGGCCCCACCCGCGGCATCCACGACGGCGGCGTCGCCGACATGTACGGCGACTACCGCAAGATCGGCTTCGACTGCTCCGGCCTGATGATCTACGCCTTCGCCGGCGTCCGTGCCCTCCCGCACTACAGCGGCTACCAGTACACCTCCGGCCGCCGCGTTCCCCTCTCCCAGATGCGCCGCGGCGACATGCTCTTCTGGGGCGGCCCGGGCGGCATCCACCACGTCGCCCTGTACCTGGGCGGCGGGCAGATGGTGGAGGCCCCGCAGTCCGGCTCGTACGTGCGGGTGACGGCGGTACGGTACGGCGGGATCATGCCGTATGCGACCCGGTTGATCGGCTGAGGTCGTACGCTCGTCCCTCGTGACGTGGGACGGAGTCCGCGACCGGCTGGCGCGGCTGGCGAAGCGGCGCGACGCGTGCTCGGTGTTCGGCGCGAGCGCACACGGGTTCCGGCTGGCTCCAGCCTTGAGCGAACGCGAGGTCGAGGGCATCGAGGAGCAGTTCGGCGCGCCGTTGCCCGAGCCGTACCGGAGCTTCCTCGTGGAGGTCGGCGCCGGCGGGGCGGGCCCGGGTTACGGGCTGCTGGGCTTCGGCCGGTCCGGCCGGAGCTGGGAGTTCGCCGCCGGCGACCGGCGTGGCGACTCCGTGGACCTGCGGGCGGAGTTCCCGCACCGAGAGCTCTTCCACCACGCCGAATGGCCGGACTTAACGAAGCTCCCGCAGGAGCGATGGTCCGAGGTGTCCCGCTCGCTCGATGCCCGCGACGACGCCGACACCTACGGCACCCTGCCGCTCTGCCACCAGGGCTGCGGCCACTACGACCTCCTCGTGGTGACCGGCCCCGACCGCGGCGCGCTGTGGTTCGACGGTGAGGCCTCCGACGGCGGAATCGGCCCGCAGGCCGACAGCCGCGGCCGGATGACCTTCGACCGCTGGTACCTCGGCTGGCTCGCGGAGGTCGAGGCCGCGGTGGGCCGGGCTAGGCCGGGGTCCAGACGTACGGCGTGGTCGTGGTCACGGGGGTGAAGCCGAGGCGCTGGAGGATCGGGCGGCTCGGTGGGAGGGCGTCGACCTGGAGGTAGCGGGCGCCGCGGGTGCGGGCGGTGGCGGCGCGGTGCGCGACGAGCGCGCGGTAGAGGCCGCGGCCCCGGAAGTCGGGCAGGGTGGCGCCGCCCCAGAGGCCGGCGAAGGTGGTGCCGGCGAGGAGTTCCAGGCGGGCCGCGGAGACGACGCGGCCGGCGGATTCGGCGACGACGTGGACCGTCGTGCCGTGGTCTTCGCGGGCGCGGGCGAGCAGGTCGCGGGCGACGGCGGCCTCGTCGCTGCCGAAGACGGTGGCGCTGAGGTGCGCGATGCGGCGCAGGTCGGCCTCGCCGGTGGCTTCGCGGATGGTGACGTCGGCCGGGGGCGGCGCCGAGGAGGAAATCGCATCCAGCGGGGCGATGAGGACCGTTTCCGTTTCCTCCGGTGCGAAACCGGCGGCGATCAGCCGGCCGGGCAGATCGGCGGGGCGGTCGTAGGCGCGGGTTTTCCATTCGAACGCTTCGCCGCGTGAGGCGAAGAAGCGGACCTGGCGGCGGATGAGGGCGTCGAGCGCAGGGCCGGTCACCCCGAGGTCCGGCGGGCCCACCACGAAACCGCGCCGGGCGCCGAGGATGCGGGTGACGGGGGTGTCGCGGTCCAGGGTCGTGCCCGGTTCCGCGGTGGTCAGCTCGGCGGTGCGGACTTCGGCGTCGTAGGCGGCCAGGAGGGGGTCGGTCATGGGGCGACGCTAGCGTGGGCGGGCGATCCGGGGATCGTGTTCGCCGGTGGTGCCGCTCGGCCGGCGTCCGGTGTCCGGTGTGGACAGACCGCGGGTGGTGGACGCCGCTGGGACCCGCCCGTCGCTGAAGAGTCCACTGTGGACCGCCTGGCCGCGCACGTCGACGCGGCCAGGGGAGAGGCTGCGGGGTGCACCGGACCGCCGGTCGAACCGGGCAAAAGCGACGATCTCGGCACGCTGGGCGACCTGCGCCGACGCCGCTGACACCGTCTTCACAGCTGTCACACCGCTGATGCGCTTGGCTACTCTGACGGGCCAGCGTGCCGCGCGGACTACGACCACGGGGAAGCAGTACGGTCGCGGGCGAGCCCGGAGAACGCAGAACCACAGGAGGCAGAGTGACCGAGCCCGGCTACGCCGAGGGCGGGAACGGGCAGCAGCCCGGCACGCCGGCGCGGGACGCCCAGTTGCTGGAACGCACCGTGTTCGAGGTCAAGCGCATCATCGTCGGCCAGGACCGGCTGGTGGAGCGCATGCTCGTCGGGTTGCTGGCCAAGGGGCACCTGCTGCTGGAAGGCGTGCCCGGTGTCGCGAAGACGCTGGCCGTGGAGACCTTCGCGCGGGTGGTCGGCGGGTCGTTCTCCCGGGTGCAGTTCACGCCCGACCTCGTGCCGGCCGACATCCTCGGCACGCGCATCTACCGCCAGGGCGCCGAGCGCTTCGACGTGGAGCTCGGCCCGGTCGTGGCCAACTTCGTCCTCGCCGACGAGATCAACCGCGCGCCCGCGAAGGTGCAGTCGGCGATGCTGGAGGTGATGGCCGAGCGGCACGTGTCGATCGGCGGCCAGACCTTCCCGATGCCCGACCCGTTCCTCGTGCTCGCCACGCAGAACCCGATCGAGAACGAGGGCGTGTACCCGCTGCCCGAGGCGCAGCGCGACCGCTTCCTGTTCAAGATCGTGGTCGAGTACCCCACGGCCGAGGAAGAGCGCGAGATCATCTACCGGATGGGCGTCACGCCGCCGGTGCCCCACGAGGTCCTCAGCCCCAGCGAGCTGGTGCGCCTGCAGGGCGTCGCGTCGCAGGTGTTCGTGCACCACGCGCTGGTCGACTACGTGGTGCGCCTGGTGCTCACCACCCGCACGCCCAACGACCACGGCCTCGCCGACGTCGCGGGCTGGGTCTCCTACGGTGCGTCGCCGCGCGCGAGTCTCGGCATCATCGCCGCCGCCCGCGCGCTCGCGCTGGTGCGCGGCCGCGACTACGTGCTGCCGCAGGACGTCGTCGACGTGGTGCCCGACGTGCTGCGGCACCGCCTCGTCCTGTCCTACGACGCGCTGGCCGACGGCGTGCCCGTGGACCACATCATCACCCGCGTGCTGCAGACGGTGCCCCTGCCGCAGGTCTCGGCCCGGCCGCAGGGCGGGACCGGGCCGGTGCCGGCGGGCGCGCCCGTCAGGTAGTCGGCGTGGCAGGGAAGGCGCAGAAGGACCAGCGTCCCGGGTGGGCGCCCCCGGTGCTGCGCGGCGACCGCCTGGAGGCGGGGCTGCGCACGCTGGAGCTCGACGTCCGCCGCCGGCTCGACGGCCTGCTGCAGGGCAACCACCTCGGCCTCGTGCCGGGTCCCGGCTCCGAGCCGGGCGAGGCCCGGCCGTACCAGCCGGGCGACGACGTGCGGCGGATGGACTGGGCCGTCACGGCCCGCACGACCACGCCGCACATCCGCGAGACGGTGGCCGACCGCGAGCTGGAAACGTGGGTGGTCGCCGACATGTCCGCGAGCCTCGACTTCGGCACCGCGCTGTGCGAGAAGCGCGATCTGGTGGTGTGCGCGACGGCCGCCGTCGCCCACCTCACCGGCGGGGGCGGCAACCGCATCGGCGCGCTGGTGTCCAACGGCCAGGGCGTGAACCGCATCCCCGCGCGCGGCGGGCTGGCCCACGCGCGCGGCCTGATCCGGCGGCTCGCCGAGACCCCCCGGGCACCCGAAGGCGTCCGGGGCGATCTCGCCGACGCCTTGGAGCAGCTTCGCCGTCCGCCCCGTCGGCGCGGCCTGGGTGTGGTGATCTCGGACTTCCTGGGCCCCACCGACTGGCAGCGGCCGCTGCGCGCGCTCGGCGGGCACCACGAGCTCATCGCCATCGAAGTCCTCGACCCGCGCGACGTGGACCTGCCCGACGTGGGCACCGTCGTCCTGGCCGACCCGGAGACAGGGAAACAGCGCGAAGTGCACGCTTCCGCCTTGCTGCGCAAGGAGTTCGGCGCCGCGGCGCACGCCCATCGGCAGGACGTCGCGGCCGGGCTGCGCCGGGCGGGTGCGGCGCACCTGGTGCTGCGCACCGACTCCGACTGGATCGCCGACATGGTGCGGTTCGTGGTCGCGCGCAAGCGCCGCTGGTCGGGCGGTGTCGCATGAGCCTGACGGGTTTCACCTCGCCGTGGTGGTTCCTGCTGCTGATCCTGGTGGCGGCCGTGGCCGTCGCCTACGTGCTCGCCCAGCGGGCGCGGCGCAAGCGGGTGATGCGGTTCGCGAACCTGGAGCTGCTGGACAAGGTCGCACCGAAGACGCAGGGCTGGATCCGGCACCTGCCCGCGGTGCTGATCGTGTTCTCGCTGCTGGTGCTCACGGTGGCGCTGGCCGGGCCGACGGCCGAGCAGAAGGTGCCGCGCAACCGGGCCACCGTCGTGCTGGTGATCGACGTGTCGCTCTCGATGGAGGCCACCGACGTCGCGCCCAACCGGCTGAAGGCGGCGCAGGACGCGGCCAAGCAGTTCGCCGAGAACATGACCCCGGGCGTGAACCTGGGGCTGATCTCCTTCGCCGGCACCGCGACCGTGCTGGTCAACCCGACCACCGATCGCGCCGGGGTGGTGAAGGCGATCGACAACCTGAAGCTCGCCCAGTCCACCGCGACCGGTGAAGGCATTTTCGCGGCCATGCAGTCGATCGAGAGCTTCTCGGCCGTGGTCGGCGGCGCCGACGGGCCGCCGCCCGCGCGCATCGTGCTGATGAGCGACGGCAAGCAGACCGTGCCGGAGGATCTCTACGCCCCGCGCGGCGCGTACACCGCGGCGCAGGCGGCGAAGCAGGCGCAGATGCCGATCTCGTCGATCTCGTTCGGCACCACGCACGGTTCGGTCGACATCGAGGGTAAACCGCAGGACGTGCGGGTCGACGACGACTCCCTGAAGGAGATCGCGCGGCTGTCCGGCGGCGACTTCTACAAAGCCGCCAGCGCCGACGAGCTGAAGAAGGTCTACGCCGACCTCGGCGAGCAGATCGGCTACGAGCTCAAGAACGCCGACGCGAGCAAACCGTGGGTCGTGATCGGCACCCTGGTGCTGATGATCGGGGCGGCGGCCGCGTTGCTGATCGGCCAGAGACTCCCGTAGCACGCTTCAGCCTGGCGGCAGACCGAAACCGTTCTGCCGCCAGGCTTCGTAGATCGTGATGGCCGCGGTGTTGGCCAGGTTGAGCGAGCGGCTCGTGGGCAGCATCGGCAGCCGCACCCGGTCGGTGATCTCGGCCGCGTGCTGCACGGCGTCGGGCAGGCCGGCGGACTCGGGGCCGAACATCAGCACGTCGCCGGGTTCGTAGGCCACGTCGGTGTAGAGGCGCGTGGCCTTGGCGCTGAACGCGTAGACCTTGGCCGGCAACAGCGCTCGCCACGCGGCGGCGAGATCGGCGTGCACGCGGACGCGCGCGAGGTCGTGGTAGTCGAGCCCGGCGCGGCGCAGCTGCTTGTCCTCGAGCGTGAACCCCAGCGGCTCGACCAGGTGCAGCTCGCAGCCGGTGTTGGCGGCGAGGCGGATCGCGTTGCCGGTGTTCGGCGGGATCTCGGGGTGGTAGAAGAGCACGCGGAACACGGCGGACCTCGGGAACGTCAGGGAGCGGTGGGGACGGGCAGGTGGGCCGCGTAGACGTCGCGCACCGCGGCGGGGATCGCCTGCTTGCGCAGAGTCTCGGGATCGACGAGCACGTAGCGGACCTTCGCCTCGGTGGTGAGCTTGCCGCCGCGGCGGATTTCCGACTCGTAGACGATCGACGTGGTCCCGAGGTGCGCGAGGAACACCGCCACGACGAGGTCGTCGTCGTAGCGGCACGGGGCGCGGTAGCGGAGGTTGGCCTCGGCGACCACCATGTCGGTGCCCGTGGCCAGGAACGCGTCGTACGAGCCGAACAGCGCCTTCACCACCTCGAACGAGGCCATGTCGACGTAGGACTGGTAGTGGGCGTTGAAGACGATCCCCTGGCCGTCGCACTCGTGGTAGCGCACGCGCAAGGGCATCTCGACGAGCGGTCGACGCGATGGGGTCACGCGACCAATCTAGCGAGCGCCGCTCAGCCGTGGAGCGCCCGGTAGGTGTCGGCCGCGCCGGGGTGCAGCGGCACGGGCTGGGTGCCGATGAGAGTGCGCACGTCGAGGAACTGCGTCCCGACGGCCTGCGCCGGCACCAGATCGGCCGCGCGCCCGGCCAGCACCCGCACCACCGCCGCGGCGACGTCCGAGGGCAGCCGCGGGGCGCAGACGAGCAGGTTCGCCACGCCGATCGTCGCGGGCGCCCCGACTCCCGCGTACGCGCCGGCGGGCACCTGGACCTGTTCGTAGACCGGGCCGTGCCGCGCGCGCAACGCGGGGATCACGGCCGCGAGCGGCAGCAGGGCCAGCGGTGTCGTGCGGTTGAGCTCGGCGAGCGCGGGGGTGGGGAGGCCGCCCGACCACAGGAGCGCGTCGATGCGGTGGCTCGCCAGCGCGGCGATGGCGTCCGCCAGCGGCAGGTGCTGAGCCACCACGGACACCCCGGCCGCGGCGAACACGCGCTCGCCCAGCTGCGCGGCGCCCGACCCGCCCGCGCCGACGGACACCGGACGTCCGGCCAGGTCGCGCAGCTGTGCGAGACCGTCGTCCGCGCGCACGACCAGCTGCAGGTAGTTCTCGTACACCCGGCCCAGTGCCCGCAACGGGACCGGCGCGGGGAACGGCGCCCGGCCCGCGAGCGCCGACTGCGCGACGTCCGCGAGCACCAGCCCCAGATCGGCCGTTCCGTCGCGCACCCGCTCGACGTTCACGACACTCGCCTCGGTCGCCACGGCCACGCAGTGCAGCCGCGGCTCCGCCCGGCTCACCTCGGCGGCGAGCACCTCCGCGAACGCCAGGTAGAACCCGCCCTGCTCCCCGGCGGCGATCGTGACGGACCGCTCGGGGCCGCGGTACGCGGGCGAGCACCCGGCGAGGGCGAGACCGAGGCCGCCGAGCAACGCGGTGCGGCGGGTGATCGTCACGGCGTCACCGCCGGCAGCGTGACGCGGACCTGCAGCCCGTGCGGCGCGTTGGCCCGCAGTTCGAGCGTGCCGCCGCGGGCCCGGGTCTGCTCGCGCGCGATGGCGAGACCGAGACCCGTACCGCGGGGTGCGCCGTCGCCGCCGGCGCGCCAGAAGCGGTCCGTCGCGCGGGCGAGGTCGGCGGCAGGCAGACCGGGGCCGTCGTCGGTGACGACGAGGGTGGCGGCGCCCGGCGCGGCTTCCCACGCGGCCGAGATGGTGGCGCCGCGGCCGGCGTGGTGGACGGCGTTGTCGAGGAGCACGTCGAGGATCTGCGCGAGCTCGCCCTCGGGGGTGTACACGAGCACGGGTTCGTCGTGCCCGGGACAGGGGAGCAGGGTGGCACCGGCGTCGTCGGCGGCGGGCCGCCAGGCGTCGACGCGCTCGGCGATCACGGCGGCGAGGTCGGCGGGTTCGTCGTCCGTGCCGGCGGCGATGCGGGTGGCGGCGGACTCCGCGGTGGCGAGCGCGAGCAGGCCGTCGAGGATGCGTTCGAGGCGTTCGACCTCCGCGACGATCGCCCGGTACGCCGGCTCGTTCGCCTCGGCCGACGCGAGCGAGTCGACGCGCAGCCGCAGCGCGGCCATCGGGTTGCGCAGCTGGTGGGAGGTGTCCGCGACGAGCCGGTGCTGCTGGTCCGCGGCCTCGGCCACGGCGTCGGACATGCGGTTCACCGAAGCCGCCAGCGACCGCAGCTCGCGCGGCCCGGAGCTCTCCGGCACCTGCGCGCGGTGGCCGCCCGCGACGGCCAGCACGCCCGTCTCCAGCTCCAGCAGCGGCCGCACCATCCACCGGGCCAGCAGCACCGCCAGCAGCACGAACACGGCGGCCACGAGCAGCGCCCCGGCCGCGATCGCGCTCCAGCGGGCGGCGACGTCGGCCGCCGCCGCGGCCACGGAAGCGCGCAGCACCACCACCCCGGCCACCCGCGTGCCCGATCCCACCGGGCGTGCGAACAGCATCGGCCCGGCCGACCACGGGCTCAGCCGCTCGGCGCGCGGCGCCGGCTCGTTGCGCATGGTCGCCTCCACGAGCGCGCGGACCGCCGGTGCCGCTGCCGTGAGCCCGCCCGTCTGCACCAGCGGGGCGCGCTGCGCGTCGACGACCACCACGGCCTCGCCGTAGAGCGCCGAGTACCGCTCGGCCTCGGCGTCGAGCGCCGCCGGGTCGTGCGCGTCGACCGCCTGCTGCGCCAGCACGCCGAACCGGTCGACGTCGCTGCTGCGGGAGATCACCAGCTGCTGCGTGCGCTGCTCGGCCGTGCTCGCCAGCAGCGGCACGGCGAACGCGGCCACCACGAGCAGCGCGAGCGCGACCAGCACGACGAGCAGGCGGGTGCGCACCGCTCAGCCCCGGCCCAGCCGGTAGCCGAAGCCGCGGATCGTGATGAGCAGGCCAGGGCGGTCGAGCTTGGCGCGCAGCTGTGTCATGTGGACGTCGAGCGATCGGGAGATCGCCAGGTACGCGTCGCCCCACACCTCGTCCATCAGCTGCTGGCGGCTCACGGCGGTGCCGGGCCGCGCGGCGAGCACGGCCAGCACCGCGAACTCCTTCGTCGTCAGCCCGATGTCCCGGCCCGCCACCAGGACGCGGCGCGCACCGAGGTCGATCTCGACGTCTTCGAGCCGCACCACGGCGTCGTCGGCCGGGGTGTCGCGCACGCCCGCCCGGCGCACGACGGCGTCCATCCGCGCGAGCAGTTCGGCCAGGCGCACGGGTTTCGTGAGGTAGTCGTCGGCACCCAGGCGCAGCCCGCGGACGATGGACCGCTCGTCGCCGCGGGCGGTCAGCACGATCACGGGCACGGCGGAGACCTGGCGGATCTTGCGCAGCACGTCGAGCCCGTCGAGGTCCGGCAGGCCGAGGTCGAGCAGCAGCAGATCGGCCTCACGGTGCCGGTGCAGCGCGTCGGCACCGCGGCCGACGCTGGTCACGGTGTGGCCGCGCGCGTGCAGCGTCTCGGCGAGCGCACCGGCGACCCCGGTGTCGTCCTCCACGAGCAGCACGCGCACGGCCGTCCTCCCGCTCAGTCTTCGTCCTGCTCCAGTGCGGACGAACGCGACGTTTCGCGCATTGTCCCGTACACGACGAGCGAGACGAGGATGCAGCCCGCGACGTACCAGAAGAACAGGGACTCGTGCCCCGCCTTCTTCAGCGCCTGGGCGATGAGCTCCGCCGTGCCGCCGAAGATCGCGACCGTCAGCGCGTACGGCAGACCGACGCCGAGCGCGCGGATCCGGGTGGGGAACAGCTCGGCCTTCACGATCGCGTTGATGGACGTGTAGCCCGTGACGATCACGAGCGCGCCGAGCAGCAGCAGGAACGCGAGCACGGGCTGTTTCGTGTGCGCCATGGTGGTCATGATCGGGACGGTGAGCACGGTGCCCGCGATGCCGAAGAACATCAGCAGCTTGCGCCGGCCGATCCGGTCCGACAGCCGCCCGGCCACCGGCTGCAGCAGCGCGAACACCAGCAGCGCGATGAAGAGGATCCACGTCACCGTTCGGCGCGGGATGTCGGCGGTGTTCTCGAGGAACTTCTGCGTGTAGGTCGCGTAGGTGTAGAACGCGACCGTGCCGCCGAGCGTGAGGCCGACGACGAGCGCGATCTCCTTGGGGTACTTCACGAGCGTGCGCAGCGTGCCGCGTTCGCCGGCCTGCTTGCCGGATCCCGATTCCGCGGCCACGCGCTCGTAGCTCGCCGACTCGTCCATGGTGCGCCGCAACGCCATCACGACCACGGCCGCGACGGCGCCGACCACGAACGCGATCCGCCAGCCCCAGTCGCCCATCTGCGCCTCGGTGAGAAGGCTCTGCAGGATCAGCTGCAGCCCGAGCGCGAGCAGCTGCCCGCCGACGAGGGTCACGTACTGGAAGCTGGAGTAGAAACCGCGCTTGCCGGGAGTGGCCACTTCGGACAGATACGTCGCCGACGTCGAGTACTCGCCGCCCACCGAAAGACCCTGCAGCAGCCGTGCGAGCACGAGCAGGATCGGCGCCGCGACGCCGATGGCCGCGTAACCCGGCGTCGCCGCGATGAGCAGCGAGCCGAACGCCATCATGGAAACCGAGAGCACGAGCGCGCTGCGGCGCCCGAACCGGTCGGCGAAGCGCCCGAGCAGCCAGCCGCCCAGCGGGCGCATCAGGAACCCCACGGCGAACACGGCCGCGGTGTTGAGGAACTGGGCCGTCGCGTCGCCGCCGGGGAAGAACGCTTTGGCGAAATAGATCGTGAACGCCGAGTAGGCGTACCAGTCGTACCACTCGACGAGGTTGCCGATGGAGCCGCGCAGCACGTTGCCGACGACTCGGCGCTCGACCTCGCGGGTCACCGGGGTGGGGATCCGGGTAGTCATCCTTGACCTCCTGTGTCGCGACTCACGGTGACCACCGGGGTACGCGCGCGGCAAGGTCGCGGCGCCGTTCCTTACCTGTCCTTAGGCGAGTTCCGGCCGTCTTGCGGGGCCGGGGGACCGGCGATCCTGATCACGTTTTGTGCGGATCGCACGCCCGGCCTTCCCCCGGTTTGTAGGAACCCTCTGGTCTGCGCAAACGGACCGGCGCGCCGCGCCCTAACCTCCGCTCTGGACTTCCGCGCCCGGCCCGGACGCGGAGGTGGCGCCGGGTGCGGCGACGCCGCGCGCGGCCGATAGCCTCGTCCCCACGCGTTCGCGACAGGGACACCGAGCAGAGGGAGACGTGCAGTGGGACGGTCGGTCTTGGTCACCGGCGGCAACCGGGGTATCGGTCTGGCGATCGCCCGGGACCTCGCCGAGCAGGGCCACCAGGTGGCCGTCACCCACCGCGGCTCCGGCGCGCCGGAAGGGCTCTTCGGGGTCGAAGCGGACGTCACGGACGCCGAGCAGATCGACGCCGCGTTCAAGCTGGTCGAGGAGCACCAAGGCCCCGTCGAGGTGCTCGTGTCCAACGCCGGGCTCACCGACGACACGCTCCTGATGCGCATGAGCGAGGAGCAGTTCGAGCGTGTGGTGAACGCGAACCTCACCGGCGCGTTCCGGGTCGCCAAGCGCGCGTCGCGCGGCATGCTGCGCGCCCGCTGGGGCCGGTTCATCTTCATCTCGTCGGTCGTCGGCCTCTCGGGCTCGGCGGGCCAGGCGAACTACGCCGCGTCGAAGGCCGGGCTCGTGGGCTTCTCGCGCTCGCTCGCGCGGGAGCTCGGCTCGCGCAACATCACGTCCAACGTGATCGCGCCCGGCTTCGTGCGCACCGACATGACCGACGCGCTCGGCGAGGACCGCAAGAAGGAGATCCTCGCCAACGTGCCCACCGGCCGTTACGCCGAGCCGGCCGAGATCGCCGCGGCCGTGCGCTACCTCGCCTCCGACGACGCCGCCTACGTCAACGGCGCGGTGCTGCCGGTCGACGGCGGCCTCGGCCTCGGCCACTGACCTTCCCGACCACCGCGACCACCACAAGCGACATCACCCAAGACTGGAGGAACCCTTGCCCGGACTGCTCGAAGGCAAGCGGCTGCTGATCACCGGCGTCATCACCGACGCCTCGCTCGCGTTCCACGCGGCCAAGATCGCGCAGCAGGAGGGCGCTGAGGTCGTGCTCACCGGCTTCGGCCGGCTCTCGCTGGTGAAGACGATCGCCAAGCGCCTCCCGAAGCCGGCGCCGGTGCTCGAGCTCGACGTGACCAACCAGGAGCACCTCGACACGCTCGCCGACCGCGTGCGTGAGCACGTCGACGGCCTCGACGGGGTGCTGCACTCGATCGGCTTCGCCCCGCAGACCTGCCTGGGCGCGCCGTTCCTGGACGCGCCGAGCGACGACGTGAAGATCGCCGTGGACGTGTCGGCGTTCTCGTTCAAGTCGCTGGCCGTGGCGACGCTGCCGCTGCTCTCGCGCGGCTCGTCGATCGTCGGCATGGACTTCGACGCGCGCGTGGCCTGGCCCGCCTACAACTGGATGGGCGTCGCGAAGGCGGCCCTGGAGTCGGTGAACCGCTACCTCGCGCGGGACCTCGGTCCGCGCGGCATCCGCGTGAACCTGGTCAGCGCCGGCCCGATGAAGACGATGGCCGCGAAGTCGATCCCGGGCTTCAACGAGCTCGAAGACGGCTGGAACGACCGCGCCCCGCTCGGCTGGGACAGCTCCGACCCGGACCCGACGGCCAAGACGGTCTGCGTCGCGCTGTCGGACTGGCTGCCCGCCACCACCGGCTCGATGATCATGGTCGACGGCGGCGTGCACGCGCTCGGCATCTGAGTTCTTTCCCTTACGGCGAACGGCTCCCGCGAAGTTGTCGCGGGAGCCGTTCGCCGTTTCACGGTGCGACCGGTTGGACCACCGGCTCTTCGGGGGAGCGAGCCGGGCGGCGGGCGTCGTCGGAACGCTGCAGACGCAGGGCGAACGTGAGGGCGGCCAGCGCGAGCCCGCCGAGCCCGACGCTCACCCACGCGACGCTCGGGAAGCCGAGACCCGCGTTGATCGCGACGCCGCCGGCCCACGGACCCGCGGTGTTGCCGACGTTGAAGCCCGACGTGGTGCTCGCGCCGACCAATGTGGACGATCCGCCCGCGACCGAGTACGCGCGGACGTTGAGGGCCGGGTTGGCCGCGAACGCCGCGGCGCCGAGCACCAGGACCGCGACGACGGCGACCACGGCGTCCGAGGTGACCGCGAGCGCGATCAGCGCGGCGACGGCCAGCCCCAGGCTGCCGTAGAGCGTCGAGAACGGGTGGGCGTCGGCGAGCTTGCCGCCCGCGAGGATGCCGATCACCGCGCCGACGCCGAAGAGCACCAAGACGAGCGGGACCGCCGAGGACGGCAGGCCGTCGGCCGACGTGAGCAACGGAGCGAGGTAGCTGAACGTCGCGAAGACCATGGCCTGCGTCAGCGCGATCACGCCCAGCGCCAGCCAGACGCGTCCGTTGCGGAAGACCCGCAGTTCGGTCCGCACCCGCAGGGCGGAGGAGTCGGAGACCGTGCGCGGCACGAACGCGAGGACGCCGGCGACGGCCACCACGGTCAGCGCGGCGACCGCCCAGAACGCGGTGCGCCAGCCGGCGTGCTGGCCGAGGACGGTGCCGGCGGGGACGCCCGCGATGTTCGCCAGCGTCAGGCCGCCGACGAGCACGGCGAGCGCACGGCCGCGGCGGGCCACGGGGACGAGTGAAACGGTGGTCGCCGCGGCGACGGCCCAGAACCCCGCGCAGGCCAGGGCGCTCACGATGCGGGTCGCGAAGAGCACGCCGTAACCCGGGGCGAGCGCGCCGATGACGTGCGAGCCGGCGAACACCACCAGCAGCGCGAGCAGGGTCGTGCGGCGGGGCAGCTTGAGCGTGCCGACGGCCAGCAGCGGCGCGCCGACCACCATCCCGACCGCGAACGCCGAGATGAGCAGGCCGGCGTCGGGGATGCTGACGCCGAGGTCGGCCGCCATCCCGGGCAGCAGCCCGGTGATCATGAACTCCGAGGTGCCGAGGGCGAAGATGCTGAGCCCGAGCACGAAGACGGCCAAGGGCACGGTTCGTCTCTCCTTTTGGAGTGATTGGTACAAAACTGGTTCGTGCTGCCTCGGCACTGATGCCGGGGTGGGCGGCGGGTTGCGGTGGGCGGGGTCAGCGGCGGGCGAGTGCGGCGACGGCGATGTCGGCCACTGCCGTCATGGCCGGGAGTTCCGCGCCGCGGCGCGACATCAGCCGAAGTCCGCTCACCGTGCTGTGCACGAACTCCGCGATGTCGCGCGGCTCCCGGTCGCGGGTGATGCTGCCGTCGGCCTGGCCGAGGCGGGCGCACTCGGCGAGGGACGCGAGGTGTGCGGCGGTGTCGGCCTCCACGCGCGCCGTGATCTCGGGGTCGGCGGTGCCGAACTCGGCGACGGTGTTCACCACCAGGCAGCCGCGGCGGCCGTGGGTGAGCTCGTCGTCGATCACCGATGTCAGCAGCCGGTGGATCGCGTCGAGGCCGTCGTCGGCCTCTTCCAGCACGGCGGCCCGGTTGCGGACGCCGAGCCGGATGTAGTGCTCGAGCGCGCGCCGGAACAGGATTTCCTTGCTGGTGAAGGTGTTGTACACGCTGCTGCGGCCGAGTCCGGTGGCGGCGCAGAGGTCCTGCGTCGAGGTCGCCTCGTAGCCGCGGGCCCAGAAGGCGTTCATGGCGCCTTCGAGGGCTTCGGTCTCGTCGAACTCGCGTGGCCTGGGCATGACGACACCGTGCCAGGTTTTGGATAGGTCAGTACACAATGAGCCCGCTCCGTCGTGGGCGCCGCCACAGGGGCAAGATGGACACCGTGGGTTACGACGCGTTGTTATGGCTTTCGTTCGGCGGCCCGGAGGGGCCCGACGAGGTGATGCCGTTCCTGGAGAACGTCACCCGGGGCCGCGGGGTGCCGCGCGAGCGGCTGCTCGAGGTCGCCGAGCACTACCAGCACTTCGGCGGGGTGTCGCCGATCAACCGGCTCAACCGCGCGGCCATCGCGGCAGTCGGGAAGCGGCTCGCGGCCGAGGGGATCGACCTGCCGGTGTACTTCGGCAACCGCAACTGGCAGCCCATGGTGGAGGACACCGTGGCGCGGATGAAGGCCGATGGCGTGCAGCGCGTGCTCGCGTTCCCCACCAGCGCCTACGGCGGTTACTCCGCGTGCCGGCAGTACGACGAGGACATCCTGCGCGCCCGTGAAGCCGTGGGCCCCGAGGCGCCGGAGATCGTGAAGCTGCGCCAGTTCTTCGACCACCCGCTGTTCGTCTCCGCGATCGCCGACGCGGTGCGCGCCGCTCACACGCGCCTCGGCGACCGGGCCGGCACGCGCACGGTTTTCACCGCGCACTCCGTGCCGCTGAGCGCCGACGCCGCCTCCGGCCCGCCCGCCGAAGGGGGCCGGCGCTACTCCCGCCAGATCGCCGAAGCCGCGCGGCTCGTGGCCGCCGAGGCGGGCATCGCGGAGTACGACGTGGTCTGGCAGTCGCGGTCGGGGCCGCCGCAGGTGCCGTGGCTGGAGCCGGACATCGTCGACCACCTCGACGCGCTGCACGAGCAGGGCGTCGAGTCCGTGGTGGTCAGCCCGATCGGCTTCGTCTCGGATCACCTCGAGGTGATCTGGGACCTCGACAACGAAGCCGCCGAGCGCGCCGCCGAACACGGCATGGCCTTCGCCCGAGCCGCGACGCCCGACGTGGACCCGCGGTTCGCCGAGCTGGTGGTGGAACTGGTGCGGGAGCACGTTTCCGGCGCCCCGGCCCGCAAGCTCTCGCCCTTCCCGACGGACGGCTGCTCGGTCAACGGCGCGCCCTGCTCGGTCGGGTGCTGCGAGCCCGCCAAGCGTCCCGCCCGCTGAACCGAGAAGAGCCCGCGTCGTCCGGGAAACCGGGCAACGCGGGCAAAAGTGCCCTGTTCGCTCTCGGCTGAGGCCGACGCGGGCGTGTTCGCCGTCAGCTGAGCGCCGAGAAGCTCACGGCTGCCGGTCGGCCTGCTCCGCGAACACTCGCACCGTTTCGTTGACCGACGCGGTCCGAGCCGTGCGCACCGCATCCGACAACGGCCGCAACGCTTCGGCCCGCCGGCTCGCCGCCGAGGCGGACAGCGCGCCACCCGGGTCGTCGGTGCGCGCGATGGCCAGGATCGCCGAAATCTCCTCCGCGCGCTGCAGCACGCGCAGCGCCCGCGCGGGCGTGCCGGCCGGCCAGTCGACCTGCGGCCGGGACCGCAGGTGAGCTGAGAGCTCGGCGCGCACGCCGGGGCGGTCGCTCGCCACGTCCAGCGCCTGCAACGCACCCGCGCTGGCGCGGATCGCGTCCGTGAGGCCGTGTTCGGCGTCGGGCAGCGACTGGTACTCCAGCGGAACCGGGGTGGGCACCGAGTAGACCGTCCAGCGCATCAGGCCTTCCGCGATCGGCTCCGGCACGAGGCCGAAGCCGAGCTCGGTCAGCACCACCGCGTCACCGCACCGCAATGCCGCTTCGGCGAACGGGCCGCCTCCGCCGAGACCGCGGACGTCGCCGGGCACGGGGAGCACGAGCTGGGCCATCTTCACGCCCTGCGCGCGCAGCGCCATGAGGAGCTGGACCGGAGTGGCGGCGCGGTGGAACGCCAGCGGGAGCTCGAAGGCTTCGGCGGCGGGGGCGTCGGCCGCGACGACATCGTGCGCTTCGCCCCAGGCAGCGAGGGCGTCGAGCACATCGTCGGAAGCCGCGGCTCCGTTGAGCCACGCGGAGGACCAGACGGCGAGGGTCGCACTGGGACGGCACACGACGCCCTATTTTACCGGTAGCCCGCACTTCGTGGACGATCGCCCACGCTGGAGTCGCTCCACGTCGACGTAGGCCGAAACGGTAAGTAGCGTCGATGCGGTGACCGTTGTCCCAGACTCACTTCCCCGTACCGCGGGCGAGCTCCGCGCCGCCGCGTACACCCCGCGCCCCATCGCGCAGGAGATCCACGACAACCTGCTGACCGCGCTCCGTGAAGGCCGCGACGCGTGGCCCGGCATCGTCGGTTTCTCCCGCACTGTCCTGCCGCAGCTCGAGCGCGCGCTGCTCGCCGGCCACGACGTCGTCCTGCTCGGCGAACGAGGCCAGGGCAAGACCCGCCTGCTGCGCACCCTCGCCGGCCTGCTCGACGAGTGGACCCCCGTCATCGAGGGCTCCGAGCTCGGTGAGCACCCCCTCGACCCCATCACCCCCGCCTCGATCCGCCGCGCGGCGGAGCTCGGCGACGACCTGCCCGTGGCGTGGCGCCACCGCAGCGAGCGCTACACCGAGAAGCTCGCGACGCCGGACACGTCCGTCGGTGACCTCATCGGCGACGTCGACCCGGTGAAGGTGGCCGAGGGCCGCAGCCTCGGTGACCCGGAGACGATCCACTTCGGGCTCGTCCCGCGCGCCCACCGCGGCATCGTGGCGATCAACGAGCTGCCCGACCTCGCCGAGCGCATCCAGGTCGCGCTGCTCAACGTGATGGAGGAGCGCGACATCCAGGTCCGCGGCTACACGTTGCGGCTGCCGCTGGACGTGCTGCTCGTCGCCACCGCGAACCCGGAGGACTACACCAACCGCGGCCGCATCATCACGCCGCTGAAGGACCGCTTCGGCGCGGAGATCCGCACGCACTACCCGCTCGACGTCGACGCCGAAGTCGCCGTGGTGCGCCAGGAGGCGCACCTCGTGGCCGAGGTCGGCGAGCCGCTGCTGGAGGTGCTGGCCCGGTTCGTGCGCAACCTGCGCGAGTCGCCGGTGATCGACCAGCGGTCCGGCGTGTCGGCCCGCTTCGCCGTGGCCGCCGCCGAAACCGTCGCCGCCGCGGCGCTGCGCCGTTCGGCGCTCACGGGGGAGGACCCGGCCGTCGCGCGGCCGGTCGACCTCGAAGCGGTGCCCGCCGTGCTGCGCGGCAAGATCGAGTTCGAACCGGGCGAGGAGGGCCGCGAGGTCGAGCACCTCGTGCACCTGATGCGCCGGGCCGTGGCCGAAACCGCGCGGGAGCGCTTCGCCGGGCTGGACCTGCGTCCGCTGTCCGACGCCGTCGCCGACGGCCACCTCGTGGCCACCGGCGAGCGCGTGCCGGCCCGGGACGTGCTCGCCGCCCTGCCGGAGCTGCCGGTGCTGCACGAGGTCGCCCAGCGTGCCGGGGTGTCCTCCGACGAGCCGGCCGGTCGCATCGCGGCCGCGGTGGAGCTGGCACTGGAGTCGCTGTTCCTCGCCAGGCGGCTGGCGAAGGACTCCGACGAGAACACCACGGTGTACGGCCAGTAATGCCGCTCATTCCGGAGGGGTACTCCTACGGCCCGTGGCACGACGGGCCGGATCCGCTGGCGCCGCCGGCGGACCTGCGCGACGCGCTCGACGAGATCGGCCGCGACGTGATGGCCGGCGCGTCGCCGCGCTCGGCGCTGGAGGAGCTGCTGCGCCGCGGCACCGAGCGCACGTCGGGGCTCGACGAGCTCACGCGGCGGCTGTGGCAGCGCCGTTCGGAGATCCAGCGCCGCCACCGGCTCGACGGCACGCTGCAGGAGGTGCAGCAGCTGCTGAGCGAGGCGCTGACCGCCGAGCGCCGCGAGCTGTTCCCGGACCCGGACGACGAGGCGCGCTTCCGCGAGGCGCAGCTCGACGCCCTCCCGCCGGGCACCGCCGCGGCCGTGCGCGAGCTGAGCGAGTACGACTGGCGCTCGTCCGAAGGACGGCAGAAGTACGAGCAGATCCGCGACCTGCTCGGCCGCGAGGCGCTCGACGCGCGGTTCCAGGGCATGAAGCAGGCGCTGCAGAACGCCGGGCCGGAGGACGTCGAGCAGGTCAACCAGATGCTGTCCGACCTCAATGCGCTGCTGCAGGCCCACGCGCAAGGCGCCGACGACATCGACGAGCGGTTCGCGGAGTTCATGAACCGCCACGGCGAGTTCTTCCCGGAGAACCCGCGCAACGTCGAGGAGCTGATCGACGCGCTGGCCTCGCGCGCGGCCGCCGCGCAGCGGATGCTGAACTCGATGTCGGCCGAGCAGCGTGCCGAGCTGGCGGAGCTGTCGCAGCAGGCCTTCGGCGACCCGCGCATCGCGCAGCAGCTGTCCGCTTTGGACGCGGCGCTGCAGGCGCTGCGGCCGGGTGAGGACTGGGCGGGCTCGGAGCGCTTCCGCGGCCAGGACCCGCTGGGCCTCGGCGAGGGCGCGCAGGCGATGCAGGACCTCGCGGAGCTCGACGGGCTGGCCGAGCAGCTGGGCCAGGCCTACCCGGGCGCGCGGCTCGAGGACATCGACATGGACGCGCTGCAGCGCCAGCTGGGGCCCGATGCCGGTGTCGACGCGCGGCGACTGTCCGAACTGGAGCGTGAGCTGCGCCGGCAGGGCCTGTTCGAACGCGCGGCCGACGGCACGCTCCGCCTGTCGCCCAAGGCGTTGCGGCGCCTGGGCGAGACGGCACTGTCCGATGTGGTCAATTCGCTGCGTGGCAAGACCGGTGAGCGGGAGACCGAGTCCGCCGGTGCCGCGGGTGAGCCCACGGGCTCGAGCCGCCCGTGGCGGTTCGGGGACATGCAGCCGTGGGACGTGCCGCGCACGGTCCGCAACGCGGTGCTGCGCTCGACGTCGCTCGGCTCGCGCGCGGTGACGCTCGACGTCGAGGACGTGGAGGTCATCGAGACCGAACACCGCTCGCGCGCGGCCGTGGCGCTGCTGGTGGACACGTCGTGGTCGATGGTGCAGGAGGACCGCTGGCTGCCGATGAAGCGCACCGCGCTCGCGCTGCACCAGCTGATCAGCACCCGCTTCCGCAACGACGCGCTGCAGCTGATCACCTTCGGCCGCTACGCGATGAAGGTGGACCTGCCGGAGCTGGTGGGCCTGGAGGGCACGTGGGAGCAGGGCACCAACGCCCACCACGCGCTGCTGCTGGCCGGCCAGCACCTGCGCCGCCACCCCGACGCGCAGCCCGTGGTGCTGATGGTCACCGACGGCGAGCCGACCGCCCACCTCGAACCCGACGGTGAAGCGGTGTTCGACTACCCGCCGGACCCGCGCACTATCTACAAGACACTGTCCGAAGTGGACCGGATCGCCAAGATGGGCGCCTCGGTCACGGTCTTCCGCCTCGGGGAGGACCCACGGCTCGAAGCGTTCGTGGACACCATCGCTCGCCGCTCCGGCGGCCGCGTGGTGGCCCCTGACCTGGACGGCCTCGGCGCCGCCGTGGTCGGCGACTACCTGCGCAACCGAAGGGATTGACCTGGCTCTGGCTCCGCTGGAAGCACACCACACGAGATCGCGCCGGCGGAGCTGGACCAAGGTCACAACGTTCGATTTCTCACCGGGTGGGAAAGCGGACGTCTGTCCCGTTTACAGTCGAGGTATGCAGACTTGGTCCTCCGTCGACGTGCCCCGGTTGCCGGGCACGCCCCGCCCGCTTCGGCTCCACGACACGTCGACCGGGCAGATCCGCCCGACGGCTCCGGGTCCCACCGCCCGGATGTACGTCTGCGGCATCACGCCCTACGACGCCACGCACCTCGGCCACGCGGCGACGTACCTGGCGTTCGACCTGGTCAACCGCATCTGGCGGGACAACGGACACGAGGTCCACTACGTGCAGAACGTGACCGACATCGACGACCCGCTGCTGGAGCGCGCCGAGCGTGACTCCGACGACTGGGTGGTGCTCGCGATGCGCGAGACGGCGCTGTTCCGCGAGGACATGGAGGCGCTGCGCGTGCTGCCGCCGCGGCAGTTCGTGAGCGTGGTGGAGGCGATCCCGGAGATCGTGGAGGTCGTGGCGAAGCTGCTGGCCAACGGCAGCGCCTACCGGGCGGACGACCCGGAGTACCCGGACGTGTACTTCGACCACGCGGCGAGCGGCCGGTTCGGCTACGAGTCGCGCTACGACGAAGAGACGATGGCGAAGTTCTTCGCCGAGCGTGGGGGCGACCCCGACCGCGTGGGCAAGCGGCACCCGCTCGACGCGCTGCTGTGGCGGGTCGCGCGGGAGGGCGAGCCGTCGTGGGAGTCGGAGCTGGGCGCCGGGCGGCCGGGCTGGCACATCGAGTGCAGCGCGATCTCGGTGAACCGGCTCGGGTTCGGGTTCGACCTGCAGGGCGGTGGTTCGGACCTGCGGTTCCCGCACCACGAGTACAGCGCGGCGCACGCCGAGGCCGTGGCGGGGGAGCACCCGTTCGCGCGCCACTACGTGCACGCCGGGATGATCGGCCTCGACGGCGAGAAGATGTCCAAGTCGCGCGGGAACCTGGTGTTCGTCTCCCGGCTGCGCGCCGACGGCGTGGACCCCTCTGCCATCCGGCTCGCCCTGTTCGCCGGCCACTACCGCGACGACCGGCCCTGGACCGACGCGCTGCTGACCGAGGCGCAGGAACGCCTGGCCCGCTGGCGCGAAGCCGTGGCGCTCCCCGCGGGCCCCGACGCGACGGACACCCTCGCCCGCCTGCGCGACCGTCTCTCCGACGACCTCGACACCCCCCAGGCCCTGACCGCCATCGACGCTTGGGCCGAGGCCGCCCTGCGCCGCGACGGGACGCACTCGACCTCGCCGGGCCTCGTCCGCTCCGCGGTCGATGCCCTGCTCGGTCTCGAGCTGTAATTCGGCCCCGGCTTCGCCGGGGCGTGCGAGATCGCCGGGGAGCCGGCGTCTCGCCCAAGCGGTCTGATCGGCCGGGGCCGATCGCACCGCTCGGGCGAGACGCCGGCGCGATCTCGCGCCGTGGTCGCCGGAGGAGGGGTCGCTTGGCCCTCGAGCGTGCGGGTCGGGGTGGGCGGTGGCTGTATAACGTCCTATACGGTGGCGGGTTGGGTCGCCGTCAGGGCGAGGTGGTCACCGTGCCAATGGCGGCGCAGCCAGCGATCATGAGAGGCAATGACGACGGCGCCCGGGGCGTCGTCCAGTGCGGCGAAGAGCTCCTCGGCGAGGGTCAGCGAGGTGTGGTTGGTCGGCTCGTCGAGGAGCAGCACGTCCGGCGGATCCGCCAGCAGGACGGCGAGCGCGAGGCGCCGGCGCTGGCCGACCGACAGTTCGCCGACGGGCCGGCCGAGGTCCCGCGAGGACAGCAAGCCCAAGCGGGACAGCGGCGGCGCGTCGTCCCCGAGCGCGGCGCGGTAGACCTCGTGGGCCACGCGCTCCGGATCGGGGAACTCCACGTCCTGCTCCAGCAACCCCACCCGCAGCCCGGGTCCGAAGTGGACGGATCCGCCCGCGGGGGCGAGCCGGCCGGCCAGCACCGACAGGAGCGTGGACTTGCCCGCGCCGTTGCCACCGGTCACGAGCAGCCGCGCCGTGCCGCTCACGTCGAGCCGGTCGAGGGTCAGCCGGCCCGGCACGTCCAGGCCCCGCACCGAGATCGCCGGTCCTTCGCCTGACGCCGCGGCCGTGAGGCGCGCGCGGAACCGCAGCGGCGCCGGGGGTTTGCGAACCTGGTCGTGTTCGAGCTCGTCGAGCCGCAGCTGCGCGTTGCGGACCCGGCGGGACACCTGCTTCTGCACCCGCCCTCCCTTGAAGTTGTAGAGGTTCTTGTCGCCGTCGGGCTGCGCGCGGTTGTGCGCGACCCGCCGCGCCGTGACCGTGACCGAGTCCCGCAGCTCCTTCAGCTCGTCCTGCTCCTCGGCGTAGCGCTGCTCCCAGCGCGCGCGTTCGGCCCGCTTCTGGTCGAGGTAGTCGCTGTAGGTGCCGCCGTAGCGCGTCGCCCCGCCCACGAGCCGGTCGGCCGGCGCCGGGTCGAGGTCGACGATGTCGGTGCACACAGCGTCGAGAAACACGCGATCGTGCGAGGACAGCACGACGATGCCGGACAGCTCCGCGAGGTGGTGCTCCAGGAACTCCATCGCGGCGTCGTCGAGGTGGTTGGTCGGCTCGTCGAGCAGCATCGTGGCGGGACGGCGGATCAGCAGTGCCGCCAGCCCGAGCCGGGACCGCTGCCCGCCCGACATCTCGCCGAGACGCCGGTCGCGCCCGAGCGCGCCGAGACCCAGCCCGTCGCACACCAGCTCGGCGCGGCGGTCGGCGTCCCAGAGGTCGTGGGCCTGGGCCCACTCCAGGAGCTTCCCGTACTCGTCGAGCACGCCCGCGTCGTCGGGCCGGTCGGTCATCGCGACGGTGAGCGTGTCGAGCCGCGCGGCCGCCGAACGGATGTCGGCCAGCGCGTGGTCGAGGACGTCGCCGAAGGCCGCCGACGCCGGGAACGGCAGCTCCTGCAGCAGGAAACCGACGTCGCCGCCGCGGACGATCTCGCCCGAGCGTGGCTGTTCGAGGCCCGCGAGCAGGCGCAGCAGCGTGGACTTGCCGGTGCCGTTCTCGCCGACGAGCCCGAGTCGGCGCCCGGCCGACGCGGTGAGGGAGACGCCGTCGAGGACGGTCCTGGCGCCGTAGCCGAACACGACGTCGGTGGCTTTGAGGGACAAAGACATGGGGGATCACCGGCCCTGGTGGGAAAGCGGGTTCCCCGACGGGACTCGTGGCTCGCGGGAGCGGTGCTCGACCGGGAGCTGCCTCGGTGCGGGAAAGGGCTGGGCTCAGCTGTCCATGATGGGAAGAGGTTAACGCAACACCAGTAGGATTAGTCAACCCCGAATTTCGCGGGGCTGCCGCGCGGCCTCGTCGACCTGCTGGGTGGCCAGGTCGGCGGCCGTCTCGCCGTCGGTCAGGAACGACACCAGGGCGGTGAGCTGACGGCGGTCGAACGCGGCCAGGCGCTCGCCGAAACGCTGGGCGAGCGGGGCGTAGAGCTCGGTCAGCTCCGCCATGCGATCGGGCAGCGCCCGCACGCGCAGCCGCCGGCGGTCGGCGGGGTCGGGTGCGCGTTCCACGAGCCGGGCGCGCTCCATCCGGTCGAGCATCCGCGTGAACGCGCCGGTGGTCATGCCGAGCAGCCGCGCCAGCTCCGTGGGCGAGTCGGTGGCGCCGCTGTGCACGAGCTGCAGGCAGTGCAGCTCGGCCGGGGTCACGCCGAGCCGGTCGGCGACCGCGGTGTGGAAGCGGACCGTGGCGCTGACGAACCGGGGGAGCGCCAGTGCGGCGGCGGTGGCGAGTTCTCGCTGGTGGGGCAACAGACCGTCCTCGGCGCGGGAGTGGCTGGCGGAGACAACGACTGCACGGAGCAGTAACTGTCCGTGATGGTAGCGAAGCCCGTTGACAGCAGGTCGGGCGGCTGCAACTCTGAAAGGACAATTTCGAAAGAAACCTTTCAGATATCCGGAGGACCGATGGCCGAGCTGCCGCCGCGCAAACGCGTCGACGACGCCGAGCTGCTGCGGGCGCTGGCGCACCCGCTGCGGTCGGCGCTGCTGCACCACCTGATGGCCGTCGGGCCCCGCACGGCCAGCGAATGCGCCGAAGCCGTCGGCTCCACCGCGTCCAACTGCAGCTGGCACCTGCGCCGGCTCGCGCAGCACGGGCTGGTGGAACGCGCCGACGCCACCGACGGGCGCGAGCGGCCGTGGCGCGCCCTGCAGGTCGGCCTCGACCTCGGCGACCTGGGGGAGGACCCGGCGCTCAACCGGGCGCAGCTGGCCGTGGTGGGCACGCAGCTCGCGGAGGAACAGGACCTCACGCGCCGCTACCTGGACTCCCTCGAAAGGCTCGACCCGGCCTGGCGCGCGGTCGGTGGCTTCAGCTCGTACACGCTGCAGGTCACGCCGGCGGAGCTCGACCGGCTGCTGCAGGCGGTCGACGCGCTGGTCCGCCCGTACGTCGGTGCCATCCGCGAAGACGCGCCGGAAGACGCGCTGCCGGTGCACGTCGGCCTGCGGGCGTTCCTGCGGCTCGGGCCGGACGGGGAGCCGGTGTCGTGAGACAGCTGCTGGGCGTGCCCGCGTTCGTGCGGCTCTGGCTGGCCGCGTTCTTCGGCGAGTCCGCCGAGTGGATGCTGCAGGTCGCGCTGCCGGTGTTCCTCTTCGCGACCACCGGCTCGGCCGCGACGACGGCGCTGAGCGTGGTGCTCGGCCTGCTGCCGGCGGTGCTGCTGAGCCCGGTCGCCGGGGTCGTCGCGGACCGGTGGGACCGCCGGGTCGTGCTCGCCGTGGTGTGCGTCGGCCAGGCGGCGGTCGCGTTGCCGCTGCTCGCCGGCGACGGCATCCCCGTCGCGCTCGTGTACCTGGTGATGGCCGCCCAGGCCGGGCTGGCGTCGGTCTTCGAACCGGCGCGCAACGCGCTGGTGCCGGAGCTGGTCGGCGTCGCCGAGGTGACCGGGGCCAACGGCCTGATGAGTGTCAACGGCAGCGTCGCCCGGCTCGCGGGCGGCTGGGCCGGCGGAGCGCTGCTCGGCTGGGGCGGGCTGGACCGCGTGGTGCTCGGCTACCTCGGGGCGCTGGCCTTCGCGGCGGTGCTGCTCGCGCGCCCGTTCCCGGGGCCGGTGGCATCGCGCGTCCGTCAGCCTCGCCGGGAGCCCGTCGTCGCCGCGTGGCTGGCCGGGCTGCGGGAGCTCACGCGGGACCCGCGGCTGCGGGCCACGGGGATCGCGATGGTGCTCGTGTCCGTGGCCCAGGGGATGTTCCTGGTGCTGTTCGTGGTCTTCGTGCTGGACGTGCTCGGCGGCAGCGAGGCCGACGCGGGCCTGCTGCGCGGCGTGCAGGCGATCGGCGGGCTGGCGGCGGGCTTCGCCGTGGCGACGCTCGCGCGGCGCGTGGCGGGTGCTTCGCTGCTCGCGTGGGGCTCGCTGGCGACCGGGCTGGTGTCGGCGCTGATCTGGAACGCGGCGGCCTTCACGACGGCGCTCGGGCTCTACGTGGGCCTGTTCGCGGCGGCCGGCGGCCCCGCGGTGCTCACCGGTGCCGGACTCCTGGCGCACGTCCAGAGCGTCGCGGCTCCGGAGCGTGCTGGCCGGGTGCTGAGCACGGTCTTCGCCGTGGTCGCGGCGGCCCAGGCCGCCGGGTCGCTGCTCGCCGGGGCGCTGGTGGCCGTGACCGGCCCGGCGCTGCTGCTCGACGTGCAGGCGGGCGTCTACGTCGTGGCCGGGCTGGTGCTGCTGGGGTGGCGTAAGGGGCGGTTCTGGCGATCTGCCGGTCGGGAACTGGCTACGGTGGAGGAGTGCCGTCTCTCTTCGCCACCAGCGACCTCCACGTGACCCACGAGGGCAACGGGCCGATCCTCGACCGCGTCGTGCCGGATTCGCCGGAAGACTGGCTGCTCGTGGTCGGTGACGTCGCCGAACGCTCGTCCGTCATCCGCGACACGCTGGCCACCCTGCGCGAACGGTTCGCCAAGGTCGTGTGGGTGCCGGGCAACCACGAGCTGTGGACCACGCCGAAGGACGAGTCGCAGCTGCGCGGCCAGGCCCGCTACGAGTTCCTCGTGGAGCAGTGCCGCGAGATCGACGTGCTGACCCCCGAGGACGAGTTCCCCGTGTGGGAGCACGGCGCCGAGCCGCTGACGATCGCGCCGCTGTTCGTGCTCTACGACTACAGCTGGCGCACCCCGGCCGCCGAGGGCAAGACGATCGAGGAGGCGCTCGCGCAGGCACGCGAGGCGGGCGTGGTCTGCACGGACGAGTACTTCCTGCACCCCGACCCGTTCCCGAGCCGCCAGGCCTGGTGCGCCGAGCGCCTGAAGGTCAGCACCGACCGTCTCGACGCCGTCCCGGCGGAGCACGGCACGATCCTCGTGTCGCACTGGCCGCTGCACCGCCACCCGACCGCGCCGCTGCACTACCCGGACTTCGCGCTGTGGTGCGGCACCACGGAGACCGAGGACTGGCACCTGCGCTACCGCGCCGAGCTCGCCGTGTACGGCCACCTGCACATCCCGCGCACGACGTCGGCCGACGGCGTGCGGTTCGAGGAAGTCTCGCTCGGCTACCCGCGTGAGTGGAGCCGGCGCGCCCGCGGGGCCGTGCCGCTGCGGAAGCTGCTGACCGCGTGACCGGGGAACCCCGGGTCCGCACCGTCCTCGGCGACGTCACGCCCTCGTCGCTCGAGGTGTGCGACGCCCACGACCACCTGTTCTTCGCCTCCCGGCAGCTCGCCGGGCAGGAGCTCGACGACGCGGCGGCCGCCGAGGCCGAGCTGCGCGCGTTCGCGGCCGCGGGCGGGCGCACGGTCGTGCAGTGGACGCCGTTCGGCCTGAACCGCCGCGCGGCCGACCTCGCCGCGCTGTCGCAGGCGACCGGCGTGCACGTCGTCGCCGCGACGGGCTTCCACCGCGCCGAGCACTACCCGGCCGAGGTCCTCGACCGCGTCTCCGACCGGCTGGCCGAGATCTTCGTGGCCGACCTGCTCGCCGGCATCCCGGCCGGCGACGACCCGGACGCCGAGCGCACCGGCCCTCGCGCGGGCCTGATCAAGGTCGCGGGCGCGTTCCATGTCGTCGACCGGCACGCCCGCTGGACGATGGTCGCCGCCGCGCAGGCCCACCAGGAGACGGGCGCGCCGATCGCCGTGCACCTGGAGCTGGGCACTGCGGCCCGGGAGGTCGCCGACCTGCTGTGCGGCGAGCTGGCCGTGCCGCCCTCGCGCGTGATCCTGGGCCACCTCAACCGCAACCCCGACCTTCGGGTGCTGCGCGAGGTCGCCGACACCGGTGTCTTCCTGGGCTTCGACGGCCCGTCGCGCGCCAACCACGCCACCGACTGGCGCCTCACCGACCTGCTGTACGAGCTCGCGACCTCCGGGCACACCGGCCAGCTGCTCCTCGGCGGCGACACGACCACCGCCGCGGCCCGGCTGTCCTCCGGCGGCGGCCCGGGCATCCCGTACCTGCTCACGACGCTGCGGCCCCGGCTCGTCCACGCGCTGGGCGAGGACGTGGTGGAGGCGATGCTGGTCTCGAACCCGGCCCGCGCGTTCGCCGCCCGCTGGCGCCGCTGAGCCGAGCCCGGAGACGGGAAAGGCCCCCGCCGCGAGTGCGGCAGGGGCCCGTCCGGCTGGTCAGCGCGTCAGCGGAGGCCGAAGCCGCCACCCTCCTGGCCCGGCCGGCGCCGGCGCAGGTAACGCTCGAACTCGGCCGCGATCTTGTCGCCGGAGACCTCCTCCATGGTGAAGTCGGTTTCCGCGTCGCCGCGTTCCTCGAGGCTGCGGACGTACTCGCTGATCTCCTCGTCCTCGTCGGCCATCTCGCTGACGGTCCGCTGCCACTCCTCGGACTGCTCGGGCAGCGCGCCCAGCGGGATCTCGACGTCGAGCACGTCCTCGAGCTTGTGCAGCAGCGCCAGGGTCGCCTTCGGGGACGGCGGGTGCGACACGTAGTGCGGCACGGCCGCCCAGATCGACACGGCGGGGATGCCGGCCTGCACGCAGTAGTCCTGCAGCACGCCCACGATCCCGGTCGGCCCTTGGTAGTTGTTCAGCTCGAGGCGGAACCGGCTGGCGGTGTCCTTGTCGTAAGCGGTTCCGGTGACCGGGACCGGTCGCGTGTGCGCCGTGTCGGCCAGCAGCGCCCCGAGCGCGACGACGGTGTCCACGTCGAGCTGCATGATGTGCTCCAGCAGCTCCGCGCAGAACGCGCGCCAGCGCATGTTCGGCTCGGGACCCTGCACCAGCACCACGTCGCGGTCGAGCCCCTCGGGACGGCAGATGGACAGGCGCGTGGTCGGCCACTCCACCTGCCGGGTCACGCCGTCGACCATGCTGATGGTCGGCCTGCTGACCTGGAAGTCGTAGTAGTCGTCCGGCTCCAGCTCCGCCAGCGGGGTGGCGTCCCAGTTGAGCTGCAGATGCTCGATCGCGCGGCTGGCCGCGTCACCAGCGTCGTTCCAGCCTTCGAAGGCCACGACCATCAGCGGGCGCTTCGATTCCGGGCGGGCGCGATCCGGGTCTCCGGGTCGCTGGGTCTCGTCGACTGGCTCACTCACCTTCCCAGCCTACGACCCTTCGCCCGTAACCTGTGCAGCATGTCCGACCGCGCGCCGTCACCACTGCCGCCCGCGTGCGGCGGACGGGTCCCGGTGTGCGGGACACCCCGGGGAGCCGCAGCTCAGAGCCGTGTGGGCGGCGCGCGCCGCCCGCGCCCGGCGGCGCGATGAGGATGGGATACTGGAGACGATCCGGCCCGCCGTCGTGCCCGGTCCCCCCCGGTGGACGGTCCCGGGCCGCCGCCGGCGCGACGCAAGGCCACTCTTTCGGGGCGGATTCGTGCGCGTGCGCCGCGGCCGTCCGTCCCGCCACCCGCCGACGCACCGACAAGGAGAAAACCGTGACTGCACCGTCCTCTTCGGACGGACTGGGCGCCGTCCTGTGGGACATGGACGGCACGCTCGTCGATTCCGAGAAGCTCTGGGACGTCGCGCTGTACGAGTGCGCGGAAGCGCTCGGCGGCACGCTGTCGGAGGAGCAGCGGATGACGCTCGTGGGGTCCAACATGGACGCCACGGCCACCTACCTGCTGGAGGTGACCGCGCGGGAGGTCACGCCGGAGTCGGTCGCGGAGACCGGCGCGTGGATCCGCCGGCGCACGGCGGGCCTGTTCGACGACGCGCTGCCGTGGCGCCCGGGCGCGCGCGAGGCACTGGCCGCGGTGAAGTCCGCCGGCATCCCGTCGGCGCTGGTCACGTCGACCGAGCGCGCGCTGACGGAGCTGGCGCTCCAGACGATCGGCCGAGAGTTCTTCGACGTCACGGTGTGCGGGGACGAGGTCGACGGGCTCAACAAGCCCCACCCGCGGCCCTACCTGAAGGCCGCCGAGCTGCTCGGCGTGCCGCCGCAGCGGTGCGTCGCGGTGGAGGACTCGCCGCCGGGCGCGGAGTCGGCCGAGCGTGCCGGCTGCTCGGTGTTCGTGATCCCGAACGACGTGGCGGTCCCGGCCGGGCCGCGGCGGGTGTTCCGCGAGTCGCTCGCCGGGGTCGACGTGGCCGCGCTGGCCGCGTTGCTGCCGCGAGTGTGACCCCTGCGGCATCGAGGTCACCCGGGGCAGCGCCCGCCCGTGCGGGATGGAAGGATCTGCAGACCGTGAAGACCTTCGATGAGCTGTTCGCGGAGCTTGCCGAGCGCGCCCGCACCCGTCCCGACGGGTCCGGCACCGTCGTCGCCCTCGACGACGGGGTGCACGCACAGGGCAAGAAGGTGCTCGAGGAAGCAGGCGAGGTGTGGATCGCCGCCGAGCACGAGTCCGACGACCGCCTCGCGGAGGAGATCTCGCAACTGCTGTACCGGGTCCAGGTGCTCATGCTCGGCCGGGGGATCTCGACCGAGGACGTGTACCGCTACCTGTGACGCGTTCGCGCACCGGAGATCGAGGAGAGAGCGAAATGCTGCGTGTTGCCGTGCCTAACAAGGGAGCCCTCGCCGCGGCGGCGGCCGAGATGCTTTCCGAGGCGGGCTACCGCAAGCGACATGACTCGAAGGACCTGACCGTGCTCGACCCGGTCAACGAGGTCGAGTTCTTCTTCCTGCGGCCCAAGGACATCGCGATCTACGTCGGCTCCGGCGAGCTGGACCTCGGCATCACCGGCCGCGACCTCGCGCTCGACTCGGGCGCGCCGGTCGAGGAGATGCTCGCGCTCGGCTTCGGCGGGTCCACGTTCCGCTACGCCGCCCCGGCGGGCCAGGACTGGAAGCCGGCCGACCTGCAGGGCAAGCGCCTCGCGACCTCGTACCCGCGGCTCGTGCGCGAGGACCTGGCCCGCCACGGCGTCGAGGCCGAGGTGATCCGCCTCGACGGCGCCGTCGAGATCTCGATCCAGCTCGGCGTCGCCGACGCGATCGCCGACGTGGTCGAGTCCGGCCGCTCGCTGCGCCAGCACAACCTGGTGGCCTTCGGCGACCCGATCTGCGTGTCGGAAGCCGTGCTGCTGCAGCGCGCGGGCAGCGACTCGGCGAAGACGAAGAGCCAGCTGGCGGCGCGGCTGCGCGGGGTCGTGTTCGCGCAGCAGTACATGATGCTCGACTACGACTGCCCGCGCACGCTGCTGGAGCAGGCCATCGCCATCACCCCGGGCCTGGAGTCGCCGACGGTCGCCCCGCTGGCCGACGAGGACTGGGTCGCCGTGCGGGCGATGGTGCCCCGCAAGAAGGTCAACCAGATCATGGACGAACTGGCCGAGGTCGGCGCCAAGGCGATCCTCGCCTCGGACATCCGTTCCTGCCGGCTCTAGATCCCCGTTCTCTGCCCGCTCTGGCTCCGCCAGGGCGGGCAGAGTGGTCTGAACCGGCTTCCGCGCAGTGCCCACAGCCCGCGGAGTTCCTGACAGCACGAGTGATTGTCGCGGGCCAGGGTGCCCTAGAGTCACCGCATGCGGCGACGGACAGGGTGGGCGTTGGCCGGGGTGGTTGCCCTGGGCTGGGGAGAATGGCTGAACGGGCGTTGGTCGCGAGCCCTCGTGGGGCCCGGCGGCGGCGGTTCCGAGGCGGTGGTCGTGCTGGGATACCGGAATCCCCAAGCGACGGCGAACTTCGTCAACCGCTGGCGAGTGCGTGCCGGCCTTCGCTCCGTCGCCGACAGCAACGTGCGGGACACGCGCGTGATCTTCAGCGGCGGCACGACCGGCACCGGCGCTGCAGAGGCACGGTTGATGGCGGACTACGCGAAGTCCGTGCTCGGGTTCGACGGCACTGTGGTCCTCGAAGACCAGAGCGGAACGACATGGGAGAACGTCACGAACGTGATCCCGCTGCTCGAGGGCGCCGACCGCATCAAGATCGCCTCCCAGCCGGCTCACGCGCTCAAGGCCCGCGCGTACTTGCGGCGGCAGCGCCCTGATCTCGCCGAACGGCTCGTGCGCTCGGCTGACTACCGTCCCGGCGAATGGCTGATCGGCAAACCGCTGCTGGCTCTGTACGGGCTGTGGACGCTTCGCGGCCTCACCGGCGAGGAGCGGAGGATCCCGCGCCAGCCGGCCGCTGTCGCGCCGTCTCGGCGAAGCCGCGACCTCAGCGAGGACGCGTCGGGCGTTTCGGCATGAGGTCGTAGAGCTTCTTGCGGGCGCCGTTGTCGTTGGCGTTGCGGGTCATCGCGACTTCGGAGATGAAGTCCTCGAAGACGAACTCGTCGTCGGCCGGGACCTCGGTGGGGCCCGGGTTCTGGGCCAGGTAGCCGTCGAGGGTTTCGGCGATTTCGCGGAACGACAGGGCCTGCAGGGTTTCCGGCGCGTACGTGGTGACGGGCACGCCGTTGGCCGCGGCCTCGTTCATCACCACGCCGAGCGGCACGTGGGAAAGCATCGGCACGCCGAAGTTGTACATCTCCTGCAGCGCCGCGGCCGCGTAGTGGGAGATCGGGCGGCGGTAGAGCCCGGGCACGATCCCGTACCACGCGATCGGCGCGCGGCCGGTGGTCTGTTCCACGTAGCGCACCTGGTCGGCGAGCAGCCGCAGCGCGCGGATGCTCGTTTTGTCCGGCTGCACCGGCACCAGGATCCCGTGGGACGCCGCGAGTGCGTTGTTGGTGAGCACGTCGAGCGCGGGCGGGCAGTCGATGACCACGTGGTCGTAGTTCGCGAACTGGACCACGCGCGCGAGCTGCCAGCCCGGCACCCGGAACGAGTCCAGCCGGCGGATCAGGTCGAACATGCCCGGCGACGTCGGGATCACGTCGAATGCGCCGCCGCGGCCGAGGTTGCTGCGCGGGTGTGGCACCGCGAGCTCCTCGATCGGGCCCTTCCAGAGCTTCGTGAGCGCCTTCGCGAGCGTGGGTGCGTCACCGGACACCTCGGCCAGGCCGAGCATCTCGGTGGTGGCGTGCCCCTGCGGGTCGAGGTCGATCAGCAGCACACGCCGGCCGCGTTCGGCCAGCGCCGCGGCCGCGCCCACGCTGAGTGAGGTCTTGCCGACCCCGCCTTTCTGGTTGACCACCGAGGTGATCTGCATGCCGGAGCGCTCCCTTGTCGGTCGTTCCGCGAAGGTTATTGGATCCCGGGCGCGGGCGCGCGGTTATCCGCCCCCGGCCTGTCGCGGCCGGACGAGCAGAGCCTGGGCACCGACGCCGACCGGACCGGAGCCGTCGTGCAGGGTACTCGTGGCGGTGCCGACGCCGTGCGGCCCGACCAGGGTCACGGCGTCGAGCCCGATCCACTCGCCCTCCGGCGCCCGGCGCAGGTGGACCGTGAGCTCCGAGTTGATGAACCACCAGTCGTCGCTGGGCAGGAAGTGGGACACGCCGTTGGCCGAGTCCGCGACCGCGAACAGCCGCTGCAGCGCGGTGGGCTCCTCGCCGTCGACGAGCGGGATCCGCTGCCGGCCCCACACCGCGGCCGGGCCCGGCGCCGTGATGCTGCCCCGCACGGCCCGCCACTCGACGGCGTTGAGGTAACCGCCGCGCCAGTCGGCGGGGAACGTCGTCTCAGTGCCGGCCTCCGCCGGCGGCAGCAGGGGACCGGCGTCGGTCGCGACGCCCGTGGTCTCGGTGGTCGCGATCCGCCACGCGCTGGCCCGCGCGATCAGCCTGCCGCCCGCGGACAGCTCCGACTGCAGCAGCTCGACCGACCGGCCCGGCCGCTCGATCCACGACCGCTGGTCCAGCTCCGCGACGGGCGCCGGCCCGAGGATCTCGACGGTGACGCGCGCGATCAGCGCCGGGTGCGGCGCTTCGAGCCGTTCCAGCCCGCGCGCGAGCAACGCCGACGGCGGCCCGAAATGTTGCGCGCCGGGGGCCCAGGGGCCGCTGGTGTGCTCGGTCGCGGCGTACCGCTCCCCGCCGAGCGGGACGTAGAACGCGTCGGCCATCAGTCGGCCCGGTCCAGTGCGGTCTCTTCGCCCGCGTCGGGTTCCGGCCAGCCGGGGTACTCCGGCGGGGTGCCGCCGAACTCCGGGCAGTGCGCCTGGTGGTCGCACCACGAGCAGAGCTTGCCGGGGTTGGGCCGAAAGTCGCCGGTCTTGCCCGCCTTGAGGATCGCCTGCCAGATGGCTTCGAGCGTGCGCTCGAAGCGGACCAGTTCGGCCTCGTCGGGCGTGTAGGCGAGCGACTGGCCGTCGGTGAGGTACATCAGCTTCAGCTGCCGCGGCACGATGCCGCGCAGCCGCCACAGCACCACGGCGTAGAACTTCATCTGGAACATCGCCTTGGCCTCGCCGATCTCCCGCGGCGCGGCACCGGTCTTGTAGTCCACCACGCGGATCTCGCCCGTGGGCGCCACGTCCACACGGTCGATGTACCCGCGCAGCAGCACCCCCGAGCCCAGCTCGATCTCCACGTGCAGCTCACACGCCTCCGGCTCCAGCCGGCGCGGATCTTCCAGCTCGAAGTACGCGTCGAGCAGCTTCTCCGCCGACGCCAGCCACTTGTCGGTTTCGCCCGCCTCCGCGTCCGTGAACAGCTCCGTCCACTCCGGACTCGCGGCCGACAGCTCCGCCCACGTGGGCGCCAGCAGATCCTTCGCCCGCGGCGCCACGCGCTCACCCGCGGGCAGGCCGAACAGCCGTTCCAGCACGGCGTGCACGAGCGTCCCGCGCACCTGGGCCTTCGTGGGCACCTCGGGCAGCCGGTCGACCGCCCGGAATCGGTAGAGGAGCGGACACTGTTTGAAATCGCTGGCACGCGACGGCGACAGCGCCGGCCGCCTGCGGACGGGCGCGTCACCGGATCCCGGCGGGTTGGTGACCGTAGCGGTGTCGGGCATGGCCAGAGCGTAACGCCGGGCACCGACAGAATCTTTGGCCCCGGCTTCGCCGGGGCGGCGAGATCGCCTGGGAGCCGGCGTGTGGACGAAGCGGTCGGATCGGCCGGGGCCGATCGCACCGCTCCATCCACACGCCGGCGCGATCTCGCGGCTGGGTCGCCTTTGCCTGGGTGAGGACGGGTGGGGAGGGTGCGGCCGCGAGGTGGTCGCCGAGGTCGAGGTGGCTAGGAGTGATCGGGTCGGTTGTGTCCGCGGCCCCGCGACCGAGTCCGACACGCCGGGCCTCACGCCCGACGTGCGCTACGTGGGGCTACAGGGCCAAGTTCGACACGCCCGACTGCTATCAAGTCCGCTGTGCGAGCGCAGGGGCCAGGTCCGACGCGCCCGGCGCCGCGAGCACGTCCGCCGTGCGGGCGCAGGGGGCAAGGTCCGACACGCCTGGTGCCGCGAGCAAGTCCACCGCGCGGGCGCAAGGGGCCAGATCCGACACGCCCGGCTCCGCGCCCGACGCGGGGCTACAGGGCCAAGTTCGCCACGCCCGGCCCCCTATCAAGTCCGCTGTGCGAGCGGAGGGGGGCCAGGTCCGACACGCCTGGCCTCGCGCCTGAGCGCGATACGCGGGGCTACAGGGCCAAGTTCGACACGCCCGGCCCCCTATCAAGTCCGCTGTGCGAGCGCAGACGCCAGGTCCGACACGCCTGGCCCTGCGCCTGAGTGCGCTACGCGGGCCAGAGGGTGAAGTCCGCCGGCCCGGTCCCACGAGCAAGTCCGCCGTGCGAGCGCAGGGGCCAGGTCCGACATGCCTGGCCTCGCGCCTGAGTGCGCCACGCGGGACCAGAGGCCCAAATTCGACACGCCCGGCCCCGCACCCGACGTGCGCTACTCGGGGCAACCCGACCAAGTCTGTTGCGCCCGGCTCCGCTACCAAATGCGCCACGCGGAGCACAGAACGAGTTCGCTGTGGCCGGCCCCGAGACCGAGTCAGCCGCCCGGACCACCGGGCGAGGTCCGACACGCCCGGCGCCGCGAGCAAAGTCCGACACGTCCGGTGTCGCCGCCGAGCCGGCGCTCCCGGCCCCAGACCAATCGCGCATTCTCACCCAACTCACCCCGCGGCGGCGACCCACCAGCGAGATCGTGCCGGCTGCCGGACGGATCGGTGTGATCGGCCGCCGGGCCGGTCCGACCGTCCCCGTCCGGAAGCCGGCTCGAAGGCGATCTCGCACGCCACGCCGAAGGCGGGGCAAAAGATCCAGATCACCCGCTTCCCACACCCCGGCCTCTACCCTTGCCCGCATGGCCGCGACCCGACAGCACGGTGCCGGGCCGTCCCGGCGCGCCACGCCCGGCGACGGCGGGCTGCTGCTGTTCCGGGTGGCCGGGGTGCCGGTGCTGCTGTCGCCGTCGTGGTGGATCGGGTCCTTGATCATCGTGGTGCTTTACGCGCCGCTGGTGGGGCGGTTGCTGCCGGACGCCTCGACGCCCACGTCGTGGCTGCTGGCGGCCGCGTTCGCGGTGCTGCTGGGGCTGTCGGTGCTCGCGCACGAGCTGGGGCACTGCCTGGTGGCGCTGCGGTTGGGGATTCCCGTGCGCCGGCTGCGGCTGTTCCTGCTCGGCGGGCTGTCCGAGGTCGCGCGCACGCCGCGCCGGCCCGGGCAGGAGGGGCTGGTGGCCGCGGCCGGGCCGGCGGTCTCGCTGGTGCTGGGCGGGTTCTGTGCCCTGCTGATGCTCGCCGTACCGCCCGACGGAGCCGTGTGGCTGCTGGTCGCGGAGTGCGCCGTCGCGAACTTCGCGGTGGGCGTGTTCAACCTGCTGCCCGGGTTGCCGCTGGACGGCGGCCGCCTCGTGCGGGCCGGCGTCTGGGCCGCGACGGGGCTGCGCGCCAAGGGCACGCGCGCCGCCGTGGCCGGGGGTGCGGTGGTCGCGACCGGCCTGATCGTGTGGGCGCTGTGGGGCCTGGCGACCCAGAGCGAGGACCGCTGGCTGCGGCTCGGCGTCTGCGTGGTCACGGCGTGGTTCGTGATCCTGGGCGCCCGCGGAGAGCTCGCGGCCGAGGCGCGGCGCAGCTGGCCGGACGGCCTCGAGCTGACCGCGCTGGTCCGCCCCGTCCTGCAGCTGCCCGCCGAAAGCCCGGTGTCCGACGCGCTGGCCGCCTCGGCCGGGCGCGGGGTCGTCCTCGTGCGCGCCGACGGGGTCGCGGCGGGCCTGCTCGACGAGCAGGCCGCCGAGCAGCTGGCCTCGACCCACCCGCACGCCCCGGCGGAGCTCGCGGCCGAGCCGATCCGCGCCGAGACGGTGCTGCTGGCCTCGGAGCCGGGGGAGGAGATCGCCGAACGCGTGCGCGAAACCCCCGCGTGGCAGTTCCTCGTGGTCGACGACGAGGGCCGCCCCGCCGGCGTGCTGCGCCGCGAAGACCTCCGGGCCGCGCTCGTGCGCGGCCGCCACGCTCACTGAGAGTGCACCCGACCGGCGACCCGCGCGGACGACCTGCGAGGATCTGACGCCAGCGTTTCGCGTGTGAGGTGGAGGAAGAAGTTGTCGGTCAGCGGACCGTTTCGCGCAGGAGACCGGGTTCAGTTGACGGACTCGAAGGGCCGGCACTACACCCTCACACTCGCCGAGGGCGGGGAGTACCACACCCACCGCGGCGCGCTCGCGCACGACGAGCTGATCGGGCTCCCCGAGGGCTCCGTGGTCACCTCGGCCGGCGGCAGCAACTACCTCGCACTGCGGCCCCTGCTGCCGGACTACGTGCTCTCCATGCCGCGCGGCGCCCAGGTGATCTACCCCAAGGACGCGTCGCAGATCGTGATGTGGGGCGACATCTTCCCGGGCGCGCGCGTGCTCGAAGCCGGCGCCGGCTCGGGCGCGCTGACGCTCTCGCTGCTGCGCGCCGTCGGCCCGGCCGGGCACGTGTCCTCGTACGAGATCCGCGACGACCACGCTGAGCACGCCGAGCGCAACGTCGTGAAGTTCTTCGGCGAGAAGCCGGACAACTGGACGCTCACCGTCGCCGACCTGGCCACGCACACCGGTGAGGTCGACCGGGTCGTGCTCGACATGCTCGCGCCGTGGGATCAGCTGCCGAACGTCGCCGCGCACCTCGTGCCCGGCGGCGTGCTCACGGTCTATGTGGCGACCGTCACACAGCTCTCCCGTGTGACGGAGTCGTTGCGGGAGCAGCAGTGCTGGACCGAACCGGAGTCGTGGGAGACGCTGATGCGCCCGTGGCACGTGGTCGGCCTGGCGGTGCGGCCGGACCACCGGATGGTGGCGCACACGGCGTTCCTGCTCACCGCGCGCCGGCTCGCCGATGGCACGGTGTCCCCGCGCGTGTCACGCCGGCCCGCCAAGGGCAAAGGCTGAGCGGCCCGGGCTAGCCCGGCACGCACCACCGGCCGTTTTCCCGGTGCATCGGGAACGGCGTGTCCTTGCGCCCGCCCGCGCCTTCCACGTGCACGGTGACGCCGGCCGAATCGCCGGCCACGTCCGGCGGCCCGGCGAGGGTCACGGTGAGCGGTCCCGCCGCGTCCCACTCGGCCTGCAAATCGGCCAGCGCCCGGGAAGTCTGCGGTTCGCACGTGAGCCGGCCGAACTCCGTGGCGTCGCCACGCTTGATGGCGTCGACGATGGCGTTGGCGAGCACGTTGGTCGCGGCGACGTCCGCGTCGCTCGCGGGTGGGGAAGACGCGGGGGCGCTCGCCGGCGGTGCCGACGGGGCGGGCGGTGGCGCCGAGGGCCCGGCCGGTGCGACCAGCACCAGGCCGAGCACCGCACCGGCCACGAGAGCGCCGAGCACGACGAGCCCGGCGGTGAGTCTGCCACTCACCGCCGGGGTCTCACTGCTTGTCCGCCTGGGCGTCGACCAGGCACCAGACGCCGGCCTCGCGCTTCGAGGTCATCGTCCCGTTGGCCGTCCTCGTGCCCTGCGTGGCCTTGTACCGCACGGACGCAGTGTCGCCGTTCTCCTGTGCGGCGCCCGTGAGCTGGACGTCGGTCTTCGGGATGTCCACGGCGCCGCCGTTGTAGAGGCTGCGGCACGCCAGCCCGGCCAGCGCCGAGCCGTCGCCGCTGCTGAAGTCGGCCGCGGCGGCCTGGAACAGCTCCTGCGCGCTCTGCGTGCCACCCGGCGCCGGCGCGTCGGTGCCGCCCGACGAGCCGGTGGACGGGGTCGAGCTGCGGGGGAGGCTCGGGGTGCCGGTGGTCGGCGCGCCGCCACCCTGGCTGGTCACGGCCGGAGGCGCGGGCGGGGCCGCGGTGTCGGTTTTGTCCTTGTCGTCACCCGAAAGCCCGATGACGAGACCGATCGCGGCACCCACCACGACCACCACGCCGACGGCGATCCCGACGATCAGGCCGGTCTTCTTTTTCTTCGGAGGCTGCTCGGTGTAGCTGCCGAACGACTGATAACCACCCGGTTGGCCGTACTGATCGCCGAAACCGCCCTGCTGGTAGCCCTCCGGCTGCCCGAACTGCTGCGTTCCGCCCTGCTGGTACGGATCTTGCTGCCCGTACTGCTGAGGCCCGCCCTGCTGCTGGTAGGGATCTTGCTGCCCGAACCCCGGCGGCTGGGAGTACGGATCTTGCTGCCCGAAGGGCGGGGGCTGCTGCGCCGGGTACGCCGGCTGCTGCTGCGGACCGGACTGCGGGTATCCGCTCTGCGGCGGCCAGGTGCCCGGCTGCTGCCCGCCGTAGGGCTGCCCGCCGGGGTAGCCGGGCTGCTGCTGGGGGCCGGACGGGGGCTGACCTGGGCCCTGCTGGGACTGTCCGTAGGGATTCGGCTGCTGCCCGTAACCTCCGTAGCCACCGCCCTGCTGGCCGTGACCACCGGGCTGCTGCGGCGGGTAGGTCATGTGTGGTGCCCCCTAGCGTTCCTTCGCGTGCCGACCTGGCCACCGGGTGAGGTGAACCCCGGGGGATGCTAGCCAGGCCGCCCGGGATCCGTGCGCTCAGGCCGGAATCCGGCGAAACCAGGGTTGGTGGCGGGGTCCGCGGGGTACCTGCACCGTGCTCGCTTTCGCCTGGTGGAACACGGCGTGACGGCCTCCGGTGTCCGGGCACCGAATCGGCCGCTTGCGCATCCGTGACGACCGTGCTGAGCGGGTGCGGAAATCGCGACGCGCCGATCTTGTGATGCGGAAAGGCCTTTTCTTGTCGGTGATCGCCGGTACCGTGGAATGAAAAGCACTCCGAGGAGGTGCCCGATGCATCATGACCTTCCCGGAGGTCGGCGCGAGGAGGCCGACCCTTCAGCAACAGGCGGAGCTGGGCAGACGGCGGAACAACAAGCCCGGCAGATCCGTTTTCTCGAGGAGGAAGTGGCGCTCTTGCGTCGCAAACTCACCGATTCGCCGCGGCAGAACCGAGTTCTCGAACAGCGCCTCGCCGAGGCGTCCGAACGGGTGAGCCAGCTCACCGAGCGCAACACGAAACTGGTCGAGACCCTGCGCGAGGCGCGTGGTCAGCTGCTCGCCCTCCGCGAAGAGGTCGACAGGCTGGCCCAGCCGCCGAGCGGCTACGGGGTCTTCGTCACCTCGTACGAGGACAACACGGTGGACGTCTTCACCGCGGGCCGCAAGATGCGGGTCTCGGTGTCGCCGGCCGTGGAGATCTCGTCGCTGCGCCGTGGTCAGGCGCTGCGTCTCAACGAGGCACTCACCGTCGTCGAAGGCGGCGATTTCGAGCGCACCGGTGAGGTGTGCGCACTGCGTGAGGTGCTCGCACCCGAGGACGAGGGCGGTATTCCCCGCGCTCTCGTGGTGGGGCACGCGGACGAAGAGCGGGTTGTCCTGCTCTCCGAACCGCTGGCCGAGCAGCCGCTCAAGCCGGGCGATTCGCTGCTCGTCGACTCGAAGGTCGGGTACGCGTACGAGCGCGTGCCGAAGGCCGAGGTCGAGGACCTGGTGCTGGAGGAGGTGCCCGACGTCCGCTACGAGGACATCGGTGGCCTGAGCAGGCAGATCGAGCAGATCCGCGACGCGGTGGAGCTGCCGTTCCTGCACGCCGATCTCTACCAGGAGTACCAGCTGCGGCCGCCGAAGGGTGTGCTGCTCTACGGGCCTCCGGGCTGCGGGAAGACGCTCATCGCCAAGGCGGTGGCCAACTCCCTGGCCAAGAAGGTCGCGCAGGCACGGGGCGACAAGGCGGACGGGAAGTCCTACTTCCTGAACATCAAGGGTCCCGAGCTGCTCAACAAGTTCGTCGGCGAGACCGAGCGGTCCATCCGCCTGATCTTCCAACGAGCTCGGGAGAAGGCCTCCGAGGGCACTCCCGTCATCGTGTTCTTCGACGAGATGGACTCCATCTTCCGCACCCGTGGCTCGGGCGTGTCCTCCGACGTGGAGACCACGATCGTGCCGCAGCTGCTGTCGGAGATCGACGGTGTGGAAGGGCTGGAGAACGTCATCGTCATCGGCGCCTCCAACCGTGAGGACATGATCGACCCGGCGATCCTGCGGCCGGGCCGGCTCGACGTGAAGATCAAGATCGAGCGTCCGGACGCCGAAGGCGCGAAGGACATCTTCTCCAAGTACCTGGCCGAGGGCCTGCCGATCCACGCCGACGACCTGGCGGAGTTCGGCGGGGACCAGAAGGCCACGTTCGACGCGATGATCCAGCACACCGTCGAGCGCATGTACGAGGAGAGCGACGAAAACCGGTTCCTCGAGGTGACCTACGCCAACGGGGACAAGGAAGTCCTGTACTTCCGCGACTTCAACTCGGGCGCGATGATCCAGAACATCGTGGACCGGGCGAAGAAGTCGGCCATCAAGTCGGTGCTGGAGACCCAGCAGCCCGGCTTGCGCGTGCAGCACCTGCTGGACGCGATCGTCGACGAGTTCGCGGAGAACGAGGACCTGCCGAACACCACGAACCCGGACGACTGGGCCCGGATCTCCGGCAAGAAGGGTGAGCGGATCGTCTACATCCGCACGCTCGTCACCGGCAAGAACCAGGACTCGGGGCGGGCGATCGACACCGCCACCAACACGGGTCAGTACCTGTAGGGCGAGTGCGGCGGGTGGGGTGTGCTTGCGGAATGCGCAAGCACACCCCACCCGCCGTGTTTTTGGGGGTGCAACCCCCGAACCCCGCCCGGGGGCGAGTCCCCGGGCCGCCGGCGGTGGTCACTTCGCGGCGGCACGCTCCGGCTTGCGTGGTGCGAGTTTCCCGTGCGAGGCGAGGATTCCGAGCACCACGAGGACGGCGCCGGCAGGTTCGTTCCAGTGCACGGGCTCGTGCAGCACGAGCACGCCGAGCACCACTCCCACCACAGGTGTGAGGTAAGTCACCGACGAAGCGTGTGCTGCGCCCCAGGCCGCTACTACGCGTGTGTTCCACACGTACGCGATCCCCGTTCCCAGCACGCCGAGCGCGAGCATGCTGACCACCACAGCGGCGCTGAGGTGTACTTGCTGGCTCGCCACCATCGGCGCCAGCAGCAAAAGCAGCACCGTCGCGAAGCCGACCTGCCCGAACGCGACGACCACGGGATCGGCGCCCTTCGGGGACACGAACCGGCGCAGGTACACGAAAGCCGCGCCGTAGCACGTCGTGGCGCCCAGGCAGGCCAGCTGAGCCGTGAGCTCGTGCGAGAGGTCCACGCCCTGCCACACGCCGACGAGCGTCAGCACGCCCGCGAACCCGAGCAGCAGGCCCGCCACGCGCGGCGCGGTCAGGCGCTCCGCAGGCAGCGCCGCCGCGGCGAACACCATGGTCAGCAACGGGGTCGTCGCGTTGAAGATGCTGGCCAGCCCGGAGGAGATGTACTGCTCCGCCCACGAGAACAGCAGGAACGGCGCTGCGCACAACAGCACCGACACCACCGCGAGATGCCCCCACAGCGCGGGATCGAGGGGGAGGGGCCGGCGCCGCGCCACAAGGACCACGGCGAGCGCCAGCGCGCCGAAGCCGACTCGCGCCAACGCCACCTGGGCGGGGGAGAGGCCTTGCAGGCCCACCTTGATGAACAGGAAACTCGCGCCCCACACCACGGCCAGTGCGACGAACCGCGCACCGATACCGAACCTCCCGGCCATGCTCCTCCTCGTCGTCACCGGTGAGTCAACGGGCTCGCCACGCCGCGAGGCCAGCGGTTTTCGGCCACGTCACTGAACTCTGGTGTATAACGCCCTATACTTCCCGGCTGTGAGCATCGACGACACTCCGCGCCCGCGCGCCCCGATCACCGAAGCCGACGTCCTGACCTGGCTGGAGACGACCGCGGCCGCCGTCCAGGCGGGGGAGCTGAACGCCAACGACCTCATCGACCTGCTGGGGGAGCTGCGCCGCGCCTCCGCGGCCTGTGCCGACGCGTCCGACTGGGCCCTGCTCGCCGCCCGCGAGGAAGGCGCCAGCCTCCGCCAGATCGCCCCCGTGTTCGGCAAAGGCTACGTCCGGGCACCCGCCGCCCGCCTCGAGAAACTTCACCGCCAAGCCCAGAACTCCGGGCAATGGCTCGCCATCCTCCGGCACAAACAAACTGTATAACGACCTATACGGCTGGTCGTAGAGGCAAAAATTCCTGGACCGGCCACGCAATCACGTCACCATCCGAAACCAGCGTAGACAAGGACACCGAATGGAGCGCATCGCGGTCGGGCTCGCCGCTCTCGGCCGGCCCGCGTACATCAACCTGGGCCGGGAGCTGCCGGGGACGCGGGACGTGCCGGCGATGCGCGCCGCGACCCACGAGGTGCTCGACGCTGCCTACGCGGCGGGGGTGCGCTGGGTCGACGTCGCGCGGTCCTACGGGCTGGCCGAGGACTTCCTCGCGAGCTGGCTCGCGGAGACCGGGCACACCGACGTGACGGTGTCGAGCAAGTGGGGCTACCGCTACGTCGGCGGGTGGCGGCTCGACGCGCCGGTGCACGAGGTCAAGGAGCACTCGGCGGCGCGGTTCGCCGAGCAGTGGGCCGAGACGCGGGCGTTGCTGGGTGAGCACGTGGACCTGTACCAGGTGCATTCGCTCACTGTGGACAGTCCACTGTTCTCCGACGTGGCGCTGATCGAGGCCTTGGCGGGGTTGTCGGACCAGGGCGTCGAGGTCGGGTTCTCCACGTCCGGACCGGCGCAGGCGGACGCCGTGCGGCGGGCGTTCGAGCTGGAAGCGGCTGGGCGACCGGTGTTCTCGTCGGTGCAGTCCACTTGGAACGTCCTGGAGCCGTCGGTCGGCGGAGCGCTGGCGGAGGCGCGGTCGGCGGGGAAACGGGTGCTGATCAAGGAGACGCTGGCCAACGGCCGCCTGGTCGTGGAGGCGCCCGCGCCGCTGACCCGGATCGCCGCCGCGCACGGCGTGGGGCCGGACGCGGTCGCGGTGGCCGCGGTGCTGGCGAACGACTGGGTTTCGGCGGCGCTGGTGGGTCCGTCGAGCACGGCGCAGCTGGCGGCGAACCTGGCCGCCACGCGGGTTTCGCTGACCGCGGACGAGGTGGCCGAGCTCGCGGGACTCGCGGAGGTGCCGGAGGAGTACTGGCGGCACCGGTCCCACCTCGGGTGGGACTGAGGGGCTGCACTACCCTCGCTGCAGCGCGGGCCCGGCGGGTGGGCCGCGGTTCTCGGATCTTCCGGAGGGGCGGCAGGTGCGTCATCGGCAGGTGCTCGCGGTGGCGGCGGTCGCGCTGGTAGGGCTCACGACCGCGTGTGGCAACCGGCCCAACGACCTCGAGACGTACTACGACGATCCGACGCCCGTGAACGACGCGACGTCGTCCGCACCGGTGATTCCACCGCCTGTCGCACCGTCGAGCACTTCCGCGTCTCCTTCGCCCGATCCCCGGATCCTGGCCGCTGCGGCGGCTTCGGCCGCGTTGCTGTCCGATGAGGACGTTGCGGAAGAGGGCGTGGCGCCGGGGCCGGGCAAGGCGTCGGGGTGCTTGTCTGGGTTGGCTCAGGGGGAGCGGCGGTCGGCGAGCTGGGTGTACCCGAGTGGTTCGGGGATCACGCACGAGGTCACGGCGTATGCGGGTGGGTCGGGCGCGGATGTGGTGTCGGCGGCGGACTGTGCCGGTCAGGTGCTGGCGATTCCGCCCCAGCCGGGTGTTGCGCAGCAGCGGGCGTGGTGTGACGGGTCGACGTGCACGGTGCTGCTGGCGAAGGGTGAGCTGGTGTCGGCGTTGAGCGTGGTGGCGAGCACGCCGGCGCGGGCGGCGGAGGCGGCGACGCGGTTGCTGCCGAAGGTCGTGGCGAAGCTGGTCGCTCAGCCGTAGCGGCGGAACCATTCCTGTACGCCTTCGCGGCCGTCGGGGATGAAGGGGCTTGCGGGGTCGTCGGCCCAGGCGCGCAGTTCGGTGAGGGGGAGCCACCGGCCTTCGGCGATCTCTTCGGCCTGGTGGTGGATGGGGCCGTCCCAGCGGACTTCGAAGGCGAAGTTGTGGCAGTGGACGGTGCCCTGGTCGTAGATCTTGGTGAACAAGGGTTGCGGTTCCACTCCGTGGACGCCGAGTTCTTCGGCGAGCTCGCGGCGGGCGCAGTCGGCGGGGGTTTCGCCCGCGGCGACGACTCCGCCGGCCCAGCAGTCCCAGGTGGACGGGAAGATGTCCTTGTCCGCGGTGCGGAGGTGGACGTAGACGGATTCGCCGTCGCCCGAACGGACGAGCACCACGCCGGCGGCGTGCCACAGTCCTTCGGCGCGGACGCGGGAGCGGGGTGCCTGGCCCACAACGTGGCCGGCTCGGTCATAGAGGGCAACGAGTTCGTCACTGCCTGGCATGGGGGCATCGTCGCACGGTCCTACCCCGTAGGGTGGTGGGTATGCGTCGGATCATGGGAACCGAAGTCGAGTACGGCATCGCCGTGCCCGGGGACGCCACGGCGAACCCGGTGCTCACCTCGACCCAGGTGGTGCTCGCCTACGCGGCGGCTGCTGACATTCCGCGGGCTCGCCGGGCCCGGTGGGACTACGAGGTGGAGTCGCCGTTGCGCGACGCGCGCGGGTTCGACCTGACGGGTCCCGGTGGGCCCGGGCACGACCCGGACGTGGAGGACCTGGGCGCCGCGAACGTCATCCTGACGAACGGGGCGCGGCTGTATGTGGACCACGCGCATCCGGAGTACTCGGCGCCGGAGGTCACGAACGCGCGTGACGCGGTGATCTGGGACAAGGCCGGCGAGCGGGTGATGGAGGAGGCGGCGCTGAAGGCGGCGTCGGTGCCCGGTCAGCCGCCGTTGCAGCTGTACAAGAACAACGTGGACGGCAAGGGTGCGAGTTACGGCACGCACGAGAACTACCTGTGTTCGCGGTCGACGCCGTTCACGGCGATCATCGCGGGGTTGACGCCGTTCTTCGTGTCGCGGCAGGTGGTGACGGGTTCGGGGCGGGTCGGGATCGGCCAGCAGAGCGAAGAGGCCGGTTTCCAGCTGTCGCAGCGGTCGGACTACATCGAGGTCGAGGTCGGCCTGGAGACGACGTTGAAGCGCGGGATCATCAACACGCGCGACGAGCCTCACGCGGACGCGGACAAGTACCGGCGGTTGCACGTCATCATCGGTGACGCGAACCTGTCGGAGTACTCGACCTACCTGAAGGTGGGTACGACGGCGCTGATCCTGGACCTGATCGAGTCGGGGATCCGGTTCGACGAGCTGAAGCTGGACGAGCCGGTGCGGGCCGTGCACAAGATCAGTCACGACCCGACGTTGAAGACGAAGGTCGAGCTGGCGAACGGGAAGAAGTTCTCGGGGCTGGACCTGCAGTTCGCCTACCACGAGATCGCGGCGGCGAATCTCGAGCGCACGGGGGCGGACGAGGCGTCGAAGGAGGTTCTGCGGGTCTGGGGCGAGGTGCTGGATGCGCTGGCGCGGGATCCGCAAGAGTGCGCGGACCGGTTGGACTGGCCGGCGAAGCTGCGGTTGCTGGAGGGGTACCGGGAGCGGGATCAGCTGGCGTGGGGTGCGCCGCGGTTGCGGCTGGTGGATCTGCAGTACTCGGACGTGCGGCTGGCGAAGGGCCTGTACAACCGGCTGGTGACGCGGGGGTCGATGAAGCGGCTGGTCACGGAGGAAGAGGTCCAGGCGGCGATCACGACTCCGCCGTCGGACACGCGGGCGTATTTCCGGGGGCGGGCTCTGGAGAAGTACGCGACGTCGATCGCGGCGGCGTCGTGGGATTCGGTCATCTTCGACGTGGGCAAGGAGTCGCTGGTGCGGATCCCGACGCTGGAGCCGCTGCGGGGCACGAAGGCGCACGTCGGGAAGCTGCTGGACGCGGCGGCGACGGCCGAGGAGCTGGTCGAGGCGATCACCGGTTCGGACTAGTCCGAACCGGCACGGTGCCGGGGATCGGGATCGCGGCGTTGCCCCGAATGTCGGGGCCGCTGGGTAGGCTAGGAATCATCGGCCACACCGGGAGGCGATATGGCGCAGGAGAAGATCGAGAAGCACGGCGGTGGGGACTCCGACGAGGAGTTCGAAGCCACCGGAGCGGCGGGCCAGGAGCGGCGCGAGAAGCTCGGCGAGGACGTCGACACGATCCTCGACGAGATCGACGACGTGCTGGAGGAGAACGCCGAGGACTTCGTTCGCGCCTACGTGCAGAAGGGCGGCGAGTAGTCGTTCGCGGCCGGTAGCCGCCCTCGGGTTTCCGGGGGCGGTTGTCGGTTGGCGTGCCGCTGCACGGGATGCGCGGTGCGGAGCGACATACTGCGCGGCAGAGTTCGCCGTGGCGCGGTAGCACGCGGCCTCAGCGTTGTTTCTTCAGCCGATACAGATGGGAACCAAGAGCACGTATGGACAACACCTTCCCTCGGGCGGGTTTTTCGGGACCCGGCCTGCCTGCTTCGTACTTCTCGCCGGCTTCGTCGTCGTTCGCGGATTTCGTGCGGGCGCAGGCGCCCGAGCTGTTGCCGGCGCGGCGGGTGCCGTCGTCGGGGGCGGGTGAGCTGGCGGTGCCGCACGGGACGACGATCGTGGCGCTGACGTTCGCCGGGGGTGTGCTGATCGCGGGTGACCGGCGGGCGACGTCGGGGAACCTGATCGCGAGCCGGGACATCGAGAAGGTGCACGTCACGGACGAGTACTCGGCGGTGGGGATCGCGGGTACCGCGGGTCTGGCCGTGGAGATGGTCCGGTTGTACGCGGTGGAGCTGGCGCACTACGAGAAGATCGAGGGTGTGTCGCTGTCGCTGGACGGCAAGACGAACAAGCTGGCCGGGATGGTGAAGGCCAACCTGGACATGGCGATGGCGGGCCTGGCCGTGGTGCCGCTGTTCGTGGGCTACGACCTGGAGGCCGAGGACGCGAAGCGCGCCGGCCGGATCATCTCGTACGACGCCGCCGGTGGGCGTTACGAGGAGAACGCCGGGTATGCGGGTGTCGGGTCGGGTTCGCTGTTCGCGAAGTCGGCGCTGAAGAAGCTGTACGACCCGGACGCGGATGTCGACGCCGCGGTGCGGGCGGCCGTGGAGGCGTTGTACGACGCGGCGGACGACGACACCGCGAGTGGTGGGCCGGACCTGGTGCGGCGCATTTTCCCGAGCGTCGTGACGATCACCGCCGAGACCGGTGCGGTGCAGCTGCCGTCCGAGCAGACGGCGGCGGTGGCGGAGGCCGTGGTGGCCGGCCGCGCCGAGCGCACGCACCACCGGCCGAGCTGATCGCCGGTGACTTTTCCGAACGCTGAACCTTCGACCGCCGGTACACCGGAGAACGTGGAGCCGACACCGTGACGATGCCGTTGTATGCCTCTCCCGAGCAGCTGATGCGGGAGCGTTCCGAGCTGGCGCGCAAGGGCATCGCGCGCGGCCGGAGCGTGGTGGTGCTGAAGTACTCCGGTGGGGTGCTGTTCGTGGCGGAGAACCCGTCGGCGACGTTGCACAAGGTGTCGGAGATCTACGACCGGATCGGGTTCGCCGCGGTGGGCCGGTACTCGGAGTTCGAGAACCTGCGGGTGGCGGGGATCCGGCACGCGGATCTGAAGGGCTACCAGTACGACCGGCGTGATGTGAGTGCCCGGGCGCTGGCGAACGCGTATGCCGCGACGTTGGGCAGCATCTTCACCGAGCAGCTGAAGCCGTTCGAGGTGGAGGTGTGTGTCGCCGAGGTCGGGTCGAACCAGTCGGAGGACCAGCTGTACCGGCTGACTTACGACGGGTCGATTTTCGACGAGTCGCCGTTTGTGGTGATGGGTGGGCAGACCGAGCCGATCAGCGCGAAGCTGAAGGACACCGTCGACCCGGAGCACGATCTGGCGACGGCGCTGGCGACGGCGATCGAGGGCCTGCGGGCGACTGTGTCGTCGTCGAACGGCAACAACGGTGCGGCCGCCGAGCCGGACCAGATCAAGCTCGAGGTCGCGGTGCTGGACCGGGCGCGGCCGCGGCGGGCGTTCCGCCGGTTGACGGGGGCGGCGCTGGACGCGTTGCTGCCCGAGCCGCCGGCGAAGGACGAGGCGGAGAAGCCGGCCGAGGGTGACTCGGACGGTGGCTCCGCCAAGGAGTGACGTGGTTGTGCGGGTGGGCCGTCCGGGTTTCCGGGCGGCCCACCCGGCGTTTCGGGGCCGGTGTTCAGGATGTCGGCGTGGGGCTGTGGAAGTTCTGATCGGCGAAGGCCAGGAGGTAGGGCAGGGTCGCGCGGGCGGTGTGCCAGGTGTGGTTGAAGCCGTGTTCGGTGTGGACGACGGCTTCCTGGCCGCGGTGGTGCAGTGCGTCGGCGATGCGGTGGGCCGTGGCGACGTCGGTGGGGGCGCCGGTGCCGGCTGCGAGGAGCACGGAGATCGGTGCGGTGAACGTCATCGTCGGCAGGTAGTGGCGTGGCGTGTTCGCGGCGATGGTGGAGAGGTGGCCGTCGAGGACGCCGATGGAGTCGTTGAGGTCGTCGTAGGGCAGGGCGATGACGAGGGTGGCGAACTCGTCGAGGTGGTGCAGGCCGGTGTTGAGCGCGGCGAACCCGCCGCCGGACATGCCGCCGAGCGCGCGGTGGCGGCGGTCGGCGAGGGTCCGGTAGTGGTGGTCGACGCCGGCGACGACGGTTTTCGCGAGGTAGGTCTCCAGTTGCGGCCCGCCGGGCACGTCGAGGCCTTCCCAGTCCTTGCTGGGTGCACCGGCGGTGAGGTCGACGCTGACCACGATCATGGGGGCGATCACGTGGTCGGCTTCGAGGTTGCGCAGGGCGTCGGGTGCTGCGCCGGAGGTGAGCCAGTCGCGCGGGCCGCCATAGGGGTAGCCGTGGATCAGGTAGACGACGGGGTAGCGGTGGCCCGCGTTGGCCGGGTCGTCGTAGCCGGGCGGGAGGATCACGTAGTTCTCGCCCGAGGGCACGGCGTCGGCGGGGTCGGGCAGGCTGAGCACGTCGACCCGTTGTGCGCTGCTCGTCACCGCGGGATGGTGCTGCGCGGTGGCGGCGGGGTCGGCCGGTGCGTCGGGTTCGTCGGCGCCGTCGTCGAGCAGCATGCCCACGGCGTCGGCCGCGCCGGAGCCGCGTTCGAAGAGCCGGCCGAGGTCGTCGGGGGTGCGGACGTAGCCGACGTAGCTGTTCACGGCGGTCACGGCGGCGAGGAGGAAGAGCACCACCGCGCCGCCGGTTCCCCAGCGGCGGGCGCGCCGGTGGTGCCCGAGCGCGATGGTCACGGCGAGTACGGCGACGGCCGCGCCGGCGGCGGTCAGCCAGATCGCCGGGGACTCGAGCGGGCCGAGGTCCCGTGCTTGGGCCGTGATGTCGGGCGGCAGCACCGGGTCGACGGCGGCCTGCGGCATCACGGCCGCACCGCCGGTGTGGTCGGGCGCGTGGCACCGCATGAGGAAAAACGCACGAAGGGGTCCCTGCCGTGAAACGGACGCAGGCAGGGTCGCCCGCATCTGACGTGATCACGCTAGGGACGGGACGCTGTGGATTCGCTGTGAGCGGGTAAAGCCCAGGTCAAGCCCGGTTGTCGGGGTTGCGGTAGATCGTCAGGGCGCTGGGGCGGGCACGGAAGGTGAACTCGTTGCCGAGCGGCCCGACCTCGCCGTCGGTGGCCACGCGGCGGTTGCCGCCGAGCAGTTTCACGCGCAGCTCCGGCAGGTCCAGCTGCTGGTAGACGTGGCTGGCGTTGAGGCTGTTGGTCACCATCGCGAGCAGGAAGCGGGCGCGGGAGTAGGGCAGGTCGGCGCGCAGGTAGCGCACGTCGAGCAGGCCGGTGTCCAGCGCCGGGCGCCGCGAGGGGGCGAAGCCCTTGGGGGAGTAGGTGCCGTTGCCGACGAAGATCAGCCAGACGTCGGTGGGTTCGCCGTTGAGCAGGATCGGCAGCGGTTTGGCGCGGCGCAGCACGCGGGCGAGCGCGAGGGCGGCCGAGGGCCATTTCGGGTGCTTCTGCTGCAGTTTCTCGCGCAGCCGAACCATCTCGGGGTAGCCGCCGAGGCTCGCGGTGTTCACGAACCAGCGGTGCTCCGGCTCGCCCGCGCCGCGGACCTCGACCTCGCCCAGGTCGATGCCGACGGCGTTGCCGGCCTCGGTGGCCGCGTCGGCGTCGGGCATCGACCGCACGCCGACGTCCCGCGCGAAGTGGTTGAGCGTGCCCGCCGGGATGAGGGCGAGCGGCAGGCCGCGTTCGGCGGCCACGGACGCGACGGCGGCGACTGTTCCGTCGCCACCCGCCACGCCCAGCGCGCGCACGGAGCCGCCGCGGGCGTCGATCTCGGCGCCGAGCTGTTCGCGCAGGTCCTGGTCGGGGTCGGGGTAGAGGAGCGTGGCCTTGGGCCAGGCGTAGCGGACGTCCTCGGTCGGGTCCTGGCCGTCGACGCCGGAGTGCGGGTTGACCAGGGCCAGCATGTCCTCGCCGTCGCGCATTTCCGGCGCTTCGGCCGTGTGCGCGGTGCGGGCGGGCACGTCGGGGTGCAGGGGCCACCAGTGCCGGGTCAGCGCGGCGGCGCCGATGCCGATCACGATGCCGGCGCCGACATCGCTGGGCCAGTGCACGCCGGTGTGGACCCGCGAGTACGCCACGGCGCCCGCCAGCGGCGCGACGGCGAGCCCGGCCTTCGGTGACTCCATCGCCACGGCCGTGGCGAACGCGGCGGCCGAGGCCGCGTGGCCTGAAGGGAACGAGGACGAGGTGGGCCGCTTGCGCAGCCGCCGGTGCTCGGGCACCTCGTCCTCGGCCGGGCGCCGGCGGGGGAACAGCGGCTTGCCGAGCAGGTTCGCGGCCGCGCTCGCCCCGGCGATCGCGACGATCCCGCGCAGCGCTCCCCGGCGTGTCGGACCCTTGCGGGCGGCCAGCGCGGCGGCCACGATCCACCAAAGGCGCGATTTGTTGGCGGATTTCGAAAGCCAGCCGAGAACATCGTCGGCGCCGGTCCTCGGGAGGGCCGCACTGCGGCCGATCAGGGCCCGATCGGTGCGTCCGACCTTCCGGAACGGGCGGCTGAGCTGGTACAACACCGTCGCTGACCTCTTCTCCGTCCGGCGTGGGCCGCGCCGCTCCGTCGCCGGATCCGCGCGGTTTCTCACCTCACGCAACGTACCGACCGCGTGTCGCCGCCCGAACGGCGCACCGCTCAAGGGGGTGCAGCGCCTACTCTGGTGGGATGCAGCGGCGGATCTTTGGCATCGAGACCGAGTTCGGGGTCACGTGCACCTTCCACGGTCAGCGCAGGCTCTCGCCCGACGAGGTCGCGCGGTATCTCTTCCGGCGGGTCGTGTCCTGGGGACGCTCGTCGAACGTCTTCCTCTCCAACGGCTCCCGGCTCTACCTCGACGTGGGCTCGCACCCCGAGTACGCGACGGCCGAGTGCGACGACCTCACGCAGCTCGTCACGCACGACAAGGCCGGTGAGCGGATCCTCGAGGACCTGCTGGTCGACGCCGAGCGCCGGCTGGCCGACGAGGGCATCGGCGGCGACATCTTCCTGTTCAAGAACAACACCGACTCCGCGGGCAACTCCTACGGCTGCCACGAGAACTACCTCGTGACGCGTGCCGGCGAGTTCTCCCGGATCGCGGACGTGCTGCTGCCCTTCCTCGTCACCCGCCAGCTCATCTGCGGCGCGGGCAAGGTCCTGCAGACCCCGCGCGGCGCCGTGTACTGCCTCTCGCAGCGCGCGGAGCACATCTGGGAGGGCGTCTCCAGCGCCACCACGCGTTCGCGGCCCATCATCAACACCCGCGACGAGCCCCACGCGGACGCCGAGCGCTACCGGCGCCTGCACGTGATCGTGGGCGACTCGAACATGGCCGAGCCCACCACGATGCTCAAGATCGGGTCGGCGAACCTGGTGCTCGAGATGATCGAGGCCGGCGTGCAGTTCCGCGACTTCACCCTCGACAACCCCATCCGCGCCATCCGCGAGATCAGCCACGACCTCACCGGCCGCCGCCAGGTCCGCCTCGCCGGCGGCCGGGAGGCCTCGGCGCTCGACATCCAGCGCGAGTACCACGCCCGCGCCGTGCAGCACCTCAAGGAAAACGGCTCCACCCCCGCCAACGAGCGCGTGGTCGAGCTGTGGGGCCGCGCGCTGGAGGCTGTCGAGCAGCAGGACTTCGCGAAGATCGACACCGAGATCGACTGGGCCATCAAGCACCGCCTGGTCGAGCGCTATCGCGCGAAGCACGACCTGGACCTGTCCAGCCCCCGCATCGCCCAGCTCGACCTCGCCTACCACGACATCCGCCGCGGCCGGGGCATCTTCGACCTGCTGCAGCGCAAGGGCCTGGTCAAGCGCGTCACCGACGACGGCGAGATCGAAGCCGCCAAGGACACCCCGCCCCAGACCACCCGCGCCAAGCTGCGTGGCGACTTCATCGCCGCCGCCCAGGCCGCGGGCCGCGACTTCACCGTCGACTGGGTCCACCTCAAGCTCAACGACCAGGCCCAGCGCACCGTGCTGTGCAAGGACCCGTTCCGTTCGGTGGACGAACGGGTCGAGCGCCTGATCAGCTCGCTGTAAGACGTGTTGCCGGAGGGGCCGTCCCGAAGTGGGCGGCCCCTCCGGCGTTCCCGACGAAAGTCGCCACCCGGGTGCGGCAAGATCGGCCGCATGCGGGTCGTGCGGGCGTTGCTGGTGCTGCTGGGCGCGGTGCTGCCGCTGGTCGCCGGCGGGGTGGCGAGCGCGGCTCAGCGGGTCCCGTCGTGGCGGCTGACGCCCACCGGGGTCACGGCGCAGTTCCGGGGGCTTTCGGCCGTCAGCGGGCGCGTGGCGTGGGTCAGTGGCACGCAGGGGACCGTGCTGCGCACCACCGACGGCGGCCGCACCTGGAGCCCCGTCGGGCCGCCCGGCACGGAGGCGCTGGAGTTCCGCGATATCGAGGCGTTCGACGCCGACCACGCCGTGGTGCTCTCCATCGGCCCCGGCGAGGACTCGCGCGTCTACCGCACCGACGACGCCGGCCGGCACTGGCGCCAGACGTTCGCCAACCCCGACCCGAAGGCGTTCTACGACTGCCTCGCCTTCTTCGACCCCTGGCGTGGCCTCGCGATGAGCGACCCCGTCGACGGGAAGTTCCGCGTGCAGGCCACGGCGGACGGCGGCCGCACCTGGCGGCAGATCCCCGACAGCGCGTTCCCGCCCGCGCTGCCCGGCGAAGCGGGCTTCGCGGCGAGCGGCCAGTGCGTGGCCACCTCGGGGCCGTTCGACGCGTGGCTCGCGATGGGCGGCGGCGCCCGCGCCCGCGTGCTGCACACCGGCGACGCCGGTTACCACTGGACCGTCGCCGACACCCCGCTGCCCAGCAGCGCCTCCGCCGGGGTGTTCGCGCTCGCGTTCCGCACACCGTGGCAGGGCGTCGCGATCGGCGGCGACTTCGCCAACCCCACCGCGCCCGGCCCGGCCGTCGCGCTCAGCGGCGACCGCGGCCGCACCTGGCGCACGCCGGGGCAGTACCCCGCGGGCTACCGCTCCGGCCTGGCGTGGCTCGGCGGCACCGTGCTCGCCGTGGGCCCCGGCGGCAGCGACCTCAGCCCCGACGGCGGCCACCACTGGACCCGGTTCGACACCGACAGCTTCGACACCGTCGACTGCACCGCCCTCGGCGCCTGCTGGGCCGGCGGCACCGGCGGCCGCGTCGCCCAGTTGGCGCGCTAGAGCACCTGCCCGGTCGGGCGGACCATGATCTCGTTGACGTCGACCGTCGGCGGCTGCTCCAGCGCGTAGAGCACCGCGCGGGCGACGTCGTCGGCTGCGAGCTTGGGCTTGCGGCGCTGCTCGTCGGTCAGGATGTCGGTGTCGGTGATGCCGGGCTGTACCAGCGTCACCCGCACCCCCGTGCCCACGGCCTCCTCCCGGAGTCCCGCCGCCAGCCCGCTCACCGCCCACTTCGTCGCCGAGTACAGGCTCCCCTTGCGCGGGTATCGCCCGGCGACCGAACCCGTCAGCACGAGATGACCGCTCGTGTCCGCCAACGCCGGCAGCACGGCACGCGCCGTGAGCGCGGCGCCGTAGACGTTCGTCAGCACCAGTTCCCGCCACTGCTCGGGCTCCGCGCCGCCGTCGCCGAAGAACGACACGCCCATGCCGATCCCGGCATTCGCGAAAGCCGCGTCCAGCCGCCCGAACCGCGCCAGCGTCGCCTCGACCGCGCCGGACACACCCGGCCAGTCGGTGACGTCGGCGGCCAGCGCCAGCGCGTTCTCCTCGCCGAATTCGGCCACGAGCGGGGCCACGGCCTCGGTTTTCCGGGCCACCAGCGCCACCCGGAACCCCGCCGCGACAGCGCGCCTGGCCGTCGCCGCCCCGATCCCTCGCGACGCTCCGGTCACCAGCAGTACACGTTCAGCCATGGTTACAGGCTAGGGCCGCGACGCGTTCGGGGAACCTCACGATCGGGGAGGACGAGGAGAGCTAGGGTTGTACGGGTGTCCACCGCACGCGCCGAACGGCTGGTCAACCTCGTGCTCGCCCTGCTGTCCACCCGGCAGTACCTCACCGCCGAGCGGATCCGCGGAATCGTGCCCGGGTACGCCGATGCGGCCAGTGACGAGGCGTTCTTCCGCACGTTCGAACGCGACAAAACGGAGCTGCGGGAGCTCGGCATCCCCCTGGAGACCGGCCGCAACTCCGCCTTCGACCCCGTCGAGGGCTACCGCATCGCCCGCCGTGACTACGAGCTCGGCGAAATCGACCTGGCCCCCGACGAAGCGGCCGCGGTCGGCCTCGCCGTGCGCCTGTGGGACTCGCCCGAGCTGACCGGGCAGGCCCAGGGCGCGCTCGTGAAGCTGCGCGCCGCAGGCGTCGAGGTCGACGACCAGGCACCCACCGTGATCGAACCCCGCGTGCGCGCCGAACCGGCGTTCGGGCCGCTGCTCGCCGCCGTGCAGAGCGGCCAGGCCGTGCGCTTCGAGTACCGCCGCAGCGGCTCCCCGGAACGCCGCATGCGCGAGCTCGAACCGTGGGGCGTCGTGTCCTGGCGCGCCCGCTGGTACGTCGTCGGGCACGACCGCGACCGCGGCGCCACCCGCTGCTTCCGGCTCTCCCGCGTCACGGGCAAAGTGACCCCGATCGGCGAACCGGGCGCGGTGACCCGGCCCGAGGGCGTGAACCTGCTCCAGCTCGTGTCCGTCACCGGCGGCGGTGAGGAATCCAGCCCCGTCACCACCGCCCGCCTGTGGGTCGCGGACGGGCGCGCCGCGGGGGTGCGCCGCCGCGGCGAGGTCGTGGGCCGCGAGACGATCGACGGCACCGACGGCGACCTCATCGAGATCGGCCTCTACTTCCCCGAGTCGGCCGCCGACTGGATCGCCGCCCAGGGACCCGACGTGCTCGTCCTCGAACCCGACGTGCTCGCCAAATCCGTGCAGCACCGCCTCGAAGCCGTCCTCGCCCGCGCCGAGCAGGGGAGCGGCCGATGAGCGGCTCCACCGAACGCATGCCGCGCCTGCTCGCGCTCGTGCCCTATCTGCTCGCGCGCCCGGGCGTGCGCGTCGACGAGGCCGCCCACGACTTCGACGTCACGCCGCGCCAGCTGCGCAAAGACCTCGAACTGCTGTGGATGTGCGGCCTGCCCGGCTACGGCCCGGGCGACCTGATCGACCTGTCCTTCGAAGGCGACACCATCGTCGTCACCCACGACGCCGGCATGAGCCGCCCCCTTCGCCTCACCGGCGGCGAGGCCACCGCTCTGCTCGTGGCCCTGCGCGCGCTCGCCGACACCCCCGGGGTGGTCGACGGCGACGCCGTGCGCCGCTCCATCGCCAAGATCGAGGATGCCGCGGGCCAGGCACAGCCGGCCGGCGTCGTGGTCGGCGGCGGCGTGCGCGAGGGCAAGCGCGCCGCGAAGACGCGCGAGGAGGTCGCGGCGGCGCTGCAGGCCGGCCGGGCTCTGCGGATGCGCTACTACACCGCGTCCAAGGACCAGATGACCGAACGCACCGTGGACCCGATGCGGCTGCTCATCGTGCAGGCCGTCGGCTACCTCGAAGCCTGGTGCCGCCGCGTCGAGGACGTGCGGCTGTTCCGGCTCGACCGCATCGACGAGCTGACCGTGCTCGACGAACCCGCTTCGCCCCCGGCCCACGCGCGGCCCACCGACCTGTCCGACGGCGTGTTCTCCGCGCGGCCCGACCAGTGCGAGGCCGAGCTCGTGCTCGACCCTGACGCGCGCTGGGTCGCGGAGTACTACCCGTGTGAAGAGCTCGCGGAGCTCGACGGAGGCCGCCTGAGAATCCGGATGCGCTATGCGGACGAGTCCTGGATGGTCCGTTTGGTCCTCGGTCTGGCCGGAGACGCGCAGGTGGAGAGCCCCGTCACACTGGCTGATGCGGTTCGACGGCGAGCGGCCGACGCGGTGGCCCGATCCCGTCACCTACCGTCAACCTACGGCCGTTAAGGTAACCCACGTGTCGTACCTGCCCACTTACGTAGTGCTCGCGGCGGGCCTGCTCGTCCTGATCCTGTTGTCAGTACGGACGATCAGAGTCTTGCGCCAGTTCCGCCGCACCGTGAGCATGGTGGCTACGAACACCCAGGACCGGACCGGACTCCTCCGCGCCCGGTCCGCAGCACTTCGCGTGGCCGTGGCGCAGCGCCGCGACGCACCGGAAACCAGTAACATCGGCAACGACTAAAGAAACAAGGAGGCCACCGCCATGAACGCGCTGCAGCCGTGGCACATCATCATCCTGGTGCTCGTCGTGGTTCTGCTGTTCGGGGCCAAGAGGCTTCCGGACGCCGCCCGCTCCATCGGCAAGTCCATGAAGATCTTCAAGGCCGAGACCAAGGACCTCACCGGCGAGCACAAGGACGAGGCCGAGCAGGTCGAGACCCGGCAGCTGCCGCAGGCCACCGCCCCGGCCCAGGACCAGCAGGTCGCCGACCTCCAGCGCCAGCTCGACGAGCTGAAGAAGCAGCAGGCCGCCGCCGAGCAGCCGCAGAAGAACGCCAGCTGAGGCCCGACCACACCACCCGGTCCCCGGTCCACGGAGCGCGCTGAACTCCCAGCGCGCTCCGGTGGGCTACGACGAGAACGGAACGACCAGTGGCGGAAGCCGCCAACGGCACAGGCGCGAGCCGCAACACGCGAGGCCGCCGCAGTCGCCGGAAAAACCCCGACGGCACGATGACGCTCATCGAGCACGTCTACGAGTTCCGGCGCCGGCTCGGGTTCGCCCTTCTGTTCATCGTCATCGGCGGCATCTTCGGCTGGATCTGGTTCGAACAGCACCTCGGCCCGATCCCGTCGCTCGGCAACATCATGAACGGCCCCTACTGCGCCATCCCAGCCTCCCAGCGGTTCGGCGGCGACCAGGGCACGTGCCGCCTGCTGGCGACACAGCCGTTCGAGGTCTTCATGGTCCGGCTCAAGGTCGGCGTCGCCGCCGGTGCCGTGGTCCTCTCGCCGTTCTGGCTCTACCAGTTCTGGGCGTTCATCGCCCCGGGCCTGTACTCCAAGGAACGCAAGTACGCGCTCACCTTCGTGGGGTTCGCCTCGGTGCTGTTCGCCGCGGGCGCGGTGCTGGCCTACCTGCTCGTGCCCCACGCGCTGGCCCTGCTCGCCGGCCTCGGCCAGGACCAGTTCATCACCGCCCTCACGGCGGACAAGTACATCTCGTTCATCCTGTCGCTGCTGGTCATCTTCGGCGTCAGTTTCGAGCTCCCGCTCATCGTGGTGATGCTCAACCTCGTCGGCGTCGTCAAGTACCAGCAGCTCAAGCGCTGGCGCCGCGGCATCCTGTTCGCGCTGTTCGTGTTCGCCGCCTTCGCCACCCCGGGCTCCGACCCGTTCTCCATGCTCGGCCTCGCCGCCGCGCTCACCGTGCTGTTCGAGATCGCCATCCAGATCGCGCGCTTCCACGACCGCAAACGCGACAAGGTCCGCCAGGACGAGGGCTGGGACAAGCTGGCCGACGACGAAGCCGCGCCGTTCGACTACACGCCGAGCACCGTCGAGGAAGACGAGCCCGCGACCTCGCCGCGCAGCCGCTCGACCGACGACATCACCTGACCCACCGGATGGGGCTCAACGCGGCACTCGCCGTCCACCCGGCCTCCGGCCACGGAGCCGCCGCCCGCATCGCGGACACCGTGGCGGCCCGCCTGCGCCCGGCCGTGGACCGGCTCGACGTCCTCGTCGCCACCAGCGTCGACGAGTCCCGCGCCCTCATGCGCTCCGCCCACGCCGAGGGCCTCGACGTGCTCATCGTCCTCGGCGGTGACGGCGCCGCTCACCAAGGCGTGCAGTTCTGCGCCGAACACGACGTCGCCCTCGGCCTCGTCCCGTCCGGCACCGGCAACGACTTCGTCCGCGCCCTCGGCACCCCACCCGACGCCCTCGCCGCCACCGACACCCTCGCCGAAGCCCTGCGCGCCGGCACCCGCCGCCGGCTCGACCTCGGCCGGCTCGACGGGGGTGCGGCGGGCGGCTCCTGGTTCGCCACCGTCCTGTGCTCCGGCTTCGACGCCGCCGTCAACGCCCGCGCCAACCGCCTCCGCTGGCCCTCCGGACCCCGCCGCTACGACGTCGCGATCCTCGCCGAGCTCGCCGCCTTCCGCCCCCGCCCCGTCACCCTCCACACCGACGACACCACCCTCGAGCTCGACGCCACCCTCGTCGCCGTCGGCAACACGCCGTACTACGGCGGCGGCGTCCCCATCTGCCCCCAGGCCACCCCGGACGACGGACTGTTCGACGTCACCGTGATCGGCGCCGCCGGCCGCCTGCAGCTGCTGCGCCTGCTGCCCGGCCTGCGCACCGGCGCCCACGTCGACCACCCCGCCGTCCGCACCCTGCGCACCCGGAAACTGACGGTCGAAACCGCCGCCGGCCCCGGCTGGCCCGCCTACGCCGACGGCGAATCCCAGGGCCGGACCCCCGTCACCGCCACCTGCGTGCCCGGCGCGCTCACCGTCGTCGCCCCGTAACCACCTGGCCACACACCGCGCGGCACGCCGCGTGCGGACTGTCGGTGCCGTGTGGAACCCTGACGGGGTGGCCACTAGCCCTTCACCTTCCCCGGCCGAGGCCTATGCGGTCTCACGCCGCCGCGGCAAGTACCCCCAGCTGACGCGTTTCGCCGGCGAGGTGTCGTTCGAGTTCGACGACTTCCAGGTCCGCGGCTGTGAGGCTCTCGAAGACGGCCACGGCGTGCTCGTGTGCGCGCCCACCGGCGCCGGCAAGACCGTGGTCGGCGAGTTCGCCGTGCACCTGGCGCTCGCCGAAGGCCGCAAATGCTTCTACACCACGCCCATCAAGGCGCTGTCCAACCAGAAGTACGCCGATCTCGTCGCCCGCTACGGCAGCGACGCCGTCGGCCTGCTCACCGGCGACACCTCCATCAACGGCAACGCGCAGGTGGTCGTCATGACCACCGAGGTGCTGCGCAACATGCTCTACGCCGGCAGCTCCGCCATCCCCGAGCTCGGCTACGTCGTGATGGACGAGGTCCACTACCTCGCCGACCGCTTCCGCGGCGCGGTGTGGGAGGAAGTGATCCTCCACCTGCCCGACCACGTCCGCGTCGTCGGGCTCTCGGCCACGGTGAGCAACGCCGAGGAGTTCGGCGAATGGCTCGTCGAGGTCCGCGGCGACACCACCGTCGTGGTCGACGAGCACCGGCCCGTGCCGCTGTGGCAGCACATGCTCGTCGGCAACCGGCTGATGGACCTGTTCGCCGGCCAGGACGAAGCCGACCCGAACGCCGAGCTGAGCATCAACCCCGGCCTGCTGCGCCGCGCCGAAGAGCTCGGCCGCTTCGCCCCCGCCTCGATGCGCGGCAACCGCGGCGGCCGCCGCGGCGCGCCCCGCCCACAGCGGTTCCGCCCGCCTTCGCGCGTCGACGTCGTCGAGCGGCTCGACGCGGCGGGGCTGCTGCCCGCGATCGTGTTCATCTTCTCCCGCGCCGGCTGTGACGCCGCCGTCGCGCAGTGCGTGCGCTCCGGCCTGCGGCTCAACGGACCCGAGCAGGTCGAGGAGATCCGCCGCATCGTCGCCGAGCGCACCGCCGACCTGCCCGAGGGCGACCTGAGCGTCCTCGGCTACTGGGAGTGGCGTGAAGCGCTGGAACGCGGCTTCGCGGGCCACCACGCGGGCCTGCTGCCCGCGTTCAAGGAGACCGTCGAGGAGCTGTTCCTCCGCGGCCTGGTCAAGGTCGTGTTCGCCACCGAGACCCTCGCGCTGGGCATCAACATGCCCGCCCGCACCGTGGTGCTGGAACGGCTGGTCAAGTACAACGGCGAAGCCCACGTCGACCTCACCCCCGGCGAGTACACGCAGCTCACCGGCCGTGCCGGGCGCCGCGGCATCGACGTCGAGGGCCACGCCGTGGTCGCGTGGCAGCCCGGCGTCGACCCGAAACAGGTCGCCGGCCTCGCCTCCACCCGCACGTACCCGCTGCGCTCGTCGTTCCGGCCCGGCTACAACATGGCCGTGAACCTCGTCGCCCAGGTCGGCGCCGACTCCGCCCGTGAGCTGCTGGAACAGTCGTTCGCCCAGTTCCAGGCCGACCGGTCCGTGGTCGGCACCTCCCGGCGCATCGACCGCAACAAGGAAGCCCTCTCCGGCTACGCCCGCGCGGTCACCGGCGAGTTCGACGAGATGCTCGAGTACGTCGAGCTGCGCGCCAAGATCTCGGCCCGCGAGAAGACGCTCTCCCGGCAGAACACCGCCAGCCGCCGCGCCGGCACCGCCGAGTCGCTGGAGAAGCTGCGCAAGGGCGACGTCATCGCCGTGCCCGCCGGGCGCCGGGCGGGCCTGGCCGTGGTCGTCGACCCGGGCCTGGACCCGATCCGCGAGCCGCGGCCCGTGGTCGTCACCGAAGACCGCTGGTCCGGGCCCCTGTCGGTCGCCGACTTCCCGGCCCCGGTCGAGCCGCTCGGCCGCATCCGCCTGCCCAAGCACCTCGAGCTGCGCTCGCCCAAGACCCGCCGCGACATCGCCTCGGCACTGCGCGACTCCGGCATCGCCCTGCCCGGGCGCCAGCGGCGCCGCACGAGCCAGGGAAACGACGCGGAGCTCAACGCCCTGCGGCGCGCCCTGCGCGCCCACCCCTGCCACGGCCTGGCCGAACGCGAGGCCAACCTGCGCTGGGTCGAGCGCTACCAGCGCCTGCAGGCCGAGACCGAGCAGCTCGAACGCAAGGTCGCCGCCACCACCCACTCGCTGGCCCGCGCGTTCGACCGGATCCTCGCGCTGCTCGGCGAACGCGGCTACCTCGGTCCCGGCACCGGCGAGGACCGCGTCACCGAACACGGCCACCGCCTCGCCCGCCTCTACAGCGAGTCCGACCTGCTCGCGGCCGAATGCATCCGCCACGGCGTGTGGGAAGGCCTCGGCGCCGCCGAGCTCGCGGCCGTCGTGTCCACGCTCGTGTTCGAGGCCCGCCGTGACACGGCGGGGGAGCCGCGCCTGCCCGGCGGTTCCGTGCCCAAGGCCTGGGAAGAGACCACCAAGCTGTGGGTCGACCTCACCGAGGACGAACGCCGCCACCACCTCGACCGCACCCGCGAACCCGACGCCGGCTTCGCGTGGCCGGTCTACCGGTGGGCCCGCGGCGAATCGCTCGAGAAGGTCCTCACCGCCGCCGAGACCAACGGCCAGGAACTGTCCGCCGGTGACTTCGTCCGCTGGTCACGCCAGGTGATCGACCTGCTCGACCAGATCCGCGACGTCCTCGGCAAAGCCGACCCGGTCGGCGCCGCCGCCGCGGAAGCCGTGCGCGCCCTGCGCCGCGGTGTCGTCGCGGCCGGTGGAGCGTGACTGTTTTGCCTGAAGCGCGCGCCTTGGCCGCGGGGCGTTCGCGGGCAGGTCGAGGTCACCGCTCGGACAGGGTGCGCGTGGACGCGTGTGCTCGGCCTCGACCTGTGGTTGGATCGCGCTCGACACCGTGGGCAGCGACCCCTCCCGAGGAGGTCGCCGCCGCAGGCAATCAAGGCGGAGGCGAACGATGAGCACGCCGTATGGCGGCAACGACCCGCAGCAGCAGCCCCAGTACGGGCAGCAGCCGCAATACGGGCAACAGCCGGGCGGCGCCTACCCGCCGAGCGGGCCGCAGGAGCAGCAACAGCAGCCCTACAACCCGCAGCAGTACGGCCAGCAGCCCCAGCAGCCCTACGACTCGCAGCCGACGCAGTGGGTCCAGCCCCAGCAGCAGCCCCAGTACGGCCAGCAGCCCGGCGGCTACCCCCAGCAGCAGCCCCCGCAGTCGCCGCAGCAGCCGCAGTGGGGCCAGCAGCCGCCCCCGCAGCAGTACGGCCAGCCCTACGACCCGAACCGGCAGCAGCCGCCCCAGCAGTACGGGCAGCAGCCCGGCGGCTACCCGCAGAGCGGCCCGCAGCAGCAGCCGCTGTACGGCCAGCCGCAGACCGGCCCGCAGGCCCAGCAGCCCTACGGCCAGCCCACCGGCAACCAGTACGACTACGGCCAGGCCACCGCCGTCACCCAGACCGTCGGCGACACCGGTGAAGAGCCGAAGTCCAAGCGCGGCCTGTTCATCGGCATCGGCGCGCTGATCGTCGTGGTCGCCGTGGTCGCGATCCTCGGGTTCGTCGCCCCCGGCTTCTTCAAGACCGAGGTCTTCAACAACACCCAGATGCAGACCGACGTCGCGAAGCTGCTCACCGACACCTACAAGATCGAAGGCGTCACCGGCGTCACCTGCCCGGCCGAGCAGAAGGTCGAGGACGGCGCCAAGTTCGAGTGCACCGCGACCATCAACGGCAAGCCGCAGCAGGTCCCGATCACGGTCAAGGGCAGCGACGGCAACTACGAGGTCTCGCCGCCGGCGGCCCAGTAACCCGCGCGGTGATCGAGCCTGAAAAGTGAAGCCGGGTAATTCGGTGGCCCGCACCCCGCGGGCCACAGGATGATCGCGGCATGAGCGATCACACCGTACGACTCCTGTCCTCCGCCGACGAGCAGCGCGCGGCCTGGAACCTGTTCCGGGGCGCGCTGCACGTCAAGGCCGGCAGCGACGAGGAGTGGGCACGGATCAGCAAGGCTCTGCAGGAGTCGCGCGTGTTCGCCGCGTTCGACCCTGAGCTGATCGGCACCGTGCGCGCCGCCGACCACGAGGTCGTCCTCCCCGGCGGCGCGCGCGTGCCGCTCGCGGCGGTGACCGGGGTCGGCGTCCGCGCCGGTCGCACCCGCCGCGGTGTGCTCAGCGCCCTGCAGACCGCGCAGCTGCAGGACTTCGCCGAACGCGGCGTGGTGCTGGCGTCGCTGCACGCCACCGAGGGCGCGATCTACGGCCGGTACGGCTACGGCGTCGCCACCCTCAGCCGCAACCTCGTCGTCGACCGCCGCCACGCGCGGCTGCGCCCGGAAGCGCCGGCCGGCGGCGAGATCAGCGTGTTCGGCCTCGAGCAGGCCCTGCTGCACTGGCCCGACCTCTACGCCGCGACCGGCACCGCTCGGCCCGGCATGATCACGCGGCCCGCGCACTACTGGCCCATGAACGAAAACCAGGCCCGCCGCTCGGACAGCCCCGTCGAGACCGCCGTGCACCGCGGCCCGGACGGCGTCGACGGCTACCTCGTCTACCACGTCGAACACGGCGAGAGCGACCGGCAGAAACTCACGGTCTTCGAGTTCCACTACACCAATCCCGCCGCGTTCGCGGGCCTGTGGCGGTTCCTGCTGTCGGTGGACCTCGTCGACGACATCTCCGTGATCGCCCGTCCCGTCGACGAACCCGTCGAACTGCTCTTCGCCGACCCGCGCGCGGTGAAGGTCAAAGCGGTCGAGGACGAGACGTGGCTGCGGGTGATCGACGCGCCTGCCGCACTCGCCGCCCGCACCTACGGCCCGGGTGAACCGGTGGTCCTCGAAGTGACCGATTCGCTGCTGCCCGCCAACGACGGCCGCTACCGCATCGGCCCCGACGGCGCCGAGCGCACCGACGCCGCCCCCGCTCTGCGCCTCGACGTCGCCTCGCTCGCGATGCTCTACTTCGGAGCGTGGCGCGCCTCGGCTCTGGCCGACACCGGCCGCGTCGAGGTCCTCGACGACACCGCGGTGTCGCACGTGGACACGTTGTTCGGCACGCGCCGCGCGTCGTGGTGCGGTACTTTCTTCTGACCTTGACCAAGGGCCCTGAACCGGGCATCGGGGACAGGAGCGGGAATGCGCGCCGTGCTGGTGCTGGGTCTGTGCGGTCTCGGAATGCTGCTCGCCACCGGCTGTTCGACCAAACCCGACCCGGCGGCGCCCGTCAAGACCGTCACGGTCACGCCGTCCACCACCGCGCCTTCGGAGACATCGGCGGGCAGTTCGGGCGCGACGCCGGCGTCGGCCACGGGGCCCGGGCGCGTGTTCGACGCGAAAGCCATGGACGCCGCCGTCGCCAAGATCCTCGCCGACACCTACCGGATCGACGGCGTCGGCGAGGTCAGCTGCCCGGACCGCCAGGCCGTGACCGACGGCTCCACCTTCCAGTGCGTGGTGGACATCGCGGGCGCGGAGAAACACGTGCCCATCACGGTCACCGGCACCGCGGGCGACTACCGCGTCGACGCCCCGAAGTAGCGCACCGGAGGAAAACGCGTGGCATCCGGGCCGAGGGCTTGGTTGGATCGCGGCATGACCGACTTCGTGGTACGCCCGATCACCGACGACGAGCGCCGGCCCACCTTCGACCTGCTCGGGCAAGCACTGCACAGCCCCCTGGCCTCGGACGAGACGTGGGCGCAGATCGGCGATGCGTGGGCCGCGCCCGGCAAGTTCGCCGCGTTCGCCGACGACCGTCCGATCGGGATCACCAGCGGTTTCGCCACCACGATCGCCGTCCCCGGCGGCGCGGTCCTGCCCGCCACGGCAGTCGACGGCGTCGGTGTGCGCGCCGACTGGACCCGCCGCGGCGTCGTCACCGCGCTGATGAGCGCGCAGCTCAACGACCTCGCCGAACGCGGCACCACGCTGGCGTGCCTGCACGCCAGCGAAGCCGTGATCTACGGCCGCTTCGGCTACGGCATCGCCACCTCCGGCGCCACCGTCCGCGTCGACCACCCCGCGCGGCTGCGCGAGGGCGCCGAAGCCGGCGGCGCCGTCCGGCTGCTCGACCCCGACGAGGCCCGTGCTCAGCTTCCCGCGCTGTACCAACGGATCGGGCTGCACCGGCCGGGCATGATCGCCCGCCCCGACGTCTGGTGGCCCATCGCCCTCAACCGCCGGCTGAGCCGGGAAGGCGGATTCCGCGTGGCCGTCCACACCGGACCGGACGGCCGGGACGACGCGTTCGCGATGTTCAAGAGCGTGGACCAGACCACCGTCGCCGATCCCGAGCACGGGGTGCTGCTGGAGGTCCGCGACCTGCACGGCGCGAACCCGGAGGCCATTGCCGCGCTGTGGCGGTTCCTGCTCTCGATCGATCTCGTCGCCAGCGTGAGCTCCCGCTTCCGCCCGGTCGACGAACCCCTCTCGGTGCTGCTCACCGACCCGCGCCGCGCCCGCACCACCGAGGTGGAAGACGACCTGTGGCTGCGACTGGTCGACGTCGCCGGCGCACTCGCCGGGCGCACCTACGGTACGGCCCGACCCGTCGTGTTCGAAGTGGACGATCGGCTGCTGCCGGCCAACCGCGGCCGCTACCGCGTCGGTCCCGACGGAGCCGAGCGCACCGAAGCCGCCGTGGACCTGCGCCTCGACGCCGACACCCTCGCCATGCTCTACCTCGGCGAGTGGCGCCCCTCGACCCTCGCGCAGGCCGGCCGGATCACCGTGGTCAACCCGGCGGCGCTCGGCCGCGCCGACACCCTGTTCGCCACCGGCACGCGGCCGTGGTGCGGCACGTACTTCTGAGCCGCGCTCACGCCTTGGGCAGCGCCGCCAGCAGCCGTTCGACCGAGCGGCCCAGGTTCCACCGCTCGGCCAGCTCCGCGACCCGGTCCGGGTCCGCGGGGCTCGTCGGCACCGCGTCCGGCCCGGACTGCACCACCGGCGCGTCCACGGCGACCCGCACCACGGTGGGGGCCACGGCGAGGTAGTCGGCCGCGTCCTTGAGGCGCAGCCGCGTCTTCAGCGGCAGCCGCGAGTCGCCCGACTGCGAGGCCGCGATCAGCTCCTCCAGCGACCCGAACTGCGTGATGAGCTTCGCCGCGGTCTTCTCGCCGATCCCGGCCACTCCGGGCAGCCCGTCGGACGGGTCGCCCCGCAACGCGGACATGTCGGCGTAGGCGGGGCCCGCGTGATCGGCCGGCACGCCGTAGCGTTCGGCGATCTCGGCCTGACCCAGCACCTCGGCCTTCGCCCAGCCCTTGCCCACGTACACGACCGACGCCGGCGTCGGCGTGGCGCGCACGAGCTGGAACAGGTCGCGGTCGCCGGTGATGACCTCGACCGGCGCGTCCTGCTCGTGCGTGGCCAGCGCGCCGATCACGTCGTCGGCCTCGTAGCCCGCCGCCTCGGCCGTGGCGAATCCGAACGCGGCCAGCACGTCGAGGATCACCGGCACCTGCGGCGTGAGCGTGTCGGGTACCTCCTCCACGTCGGCCTCACCCTCACCGTGCCCCGGCACGGCCACGCGGTGCGCCTTGTAGCTGGGCAGCAGGTCGGTGCGGAACTTCGGCCGCCAGTCCGCGTCCAGGCACGCCACCAGCCGCGACGGGCGCCGGTCGGTGAGGATGCGCGCCAGCGTGTCGGTGAACCCGCGCACGGCGTTGACCGGCGTCCCGTCGGGCGCGGTCATCGAGTCGGGCAGCGCGTAGTACGAGCGGAAGTACAGGCTCGCGGAGTCGAGGAGGGCGAGTGGTCCGGTCACGCGCCCAGCCTGCCACGTCCGCCCGCGCAGCACCCCGCCTGACGCGCCGTCCGGTTTCCACCGCCGAGTCCCGGGTACCCCTCCCGGAAACGGGGAGAAGGGGAGTGAGGCGTGCGCGTACTGGTCACCGGGGCGTCGGGGTTCGTCGGGAGCCGCCTCGCCGAGGCCCTGACCGAAGCGGGCCACGACGTGCGGGCGATGACCCGCAACCCGGCCGTCTACAGCGGCGCGGGGACCGCCGTGCACGGCGACGTCGAGGACACCCGCTCCCTGGAAACGGCCCTCACCGGCGTCGACGCCGCCTACTACCTCGTGCACGCCCTGGACGCGCGTGACTTCGAGCGCCGGGACGCCGCCGCGGCCCGCGCGTTCGCCCTCGCCGCGCGCACCGCCGGGACCGGCCGCATCGTCTACCTCGGCGGCCTCGGCGACGACTCCGACGACCTGTCCGCCCACCTGCGCAGCCGCCGCCAGGTCGAGCACCTGCTCGCCGGCACCGGCGTGCCCGTGACCGTGCTGCGCGCCGGCATCGTGATCGGCCACGGCGGTATCTCGTGGGAGATCACCCGCCAGCTCGTCGAGCACCTGCCCGCGATGATCACCCCGCGCTGGGCCGCCACCCGCGCCCAGCCGATCGCGATCGCCGACGTCGTGCGCTACCTCGTGGGTGTGCTCGACGCGCCGGCCGCGGAAGGCCGCACGTTCGAGATCGGCGGCAGCCAACAGCTGGCCTACCTGGACATGCTGAGGCGGCTGGCCCGGATCGAAGGCCGCAGCCCGCTGATCGTGCCCGTGCCGCTGCTCTCGCCGCGGCTGTCGTCGTACTGGCTCGCGCTGGTGACCGACGTCGACGTGGCCACCGGCCGCGCCCTCATCGACTCCATGGCCAACGAGGTGGTCGTGCGCGACCCCGCGATCCGCGACGTCGTACCGTTCGAACCCATGGACTACGACTCCGCGGCCCTGGCGGCACTGGCCGAACGCGCGCGGGCGGCGTGATGCGGCGCTCGCTGCTCGGGCTGGTCACCGCGGCCGGCACCGGCCTGCTCGGCTGGTCGCTGTCGACGCCTCCCGGTTCGACCCGCTTCCACGGGCGCACCGGCGCCGTCGCCGCCACGTGGGTCGCGGGCGGCCTGGCGGCAGGACGACCGCCGCGGGGTACCTCGCGCCATCCCGTCGCCGGACCGGTGGCGGTCGCCGTCGGCGCGTTCGGCGTGTTCTACGGCTGCGCGCTGGTGGCCCGCCGCATCCCGCCGTTGTCCCGGGCGATCGCGGGCGTGCTCGCCTACGCCGACCGCGGCTCGGGGCCGGCCGTCTACGCGACGACGCTGATCACCGGCGCCGCCGAGGAGGTCTTCTTCCGCGGCGCCCTGCAGGGCGCCCTGCCGCGCGCGCCGGTGGCGACCTCCACAGCGGTGTACGCACTGTCCACCGTGGCCACGCGCAACCCGGCGCTGGTGCTGGCGTCGATCGTGATGGGGACGCTGTTCGGGCTGCAACGGCGGGCCACCGGCGGCATTCAGGCGCCGCTGCTGACCCACGTGGTCTGGTCCGCGTTGATGCTCACGGCGTTGCCGCCGCTGTTCGAAACTCCGGCCCCGCCCGGGTGACGGGTGGCCACGCGCGCCGGTACTAGGCTCAGCCGCATGTCGCGCCGATCCCTCCACACGCCCGCCCCGGACGCCGCCGCGCTCCGCGCCCGCCTCGACCGCGCAGCGAAGGCGGCCGCCGCCGCGGACACCGACGCCCTGCTCATCGCCCCCGGCTCCGACCTGCGCTACCTGCTCGGCCAGGCGGGCGGGTCGTTCGAGCGCCTCACCACCCTCGTGGTGCCCGCCGACGGCGTGCCCGCGCTCGTCGTGCCCAAGCTCGAGGCCCCCGGCTACGCCGACGTGCCCACCGCCGAGCTCGGCATCGAGGTCCTCACCTGGGTCGACGGCGACGACGCCTACCGGCTGGTGGCCGACCGGCTCGGCAAGGCCCGCCGCGTCGCCGTCAGCGACTTCACCCCGGCCCTGCACGTGCTCGCCCTGCGCGCCGCCCTCGGTGACGCCGAGCAGACCCTGGCCGGTCCCGTCGTGCGCGAGCTGCGGATGCGCAAGGACGCCGCCGAAATCGCCGCGCTGCGCGCCGCGGGTGCCGCGATCGACCGCGTGCACGCCCGCGTCGGCGAGTGGCTGCGCGCCGGCCGCACCGAGGCCGAGGTGGGCGCCGACATCGCCGCCGCCATCGTCGAGGAGGGCCACACGATGGCCGACTTCGTGATCGTCGGCTCCGGCCCCAACGGCGCCAGCCCCCACCACGACGTCTCCGACCGCGTGATCGAGCGCGGCGACGTGGTCGTGGTCGACATCGGCGGCCCGCTGCCCGAGGGCTACAACTCCGACTCCACCCGCACCTACGCCGTCGGCGAACCACGCGACGCCGACGTCGCCTCGACCTACGCCGTGCTGCAGCAGGCCCAGCAAGCCGCGGTCGACGCCGTGCGCCCCGGCGCCACGGCCGAGTCCATCGACGCCGCCGCGCGCGACGTGATCGACGCCGCCGGCTTCGGCGAGTTCTTCATCCACCGCACCGGCCACGGCATCGGCCTCGACGTGCATGAGGAGCCCTACATCATCGCGGGCAACGCCCTGCCGCTGGAGCCGGGCATGGCGTTCAGCGTCGAGCCGGGCATCTACCAGCCGGGCCGCTGGGGCGCCCGCATCGAGGACATCGTCGTGGTCACCGAGACCGGCGTCGAGGCCGTGAACACGCGGCCGCACGACCTCGTCGTGCTCGAAGCATGAGCGGCCCCCTCGAGCCGCTCGACCAGGCGATCGTGCAGGAGCTCGCCGCCGACGGCCGGCGCAGCTTCACCGACCTCGCCGAACGCGTCGGGCTGTCGGTGTCGGCCGTGCACCAGCGCGTGCGCAGGCTGGAACAGCGCGGCGTGATCCTCGGCTACACCGCCCGCCTCGACGGCGAGCAGATCGGCCTCCCGCTCACCGCGCTGATCTCGCTGACCCCCAACGACCCGGCCGCACCCGACGACTACCCGCAGCGCATCCAGCACATCACGGAGATCGAGTCCTGCTACTCGGTCGCGGGCGACGAGTCCTACATCCTGCTGGTCCGGGTCGCCTCGCCGCTCGGGCTCGAGGACCTGCTGCGGCGGATCCGGGAGGCGGCCAAGGTGTCGACCCGCACCACGGTCGTGCTGTCGACGCCGTTCGAAGGGCGTTCGCCGACGTTGTGACGCCCGGTGGTGGTGCTTCCCCGTGCCGGGAGCGCCACCACCGGGCGCTGCACCACCGTCGAGCGCACCCCCGCGGGAGCCGTTGGGGGTGCGTTTCCCCGGGCCGGTGGAGGATCCGGCCGTCCTCGGCATCGGGGTCGCCTCGGAATCGCAGCCGAAGTCGAGGTAATGGCGGCCCCGGGGTCGACCACGGAGATCTCAACCTCGCCATCGTCGCCGATCGTCCGGCCCGACCCGGCCCGCCGAGCAGGCCGAACCCCACTGACCGAGAACCCCGGGCCGGTCGTCCGGCATCGACACCACGTGCCGCGTCACCCGCCTCGGTACGTGCTCTCACCACCGGTCGACTTCCGCGCGGATCAGCTCTTCGAAGTGCCGCCCGGGATCGAACCGCACCACCTCCGGCGGCGTCGGCATGGCCGGCCCCGTGCCCCGCTCCTCACTCGGCGAGTACCGCCACACCGGATCGGGCACCTTCCGCCGCGGGCCCGGGGCGGGACGTGCCCGATCCCAGAGGCGCGGTCGTGCCGGTTGTCCTGGGCCGGCTCGGGCCGCGGAAATCCGTAGCTCACCGTGCGGCCGGTGCACCGCACGAACCCTTCGGACTCCGACGCCAGAACCCCGGTGACCGCGGGAGAGCCGAAGATCATTTTCGCGGCCGCAGGGAACAGTCCGGCCTGAACCACCGCGGTGGGTTCATCGCCGCTGGTCCGGACGGCCGCGGAAATCCGGTGGCGGCCGCTCGCGCGCGAGTGCCATGCTGCGGCCCCGCGGATCGGCTCGCGGAAAGGCTTCTCGTGACACTCGGCATGGTGGTCGGCGACCGCTCCTCGCGCACTTCGGCGCCGAGGCGATAGCCGGACCTTTCTCCGCTTCTCGAACCCCGCCCTGGTGCGGGGGTCCCTCGTTCGTGCGCCGAAGTGCTCGCCGTGTACCCGCACGTCCGATCACGAGGAGCCCGAGATGCCCCCGTTCCCGACCCCGCCGCGCCTCACCGCCGTCGACGACGACTGCTCCGCCGCCACCGCCTGCCGGCTCGCCCGCGCCGGCACGGCCCTGCTGTGGCGCGGGACCTTCCCCCAAGCCCGCCGGCTGCTGGCGGCCATGGGCCGCCGGCTGGACCGGCGAGCCCCGCACCCCGTCGACGACCCGGCCGAGGCCTTTCGCGCCCACCGCCGGGCGCGCCGGGACCGTGCCCGGGTTCTGGGGCAGGTGCTCGTCGCCGTGGACGGCGAGTACCGCCTCGACGTGCGCGGCGCGCCGGACGTCCGGGAGGCCTGCCGCCAGGCGTATGGGCCTGCGACCGGCCCTGGCGTGCTCGCCCTGCAGGAGCTGCTCGGTGTGATGGGTGCGCACCAGTGGCGTGAGCGCGGTGTTCCGGTCCCGGCTCTCGGCGCCCGCATCCATCCCCACTACGGGGTGTTCTCGCCGACCCGGAGCGAGTACGTCGACCTCGTGGCCCAGGCGTCCCTGCCCGCGCTGACGCGCACCGCGTTCGACCTGGGCACGGGCACCGGGGTCCTCGCCGCCGTGCTGGCGCGTCGCGGCATCGCCCGCGTCACGGCCACCGACCGCAACCCGCGTGCCCTCGCGTGCGCCCGCGACAACACCACCCGGCTGGGCCGCACCGCCCGGATCGATGTGCGCGGACCCGGCCTGTATCCGGACGGGCGAGCCGATCTCGTGGTCTGCAACCCGCCGTGGCTGCCCGCGCATCCGGTGTCCGACCTGGAGCAAGGCGTCTACGATCCCGGCAGCCGCATGCTGCGGGCTTTTCTCACCGCCCTGACCGCGCACCTCGAACCCGGCGGGGAAGGCTGGCTCGTCCTCTCGGACCTGGCCGAGCGCCTCGGCCTCCGAACCCGAGCCGAACTCCTGGACCTCGTCGGCGCCGCGGGCCTGCGCGTGGTCGGCCGCATGGACACGACACCGCGCCACCCGAAGGCGGCTGCCCGCGAGGACCCCCTCCACGCCGCCCGCGCCGGGGAGGTGACGTCACTGTGGCGCCTCCAGGCCCGACCGCTGGTACGATAAAAGGTATGGCAACACGTAAGGTCACCCTTTCTCTCGACAGTGGTGCGCTCGAGTTCGCCGAACGAGCTGCGAAAGCGCACGGGATCTCGGTCTCGTCCTGGTTGTCCAAGGCGGCCCGGCGGGAGGCGGTGCGCACGGGCTACACCCCGCAGCAGGCGCCGACCGCGCCGGCGGCCGAGGCGGACGAGGTGGAACGGACGGCGGCGGAAAAGGACATGCGTGCGCAGGGGTGAAGTCTGGACGTACCACCCCCCGACCGAACCGGCCAGGGAACGCACCGTGGTGCTCCTGTCCTCGGACGGGGTGAACGAGTCCGAGCGGCCCTGGCTGCTCGGCACCGAACTGCTCGACCGCGACCCGCAAGACATCCTGGGCGTCGCGATCGACGCGCGGTACTGGGTTTCCACACTCAACCTGACCCGCCTGTACCGGCCGTGGTTCGACGAGCGCATCGCCGAGATCGACCAGGAAGTGCAGGAACAGATCGACGTCGCACTGCGGGCCGCGCTCGACCTCTAGGGCCGCCGCCGCTCAGCGGTCGGCGACCTCGGGCACGGCGTGGAGCTTGCCGTCGGGCCCGGACAGGCACGCGGCGTTGCCTTCGCGCCCGGCGAGGAACTCCGAGAGGCAGTCGGCGATCGCGGCGTGCCCCGCGGCGTTGGGGTGGAACGACTCCTGCAGCGCGTGCTGCGCCCGGTCCGCTTGACCCAGATCGCTCAGGTGCAGCGTCAGGCGGGTGAACCACTCCGAAGCCGGGTTCGCCCCGCCGCTGCACGCCTCGTGGTGCTCGCCCGCGCGCGCCAGGTCCAGGAACCGCGCGCCGGACTGCACGGCGGCCTGCTTGAGGCCCGCCGAGAGCGTGGTGATGCCCGTGGTCGAGATCCACTGCAGGTCGTCGGTGCGGAACGGGCAGCCGTTGAGGTTCTGCAACCCCGGCGGAACGTCCGTGGCGACGGGCGTGGCGTAGGACTGCAGCACGAGCTGGTAGTCGGCCGGCACGTAACCCGCCTGGGCCAGCACCTTCTTCACGTCGCCGACGGCGTTGACCACCTTCGGCACCATCGCGTCCACTTTGGACTTCCACGTCTGCCGCAGCGCCACGTTGCACGACGGCGCCCCCGCCGTGAACCACGCCTTGAAGCAGTCGGTCACCTGCGTGGAGAACTTCGGGTCGTCGTTCGCGCCGATCGCGATCACCACGGCCGCCACCCGGTGGTTCTTCACCACCGCGGCCAGCTGCTGCGCCTGCGACTGCTCACCCCACTGCTTCACGCCACCCAGCGACACCTGCTCCGCCGGCGCACCCGAACACGCCAGGTTCACCCGCGCCGTGACGTCCGGAATGCGGACCTTCTGCACGAACGCGTTGGCCGAGCGGTGGCACCAGTCGCCGTTGCGGCCGTCGGTGTCGGGGGTGTAGTCGCCGGCGCCCTCACCCGACACGGTGCTGTCGCCGATCGCGACCACCGTGAGCGGGCCCGTGCCGGGCGGCCCTTTGCGCGGCAGCGGCTGGCCCGGTTTGAGCCCGGGCCCGGAGAACGCGAAGAAGCCCGCGAGCACAGCCACGCAGGCGAGGACCAGGGCCCCCCACCACCACCGGAATCGTCGCATCGCCGCCCGAGTCTAGCGAGCGCGCCCGGCTCTGGGGTTTTCCCCGGTCCCGCCCTGGGACATTGGTCACCACCCGGAAGGTAGCGGATGCCATGAGCGGGCACGAGAAGGACGGACAGCGGCCGCGCGAGGCCTTGACCCGCGACGCGGACAAGCGCGCCCGGTACGCGGCCGACACCTACTTCCAGGAGTCGCTCGAGCACCTGCGCGCCCTCACCGGCGACGTCGGGCGCTTCGCGAGCACCCACGGGCTGCTGCTGCTCAAGCCCGACGCGATCGCCGCCCGCCGGATCATGTCCACAATGGACTGGCTGGCGGACAACGGCTTCCGCGTGGTCGGCGCCCGCCGCGTGCGGCTCACCCCGGTGACCCTGCGGGCGCTGTGGTACTTCCAGTGGAACACCGCCACCCCGCAGCTGCGCCGTATCGCCGACCACTGCGCCGGCTGCACCGACTCGCTGCTGCTGGTCGTCGCCCCCGCCGGGGACCAGGGTCCGCTCGCGGACCTGCCCATGCCGGTCCGCCTCACGGAGCTTGTCGGCCCGGGCGACCCCGCCGCCCGCGAACCGGGCCGCCTGCGCACCGAACTGGGCCGCTACGCGCTGCTCAACCTCGTCCACCCCGCCGGCGATCCCGCCGACGTGGTGCGCGACCTCGGCATCTACTGCAGCCCCGACGCCCGCGCCGAGCTCGTCGAACAGGTCCTCGCCGGCGCTGACCGCCAGGCCCTCGTGCGCGATCTGGCCCGCGACGTCTACGCCGACAGCCCCGCCCACGACCTGTCCGTGCCGGCCGCGAAAACCCGCCTGCGCCGCGAAGCCGAACGGTTGCTCGCCGGCCCCACCCTCACACCCGCGGCGCACGCCGCCCTCGCCCCGGCGCTGACGACCGGCGGAGACGAGGCCGTCCGCACCATCGTCGAGGCGGCCTGGGCCCACCAGCTCGCGCTGCCGGCGTGGGACCTCACGGTCGCCGCGGCCGACCTGTAGCCGATGACGGTGCCGGGTGCCCGCCCGCTCGTGGCCCCGACGACGGCGGCGGCCTGGCGGCGCGCCGCGCTGCACGCGGTCCGCCACGCCTAGCGATCCGCAGGCGCGGTCCCACCGCCGCGGCCGATCCCGCTCATCCGCGGCAAAGAGCGGACCTCCTTGCTGCGGTGCAGACTCGGCCTGAGCCGTCCGGCTCGCGCTGTCGGCGCCTTCCTCCGCTGTCGGCGCCGCCGGCGGCAGTCGATGCCCGAACGCCCGTGGTCCGCCTAGCCGCCGGTGAGGGCGGCGCGCTTGCGTTCCAGCAAGTCCCGTTCGGCGGCGTTCTCCGCCAGCTCCACCGCCCGGTCGTACGCGGCCGCTGCCTCGCCGTCCCGGCCCGTGCGCGCCAGCAGGTCGGCCCGCACGGCGTGCAACAGGTGGTAGCCGTCCAGACCCAGCGCGTCCACCAGGGCCAGCGCCGCCTCCGGACCGTCGACCTCCGCGACGGCGACCGCGCGGTGCAGCGCCACCACCGGTGTCGGCGTCAGCAGCAGCAAGTGGTCGTACAGCTCGACGATCTGCCGCCAGTCGGTCGCCGCGGCGGTGGCGGCGTCGCTGTGGACGGCGTTGATCGCGGCCTGCAGCTGGTACGGCCCAGGCCGATCGCGGCGCAAGCAGCGGCGCACGAGGTCCTGGCCCTCGGAAACCAGGGCACGATCCCAGCGACCCCGGTCCTGGTCGGGCAGCAGCACCACCGCACCGCCGGGACCCGTGCGCGCGGGCCGGCGTGACTCGACCAGCAGCATCAGCGCCAGCAGCCCCAGCACCTCGGGCTCGTCGGGCATCAGCGAAGCCAGCACCCGCCCCAGCCGGATCGCCTCCGCCGCCAGGTCGGGGCGCCCCAGCGAGGCACCGGACGTCGCCGTGTGACCCTCGGTGAAGATCAGGTACACCACGGCCAGCACGGCGCCCAAGCGATCCGGCAGGTCGGCGTCGGCGGGGACGCGGTAGGGGATGCCGGCGTCACGGATCTTGGCCTTGGCGCGCGAGATGCGCTGCGCCATCGTGGGCTCCGGCACGAGGAACGCGTGGGCGATCTCGGCCGTGGTCAGGCCGCCGAGCAGCCGCAGGGTGAGCGCGACCCGGGCGTGCCGGGCGAGCGCCGGGTGGCAGCAGGTGAAGATGAGGCGCAGCCGTTCGTCACGCACCGGGCCCTCCTCGGCCGGTTCCGTCGTCGCGTGCAGGAGCGCGGCCTGCGCGTGCCGGTCGGCGCGCGAGGACTCGCGGCGCAGGCGATCCAGCGCGCGGCGACGAGCCGTGGTCACCAGCCAGCCCGCGGGGCTCGGCGGCAGCCCGTCGGTCGGCCAGCGGCTCGCCGCCACGGCGAAGGCCTCCTGCACCGCTTCCTCGGCGACGTCGACGTCCCCGAACACCTTCACGAGCACCGCCACGGTCCGCCCGTACTCCGCGCGAAACACCCGGTCCAGCGCATCGGCGTCCACAGTGGACACGCTCAGGCCTCGCCCTGGAACGGCCGGACCTCCACCGGCAGCGTGGTGATCTCGGCGATCCGCCCGGCCCAGCGCAGCGCGGCGTCGAGGTCCGGCGCCCGCACGATCGTGAACCCGCCCAGGTGCTCCTTGCCCTCGGTGAACGGGCCGTCGGTCATGAGCAGGTCACCGTCCCCGGCTCGCACGACCGTCGCCGAACCGGGCGCGTGCAGTCCGCCGGAGAACACCCACGCGCCGGCGGCCTTCATCTCGCTGTTGAGCGCGTCCAGCCGGTCCACGATCTTGTCGAGCGTCGCGGCCGACGGCGTGGGTCCGTCGGGCTGGTAGACACTGAGCAGGTACTGCTTCATGGCTCGATCCTTCCCTCTCGTCACCCGTTACACGAACGGCCGAAGGGCACTTCGACACACGAAAAGGGCTCTTCGCCGGAGCAACGCCGGCGAAGAGCCCTCGTACCCGCCGCGCGCCGCTAGGGGTAGCTGACCACGTTCACCGGCACGGTGCCCGACGGCGTCGCCGCGCCGGTGTCGTTGACGACGTGCGTGATGCTGCCGCGGGTGTTCAGCGAGACCGTGAGCAGGCTGTGCAGCCGCACGCCGGGCGTGTCCGGCACCTCGAACGCGTGGTAGCTCGACACGGCGGGGTTGGTGTCGAAGAAGCAGTAGCTGCCCAGGCCCCACGCCTCGTGCGAGGTCACGTTCGCCCCGACCTTGTAGGCCGCGTACCCGGCGACGCCCGAGGGCGCGTTCCACGACGCCTGGTCCGGGACGTCGTAGGGCATCTCGTTCTGGAAGAAGATCGTCCGGCCGCGCTGGCCGTTCCAGATCACCTGGTACTTCTGGTAGTGCTCCACGAACAGGCCGGTCGCGAGCACGTCGTCGCCGTTGACCAGGACCCCGGTGTCGGCGGTGTTGGTGGTCCAGCCGACCGTGCCGGGGTTGCCGTGGTCGGCGCGCCAGGCCCAGGTGTGGTCGATGATCGTGTCGTCGCTGTTCACGACCAGGCTCGTGGTGGCCTTGCCCGCGAGCTCACCGCCGACGCGGAAGAACACGTCCTGCAGCGTCGTCGGGTCCGCCGCGTGGTCGGCGTGCGACCCGGCCGTGCCGACGGTCAGCAGCGCCTGCGAGTTCGTGGTGCCGGCGTCGAACAGCAGGCCCTTCACCCGGACGCCGTCTACGTCGGCGACGTGCATGGCGTCGACCCCGTTGTCGGGCACCAGCGTCGGGTAGCCGATGCCGAGCACGACGGTGTCGGCGCGCGTGACGTTCAGCGTCTGGTCGAGGTGGTACACGCCGGGGGTGAAGAACAGGTTGCAGCCGGCGGCCAGCGAGCTGTTGATCGACGCCGCGGTGTCACCGGGCTTGACCACGCGGAACTGGCTCATCGGCAGCGACGTGCCCGGGGTGGAGCCGCCGGCCCAGCTCGGGCCCGACGCGTTGGTGCGCAGGGCGGGCAGGAACACCCGGTAGTTCGCGCCGTCGAGGTAGAGGTAGGGCACGTCGCGCGAGACGGGCGTGGTGGCCAGCGTCGTCTCGGGCGGGTTCGGGAACGTGGTCGCCGGCGCGCCGGTGGTGCCGGAGAAGACCATGTTCCACACGCCGCCGTCCCAGCTGCCGAACGCCGAGTCGCGCGTGTACCACTGCTGCTGCGAGATCGACGCCGTCTGGCCGGACACGCGGGTGTCGGCCACGTAGCCGCCGCTGGCGAAACCGAAGCTGGCCGGGTAGAGCTGCAGCCCGCCGCGGATGTCCATCCGGCGGAACGGCGCGGCCTGCGCCACGGCCCACCGGTCGTTGCCGCTGGAGGGGTTCACGGCCATGTTCTCGGCCGAGCGCCAGAAGTTCTGCAGCGCCACCCCCTGGTCGGAGGCGTTGAACGCGTCGACGGTGATGTCTCCGTTGATCGTCACGTCGTCGGGGTTGCGCCCGAGGCCCGCGACCGAGGTGTAGAAGCCGACGTCGTCGTGCACGGCGTAGGTGCCGGGCTTGAACAGGTGCGCGACGCGACGGTCGGCGAACTGCGCGGTCTGGGTGTCCTTCTGGGCGTTGAAGTCCGCGTCGAGCTGCGCCTGGATCGACGCGGCGGACATGCCCGGGTCGAAGATCCGCACGTTCGGCCCGAAGTCCGGCTGGTCGGGCTGCGCCGGGCAGCCCGCCTGCGTGCCGCCGCCCTGGGTGAACGTGAAGTGCGTGGTGTCGAACTGCGGCCCGTTCTTCTCGTAGGTGAACCAGTAGTCGAGCACGCTGCCGCTGCCGAGCCCGCCGACGGTAGTGCGCCAGCTGCCGCCGCCCTCCGTCATGCGCACGTTCTGCTGCCCGGCGCCGGGCACGCCCGTGTAGTGCACGTCGACGTAGCGCGCCGGGCTGGCGGGGGTGAAGGTGAGTTGCACCTGCTGCGCACCCGCCGCCACCGCGGCCTGGGTGTAGTCGGCGGCGGCCGAGGCCGCGGGAGCGGCGACCAGCCCGGCTCCCGCTAGCAGCGCGGCCGTGGCGAGCGCCCTCCGCCATCGCGCGCCGCGGGGTCGGGGGCTGCGGTCCAAGGTCCGGTTCACGCCGTGACACCTCCGTCGGTGATTCACAGACACGGATTTGTTGTAAGTCACAACAAAGTAGCCGCCGGTCGGCGGCTCGGACGTCACGCCTTGGTAACAGTTGTCTGGACCAATGTGACCGTTCTCAGGTCGACCGGAACCACAGGTGCGGAATTTTCCCTCATTCGGACGGGTGACCCGGAACGAGTTACATGCGACCATTCGCGCTGTCTCAGCGTGAGCGAGGGAGGCCGCAGTGTCGCGACTCAGGAACCTGGCCCGGGTGCTCGTGGCGGTGGCGCTGGCCGTTCCGCTCGCGATGTCCGCCACGAACACGGCGAACGCCGCTCCGCTGCTGAGTGGCGGCTTCGTCGACTTCGGGTGCGCGCAGGCCCGCCTGCACTGCCTGGGCAAGGCGATCAAGTCGCCGGACGGACCGGGACCGTTGGTCGCGGCGACGCCGGTCGGCTACGGACCGGCCGAGATCCAGGCCGCCTACGGCCTCGGCGGCCGGCACGCGAACGGCCGCACCGTGGCGATCGTCGACGCCATGGACTCGCCCAACGCCGAAAGCGACCTCGCGACCTACCGCGCCGCGCGGGGGCTGGCGCCGTGCACGTCGGCCGACGGCTGCTTCCGCAAGGTCAACCAGCACGGCGCGGCGAGCCCGCTGCCGGCGCCGGACTACGGCTGGGCGGAGGAGATCAGCCTCGACCTCGACGCCGTGTCCGCGACCTGTCCCGACTGCCGCATCCTGTTGGTGGAGGCCGATTCCCCGGACACCGATCCGCTGATGACGGCCGTCGACACGGCCGCCGCGACCCCGGGCGTCGTGGCGATCTCCAACAGCTACGGCGGCGACGAGGACCCGACGATCACCGCCGCCGACACCCACCTCGACCACCCCGGCATCGCCATCACCGCGTCGTCCGGTGATGCCGGCTACGGCGTGAGCTGGCCCGCGTCCTCGCCGTTCGTCACCGCGGTCGGCGGCACCACGCTGGCCAAGGCCGCCGGCACCTCGCGCGGCTGGGCGGAAACGACGTGGTCGGGCAGCGGCAGCGGATGCTCCGCGCTCGAGCCGAAACCGGTGTGGCAGCACGACACCGCGTGTGCGAAGCGGACTGTCGCCGACGTGGCCGCGGTGGCCGACCCGAAGACCGGGCTCGGGGTGTACGACACGTACAACAGCTGCGGCGGCGGAGCGTTGTGCGACCTGCTGCTGACGCTCGGGCTCGCGCAAGGTGCCGACGGCTGGGTACAGGTCGGCGGCACGAGCCTGTCGTCGCCGGTGGTTGCGTCGGTGTACGCGCTGGCCGGGAACTCCGCCACGGCCGGCGCGCGGCCGTACGCGCACCCCGACGGCCTGTTCGACGTGACCTCCGGCAGCAACGGCTCCTGTGGTGGTTCATACCTGTGCACCGCCGGCGCCGGCTACGACGGCCCGACCGGCCTCGGCACCCCCAACGGCATCGCCGCCTTCTGAACCGGGCGCGCCGTGAAATTCGCGGCGTTGTGACCCACCGCGCCCAGGGGGAGGGTGAGGGGACCGGTGGCGTCACCGGGGCGCCGCCACGACCGGCGGGAGGTGGATCGTGTTCGCTCGCAGCACGACGATCCAGCTGAAGCCGGCGTTGCTGGACGACGCGGTCGCGCACGTGCGCGACGTCGTCATGCCCGCGGCGCTGGCCACCGAGGGGAACGTGGGACTGTCGATGCTCGTCGGCCGGGAGGACAGCCGCACGATCGTGACCACGGCGTGGCGCTCGGCTGAGCTCATGCACGCGAGCGCGCAGGCCATGACCAAGCTGCGGCAGCAGGTCGCCGAGATGTTCGGCGGACCGCCGCAGGTGGAGGAGTGGGAGATCGCGCTGCTGCACCGTGATCACCACTCCGGTGCCGGCGCGGCGGTGCGGGGAACGTGGCTGAAGGTGGCACCCGAGCAGGTGGACGCCGTCGTCGACGTGTTCAAGATGACCACGTTGCCGGCGCTCGCCGAGTTCGACGGGTTCTGCAGCGCGAGCCTGCTGGTCGACCGCACGAGCGGCCGGTGTGTGGCCTCGATCGGTTACGACAGCGCCGAGGCGCTGCGCCGCACCGCGGAGAAGGCCAACTCGCTGCGCGCGGCCACCCTGCGGGAAGCGGGCGCCGACCGGCTCGACGTCCGCGAGTTCGACCTCGCCATCGCGCACCTGAACGTGCCCGAGATGGCGTGAGCGGTGTCCGGGCCGCCGGTGCGCGGGGAAGCGCACCGCCGGCCCGGCCCGTGATTCACCGCCGGGGGCCTTCAGGTGCGGAATGCGCACCGGGGGAAAGGGGAACGAATCCCCGTCGTGCCGATTTCCGGGCGACGAAGAAACGTTAGGGCTGCGCATTTCCCGCGGTTACCGTGGTGCGATGGTGATGTCCCGGCGCGCGATTCTCGCCCAAACCACGCTCGCCGCCGCGAGCGGTCTCGTGTGGACGGCCGCCCCGGCCACGGCCGCCGGGCGCCCGCGAGTGGAAGACTCGCTGCGCGCCGCGATCCGGCGGTTGCACGACAGCCCGCACGGACCGCCGGCGGTCGTCGTCGCCATCGGCCGCGGATCGCGCACTTCCCTCTACACCGCGGGAGTTCCCCGGCTCGGCGCCCGCCGCTCCCCGCGCGCGGACGACCGCATGCGGGTGGCGAGCGTGGCCAAGGCGTTCAGCGGCGCGACGGCGCTCTCCCTCGTGAGCAGCGGCCGGCTTTCGCTCGACACCACGGTGGGCTCGACGGTGCGCGGGCTGCCCCGCGCGTGGTCGGCCGTGACGTTGCGCCAGCTGCTCGGCCACACGAGCGGCATCCCCGATTTCAGCGGCACCACCGAATTCCGCGACGCGCTGGTCGCGAATCTGCAGGATCCGCCACCGCCGCGGCAACTGCTGTCGTACGCCACCGATCCCGATGTGCTGTTCCGCCCCGGCAGCCACTACGCGTATTCGAACTCCGACAACATCCTCGTCGCGCTCATGTGCGAGACGGCCACCGGCCGGCGGTACGAAGACGTCCTCCGCCAACGCGTGCTGCAGCCGCTGGGACTGGGCGGCACGAGCCTCCCCCGTGGTCCGGACCTGCCGGAACCGGCGCTGCACGGCTACGACACCACCGTCGCGGGCCCGCCCGAGGACGTGACGACGACCGTCGCCGCCGGCTGGAGCTGGGCCTCCGGCGGCGTGGTGTCCACACCGGCCGACCTGGTGCGCTTCATCCGCGGCTACGTCGGCGGCACCCTGCTCGACCGCAAGACCCGCGACGCCCAGTTCCGCTTCCGCCCGGGCGGTTCCGAACCCCCCGGCCCGGGCACGAACGCGGCCGGCCTGGCCCTCTTCCGCTACGACACCCGCTACGGCCGCGTCTACGGCCACACCGGCAACACCCTCGGCTACACCCAATTCACCGCCGCCACCCCGGACGGCCGAGGCGGCGTCGCGGTGTCCGTCACGGCGCAGATCACCCCGACGACCGGGCCGCCGTTGTTCGGGCAGCTGAGGGAGGTGTTCGAGCTGGCGGTCGGGGTGCTGCTGGCGGACGGGTGAGGGCCGGGCGCGACGGGGTCCGAACCGGCGGCGGCCCGTCCCGGCGAGCACGAAGTCGGCCAGGGCGAACGAGAAGGCTGATGGGCCCGACCCATGACGGTGCGACCCACCAGCCCTCGGCCGCGGTTCGGCGACGACCTTCCTGACCGCTAACCCCCGGCTGTGGCCGGCGCCCCCGTTTCGGTGAGCCCCGACAGTGCCGCCGGCAACGGACCGCGGTGCAGGACGCCGAGGCGCTGGGTCGCGCGGGTGAGTGCCACGTACAGCTCGGCGGCGCCGCGCGGGCCGTCGGCGAGGATGTGGTCCGGATCGACGACCAGGACGGAGTCGAACTCCAGCCCCTTCGTCTCCGCCGCCGGCACGGCGCCGGGCACGTCCGCGGGGCCGATGACGATGCTGGTGCCTTCGCGGCCGGCTTCCGCGCGCACGAACGCCTCGACCGCGGCGGGCAGGTCGGCGTCGGTGACGTGCCGCGACCACGGCTGGACGCTGTTGGCGCGGACCGACTCCGGCGGCCTGGTCCCCGGGGCGAACCCGGCGAGCACCGCGGCCGCGACGCTCATGATCTCCGCCGGCGTGCGGTAGTTGACCGTGAGGGCCCGGTACACCCAGCGGTCGCTCACGTAGCGGTCCAGCACCGAGGCCCACGACGTCGCCCCGGCTGCGGACCGGCGTTGCGCGAGGTCGCCGACGACGGTGAAGGAGCGGCCCGGGCAGCGGCGCATCAGGACACGCCAGTCCATTTCGGACAGTTCCTGGGCCTCGTCGACCACCACGTGCCGGTAGGTCCAGTCGCGGTCGGAGGTGGCGCGTTCCACGAGGTCGCGGGTGTCGCGTTCCACGAACCGGTCGGCGAGGTCCTCGGCGTAGAGGAGGTCTTTGGCGAGCAGGCCGACGTCGTCGTTGAGGTCCTCGCGTTCGATGAGCGAGTCGAGCACGTTGGCGGCGTAGGCGGCCTGGGTCCTGCGTTCGCGCTCGGCGGCCTGCTCGGCCCGGGCATCGGCGGCCTTGTCGCGGCCCAGCAGGTCGACGAGCTCGTCGAGCAGCGGCAGGTCCGACACGGTCCACGCTTCGCCGTTTTCGCGCAGCAGCACCGCGTCGGCGCCGGCCGCGCGCAGCCGTTCGGGAGACTCGTAGAGCGACGCGAGCAGGCCCTGCGGCGTGAGGAGGGGCCACAGCTCGTCGACAGCGGACACGAACCGCGGGTTGCCGGCGAGGTCCTCGAGGAGGGTGCGCTTGAGGTCGTCGCGTTCCTCGCGGTCGTCGCGGCCCAGCCAGCCGCGGCCGATGCGGGTGATCGCGCGCTCGGTGAGCACGTAGGTGACGATCTCGGTGAACACGTCGCGCGCCTCGTTGTGCGGCAGCCCGCTCGCGCGCGCCTCCTCGATGGCCCACTGCGCGGTCTCGGCGTCGATCCGCACGGTGACGTCGCCGAGCGTGATCGGCACCGGCTCCTCCGGTGTCCGCTGCCGGTCGGCGATCGCGGCCGCGAGGACGTCGAGGATCTTCAGCTCGCCCTTGAGCCGCGCCGCCTCCGGCCCGTCCTCGGCGGTCACGTGCAGGCCGGGCACGAAACCGCCGGTGGTCGTGAACACCACGTCCGTCTCGCCCAGCGAAGGCAGCACACGCCCGATGTGGTTCAGGAACGCCGGGTTCGGCCCGACGACCAGCGCGCCGTGGCGTTCCATCCGCTCCCGCTGCGTGTAGAGCAGGTAGGCGACGCGGTGCAGCGCCACCACCGTCTTCCCCGTGCCCGGTCCGCCTTCGATCACCAGCACGCCGGGGTGGTCGAGCCGGATGATCTCGTCCTGTTCGGCCTGGATCGTCGCCACGATGTCGCGCATGCCCTCACCGCGTGGCGCGTTCACGGCCGCCAGCAGCGCCGCGTCGGTGTCACTGTGCTCTCCGGTGGCGGGCCGGCCGAGCACCTCGTCGGTGAACTCGGTGACCCGCCGGCCGCGCGTGTGGAACTGGCGGCGCCGGCGCACGTTCTCCGGGTTCGCCCCGGTCGCGGTGTAGAACGGGCGCGCCGCGGGGGCCCGCCAGTCCAGCAGCACCGGTCGGTATTCGTCCTCCTCGTCGAACAACCCGATGCGGCCGATGTAGGACACGTCGTCGTCGAGCGAGTCCAGGCGGCCGAAACACAGGCCGTTGTCCACCACGTCCAGCCGCCGCACCTCCCTGCCCAGCGCACGCACGCGCACGTCGCGCTCCATGGGCGTCCCGCCGTTTTCCCCCAGCGCCGCCTCGTACTCGCCCTTCACCCGCGTCCGTTCCCCGTCGAGCCGCGTGTAAAGCCCGCCGACGTAGGCGCGCTCGGACCGCAATTCCTGTTCGTACCCCTCAGCTGACACAGATCCCCTTCACCACTCTCGCCGCCACCGCGTTTTCGCAGGTCGCGGCTTCAGGGTGGTGATTGTGCGGCATCACCCGGGTCTTGCCACAAGCCCCGGGGTGCGTTATACGTTGATAGTGGCGGGGGAGTGTGTTCCCTTTCCGCCCTTCCCTCGGATCTTCCGTTTCCTGTTCACACCGCGTTCGCGCGCGCGACGACACCGCTTTTCCCCGCACTGGTGTGGGCTTGTCACCACGGCCGCACCCGCGGGCTCGGGCCCGGTGGCGGCTGGATCCGCGCCCGCGACGTCATGAGCCCGCCCGTCCGAGGCGGCGCTTCCGCGCGCCCCTTCGGGTTTGCGCGGCGAGGCAACCGTTCGCCGCTTGCCGGCGGGTGCCCGCAGCCGTCGAGGGGCAGGCCGCCGGGGTGTCCGGTGCGACCGCGGGCGGGGCGTCCGAATCAGCGTCCGCTCGGTGGACGACGAGGACCTCTACGGCGCGGCCAACACCTTCGACGGGCAGTACTCCGAGCAGGTCCCGGCGAAGCAGTACTACGCGGAGATCAAGGTCCAGACCAGCCGCTGGCAATTCACGACGCCGGACGCCGGTGACGACCGCGTCGACTCGGACTTCGCAACCAGTGGCGAGAACCAGTACTACCGGACCGCTCGCGCCGCGCCGTTGACGGTGCCCGACGGCGGCTCGGTCCAGGTCGACGTCGGCGTGGCCGCGAGCAGCTGACTACGGCCGGACGGTGGGCGTCGTGCCGAAGCCGGCGCGACGCCCACCGTTGCCTCAGCCGTTCTGCTCGGCCCACCACGTCCGCCCGCTCTCCGGCAGCGTCGAGATCGGGTCGTAGTACGGGTACCGCCGCCGCAACGCCTCCGGGTCCGCGTGCTCGATGCCGGTGCGGTAGTTCTTGGTCCAGTAGGAGATGCCGCGCTCGCGATCGTAGTCGGCGAGCTGGTGGACCCAGCGCTTGCCGACGTAGGGGACGTCGCAGACGATGCGCGGGGTGGCGTAGCCCGGAAGGTAGCCCATGATGGCGTGCTGGAGGTCCTGGGCCTCCCACACGGCGACGCGCCAGTGTTCGGCGTTGGGGATCATGTCGCACATGTAGAAGTAGTACGGCAGGATGTTCGCCTCGCCCTGCAGCGCGAAGCACAGGTCCAGCAGCGCAGCCGGGGTCGCGTTGACTCCCCGCATCAACACGCCCTGGTTGCGCACATCGCGCACGCCCACCTCGAGCGCGGTGCGCGCGGCTTCGGCGACGAGGGGCGTGACGGACTGCGCGTGGTTGACGTGCGTGTGGATCGCGAGGTTCACGCCGCGCCGCTGGGCGGTGACGGCGACGCGTTCGAGGCCTTCGACGACCTTGGGCTGCAGCCAGTGCTGCGGCAGCGCCGCCAGGGCCTTCGTCGCGAGGCGCACGTCGCGGACGGTCTCGATGTCCATCAGGCGCATGAGGAAGGACTCGAGCTGCGGCCACGGCACGTTGGCCACGTCGCCGCCGGACACCACCACGTCGCGCACGCCCGGAGTGCGCTTGAGGTAGTCGATCATCGCGTCCTGGCGGTCGACCGGCTTGAGCGTGAGCTTGTGCTTCTCGACCTGCTCGGTCGAGTTCCCGACGAGGTCCATGCGCGTGCAGTGCCCGCAGTACTGGGGGCACGTCGAGATCATCTCCGCGAGCACCTTGGTCGGGTACCGGTGCGTGAGGCCCTCGACGACCCACATCTCCGCCTCGTGCAGCGAGTCGCGCTCCGAGTGCGGGTGGCTGGGCCACGCGAGGTCGCGGTCGCTGCGCACGGGCAGCATGTAGCGGCGGATCGGGTCGGCGTAGAACGCCTCGGTGACCTTCGCCCGGTCACTGCCGGCAGAAGGCGCCATCGTGTTGAGCATCTGCGGGGGCAGCAGCATCGACATCGTGGCCATTTCCCGCTGGTCCGCGAGCAGGTCCTCGTAGAACCGCTCCTCCAGCAGATCACCCATCAGCGCGCGCAGCTGCTTGACGTTGCGGACGCAGTGCACCCGCTGCCACTGCGCGTCACGCCACTCGGCGTCGGTCACGTCGTGCCAGCCGGGGAAGCGGCGCCAGTCCGGTTCTGCCAGCTCGGTGCGGGCGTACTCGTACGGCTGGTCGTGGACGGCGGGAGGCGGCACAGGTGCCTGGATCGCAGTCATCTGTACTCCAGTCATTCGTGCTTCAAGTCGTCGGGATCGCGTTAAAATATCCTGCCATAACGTTCTCACGACGTAAATCTTCTTGCACGGTGACTGTGTGTACCGCAACGGTGGCCGCACTCGCCGCGGATCGGCGTCGCCTACGCCCAGGACGGCAACAGGTGCAACTGCGTGTCGATCAACGTCAACGTGGTCGCGGACGTGCTGCAGACATGGAAACCGCCGAGGAAGAGTTCCAGGACCTGGTGCTTGACGATCTCGACGACTGGAAGCGCCAACGCGAACGCAGCGGCGGAACCGTGCCCGACGTGGGCCAAACTGATGCCGCCTTGAACTTGGATTCGTGGTTTCCGCGGGGTTGGGGGGAGTGGGTCGAAGCCGGAATGTCAGCCGAAGGATGGCGCGACGCGCAGTAACCGCGCTGACAGGGGCCCGAGCGTGCGTGGACGGCACTGTCCCGAATCGTTGAGGGCGGCTTGAAAGGCACCACGACGCCCCGGCACTCGACCCCTCGCCGCGCAGAGGGGATCGCCGTGCAGGGCGACTGACGATTCAACGCAGACGCCGACTGCGAGACGAATCCACCATCACGGAGCAGCAGAGCCGCGGGCAGGAGATCGCAAATTGCGGCGGCAACGTGGACCTCGCCACCATGAATCCGCCACCGATGAAAAAGGCCCGGGCACTCACCCAGGCCTGACCTGTGCACGAGCTTGTCGACCCACGGGGCGAAAGCCGGCGGAGAAGAGGCTGCGGCTGCCGAGGGCGGCCAGGCCGCGACCGTCCTCAGCGGCCTTGATCACCCAGCGCATCGCTTCAGCAACGAGGAACGCCCCGGATGCACCTTGTGCGCTCCTGCGAGTCTTCGTTACTCACAGGAGTAGTCCAGTCACCCGAAGGAGCGATGTGGGTATCGATCGGCGCGGAGGCCATCTTGTCGGCGAGCAGGCCGTGGTCGCGGCGATACCGGATTTCAACCATCTCGACCCGGATATCGCGAACAACCCCTACCCCGACCTGGCCACGCTGCGGGCCAGTTGCCCGGTGGCGCACAGCACGGCGCACGGCGGTCACTACGTGGTGACCGGTTACGACGCGATGCGGGCAGCCGCCATGGACGGCAAGACGTTCAGCACGAATGTGGACGGGATCGGCGCGGCCGCGATGGTCGCCGAAATCGACGGCGTGGTCGCGCCGTTGTTCGAGGCCGACGGGGACCCGCATTTCGCGTGGCGGCACCTGCTGCAGCCGTACTTCAAGCGGGCGGCCGCCGCAGAGCACGCGGACTACCTGCGCCGGTTGTGTCGCGAGACGATCGCCGAGTTCACGGGCGAGGGCCGCGCGGATTTGGTGACCGCCTACACCCAGCGGGTCCCGCCGATGCTGATCGGCGCGATGCTCGGGCTCTCGGAATCCGAGCAGGTCACGTTGTCCGAGCACGTGCGCGCGCTCACCAACCTCGGCACGGCCGACGCCGCCCGTAGCTTCGCCGACCTCATGGTCGGCCACGTCCGCGACCGGATGAATCACCACCGCGGGGACATGCTCTCCGACGTCGCACACGCCCGCGTTGACGGCGATCGACCGACCGAGGAGGAGGTGCTCAAGTTCGCCATCGTGATGGTCGCGGCTGGCAACCTGACCTCCACAGACGCGTGTGCAACCATCCTGTTGCAGCTGCTCGGTGACCACGGCTTGCGCGATCGATGCGTCGTGAATCCGGCAACGCTGTCGGCTGTCATCGAGGAGGCGGTGCGACACGAGCCGGCGGTGGCCGCCACCGGGCGCGCTGTGACCACGGAGACCGAGCTCGCCGGCGTCGCACTTCACCCCGGAGACCGCGTGCTGCTGGTCTGGGGCGCAGCCAACCGCGATCCGGACCACTTCGATGACGGCGATGTCTATCGCCTCGACCGGCTACGCGGCGGGTCGGCGCATCTGGGCTGGGGCGCCGGGGCGCATCGCTGCCTTGGCCGGCACGTGGCGCGGCTGGAGCTGCGGATCATGCTTGAAGAGCTGCTCACCGCGATCCCCGACGTCCGACTGCAAGCTGGTCCTCGGCCGACCCGGTCCTACGGGGTCATCCGCGGGGTGCCGAAACTGCTGGCAGAGTGGGGACCGGCGTAGTCACCGGGTGCTTGCCCATTCCCGCGTTGCTCGCCCGTCGGTAGATCTCCTGCAAGGTTGCGCGGTTGCGTTCGGGGTCGGTCAGCTCGAGCTTCTTGTAGATGCCGGCGAGGTAGGCTTCGACCGTTTTGCCGCTTATGTTCGGATTTTGGCGATGTCTCCGTTGGCCAAGCCTTCACCCACGAAGCGGGCGATCCCGAGCTCGTTCGGCTCGAGGACGGCGAGCTCCGGGTTCTTGTTGAGCGCGAGGGCGAACCGTCCGCGAACACGGTGAGGCGAGTCCAGAGCCGTTGCTGCTGCTCGTTGCACCCATCCCAGGACACCCGCACGGCATCGGGGCGAGTGAGGTGGCCCTTTTCGACGACGGCTGGAGCCGCAGGCCTCAGCCGTCGTCTAATCGCGCAAGCCGCTCGGCGGGGAGCAGCGATCAATTCAGCGTCAGCGGCAGCAGACCGCCGCGGCCCGCGTTCTCAGGCGGCCGGACGGATGTTGTGGTTCACGCGGAAGAGGTTGCCCGGGTCGTAGACCCGCTTCACCGCGGCGAGCTGGTCGTAGCGCTCCGGCCCGTAGATCGCGCGCACCACGGCGGCCGACGAGCCCTCGTCGGCCGAGAGGAAGTTCGGTGACTGCCGCTCGGCTGTCCACGGCTCCAGCGTGCCGACAACGTTGTCGAGGGCCGCGCGCAGCTGTTCGCCGCGCTCGGCGCCACCGACACCGAGCGCGAACACCAGGAACGGCACCCCGCGCGCGGGCACCGCGTTCGGCACCGCGGGCTCGCGGTCGAGCGCGCCCCCGAGTGCGCGCAGCTCCACGCCCAGCAGCGGGCAGTCCGAGCCCGGCCCGGTGAGCGCGACGAGCGCGTCGATCGTCTCGGCGGTGAGCTCGCGCAGGCTGGTGGTGCGGTCGTAGTACGGGAGCGGGTCGGCGGGGTCGAGGTGGATCTCGCCGATCGCGCTGAACGGCCTGTCCTGCACCAGGTCCAGCAACACCGGGGCGACGTCGCGCAGCGGTGCGAGGAGCCGTTCGGCGTCGCCGGGCGAGCCGAGGTGGGCGAAGCGCAGGTGCACCACGAACGCGCCGCGCAGCACGTCGGGCAGCTCGGGCGCCGGCGGCAGCCGCTGCACCATCACCGACGTCGTGGCCTCCTCCGGCAGCAGCGGCACCCACTGGCGCCACGCGTGCAGCACCGCGGCCAGGTCCTCGCCCGCGTAGTAGAGGCCGCCGCCGTAGAAGCGGGTGACGGGGAACAGGTCGAACTCGAGCGCGGTGACCACGCCGAAGTTGCCCTTACCGCCGCGCAGCGCCCAGAACAGGTCCCGCTCGGTCTCGGCCGTCACCGTCCGGTGCGTGCCGTCGGCGGTCACGACCTCGATGAGCCGCACGTGGTCGGCGGCGTAGCCGCGGGTCCGCCCGATCACGGGGCTGAGGCCGCCGCCGAGCGTGTAACCGACCACGCCGACGCCCGGCGCCGACCCGGCGAGCGGCGCCAGCCCGTGCTCGGCCGCCGCGTCGAGGACCTGCTGCCAGCGGGCCCCGGCCTCGACGCGGGCGATGCGCCGCCGCGGGTCCACGGTCACGCCGGTCATGCGGCTGGTGGTGATCAGCACCGCGCCGTGTGCCGGAGCCACGACCTGGTGAGCCGTGGCCTTGATCGCTACGGGCAGTGATCGGCGGCGCGCGAACCGGACGGCGTTCTGCACGTCGGCGGCGGAGGCCGCGGCGACGACGAGCGCGGGTTCGAGCGGGTTGTTGAAGTTGAAGGCGGTGCACTCGGCGGCGTACCCGCGCTCGCCCGGCAGCAGCACCTCGCCTTCGGTCACCGCGACGAGGTCGGTGATGTCTTCGGCCTGGATGAGCCCGGCCACCGGGCTCGCGACGATCTGGTGCATCGAAGTCCCCTGTCTCCCGCCCGGCCGGTCACCCGCACCGCGCGTCCCCTTCGGCGGCCACCTGGCGGCGGCGCTCCCTCACGGACCAAGCACGTGCCGAACAGCCCGACCCGTTCAGGTGACCTGGCTCACAGTGGCGTGACCGTGTTCACGCGGAGTGAGGAAAGCCGACCCCAGGCGGTCGGCGCGCGGGACGCGGGGGAGACTCGACACCGTGACGAACGACAGCACGACGCTCCTGCTCGGCGGCAGGATCTACACCCCGTCTTCCCCGGACGCCACGGCGCTGGCCGTCTCCGGCGGCACCGTGGTCTGGGTCGGCCAGGACGCCCCCGCCCGCGCGCTGCACCCGGACGCGACGGTGGTCGACCTCGACGGCGCGTTCGTCGCCCCCGCGTTCGTCGACGCCCACGTGCACGCCACCGCCACCGGCCTGCACCTGACCGGCCTCGACCTCACGCGCGTGCGTAGTGCCGGTGAACTGCTGGCCGCCGTCCGCACCGCCGTCGCCGCCGCGCCGGGCCAGGTGCTGCTCGCGCACGGCTGGGACGAGTCGGCCTGGACCGACCCGCGCCTGCCCGGCCGCGCCGAGCTCGACGACGCCGCCGGCACCACACCGGTCTACTTCAGCCGCGTCGACGTGCACTCGGCACTCGTGTCCACCGCGCTGATCGACCTCGCACCCGACGCCCGCGCCGGCGAAGGCTTCTCCGCCGACGGACCTCTCACCCGCGACGCCCACCACAAGGTCCGCGCGGCCGCGCGTGCCGCCGTCACGCCGCAGCAGCGCACCGCCGCGCAGCGCGCGTTCCTCGCCGAGGCCGCCGCGCGCGGGATCGTCGGCGTCCACGAGTGCGGCGGCCCGGACATCGCCGGCCAGGAAGACTTCGCGGGCCTGCTCACCCTCGCCGCCGAACCCGGCCTGCCCGAGGTCGTCGGCTACTGGGGTGAGCTCGGCGGCCTCGACACCGCCCGCGCCCTCGGCGCGCACGGCGTGGCCGGCGACCTGTTCGTCGACGGCGCGCTCGGTTCGCACACCGCCGCGCTGAGCAGCCCCTACACCGACGAGCCCGGCACGTCCGGCGCCCTCTATGCCGACGCCGCCGGCATCGCCGAGCACCTCGCCGCGTGCACCGAGGCCGGGCTGCAAGCCGGGTTCCACGTGATCGGCGACGCGGCCGTCGCCGAAGTCGTCGAAGGTTTCCGGCTGGCCGAGAAGGAGGTGGGCCAGCGGGCGCTCGCCGCGCGGCACCACCGGCTCGAGCACCTGGAGATGGTCACCGCAGACCAGGCCCGCGCCCTCGCCGGCTGGGGTGTGGTCGCCTCGGCGCAGCCGCTGTTCGACGACGCCTGGGGCGGCGAGGCCGGTATGTACGCCGAGCGGCTCGGCGCCGACCGCGCCGCCGGGCTCAACCCGTTCGCCACGCTCGCCGCCGAGGGCGTGGTGCTCGCCTTCGGCTCCGACACCCCGGTGACCGCGCTCGATCCGTGGGCCGCCGTCCGCGCGGCCGTGCACCACCACACGCCGGCCGCACGGCTCTCCGCGCGCGCCGCGTTCACCGCCCACACCCGTGCGGGCCACCGCGCCGCCGGCGTCAACGACGGCGTGACCGGCAGCCTCGTGCCCGGCGCGCCGGCGCACTACGCGATCTGGGACGCGACCGAGCTCGTCGTCGCCACGGCCGACACCCGCGTGCAGCGCTGGTCCACCGATCCGCGTTCCGGGGTGCCGCCGCTGCCGCGCCTCGACCCGGGCGCACCGCTGCCGAAGTGCCTGCGGACGGTGCGCGGGGGCACGGTCATCTACGACCAGTTCACCTCCGCCTCCTAGAGTTCGGGGCGTGGCAGTGACTGTCGCGGACCCCGAACCGGGCGCTCCGCACGAAACGACCTCCAAGCGGCGGAAACGACCGCGGTTCACGCGCGCGTGGCTGGTGCGGCTCGTCGCCGCCGGCGCCACGGGCTACCTGTACTACCTCAGCTTCGCGCCGAGACCGCTGTGGTGGCTCGCGCCGATCGCGTTCGCCGGGTTCGCGCTCGTCCTTCGTGGACGGTCGCTGCGCGGCGCGTTCGGTTACGGCTTCGTCTACGGCGTCGTGTTCTTGCTGGCGCTGCTGGTGTGGCTGCAGGACTTCCTCGGCCGGGAGTTCGGGCCGTGGCCGTGGCTGGGGCTCTCGTGCGCGCTGTCGCTCTACTTCGGACTCGCCGGGGTGCTGATCCGGGTGGTGTCCCGGCTGCCGCTGGCGCCGCTGTGGGGGGCGCTGGTGTTCGTCGCGCTGGAGACGCCGCGGGCGTGGTTCCCGCTCGGCGGCTTCCCCTGGGGCCGCGTCGCGTTCAGCCAGCCCGAAGGCGCGTACCTCTCGCTGGCCTCGGTCGGCGGCGCACCGCTCGTCGGGCTCGCGGTCGTGCTCAGCGGCTTCGGTCTCGCCGCACTGGCCGCCCGCCTGTGGGAACAGCGCAAGCTGCGCGACCGCCGGCTCATCGCACCGCTGGTGCTCACGTTCCTGCCGGTCGTCGCCGGGCTCGCGGTGTGGCCGACGGTAGGCACCGGCGCGCAGGACGGCTCGCTCACCGTCGCCGCCGTGCAGGGCAACGCACCCGACGTCGGCATCGCGCTCGAAGGCGAGCGTGACGTGCTGCGCCAGAACCACCTCGCCGAGAGCGCGAAGCTGCTCGGGCAGATCCAGGCGGGCAAGGTACCCAAACCCGACCTGCTCGTGTGGCCCGAGACCGCCACCTACCTCGACGGCGACGACCCGGCCATCGACCAGATGGTGAACTCCTACGGCGTGCCCGCCATCATCGGCGCGCTCTACCGCCTGCCCGACGGCACCGCCCAGAACTCCGCGATCGTCTGGGACCCGAAAACCGGCGAGGGCCAGCGCTACGCCAAGCAGCAGCTGGTGCCCTTCGGCGAGTACGTGCCCGCCCGCGACATCGCTCGGCTGGTCACCCCGTTCGTCGACGACACCGCCGACATGCGCACGGGCGACGGCAGCAACGCCGCCCTGTCGGTCGCGGGTACCAAGGTCGGCGTGTTCATCTGCTACGAGACCGCGTTCGACTACCCCGCGCGCGAAGCGACCGACGACGGCGGCGAGCTGCTCGTGGTGCCGACCAACAACGCGTGGTTCGGGCCGGGGGAGATGAGCTACCAGCAGCTGGCGATGTCGCGGCTGCGCGCGGTCGAACACGGGCGCGCCGTGGTGGTCTCGGCCACGTCCGGGGTGAGCGCCCTGGTGGCCCCCGACGGGACGATCACCAGCTCAACCAGCCTTTTCACCGCAGATGCCCTGGTCGGCCGCGTGCCGCTGCGGACAGAGACTACGCTGTCGGATCGACTCGGTGCGTGGACGGAGTACGGACTGCTGGCACTGGCGATCGCCGGTGTCGCCGGCGGGTTCGTACTCCGTTTTCGCACTCGGCGCGCGAGCGCCGGCACGACAGCAGGGGAAGCGGCGGGCTGAACCGCCGGATTCGGAGGAGACGGATGGCGCAGGCGCCGCGGGGGGCCGAAGGAATCGAGCCGGTGCTGGTGGTGATCCCGACCTACAACGAACGGGAAAACCTGGGCCCGGTTCTGGACCGGCTCCACAAGGCACTCCCGGACGTCCACGTGCTCGTCGTCGACGACGGCAGCCCGGACGGTACCGGTGAGCTCGCCGACGAGCGGGCCGCCGCCGACGAGCGCGTCCACGTGCTCCACCGCACGGAAAAGGCCGGGCTGGGCAAGGCCTACATCGCCGGGTTCCGCTGGGGCCTGGCGCAGGGCTACGCCACGTTCGTCGAGATGGACGCCGACGGCTCCCACGCCCCGGAGGACCTGCCGCGGATCCTGGACGCCGTCGCGGACACCGACCTGTCCATCGGCTCGCGTTACGTGCCCGGCGGCAGCACGGTCAACTGGCCGCTGAGCCGCCAGCTCCTCTCGCGCGGAGCGAACCTGTACTCGCGCATCGCACTGGGCCTCAAGGTCTCCGACATGACCGCCGGCTTCCGCGCCTACCGCCGGCCGGTGCTGGAGAAGCTCGAGCTCGACGAGATCGCCTCCCACGGTTACTGCTTCCAGATCGACCTCACCCGCCGCACCGCCGATGCGGGCTTCGACATCGTCGAGGTCCCCATCACCTTCACCGACCGCGAGATCGGCCAGTCGAAGATGAGCGGCGACATCATGCGCGAGGCGTTCTTCCGCGTCGCGGAGTGGGGCGTGAAGAGGCGCCTGGAGCAGGTCAAGCGCCTGCTCGGCCGGCACTGACGCACCCGGTGACCACGAGAGTCCGCCGCCCCGGTCCACGGGACGGCGGATTTCTCGTGTCCGGGGGAACTTGTGCGGGAACGGGAGATCCATCGGGCCGCCGCCGACTCGCGGTGTTCGCGGTGGTGGGCGGCCGGTCCCGGGGCGAGGCTTCGGCGCCGGCCCGCAGGCTGGTCACGATCCTCAGCCGCACGGGATCGGCGAGGTAGTGCTCGAGGGCCAGCCCGAACGGGCGCGCGAGCGGCAGGAACACCCGCATCTCGCGATCCGCGTGGCGTATTTCATCCGATGCGAATACGGGGTGGTTCGCACCTTTCAACGACTCCGTGTTGCTCGACCTGCGCACGCTGCAGCTAACCGTTGCAGCGAACCACGCCGCAGCGTCGGCGCGCCACAGCCGGCACCTCCGGGCGCTCGGGATCCCGCTTCGACTGGCCAAAGCCGCGGCCGTCCGCGAGCTGGTGCTCGAAGTCCCTGCCCCGGTCGTCGCCGACGCGCTCGGCTTCCACCACACGACGACCACCCGCCAGGTGCGGAACGTCGGCGGCGGCTGGACCAGGTACGCCGCCGCCCGCCAGCGGTGCTACCAGCAGCTCCAGGTGTGGCATGCTGTTGACATGATGTCGACCCAACGGGGCAATGCCTCGTAGGAAGCCAGGCGTTGTCCGCGCCGATGGACCAGGGGCCCGCGACCGCCGGTCGGCAACACGCATTCCCGGTGTCGGCCGGGGAACGCAGATCGCCATCGAGATCGTGGAGACCCGCGATCTGTGGGCCGGGTACTTTTTCAACGCGTTTGACCGCTATCGACGCTTCCTACGGCAGCCGGGCCGCTGGTTGTATGTTCCCTGGCCCGACTGCCCGTGCTGTGATCCGGTCGAGGCCCGCGACGAACTGGAAGCCGCCCTGCGGGCGTTGCCGCACGAGGCCCGCGCTGAACTGCGTCGGGTCCTTGCTCCGCTCGATGACGAGTTCAGGCGAAGGACCCTGCACGACCCGAAGGCGAGTTCGATCAGCCCCTGGCATGCGGCTGCGTGGTGGCGTCAGCGACTGGATGAACGGTAGGACGGTCACCCCTTGCAGCCTTGAAGCTGTCGCAAGGCGACAAGCGCGTGCTGAGCACCTTCGCTTCCGAACCGGAATACGCGTAGATCGAATATGGGAGCCCGCCAGTGGCCTGTCGACGGTGCGGGGTCGCTACGTGGCTGCCGAACTAGACATTGAGGAAGGCTGCAACATCTGAATTGAAGACTCGAAGGTCTTCGCCTGGGATGAGGTGAACCCGCGCGGTGGCTGTCCAGACCGCGGGATCTTCCTCGGTCGGCTCGGGAAAGCGCAGAGTCCAGGAAAACCAGAGTCGAGGCTCTGGACGAAGCTGTCGAGGCCGTCACCGTTGAGTGTCTCCACCTCCAGGGACGCCGAGAGGCCAGGAGCCTCAACGCGGGCACCGAACAAGACCAATGCGTCGCGTGTGGTCATCTGCACCGCCGCCAGAAGCCGCGGTCGGCGGGCGAGACCCGGCTCATCGACACGGTGTATCCACCCGGTCAGCATGAGGGGCGCTTCGTTCCCGCGACCAGTCGACACGCTTGCAATCGGCGGTGGGCTGCATCGGAACCGCTCCGCACTTGTCGCGACGCGAATACACGACGTTCGAATACGAGACCCGGCCGGCACGACGCGGAGCCGGAGATCCGTCCTCTCGCGTGGCCTAAGCTTCCTCGATCAGCAGCCCGGCGAGCTCGACCGGCGTGGTGATCATGCAGTCGTGGCCGGTCGCTAGTTCACGCACGCGCTCGCCGGGTGGGACGGGGCGGCGGGTTATGCCCTCCGGCCGGGCCCCGACGCAGTGGATGTGCGTACGCGGGATCGTGCGCGCCGCCGGGTTGGTCAGGCGGACCGGCTCGGAAAGGCACCGTACCGGGTGGTCCGACAGCATCGAGCGCAACCAGGCGACGTCCTCGGGATCGGTGACTCCGAACAGGCCGAGCGGTGGTGGCTGCTCCGGCATCGGCGGAACCCGCCACCCGTCCACGGCGGCGTCGATGAGCTCCTTGGTGACGGGAAGGACGTCGACCGCGGACTCGCCGTCGTCGGGGACCATCGCGTCGAGGAACACCAGGCGCGCGATCCGCTGAGGAACCCGGTGGGCGACCCCGGAGATGACCATCCCGGAATAGCTGTGCCCGACGAGCACGACGTCGTCGAGACGCTCGTTTTCGATGAGGCCGGCGATGTCATCGAGGTGGGTGCCGAGCCGGATCTCGGGGCCCAGCAGGTGCGCTTTGTCGCCGTAGCCGGTCAGTGACGGCGCGAGCACCCTGTGTCCGGCCGACTCCAGCAGCGGAACCACCCGGTCCCAGCTCCGCCCGCTGTGCCAGGCGCCGTGTACCAGCAGAAAGGTGGCCATGATCGTACGGTTCCTCCTTGTGCCTCGGTACCCTTTGGTAACCGCGATCATCGTGGTCCCCACGACGCGCGCCGGGCAATACGGCACTTTTCGGTGCCCCGGTTCCCAGGAGGTAACCCATGCAGGACCCGTGCCAGGCCCGCGAGGTCCTCGGCATCGTCGGAGACAAGTGGGCACTGCTGATCGTGCGCACGCTCAAGGACGGGCCGCGCCGCTTCACCGAGCTCAAGCGCGCCGTTGACGGCATCAGCCAGCGCATGCTCACCGTGACCCTGCGCGACCTCGAGCGCGACGGGATCCTGACGCGCACGGTCCGCAACGTCATGCCACCGCACGTCAGCTACGAGCTGACCACGATGGGCCGGACCCTGCGCGAGGCCACCGCACCGCTGCTCCAATGGAGCATCACGCACCTGCCGCACATCGACGCGGCCCGTGCGGCGTACGACAACCGCTAGGCGGCCTGCGTCTCCGGCTCAACACCGCCGGCCTCGACCGCTCTCCGGCGCGACCGAACCGGCCCGGACATGCGAAAGGCCCCCGTGGAGGGAGGTCACGGGGGCCGATCGATCGGGGATGGGTGGGAGCCAGCTACTGGCCGAGGCTCACGCGGACCGGCTGGTCCGGCGTCCCTTGAGCTCGGCGAGACGTTCGTTCAGCAGGTCCTCGAGCTCGGGAATGGAGCGGCGCTCCAGAAGCATGTCCCAGTGGGTCCTGGGGGGCTTGGTCTTCTTCTGCTCGGGCTGCCCGCCGTCGACGATCTCACTCTCGCTGCCGTGCAGGCGGCATTCCCAGACGGTCGGGATCTCGGCGTCGTCGGAGAACGGCACCTCGAACTCGTGGTTCTTGGGGCACGCGTAGCGCACGGTGCGGCGCGGGGCGAGGTCGTGATTGCGGTCGGTCTCGTAGCTGACCGCTCCCAGCCGGCTTCCACGGAGAACACGGTCGGCCATGATGGGGTCCTTTCAGTCAGCTCCGGGTGGAGCCAGGGTGTTGCTCACCCTATGCAACGAACGGGGCGTCCGGGGGATTCCCCGGTAACCATGTCGTTGCTCACGATGAGCTGTGTCACCCTTCGGCATCAGCTTCCTCTACTGGGACACGTTTCGCGCTCCGGCGTGACGCAGACACCGCCTTCCAAGTGCGGATATCCCCCAGTTGGGCTACTGGCACTGCGTTCACGACAACCGTAACTGACCGTGGTGGGCCGTCACGGGTCCCAAGTTACCCAACCGGAAGTGTCGGCGGCACAATACCTGATAACGGACCGTAGTTGATTCAGCATCGGAACGTGCCGAAGCTGAAGATTCAACTACAGACTGTTCGGTATCTGCTACCACAACGGTGTCACCCTCACGGAGTATTTCGTCGTCCGCCACGCGCGCGTTGAACCGGCCCGGCAGGCCGCACCAGCACAGCACCTCGACCTGCACCGGCTGCAGCTCGTCGGCCAGTTCGAACAACCGGCCCGCGCCCGGGAACAGCCGGCTGCGGAAGTCGGTGGCGATCCCGAAGCAGTACACGTCGATCCCGGCCTCGTCGGCCAGCTCCGCCAGCTGGTCGACCTGCACGGGGGAGAGGAACTGCGCCTCGTCGACGATGATGTAGTCCACGTGCTGCCCGCCGGCCCAGCGCTCGCGCACCAGGTCCCGCACGTCCGTGCTCGTGCCGACCTCCGTGGCGCGGCGCGTGATCCCGATCCGGCTGCTGATCTGCGGCGCCCCGGACCGGTCGTGGCGCACCAATACCAGCCCGCGCCGGCCCTGCCGCGCGTGGTTGTGGTCGATCTGCAGGGCCAGCGTCGACTTCCCGCAGTCCATCGGGCCGTAGCAGAACTTCAGGCGGCCGCCCCGGGCGCGCGCGGCGGGGACCGGGGACAGCGCGTCGGTGGGATCGTCGGGCACGGCTTCTTCGAGGGCAGTCACGACGATCGACCCTATCCGGCCCCGGCCCGCCCCCTCACAGCACGGCGGGCGGACGGTTCCCGGCCGCCACGATCGCGCGCCGCACCGGCACCAGCGCCACGAACACGAACCCGAGGACGAAGAAGATCACCAGCGCGACGATCGCCAGCCGGAACGACCCCGTCGCCTGCCCGACGCCCGCGAACACCAGCGGACCCAGCCACGACGTGCCCTTCTCGCCCACGACGTAGAGCGAGTAGTACTGCGCGTCCTTCCCGGCCGGGATCATCTGGCTGAACAGCGACCGCGACAGCGCGTTGGTCCCGCCCAGCACCAGCCCGATCCCCACTGCCACCGCGTAGAACTGCAGCGGCTGCTCCGGCTGGATGAAGTACGCACCCGCCAGCACCACGACCCACAGCACCAGGCTGCCCAGGATCGTCCGCTTCGCCCCCAGCCGGCGCGCCACGAGCCCGTGCAGCACCCCGCCCACGTACGCGAGGAACTGGATCACCAGCACCGTGATGATCAGCACCTCGTCGGAGAAGCGCAGCTCGTCCTTCCCGTACTGCGCCGACACCGCCACGACCGTCGAGATCCCGTCGGCGAAGAGCAGGTAGCTGCCCAGGAACGCCAGCGTCAGCGGGAACGCCTTCGCCTCCACCGCCGTCCGCCGCAGCTCCCGGAACCCGGCCCGCAGCACCGACACCCCGGGCTCGACCGCCACCGGCGTGTGGACGCGGGGGAGCGCGCGCAGCACCGGAATGGTGAACACCGCCCACCACAGGCCCGAGGTCAGGAAGCAGATCCGCACCGCCGTGCCCGTGTCCACGCCCAGCGCGTCACGGCTGAGGTAGAACGCCAGCTGCAACGCGAGCGCGAGCCCGCCGCCCAGGTACCCGAACGCCCAGCCCTTCGCGGACACGTCGTCCCGCTCGTCGGGCTCGGCGATGTCGACCAGGAACGAGTAGTAGACGACCAGCGAACCGCCGTAGCCGATGTTCGCGACGACGAACAGGGCCGCACCCAGCTGCCAGTCGGAGCCGGCCATGAAGAACATCAGCGCCGACGCCACCGCGCCCAGCCAGGCGAACCAGCCCAGGATCCGCCGCTTGTTCCGGCTGCGGTCGGCCACCGCGCCCGCGATCGGCAGCACCAGCACCTGCACCACCGTCGCCACCGAAAGCAGATAACCCCACGTCGAACCGGCGGGGAAATGCAGCCCGAACAACGACACGTCGCAGTTGTGGAGCTTGTCGTCCGCGCCGGACGCGTCGAGGCACGCCTTGTCCCCGTTAAGGGTGATGTTCTGCTTCGCGTCCGCCGCCGCGACAGTGCTCATGTAGAGCGCACCGAACACGGTCGTAACCGACGAATAGAACGGCGAATTGGCCCAGTCGTAGAAGTACCAGCCCCACCGTTCCCGCTTCTTGTCACGGGTCTCGGCCAGCGTCATCCACGGCTCCTCAGCGGTCGCGAATCTCCAGGTCAGGCGGCACACTACTGGGGCGGCCGCGCGGGACACCGCCGAACGGGTAAACCGTGTCCGGTTCGTCGCCCGCCGATCATCCGCGCTGAGCCGAACGGCTCTCGAAATGGCACGCGAGGCGTGTCGCTCACGTGATTCTTTGCCATTTTGTGTGAGACTGGTGTGCGTGGTGTGACTCTTGTGGTCAATGGGTCGCGTGCTTACTGTGCACCCATGACCAACCGCGTTCGCACTGCTCACCGCGGTGCCGCGAGGATCGTGCTCCTCGCGGCCGCCGTCCTGGGGCTGCAGCTCGCCGTCGCCGGCGCCGCGTCCGCGGACCCCTCGTCCGGCTCCTGGGCCAAGCTGCGCATGTGCGAGGCCAGCGGCCGCTACACGATCAACACCGGCAACGGCTACTACGGCGCCTACCAGTTCGACCTGCCCACCTGGCGCAGCGTCGGCGGCCAAGGCCGCCCCGACCAGGCCAGCCCGCGCGAACAGGACTACCGCGCGCTCTACCTCTACCGCATGCGTGGCTGGCAGCCCTGGCAGTGCGCCGGGATGCTCAAGCTCACCGGCGACGCCGACGCCCGCAGCAAGCGCATCCCGTCCTACGACGAATCCGCCTACATGGGCGGCACCGGCCTGCCCGCCCCGCCGACCCCGAAGCCACAGCCCGCACCCCCCGCACCGCCCGGCGGGATGCCCGCCTGGCCCGGCGTCGTCTACGCCTACGGCGACTGCGCACCCGCGCTCAAGACGTTCCAGCTCCGCATGAACGCCTTCGGCTACGGCTTCACCGGCACCGGCTGCTACTACGACAAGACCAAAACCGCCGTGCTCGACCTGCAGCGCGCCAACGGCATCAAGGACTCCGGCCGCCTCGGCCCGCTCACGTGGAAGGCCGCCTGGCAGGGCAAACGCCCCCGGTAGAACCGCGGCTCAGCCGGCCTGCTGCCACACACCCCGCTCGACGAGCACGTCGCGCAGCAGGTCCGGCCGATCCGTCACGATCCCGTGCACACCCAGGTCCAGCAGCTCCCGCATCTGCGCCGGATCGTCGATCGTCCACACGTGGACCTCGAACCCCGCCCGCTGCGCCGCCTTCACGAACGAACGGTCCACCACCGTCAGCGGCCCCTGCTTCACCGGCACCTGCGCCAGATACCCACCCGCGAACCGGCTCAACGGCACCGGCGGCACCCACCCATTGGCCCACACCATCAGCACCGACCGCGGCCCCATCGCCGTCACCAGCTTCGGCCCCGCCAGCCGCCGCAGCCGCACCAGCCGCGAGTCCGAAAAGGACGCCGCCGCCACCCGGTCGATCGCACCCGTGCGCTCCAGCACCCGAACGAACGGCTCGACTGCACTGTTCGCCTTCACATCCACGTTGAACCGCGCCTGCGGCAGCTCCTCCAGCACGTCCTCCAGGCGCGACAGCGTCGCCCGCCCGCCGACCTTGACGTCCTTCACCTGCGCCCACGTCTGCGCCGCGATCGACCCGCCACCATCGGTCGTCCGGTCCAGTGTGTCGTCGTGGTGCACCACCACCACACCGTCCGACGTCGCGTGCACATCCGTCTCGACGTACCGGTAACCCTCCTCGACCGCGCGCTTGAACGCCGGCAGCGAGTTCTCCATCCCCTCCAGCTCGTCGAGGTGCCACCCACGATGGGCGAACGCACGGGGGAGCGGATCCGACAGGTACGGAAACGGTGGGCGCATCCCCACAGTGTGCGCCACCGGCATGGCCTCGGCATGAGAACACGATGGCCAGCTAGGGTCTGGCGGGTGAGGGAACTGGCCGAGCACCCGATGACCGGCGACGAACTGGTCGTACCGCGCCGCAGCAACGCACCCAAGCACTGCGGCTGGTGCGGCCGCCGCCTGCCCGAAGGCGGCAACGTCGGCCGCCGCCGCCGCTACTGCGGGCAGTCCTGCCGCCAGCGCGCCTACGAACGCCGCACTGCCCTGCAACGCAGCGGCCTGCCCGAAGACGCCGTCGTGCTCTCCGACACCGAGATCGCCGCCCTGCAGGACCGCCTCTTCCAGCTGCGCTGCGCCGCCGAAGACATCGCCACCGCCACCCACGACGGCGCCGACGCCGACGAACTCCGCCGCCTCGCCGAAGAAATCGTCCTCGCAGCGAAAGACCTCGAACAGCTCCGCTGATCCATTCGAGCGCCTCCACCGAGATCCCCAGCGGCTCCGCGGTGAATTCCAGCGGCTCCGCCGGCCCGCCGGGCGGACTAGAGTCCGGAATGTCCCCGGGGGGGACTGCCGGCAGCGAAGCCGTGCGCCGGCCGAGCGAGGGAGACGCCCGTGACGAAGGCCGCGTTCACACCCGCCACCGAACTCGACGCCGTCCGCGAACTCACCGTCGGCGCCCTGCTCCGCGAAGCCACCACCCAAGCCTCTGACGCACCCGCCCTCGTCGAAGGCCTGCCCGACCCCGAGGCGCGCCGACGCTGGACCTACAGCGAACTCCTCGCCGAAGCCGAAGACGCCGCCCGCGCCCTGCTCGGCCGCTTCCAACCCGGCGAACGCGTCGCCGCCTGGGCCAACAACATCCCCGAATGGGTCCTGCTCGAAATGGCCACGGCCCTCGCCGGCCTGACACTCGTGACCGTCAACCCCGCCCTGCGCGAAGCCGAACTCCGCCACGTCCTCGGCCAGTCCGGCGCCTCCGGCGTGTTCCTCGTCAGCGAATACCGCGGCACCCCCATGGCCGCCATCCTCGACCACGTCCGCCCCGACCTGCCCGAACTGCGCGAAACCATCCGCTTCGAAGACTGGCGCGCCTTCCGCGCCTCCGGGCTGCCCACCCAGTCCCTGCCCACCGTCGAACCCGGCGACCCCGCCCAGATCCAATACACCTCCGGCACCACCGGCACCCCCAAAGGCGCCGTCCTCCACCACCGGGGCATCACCAACAACGCCCTGCTCTCCTACGCCCGCACGCTCGACATGCGACCCGGCGAGAACTTCGTCAACCCCATGCCCCTGTTCCACACCGCAGGCTGCGTGCTCGCCACCCTCGCCCCGATCGCCACCCTCGGCACCCAGGTCCTCATGCCCTGGTTCGACCCCGCACTGCAGCTCGCCCTGCTCGAACAGGAGAGGGGAGTGGTCTTCGGCGGCGTGCCCACCATGCTCCTCGCCCTGCTCGGCCACCCCGACTTCCCCAAGACCGACCTCAGCTCCGTCCGCTACGCCCTCAGCGGCGGCGCCCCCGTGCCACCCGCCCTCGTCCGCCGCGTCGAAGCCACCCTCGGCGTCCCGATGTCCATCATCTACGCCCAGACCGAAGCCTCACCCGGCATCACCATGACCACCCCCGCCGACAGCGCCGACGACCGCGCCGAAACCCTCGGCCGCGCCCTGCCAGCCTGCGCCGTGAAGATCGTCGACCCCCTCACCGGCGAAGTCGCCGCCACGGGGGAGACCGGCGAGCTCTGCACCCGCGGCTACCACGTGATGACCGGCTACCACGCCATGCCCGAACAGACCGCCGCCGCCATCGACCCCGAAGGCTGGCTCCACACCGGCGACCTCGCCCGCATGGACGACCGCGGCTACCTCACCATCGAAGGCCGCGTGAAAGAGATGATCATCCGCGGGGGAGAGAACATATACCCCCGCGAGATCGAACACGTCCTGCTCGACCACCCCGCCGTCGCCGACGTCGCCGTGATCGGCATCCCCGACCCGGAGTGGGGCGAACAAGTCGGCGCCTTCGTGCTCCTGCGCCCCGGCGCCGACGTCGGCGAGGAAGAACTGTTCGCCCACGTCCGCGAACACCTCGCACCGCACAAGACACCCAAGGTGTGGCAGTTCGTCACCGAGTTCCCGCTCACCGGCTCCGGCAAGATCCGCAAACACGTCCTGCGCGAGCACTACCTCGCCGCCCACTGAACACTCAGCCCGCATCACCCGCGCCCAGCCCGTCCAGCGCGCGGTACGTCCGGTTGCTCGCCGCCGCAGCCCGCTGCTCCCGGCCCGTCGCCTCGATGTAGTTCTGGCTCGTGGCCAGGCTCGCGTGCCCCAGCAACGTCATGATCTCCGACGCCGTCGCCCCGTCCTCCGCCAACCGCGTCGCGAAGGTGTGCCGCAATGCGTGCAAGTTCGCGCCCGCCGGCACGCGGTCGTGCAACCCCGCCCACCGGTAACACGACTTCACCAGGTACTCCAGCGCCCCACGCCCGATCGGCTCACCCGCCCGGTCGCGCAGCAACGGCTCCGACGCCGGGAACCGCGACCGCGGAAACCGCCGCCGGCACGACTTCCCGTAGTCCTCGATCAGCTTCGCCAGCACCGGCTGCACCGGGATCGACCGGTCCCGGCTGCCCTTGCCCGAGACGTGCAACCGCAGCTCACCGTCCCGGCCCACCACCGACCGCGGCGTCAGCGCCCGCATCTCCGCCGCCCGCAACCCGGCCACCAGCCCGAGCGCCAGCACCAGCACGTCGCGCTCGGGCCACGGATCCCGCGCGCGCCGCGCACCGTCGGCCGCCGCGGCGAGCAACCGCTCCGGAGTTTCCTCACCCCGCAACGGTTTCGGCACCAGCGGGGGAGTCTTGGGCCGGGCGACCGCACCCATGGGATTGCCCGCGAGCAGCCCGTCGGACACGCAGAACGTGAGGAACTGGTTCCACGTCGACCACGCCCGCAGCACCGAGCTCTTCGCGTGCCCGTCGGCGAACGCGCCGAACGCCGTCCGCAGCGCCGGCGCCGTCAGGTGCTCGACGTCCAGCTCCTCGGGCGCGCGGCCGAGCTCCTGGAGCAGGAGAGTGGTGATCCCGGCCAGATCACGACGGTAGGCGGCGGTGGTGTGCGGCGAGTCCTTGCGCGGCCGCCGTGCCGCGAAGAACGCTTGCTGTGCCTCGGAAACCAGCATGTGGATCTTGTACAGCACAGCACCGACAGTTCTGACACCCGGACGCTTGTCCGGTATGCTGCATAATGGCGATTATGCATGAAACGCGGTTGCGGAGGCGATGAATCCCCTTGGGGGACAACGGTTCTCTCGGTCTCGCGCCCTCGGCTCGCCTGGCCGGTTTGGTGAGTTCCTGGCGGTGCTGTGCGGCGTTGCCGAGGGATCGTTCATCTGTTCGAGTGGTCGCCGGCGGTCGTCTTGGGCGGTCCGTCGAGGGCTGATCGGCCGTCGATGCTCCCGTGCGCGTGTTGGTTCCGCACTTCCGATGTCCCGCCAGTCACGTTCAATTCGTCACGGTGACGAATTGAACGGGTGTTTCGGGCGGTGCTGACGCCTGAACTCGGGGATCTCCACGGAAGTCTCCGGACGGCCTCCAGGGAGGCTCGCTCAGGACCTCTCGCGCGGTGGGCGGTCGGTCGGGCGCGGATCGCGGCGTCCCGACGGGGCTTCCGTGGGCACGGTCTCGTCCGCGGGTGTTCGAGCCTCTCGGGTCAGTCTCCTGGAGCCCCTCTCCGGGCTTCCTGCCGCAGGTCGGCCAAGTGCCGATAATGTACATTATGTCAAGTAACCTTCTGCGTAGTGCATCTGATGAATCAGCAGTCCTCCTCCGCGCCAGCAGTCATTGCCGACGTGATGGTGGTTGAGATGGCCTCCTGGCAGGCGCTACGCCTGAGTTCCGGGTGGCCCGGCGCCCGCGACAGCTGCCCCGACACCGGGGCCGGCAGGCGCTCAAGTACCGTGACTCCCCATCATCGAATCCGAGATCGAGATCAGCGAAGATCTGGTCCGTGACTTGCTGCGGGAGCAGCATCCGGACCTGGCCGAGCTGCCCATCCGCGAGGTGGCCGGCGGCTGGGGAAACCAGATGTGGCGCCTCGGGGACGACTTGGCCGTCCGAATGCAGCGGATGGACAAAGGCTCCGATCCACAGCTCAAGGAACGCCGCTGGCTGCCACTGCTGGCCGCACGCCTGCCGCTGCCGATCCCGACTCCGGCGCGGAGCGGTACACCGTCCGAGCGCTTCCCCAAGATCTGGACGGTCATGACATGGGTTGAAGGCACGCCCCTGGACCACGGCTCGATCACCCGCGGCGACCACGCGGCCGACATGCTGGCGGCCTTTCTCAAGGCGCTGCATGTGGACGCGCCCGCCGGCGCGCCGGACTCCTCGGACTTCGGAGCTCACCCCAAGGAGTGCACGGGCGGGTTCGAGCACTTCCTGCGGGCCGTGGACCTCGGCGGGTTCGCCGAGGACGACATCCGGGCTGTGTGGGACGACGCGGTGGCGGCTTTCGAGTGGCAGCGGCCACGGGTGTGGGTGCACGGTGACCTGCATCCCGCGAACGTCGTCATCGCGGACGGCACGCTGGCGGGCATCATCGACTTCGGCGCAGTCTTCGCCGGCGATCCGGCGTGGGACCTTGCGGCCGCCTGGCTGCTGCTCCCCGCGGGAGGCGCCGCGCGGTTCTTCGACGGCTACGCCCAGGCGGACGAGGCGACGGTCCGCCGGGCGCGCGGGCTGGCCGCGATGAAGAGCCTGTTCTTGATGCTGATGGGCCAGAACGGGGACCGCGGCCTGCCCGGCGGCAAGCCGAACTGGGGGCCCGCGGGCCGATCGGCACTTGATCGTGTCCTGAAGGGCCTTTGACGTCGGCCTGGATCGACCGGCTCTCCCCTGCGGCCGTGACCACCCCTGGAGCCGGTCGCAGGCACTACTGAGCGTCGTCGGCGCACGCGTGAGGAAGCCTGGCGCTCCGGGCTCCGTGGTGCCGCTCGCTCCGGGTTGCCGCCGTTGACACGATCACTCGCGTTCCCCTACGTTTAACACGTTGGTTAAGTGAAGGGAGCTTCCGATGGCTGGCACCGATCAGCTCAGTGCGGTGTTCTCGGCGCTGGCCGACCCGACTCGACGGGCGATCATCGCCGAGTTGGCCACACGCGACGCCACGGTCACCGAGCTCACCGCTCCCCTGTCGATCTCGATGCCGGCGGTGTCGCGGCACCTGAAAGTGCTCGAGCGCGCCGCGCTCATCTCGCGGTCGCGGTCGGGCAAGTGGCGCGCGAGCCGTCTCGAGGCTGCCCCGTTGCGCGAGGCGGCCGACTGGATCGAGCGCTACCGGCGGTTCTGGGACTCGTCCCTCACCCGCCTCGATGCCCGCCTCGCCGCGGTGCAGGCCGCCGAGCGGGCGACGGACCGGATGGTCGACGAACCCAGGGAGCTCGAATGAAAACGGAACCTCCGCAGCTCGTCATCTCGCGGGTGTTCGACGCGCCGAGGGAGCTCGTCTATCGAGCCTTCACCGATCCCGACCACTTGGCGGCTTGGTGGGGCCCGGTCGGCACCTCACTGCCGCGCGATGAGATCGAGTTCGACGTGCGCCCCGGCGGCTTTCAACGGTGGACGGAGGTCAATGCGGCCGACCCCGAGCTTCGCGTGCACGTCCACGTCGACCTCACCGACGTCGCCGACGGCGAACTGATCGAAGGCGTCATGCACGTCGGTGGCCGGCTGCCGGAGGGCATTGAGCCGTTCGAGACGAGACTGCGGGTCGAGTTCCACGACGAGGCTGACGGGCGGACGCGACTGGAGATCCGCCAGTGGCTCCCCGAACATCTGGCGCGCCGCAGCGAGGAGGGTTGGCGCCAAGCGTTCACCAAGCTGGACGCCACGCTGATGAATGTCCGGCCTGGTGCGAACCACCATCGAGAGGTAGCGGCATGGCAAAGCTGATCTACGTGACGAACGTGTCGCTCGACGGTTACATCGAGGACGAACGCGGCGCCTTCGACTGGTTCCCGCCCGACGACGAGGTTTTCGCGTTCACCACCGACCTCCTGCGGTCCGCGGGCACGTTTCTCTACGGGCGGCGTCTGTACGAGTCGATGGCCGTCTGGGAGACCGACGCCGCTCTGGCCGCGCAGTCCGACCTCATGGCCGACTTCGCGCGCGCCTGGCAGGCGGCGAGCAAAGTCGTGTACTCCTCGAGCCTCGCCGCGGTGTCCACTGCCGACACTCGGCTCGAACGCCGTTTCGACCCCGCGGCAGTACGCGAACTGAAGGCCGCGGCCGGCAGTGATCTCACCGTGGGAGGCGCCAATCTCGCGACGCAGGCTTTCAAGGCCGGGCTGGTCGACGAATGCCAGTTGTTCGTCCTGCCCGTCGTGGTCGGCGGCGGCAAGCCAGGGCTGCCGACCGGGATGCGTGCCGACCTCGAGCTCCTCGATGAGCGCCGATTCCGAAACGGCGTCGTTTACCTCCGCTACCGCGCTCTCGGACAGTGAACGACCGCCCGAGAGCCGGCGGCGCGGCTCGGCGCCTCCGCCGTCGAGGCCACTACTCCGTCGCCGCTGGTACCTCGTCGGCCGGGCGGCGACGTCGGGACCGCGACCGGTCTGCCCAGAAGACCCATCCGAAGATCATCAAGAGATCGATGGCGGCGACGACGATGCCGACGGTGAAGTCGACCTCGTCGGGCCGGTGCAGGTCCACTGCCGCTGCCGGGTCGGCGACCACGTCGACGACCGAGCCCGGTTTGTCGCCGTCCACGGCCACGATGCCGTGCTGCCCGTCCGGCGTGGCGACGATCAGCGCTTCGCGGGTGTACTTGCTCGGCGGTGTGAACTGCTCGGCGGTCCAATGGTCGGTGTAGCCGGTTGCGGTCGCCCGCACCTGCTCGCCACGCGTCTCCAGGACGAATCCGTCGACGGCGGAGAGCCCGGCCATGAAGATCATCACGAGGTGGAACCCGGCGACGAAAGTGCTCAGCAGGATGAACACCCCGGACCGGGCCAGAATCGCCGGGACCACGAGGATCAGGGCGGCGCTGACCCAGATCAGCAGGGTGCCGCCGCCACCGTGGAACACGGCCAGCGCGACGCCGATCCAGGTCACCGCGACCAGTCCGAGTGTGACCGACACCGTGCGTACCCAGATCATGGCCGAATCGTAGCGGCGCGAGGCAGCCGGATGCCGGGTGCCGGTTCCGGCGTTCACCCGCTCGGGGTTGGCGTGATCGGCTGCCTCCAGGTCCACTCGCGCCGGCTGCTTCTCCCCCGGCCTCAGCTCGTCGCGAGCATGTCCACGTAGTGCGGGTTGGACATGATGCCGAGGACGTTGCCGAACGGGTCGACGACCGAGGCGGTGACGAAACCGTGGCCGCGTTCGCGCAGGCCGTCGTGTTCGGCCGCACCCAGGGCGATCAGGCGGTCGAACGCGGCAGGCAGGTCGTCGACGTGCCAGTAGACGATCGCGCCGGCCGGCCCGTCGGGTGCCGGCGGCAGGAATTGGCGGTCGATGATGCCGAGTTCGGCTTCGTGGTCGCCGAGGCGGTATTCGATGTAGCCGGGTCTCGAGAAATACGGCTCGATGCCGAGCACCTCCGTGTACCAGGCCTGGGCGGCGGAGAGGTCGCCGGCGGAGAAGTTCAGGGTCGCCATTCCTCGCAGCATGGTGTGGTCCTTTCGTCCGGATGCCCAGCCAAGCACGCCCTGCTCGCCCTGCGCGGACCACTTTTTTGGGGCGTGCCGGCGTGGTTGACCGAAGCAGTGAATCGGTGGTTCACTTCTTGACGTGCCCTACCGCAGGACCCCCAAAGTGCAGGAGCGCCTCGACGCGCTGCGCGACTCGATCGTCGCCGCGGCGGTCGAGCAGCTGGCCGAGCACGGCTACGCGGGCTGTTCCGTGGCGGCGGTCGCGGAGCGGGCCGGGGTCGCCGTGGGCACGGTGTACCGCCACTTCCCCACCAAGGCCGAGCTGGTCGTGCGGGTGTTCCGCCAGGTCGTGACGCGGGAGGTCGAGGCGGTGCGCGAGGCGTCGGCGGGGCCGGGTGAACCGGCGGAGCGCGTGGCGGCGGTGTTCGAGACGTTCGCGGCGCGCGCGTTGAAGGCGCCGCGGCTGGCGTACGCGCTGCTGGCCGAGCCGGTGGACGCTCTCATCGACGCGGAGCGCCTGGAGTTCCGGCGGGCGTTCCGGGACGTGGTGGCCGAGCACGTGGCCGCCGGCGTGCGCTCGGGTGCGCTGCCCGCGCAGGATTCCGTGCTGACCGCGGCGGCGCTGGTGGGTGCCGCGGCGGAGGTGCTGATCGGGCCGCTGCGAGGCGGCGCGGTGAGTGATGTCGTCGAGTTGCGGACGTTCGTCGTCCGGTCTTTGGGAGGTTCCGATGTCCGCCACGCATGAGGTCACCAACCAGGTGCCGCCGTTGGTCTACGACGTCGCGGAGGATCCGGCGCTGCTCGAGGCGCTGGATCGTGCGGACGCAGGCTGGGCGGCCGGGGAGGTCCACGAGCTGGGCCGGCTCGCCGGGAGCGAACAGGCCCAGGAGTGGGGCCGGATCGTCAACGAGAACGAGCCGGTGCTGCGCACGCACGACCGGTACGGGAACCGGATCGACGAGGTCGAGTACCACCCGTACTGGCACGAGCTGATGAGCGTCGCCGTGTCGCACGGGCTGCAGGCCGCGCCGTGGCGTGACGAGAGAGCCGGGGCGCACGCGGCGCGGGCGGCAAAGCTGTACGTGTGGGGTCAGGTGGAGGCCGGGCACACGTGCCCGATTTCGATGACCTACGCGGCGGTCCCGGCGCTGCGGGCCAACCCTGAGCTCGCGGCGTTGTACGAGCCGCTGTTGGCGGCGACGGAGTACGACTTCGGGCTGCGGGAGCCGAGCACCAAGCGCGGGCTGATCGCGGGCATGTCGATGACGGAGAAGCAGGGCGGCTCCGACGTGCGGGCCAACACCACGACCGCGCGTCCGGTCGCCGATGGTTCGTACCGGTTGGTGGGTCACAAGTGGTTCACTTCCGCGCCGATGTCGGACCTGTTCCTCACGCTGGCGCAGGCGCCCGGTGGTCTGTCGTGTTTCCTGCTCCCCCGGGTGCTGCCCGACGGCAGCCGCAACCCGATCCGCCTGCAGCGGCTGAAGGACAAGCTGGGCAACCGGTCGAACGCGTCGTCGGAGATCGAGTACGAGGACGCCGTGGGCTGGCTCGTGGGCGAGGAAGGACGCGGGGTCCGCACGATCATCGAGATGGTGAACAACACGCGGCTCGACTGCGCGCTCGGCAGTGCGTCGGGGATGCGGCTGGGTGCGGTGCGGGCGGTGCACCACGCGACGCACCGGCACGCGTTCGGCAAGGCGCTGGTGGATCAGCCGTTGATGGCGAACGTGCTGGCCGACCTGGTGGTGGAGTCCGATGCGGCCGCGACGGTGGCGATGCGGCTCGCGGCGGCGGGTGATCGGCCGGACGACGCGCAGGAGCAGGCGTTCCGGCGTCTCGGGCTGGCGGTCACGAAGTACTGGGTGTGCAAGCGGGCGCCGGCGCACGCGGCCGAGGCGCTGGAGTGCTTCGGCGGCAACGGCTACGTCGAGGAGTCGGGGATGCCGCGGCTCTACCGCGAGGCTCCGCTGATGTCCATCTGGGAGGGTTCGGGCAACGTGGCGGCGCTCGACGCGTTGCGCGCGATGGGCCGTCAGCCGGAGTCGGTGGCGGCGTTCTTCACCGAGGTCGAGCAGGCCGCGGGTGCCGATGCGCGGCTGGACGACGCGGTGGACCGGTTGAAGAAGGAACTGTCCGATCTGGACGACGTGGAGTTCCGCGCGCGGCGGGTGGTGGAGTCGATGGCGTTGGTGCTGCAGGGTTCCCTGCTCGTGCGCCACGGCGACCAGGCGGTGGCCGACGCGTTCTGCGCGTCGCGGTTCGCCGGTGACTGGGGCATCGCGTTCGGCACGCTGCCGGCGGGCACGGACACCTCGGCGATCATCGACCGCGCCCGGGTGTAGGCGGCGCGTTCGGCGGACACGGGGCGGGCCGGCGCGATACCGTCCGCGGCCATGACCGCCTCCGGAACCGACTTCGTGTCCGCCACTCGCACCGCCTACGACACCGTCGCGGTGTCCTACGCCGACCTGTTGAAGGACGACCTCGCCGCGAGCCCGTGGGACCGCGCGATGCTGGACACCTTCGCCGAGCTCGTCGGCGCGGGCGCCCGCGTCGGGGATCTCGGGTGCGGGCCGGGCCGGATCACGGGCTACCTGGCGGGGCGGGGGCTGGCCGCGTTCGGGATCGACCTGTCCCCCGGCATGGTCGAGGCCGCGCGCGAGGCGCACCCGGGGCTGGAGTTCGAGGTCGGCTCGATGGCCGAGCTGCCGCTGGACGACGCGTCGCTGGCGGGTTCGCTCGCGTGGTACTCGCTGATCCACACCCCGCCGGAGCGGCTGCCGGTGCTGGTTGCGGAGCTCGCGCGCGTGCTCGAGCCGGGCGGGCGGCTGCTGACCGCGTTCCAGGTCGGGACCGAGCGCCGGCACCTCACCCACAGCTACGGCCACGACATCTCCCTCTACGCCTACCGGCTCGACCCGGACTTCATCACCGGGCTGCTCACCGACGCCGGCTTCACGATGGAGGCCCGGCTCATCCGCGCGAGCGGTCCGCGGGAGAAGACGCCGCAGGCTTATCTGCTGGCGCGCAAGGAAAGCTGAGCTATTCGCGCAGCCGGGCCAGGACCGCGTCGAGGGCGTGGCGAACCGCGCCGGGCACGCCGTCGTGGCGCAGCGCCGTCATCAGCTGCTCGTTGATCCCGCCCGGTGTGGTGTGTTTCGCGGTCAGTTCGGTGAGCGACGCGGTGCCGAGCGACCGGCCCAGCTGTGCGAACAAGTGCGTGACGTAGGCGTCGGCGGCGCCGGGTTCGACACCGTGGCCCGCGAGCCAGCCCGCGATCGTGGTCAGGTAGTCCAGGTGCGCGGCGAAGGTGGCGGTGGCGGCGCTGAAGGCGTCGAGCGTCGGTTCGTCAGGCGGGACGACCACCCCGCCGAGTGGCTCGAACAGGTCGCGGGCGGCGGGGTGGTCGGGGAACAGCGCGGTGCGGCTCTGCCGGCGGGCGGCCTGCGGCAGCGGGATGGTCCGCACGACGTGCGCGGCCGGCGCGGCCCACTCACGCAGCGTCGCCAGCGGCACCCCGGCCACGGCGCTGAGCACCACGTGGTCCGGCCGGAACACCAGCTCTGCCACCACTTCCCGGGCGACGGCGGGCCGCACCGCCAGCACGATCACCGAAGCCGCGTCGAGCACGTCCTGGTTGCTCGCGCAGACAGCCACGTTCGGGAACCGCGCCGCCAGCTCCCGGCCGACCTGCCGGCCGCGCGGCGACAAGAACACCGCAGGCGCCCCGACGCCGAGCCCTTCGACGATCGCCGCCGTGATCTCCCCGGCTCCCACAAACCCGTACGCCCCCATGCCCCGCCCTCCTAGTGTGGACCTCGACGATCGGAGGTCACCCGTGCACGCCATGCACTACGAGATCACCCTGCCCGCCGACTACGACATGCAGATCATCCACCGCAGGGTGCGTGAGCGCGGGCCGTTGCTGGACCAGTTCCCCGGGCTGGGGCTCAAGGCGTACGGGGTGCGCGAACGCGGCGTCGACGGCTCGGCGCTCAACCAGTACTCCCCCTTTTACCTCTGGCACGACCCGGCCGGGATGCACGCGTTCCTGTGGGAAGGCGGCTTCCGCGGGATCGTCGACGACTTCGGCCGCCCGCCCGTGCAGCACTGGACCGTGCTCGCGTTCGAGGAAGGCCCGGCGTTCGCCACCACACCCCGCGCGGCGGGCAAACGCACGGAGACCCTGCCGCGCGAGGTGCTGCCGGGTGACCTGATCACACCGGCGGTGGCGGACCTGGCCGAGCACGCGCGGCGGGCCGGCGTGCATTCGGCCGCGCTCGTGATCGACCCGCGCGGCTGGGAGCTGGTGCGCTACACGTTGTGGGCCGAGGACGCACCGGACGAAGACCCCGTGCGGTACCGGATCGGGCACGTGTCCGCGCCGGAACTGGCGAAACTGCGCCGTGGCAGGCAGTGGTGAACTCGGTACGGTGATCGTCCGGAGCAACCTGAGGGAGATTGATGACTCGCTTGCACGATCGCCGGATCCTCGTGACGGGTGCCGGTTCCGGCATCGGCCGCGCCACGACGTTGCGTCTGCTGGAGGAGGGGGCGCGGGTGGTGGCCACCGACGTGTCCGCGGAGACCATCGCGGGCACCGCCGAGCTGGCCGGCGACCCGCGCCTGGAGACCTTCGTGATGGACGTCGCCGACGAGCCGTCGGTGGTGAAGGGCACCGCGGCCGCGGTCGAGCACCTCGGCGGGCTCGACGTGCTCGTCAACGCCGCCGGGATCCTGCAGGCCTCCCACACGCACGAGACGTCGCTGGAGTTCTGGAACCGGATCGTCGCGGTGAACCTGACCGGCACGTTCCTGGTCACGCGTGAAGCGCTGCCCGCGTTGATCGCCACCGGGAAGAGCGTGGTGATCAACTTCAGTTCCACGTCCGCGGCGTTCGCGCACCCTTACATGGCGGCGTACGCGGCGAGCAAGGGCGGGATCCAGGCGTTCACGCACTCGCTGGCGCTGGAGTACAGCAAGCAGGGCGTGCGCGCGGTCAGCGTCGCGCCGGGCAGCGTGAAGAGCGGCATCACCGACAACGCGGGCACCTGGATGCCGCAGGACGTGGACTGGGCGCTGTTCGGCAAGCTCCTGCCGATCCTGCCGACGGATCTCGCGACGCCGGTCGGCAACCCGGTCGGGCGCCCGGAGTCGGTCGCGGGTGTCGTGGCGATGCTGGCCTCCGACGACGGCGAGTTCATCACCGGCACCGAGATCCGCATCGACGGCGGCACCCACGCCTAGCGCGGCACCGGGTTGAACTCGGCCAGTTCCGGCAGAGGCGGCACCACCCGCGCGTACGCGTCGGCGGCCAGGATGCCGTCGGCGGGGCGGGTGGTGCGCTGCCCGAGCTCGTCGAGGACCTCGCGTTCGGTGCGGCCGCGGGCGAGCAGCAGCACGAACGGGTCGGCGTCGAGCAGCCACGACACCTGGAACGACAGCGCGGCCGCGTGCCGGCACGGCAGCTCGAACCCGGGGCAGTCGCACTCCGGGTCGAGATCGCCGATGCCCGGCAGCAACGGCACGTCGTCGGCCAGCTCCGGGGGCAGGTGCCGGTCGAGCAGCGCGGCGAGGTTCCCGGCCCGGTCGGCGGCCCGGCCCAGCAGCAGGTCCCAGTCCGCTGTGGACAGTTCCGCCAGGTGCACGCTGGTGCGGAACGGGCCGCCGTCGGTGGCGTCCACCGTCGCGGCGATCCGGCCGGGACTCACCGTGATCGGCCCGACCAGGCCCGCCACGGCGTAACGGCGGCCGCGCCGCAGCTGCCGCAGATCCAATGCGGTGTCCTCCATCGCCCGCAGCCACGCGCGGCCCCACCACGTGCGCGCGAACGGACCCCGGCCCTCGCACGCGGGGAATGCCGGGAACCCCCGGACGCGGTCGGTCATGCCGGCCTCCTCAGCTGCACGAGCTGGGCGAGCTCGGTGTCCGTCAGCTCGGTGAACGCCGCTTCCCCGCCGGCGAGCACCGCGTCGGCGAGCGCGCGTTTCTCCCGCAGCAGTGCGGCGATCCGGTCCTCCACGGTGCCCTCGGCGACGAGCCGGTGCACCTGCACCGGTCGTGTCTGCCCGATCCGGTACGCGCGGTCGGTCGCCTGGTCCTCCACGGCCGGGTTCCACCAGCGGTCGTAGTGCACGACGTGGTCGGCGCGGGTGAGCGTCAGGCCCGTCCCGGCCGCTTTCAGCGACAGCAGGAATACCGGCACGGTGCCGTCCTGGAACCGGCGGACCAGCTCCTCCCGCCGAGGGACGGGGGTGCCGCCGTGCAGGAACTGGCTGGGGATGTCACGACTCGCGAGGTGGCGCTGCAGCAGCCGCGCCATCACCACGTACTGGGTGAACACGAGGACGGCGCCGTCCTCGGCGAGGATCGTGTCGAGTAGCTCGTCCAGCAGCTCCAGCTTGCCGGACCGGCAGGACAGCGGCGCGTCGTCGCCTTCGGCGAGGTAGTGGGCCGGGTGGTTGCAGATCTGCTTGAGCGCGGTGAGCAGCTTGATGATCCGGCCGCGGCGCGCCATCCCGTCGCTCGCCCCGACCTCGGCCAGCAGCTCCCGCACGGCCGCCTCGTACAGCGCAGCCTGCTCGGACGTCAGGGCCACGGGCCGGTCGGTCTCGGTCTTCGCGGGCAGCTCGGGCGCGATGCCCGGGTCGGACTTGCGCCGCCGCAGCAGGAACGGCCGCAGCAGCCGGGAAAGCCGTTCGGCCGCGGCGGGATCGGCGCCGGACTCGACGGGCTTGGCCCAGCGGGCCCGGAACTCGGTGAGCGTGCCGAGCAGGCCCGGTGTGGTCCAGTCCAGGATCGCCCACAGCTCGGACAGCGTGTTCTCCACCGGTGTGCCCGTGAGCGCCACCCGCGCGGCCGATCGCAGCGTGCGCAGCGCTTTCGCCGTGCCGGAGCGGTGGTTCTTGACGTGCTGGGCCTCGTCGGCCACCACCAGGTCCCACGTCACGGCGGCCAGCGGCGCCGGGTCCGCGCGCAGCGTGCCGTAGGTGGTGAGGACGAACCCGGCCAGGTCGTCGAGCGAGCGCGCGCCGCCGTGGAACCGCCGCACGGCCACACCCGGGGCGAAGCGGTGGATCTCCGCTTCCCACGTGCCCAGCAGCGACGCCGGGCACACCACCAGCGTCGGGCCGGCGTCGCGGCGCAGGTGCAGGGCGATGAGGGTGAGCGTTTTGCCAAGGCCCATGTCGTCGGCGAGGCAGCCGCCCAGGCCGAGGGAGGTGACGGTGTCGAGCCAGTGCAGGCCGCGCAGCTGGTAGTCGCGCAGGGTCGCCGTCAGCCCCGCCGGCTGGGGCGCCGGGCCGGGCAGCTCAGCGAGCCGCGTCCGCAGCGTGGCGAGCCAGCCGTCGGTGACGAGCTCGACCTCGGCACCGTCCACTTCGGTCGTGCCGGCCAGCACGGCGGCCAGCGCGTCGACGGGCGCGAGGGGTTTCAGCGCCCGTTCTCGCGCGCGGCTCGCGGACGCCGGGTCGAGCAGCACCCACCGGTCGCGCAGCCGCACGACGGGGCGCTGCGCCTCGGCCAGCACGTCCAGCTCCGCCGCCGACAGCTGCGCGCCACCGAGGGCGAGCTGCCAGTCGAGCTCCAGTGCGCGGCCGCCGCCGAAGAACGCCGGCACGTCGTCCGGCGCGGCGCCGGGGCGGACGACGGCACGGGCCGTGAGACCAGCCAGCTCGGCGGGCCAGTGGACGGCGACGCCTAGCTCGGCCAGCCGGGCGGCGGCGGCACCGAGCAGCTCGCGGATGTCGTCGTCAAGCAGCGCCACCTCGGCCGGCACGGGCGCGGCCAGCAGCGGGGCGAGCGGCGGCCACACCTCGGCACAGCGCCGCAGCACGAGCAGCAGCCCGTGGCGGACCGCCTCGGCACCCGTCCGCCACAGTTCCTCCGCGTCGACGAGCGTGTCGCCGTGCACCTGCACCACGGCGCGGAACCGGCCGCCGTCGAGGTCCTCCGATTCGAGCCGCAGCGACACCCGGGTGGCTGCGGCGAGGCCGGCGACGTCACGCAGGAACCGCAGCAGCACGGGAAACGGCTCGGGCAGCCGGGCCGGGTCGCCGGGCAGCGGGGTGGCGTGGGCGTGCGGCGGCATCGCGTCGGCGAGCCGCCGCAGCCACTGTTCTTCCTCGGGTGCCAGCGGTCCCGTCCACCCGGCCTCGGCCAGGCGCGTCCCCGCCTGTGCGGCGACCGACCAGAACCCGGCCGACGCGTCGCCGGACACTCCGGGCAGCAGCTCGACGGCGTCGGTTACCGGGACCCGCCGCGCCGGAACCGTGCGCGGACCGTCGCGCAGCACCACCTCGACCGTCCCGGCCTCGCCCGGTCCCGCCGGTGTCGTGCCGTCCGGGTGCCAGAACACGACGAAACCCGGCTCGACCACCACGGCCGCCCCCGGCGATGCGCTCCCCACGACTCCCCTTCCCGTCGGTCTCGTCCGCCGTCCGCCGACGTTACCAGAACTCTGTACGGCGTACGAGGAAATGCAGGGCAGAATGACGCGAATGAGCACGGAGTACACCGGCGGCGGCGACCCGCGGCGCACGATCGAGCTGCTCTGGGGCGTCCCCGGGCCCCCGCGGCGCGGGCCGAAACCCAAGCTCACCGTCGCCGACGTCGTCGAGACCGCGACCCGGCTGGCCGACGCCGACGGGCTCGAGGCCGTGACCATGCGCCGCGTCGCCGACGAGCTCGGCGTCGCCCCGATGTCGCTCTACACCTACGTGCCCGGGCACGCGGAGCTGATCGACCTGATGCTCGACCACGCCCACGGCGAGCTCACCGCCGAACTGCCCACCACCGGCTGGCGCGACGCGCTCACCGCCGTGGCCGAGGATCTGTGGCGCCTCTACCACCGCCACCCCTGGCTGTTGCAGATCACCACCGGCCGCCCGCCGCTGGGGCCCAACACCTTCGCCAAGTACGAACGCGAACTCAGTGCACTCGACGGCGTCGACCTCGACGAGCTGGAGCTCGACGCCGTCGTCGGCCTCGTCATCGGGCTCGTGCAGGGCACCGCGCGCGGCTCCATCGACGCCATCCGGCTCGCGCGCCGCAGCGGACTGACCGACGCCGAATGGTGGGAACGCAGCGCGCCCGTCCTCGCCGGGATCCCCGCCGCCGACGCCGCGAACTTCCCGCGCGCGAGCCGCGTCGGCACCGCCGCCGGCCAGGCCCACGACGCCGCGTCCAACCCCGAACACCACTTCCGCTTCGGCCTCGCCCGCGTCCTCGACGGGGTGACGCTGCTCGTCGAGCGCCGCTGAAGGCCTGGAGACTGTCGGTCCCCCGGTTTAGGTTCGCACTCGGGTGTCGGTTTCGCCGTGGTCCGCTCGTCGAGCGGGTATGAGCGAGCCGGCACCGGAGGGAGCATGGGTGGAGGAGCACGGGCAAGACGACGCGGTGGAGGCCGCCGTCGCACGGGCGTTCCGGGAGGAGTGGTCGCTCGTGGTGGCCACCCTGATCCGGGTCACCGGCGACTGGGACCTCGCCGAGGAGTGCGCCCAGGACGCCTTCACCCTCGCCGTGCGCACCTGGCCGCGCGACGGCATCCCGGCCAAACCCGGGGCCTGGCTCACCACCGCCGCCCGCAACCGAGCCGTCGACCGGATCCGCCGCGACGCCGTCGGAGCGGGCAAGCTCCGGGAGGCCGCGCGCATGATCGTCCCCGACGAACCACCGACCGACACCACCGTGCCCGACGACCGCCTCCGCCTCATTTTCACCTGCTGCCACCCCGCGCTCGCCGTCGAAGCACAGGTCGCGCTCGCGTTGCGCACCCTGGCCGGGCTCAGCACCGCCGAGATCGCCCGCGCGTTCCTCGTGCCCGAAGCCACGATGTCGCAGCGGCTCGTGCGGGTGAAACGCAAGATCCGCAGCGCCGGCATCCCGTACCGCGTGCCGCCCGCGCACCTGCTGCCCGAACGCACCGCCGCCGTGCTCGGCGTGCTGTACCTGCTGTTCAACGAGGGCTACACCGCCAGCGCCGGACCCGACCTGCAACGCCCCGACCTCGCCGCCGAAGCCATCCGCCTCGCCCGCGTGCTCGCGCACCTGATGCCCGACGAACCCGAGGCCACCGGACTGCTCGCGCTCCTGCTGCTGCAACACGCCCGCCGCGCCACCCGCGTCGCCGAGGACGGGGAGCTGGTACCGCTGGAGGAACAGGACCGCGGCCGCTGGGACGCCGCCGCGATCACCGAGGGCACCACCCTGCTGGAAGCCGCGCTGCGCCGCCGCAGCCCCGGGCCCTACCAGGTCCAGGCCGCGATCGCCGCGTGCCACGCCACGGCCGCGCACGCCGCGGACACCGACTGGGCCCAGATCGCCGGCCTCTACCGCGAGCTGCGCCGGCACCTGCCCACCCCCGTCGTGGAACTGAACCACGCGGTCGCCGCGGGAATGGCGTACGGGCCCGGAACCGGGCTCGCGCTCGCCGACGAGCTCACCGCCCGCGGCACGCTGGCCGGCTACCACCTGCTGCCCGCCACCCGCGCCGACTTCCTCCGCCGCCTCGGCCGCACCGCCGAAGCCCACGCCACCTACACCGAAGCGTTCGACCTCGCCCCCACCGCCGCCGAGCGCAGCTACCTGCGACGCCGGCTCGCCGAAACATCTCCCGAGATTTCCCGAGCCGAAGTGTCGGTCCCGGCGCCGCCCGTTCGTCGGCTGGACGAACCGACCCGCGAACCGGAAGGACCGCGATGATCACCAAGACCCTGCGCGTACCCGGCGCCGAGCTGACCTACGACGTCGACGGCACCGGCCCCGTGCTGCTGCTCGTGCCCGGCGGCCCCGCCGACGCCACGGCGTTCACCGGCCTGCGCCCGCACCTGACCGGCCACTACACCGTGGTCACCTTCGACCCGCGCGGCATCTCCCGCAGCCCGATCGCCGGCGAACCCGGCAGCGACCTCGTCGGAGAGCACGCCGACGACGTGCACCGCCTGCTCACCGAGCTCGGCGGCGGGCCCGCGCACGTGTTCGCCAACAGCGGCGGCGCCATCACGATGCTGGAGCACGCCCAGCGCCACCCCGGCCAGGTCGCCACCCTGATCGCGCACGAGCCGCCGGTCAGCCGCTACCTCGGCGAGATGCTCGCCGACTTCCCCGACATCCCGGCGATCTACCGCGACCAGGGCGTGGAAGCCGCGCTCGGCGCGTTCATGGCGGCGTCCGGGTTCGACGTGCCGCCACCACCGGCGGACCCGTCGCCCGAGGAAATCGCGCAGGGCAAACGGATGCAGGGCAACTTCGCCTTCTTCTTCGGCCACCTCATGGCCGCCGTCGGCACCTGGGAACCCGACCTCGACGCCCTGCGCGCCACCCGCACCCGCCTCGTCGTCGCCGTCGGCAAGGCCGCCGCCGGCACCCCCGCCCACACCGCCGGGCTCGAGCTGGCCCGCGCGCTCGGGCAGGAAGCCGTGGAGTTCCCCGGTGACCACGGCGGGTTCGCCGGCGAACCCGGCGCATTCGCCACCCGCCTGACCGAAGTCCTCACCCACGCCTAGGAGACCGCTCATGCGATACCTGCTCATGATCGCCGGCGAAGAACCCACCGAAGAACAGAAGATCGCCGGCTGCGGCGGCTGGTCCGACGACCTGCTCGCCCGCGGCATCCTCGTCGGCGGTGGCGGACTGCACCCGCCCGCCACCGCCACCACGGTCCGCGTCCGCGGCGGAGACGTCCTGCTGACCGACGGCCCGTTCGCCGAGAGCAAGGAACAGATCGGCGGCTTCGTCATGATCGACTGCGCCGACCTCGACGAGGCCGTCGACATCGCCTCCCGCCACCCCGCCGCCGCGTACGGCACCATCGAAGTCCGCCCGATGCTGGGCTGACCCGAGCACGAGGAGAACCCATGCCATCCCTGGTGGAGCGCGAAGACCAGCCCTACGTCGGCTACCGCGCGACCGTCGGCCTCGACGGGCTGCCCGAGGTCGCGCACCACATCGCCGCGATCGCCGGCGCCCTCGCCGAACGCGGGGTCACGCCGGCGGACGCGCCGTTCTTCCGCTACCTCGTGATCAGCCCGGACATGGCGAGCCTGACGGTGGAAGCCGGCGTGCCCGTCGCCGCGCCGGTCGAGCTGGGCGAGGAGTACTTCACCGACGTCGTGCCGGGCGGGAAGTACGTGAAGGCCACCCACCACGGCGCACCCGACGGCCTCGTCGCCGCCACCGCCGAAGTCCTCGAGTGGGGCGCGGCCGAAGGCGTCCGCTGGGACCGCACCCAGGCCACCGACGGTACGCACTGGACCGGGCGCCTCGAGGTCTACCGCACCGACCCGCGCGTGGAACCCGACGCGACGAAGTGGGAAACCGACCTCTACTTCCGCCTCGCCGACTGACGAGCGCGCCGCGGGACCGGGTTTCGCACTGCCCTCACCCGGTCCCGCGCGCCAGCCACCCGCCGAGCAGGCACGCGAACCCGGCCGTCGAGACGAACGCGCGCAGCAGGTTCCACCGGACCCAGCTCGTCTCGAACCGCGCCCGCAGCTCGGCAAGCGCCGCCGTGCCCCGGTCCAGCGCGTTGTTCATCGGGATGTTCTTCACCGCCGTGATCACGATCATCGCCAGCAGCAGCGCAAACCCGGCGATCAGCCACGGCAGCGCCCCGCGCCCGCCGGCGACCAGATCCGCCACCACCGCGGCCGCCGCCAGCAGGGGCGCACCGAGGAACGTGAGCAGGAACCAGCCGTTGACGATCGCGATGTTGATCTCGCGCATCGCCGTCACGAACGTGTGGTCGTCTGCGCGCGCCAGACCCGGCATCACCGACACCGCGTAGGAGTAGAACAACCCCGCGATCAGGCCCGCCGCGACGATCGCGACCACCAGCACCACTCCGGACACCGTGGACATCCCGTGCTCCCTTCCCCCGCCGGCGCGGCTCACCGCGTCCAGACGCCCGTCGCCGCCGTCGAGCGCGCGTAGTCCGCGAAATCGCGCGCCGGGCGCCCCAGCACCTGCTCCACGTCACCGGTCACGTGCGAGTTGCGCCCGTCCAGCACCCGCGCGAACAGCTCGACCAGCACCTGCGCCTCGTCCGCCGGTACGCCGCCGTCGGTCGCGAGCCGCACGAACTCCTCCGCCGAAACCGGACGATAGCGGACATCCCGCCCGATCGCGGCGGAGATTTCCCGGGCCACGTCACCGAAGGTCAGCAGCCGCGGGCTGGTCAGCTCCAGCGTCCGGCCGTCGAGCGCACCCGTGGTCAACGCCTCGGCCGCGATGTCGGCGACGTCGTCGACGTCCACGAACGGCTCCGTCGTCCGCCCGGCCGGCAACGCGATCTCACCCGCCAGCACCGGCTCGAGGAAGAAGTGCTCGCTGAAGTTCTGGAAGAACCAGCTCGCCCGCAGCACCGTCCACGCCGCACCCGACTCGCGCACCACCTGCTCGCTGACCGCCGCGTCCTCCTCACCGCGCCCGGACAGCAGCACGATCCGCTCCACCCCGGCCGCCACCGCCCGCGCGCAGAACGCCCGGATCACCGGCGCCGCCCACGGCACCACCAGATCGGGATAGAACGTCACGTACACCGAGCCGACCCCGTCGAGAACCGGTGCCCACGTCGTGTCGTCACCCCAGTCGAACCGCGGCTCGCTGCCCCGCGAGACCGCCCGCACCTCGACCCCGCGCGCAACCAGCCGCTGCGTCACGCGGCGCCCCGTCTTACCCGTACCACCCAGAACCAGCGTCGTTTTCGTCATGACAACCAGTGAAGCGCCGGCTGATGAGACTCTCCATGGTTCATCGGCTCGATCCCATGTTCCAGCGTCTACACTGCCTGGATGGATCCGCTCGCCGCGCTCCTCGACGGGCCCCGCGCGCACGGGGCCTTCCTGCTCCGCTCGGTCCTGACGCCGCCGTGGTCACTGCGCATCGAAGACGAGGCCCCGCTCACCGTCGTCGCCGTCGTGGCCGGCGACGCGTGGCTCGTGCCCGACCACGGCGAGACCACGCACCTCGAGGCGGGAGACATCGCGATCACCCTCGGCCCGGACCCGTACCTGTTCGCCGACGACCCGGCCACCCCACCGCAGGCGGTGATCCTGCCCGGCCAGGAATGCCGCACTGCCGACGGCGAGCACCTCGTCGACCTGGTCGACATCGGCGTCCGCACCTGGGGCAGCCCGGGCGGCGGCACCACCGTGCTGCTCACCGGCACCTACCCCCGCGTCGGCGAGGTGTCGCGACGGCTGCTCGCGGCCCTGCCCCAGACCCTGCTGGTTCGCGCGGCCGACTGGGACAGCCCGCTCGTACCGCTGCTCGCGACCGAGATCGGCAGAGACGTGCCCGGCCAGGAAGCCGTGCTCGACCGGCTGCTGGACCTGCTGCTCATCGCCGCCCTGCGCACCTGGTTCGCGCGCCCCGGCTCACCCGCGCCCGCCTGGTACCGCGCCCACGACGACCCGGTGGCCGGGCGCGCGCTGCGGCTGCTGCAGGACCGGCCCGCCCACCCCTGGACCGTCGCCGAACTCGCCGCCGGCACCGGCGTCTCCCGCGCCGCGCTGGCCCGCCGCTTCACCGGCACCGTCGGCGAACCCCCGATGGCCTACCTCGCCGCATGGCGCCTCGCCCTGGCCGCCGATCTGCTGCGCCAGCAGCCCGACACCACGATCGGCGCCATCGCCCGCCAGGTCGGCTACGGCAGCGCGTTCGCGTTGAGCGCCGCCTTCAAACGCGAATACGGCCGCAGCCCCCAGCAGTACCGCACGCGCGTACCGGCGTAATGGCCTTACCGGAGATTCGACGCCTCCGACATCGCGAAGTGGGCGACCGTTCCGGCGATCGCGGCGAGGTAATGGCTCAGGACCACCCGGTTGACGTTGTCGAGACGATCACAGCTCCGGTGATAACACGGGTCGAACCGCTCATCGGCCGCCCCGCCCCACGCCTGGGCCTGCGCCGCGGACTTCCGCTTGTGGTCACCGTTTTCCGCGCCACCCGAAGGGATCCCGGCTTCGACAAACGCCGATTCGTCGTCGCCGACGAACTCGATGTTCTCCGGCTGGACCCCCGTCTGCCGGAGCTGGCCGGCGAGGACCCCGGCGACGGTGGCCGAACCGGCCGGGCCCGACGCGGACAGGTCGGCACCCACTCCACCCTGTGCGAAGTAGCCGCCGTTCGGCGAAGCGATCATGTCCACGTTGAGGTAGAGCATGATCGTGCCGAGCTCCTCGGCGGAAAGCCCGGTCACGTAAGCCTTCGCGCCCTGGGAACCGTCCTCTTCGGAGCCGAAGAACGCGAACCGGACCGTGTTGCGCAACGCCGCCGAGGGACCGAGGCACCTCGCGATCTCCAGCAGCGCCGCGACACCGGAACCGTTGTCGACGATGCCCGGACCGTCGGTCACCGAGTCCAGATGGGCCCCGACCACCACCACGTGGCCGGGGCTGCCGGTGCGAGTCTGGGCGAGCACGGTGCGCATCGTGCCCCGCTGCCGCGACCCCTCGTAAGCGGGAGTGTCCACCTCGTAACCGGAGGCACGCAGGACACCGGCCACGTAGTCGACGTTCGCGTCGTAGCCCGGGCCCGGCGACGCCCGGTTGCCGCCGTTCTCGTCGGCAATCCTCTGCAACGCCTGGAGGTGGACGACCACCCCGGCGTCAGTCACCGAACTCTTCAGCTGCTGGGCCGCGGGACCGTCGGTCGCCGCGATGCTCGCCGGGTTCCCGGCCGGGGCCGAACAACCCGCGACCGGTGCGAGCATGGTCCTTCCGCGAGACGGGATTCGTTCCCACGACTGCGTCGCCAGGGTGCTCCTCCCCGAGCCCGTGCCGCGAGGCGACCGGACGGGCACTTGCCCGTTCCGGCCACCATCGTCACCGCCCGCCCGGCGTGCGACACCGCACCGCAAAGGTGATAACTGCGGCGTCGGTCCACGCCGGACGATCTCAGGCCGTCGCGACCCGCTCCGCCCCCACGATGTGGTCCACGAACCCGTAGGCCAGCGCCTCCTCTGCGTCGAACCACCGGTCGCGGTCGGCGTCGGCGGTGATGCGCTCGACCGGCTGCCCCGTCTGGGCCGCCGTGAGCTCCGCGATCCGCCGTTTCATCTTCCCGAACACCTCGGCCTGGATCGCGATGTCCGTCGCCGCCCCCGAGATCCCCGCCGACGGCTGGTGCATCACGATCCGCGTGTTCGGCAGCAGGTGCCGCTTGCCCGGCGTGCCCGACGAGAGCAGGAACTGCCCCATCGACGCCACGAACCCCAGCCCCCACGTCGCCACGTCCGGCTTCACCAGCTGCATCGTGTCGTAAATCGCCATCCCCGCCGTGACCGAACCCCCGGGCGAGTTGAGGTAGAAGGTGATGTCCTTCTCCGGGTCGTCCGCGGCGAGCAGCAACAGCTGCGCCGTGATCCGGTTCGCCACCTCGTCGGTCACCTCGGTGCCCAGGAACACGATCCGGTCGCGCAACAGCTGCTCGTACACCGACTCGTTCGGCTGCTGCCCCGCCGCGTGCATCTCGGGAACCACTGTCAACGCCATCGTCTCCTCCTTCTCTTCGCGAGATCGCTGTCCGCCCCGAACGTAGGAGTGCGGGCGAGGCCGTGGGGGCGCCGTTCGCTCAGGGCGTGCGCGGTTCGCTCCCGGCGATCATCCGGAGGTAGCTGCGCGAAGCAGCCACTTCCCGCGTCGCCACCGCGGGCCGCCGTTACGCTCTGCCCATGCAGAACACCGGGGACGACCGCGTCCCCACCCTGTTGCGCAGCCGGCCCAGCTGGCTCGTCACCCAGCTCGCCACGCAGGTCACGCGGCTGGTGGGCGAGGCGTTCGACGCCGCCGGGTTCCGCCGCTACCACTACGCGCTGCTCGCCGCGCTCGACGAGTTCGGCCCCGCGAGCCAGGCCGCGCTCGGACGGCGCTGCCGCATCGACCGCAGCTACGTCGTCGAGGCCGTCGGCGAGCTGGAGGCCGCCGGCCTGGTGCTGCGCGCGCCCGACCCGGCCGACCGGCGCCGCAACATCGTCACCCTCACCGGCGAAGGCGGCACCCACCTCGCCGCGATGACCCGGACCCTCGACGACGTGCAGGACGAGCTCACCGCGCCCCTGCCGGCGGCCGAGCGCGAGCAGTTCGTCCACCAGCTCGGGCGCGTCCTCGACCACCTGCGCGAACCGCGCGTCACCGGTAAGGGTCCCGAAATCTCGTGATCACGATCATGGGCGTTGAACGGGACTAGCGTGGCGTACGTGTGAGCCGCAGGCCATACCGGCTTTCCCCGTTCGTCCGCATGCGAAGGATCCGCCCCCATGACCAACCACCCCTTCCGCTTCGGGGTCTCCCTGCTCAACGTCGGTTCCCGCACGGACTGGCGCGCCCGGGCCCGCGAGGTGCAAGACCGCGGCTACGACGTGCTCCAGGTCCCCGACCACCTCGGGATGGCCTCGCCGTTCCCCGCGCTGGTCGCCGCCGCCGACGTCACGAGCATCCGGCTGGGCACCTACGTGCTCAACGCCGGCGTCCTCAGCCCCGCCTACCTCGCGCGCGACGTCGCCGACGTGCAGCGCCTCACCGACGGCCGGTTCGAGCTCGGTCTCGGCACCGGCTACCTGCCGAACGAGTTCGAGGCCGTCGGCGTCCCGATGGGCTCCGGCGGCGAGCGCGTCCGCAAGCTGGAGTCCACGCTCAAGGCCACGCGTGAGCTGCTCGCCGCCGAAACCGGTGTGCCCGTGCCGCCGATCATGCTGTCGGGCTCGGGCGACCGTATGGTGGCGCTCGGCGGCCGTGAAGCCGACATCTTCAGCTTCTCGATCATGGCCGGTGTCACCCCCGGCACCGCCCCGGAAGACGCGTTCGCCCACCGCGTGCAGGTACTGCGCGACGCCGCGGGCGACCGGTTCGGCGACATCGAGCTGAACCTGTTCGTCGCGGCCGTCGGCGACAGTGTCGAAGAGCTCGACCTCGGCATCATCCGCCAGGCCAGCGGCCTGCCCGACGAGCAGCTCATCCAGCTGCCCGGCGTGCTCGTCGGCTCGCCGCGGGAGATCGCCGAGCGGCTCGAGCGCTACCGCGAAACCTTCGGCACCACCTACATCAGCGTGCTCGAACCACACCTCGCCGCGTTCGCCGAGGTCATCAAGCACCTGAGCTGACGTCCACGGCGCCCGGGGACCGCATCAGCTCCAGCACCCCCTGGGCGCCGCGCGGCGACAGGAACTTCTCCAGGTTCGCCGCCGAGTCCCGCGCCTCCTCGGCCGCGCGGGCGAACATCTCCTCCTCGAAACCGCGCACGTCTTCTCCCGACGCGAGCGCCAAGGCGAGCCGGGCGCCGTCGAGCATCGCCAGGTTCGCCCCCGCCCCCGCGAACGGCGGCATCAGGTGTGCCGCGTCGCCCAGCAACGTCACGCCCGGAACCGGATCCCACCTCAGGCCGGCCGGCAACGCCGTGATGGGCAGCCGCGTGATCGGTCCTTCGGCCGCGGCGACCAACTCCAGGAACTCCGGCGCCCAGCCCGTGTAGAGGTCCTGCAGCTGTTGCCTGGCCGTAGCCGGGTCGTCGAACGCGATGCCCGAGGTCGTGAACCAGTCCTCGGCACCGCGCATCGTCAGGTGCACCCGGGCACTGCCGTCGCCGTTGCGCTGCGCGGACAGCGTGCGGTCCGGGCCGATCGCCAGGAAACTGCCGCGCCCGACCAGCACCGAGAGCGCGGGATGGGCGCGGTCGATGTCCGGGATCACGACCTCGATCGCGTTCACGCCGGTGTGCGCCGGTTCGGCCGGGGTGACGAGCGGACGGACGCGGGAACGGGCGCCGTCCGCGCCGACCAGGAGGTCGCAGTCGGCGGTGCTGCCGTCGGCCAGGTGCAGGCGATGTCCGTGGATGAGCGGCGTGACGTCTTCCACGCCGCGTCCCCAGTGGACGGTCTGCGGCGGCAGGGCGTCGAGCAGAAGCTTGCGCAGCGCGGGACGGTCGGCTTCCGGGCGGCCGAACGCGTCGTCGGGCGTGTCCTCGCGCAGCAGCAGGGTGCCCGTGTGGTCGTGGAGCACCAGGTCCTGGCCCTCGGGCCGGGCGATGGCGCGGAACCCGGCCGTCAGCCCCGCCGCACGCAGCGCGAGCTGGCCGCCGGCGGGGTGCAGGTCGAGCGTGCCGCCCTGGATGCGGGCGGCCGGACCCGCGTCGCGTTCGTACACGTCGGCGTGGATGCCGTGGACGTGCAGGACCCGGGCGAGCGTGAGGCCACCGAGGCCTCCTCCGGCGATGGCGATACGAGACATGAGAGCTCCGATCGATACGGTGTATTTTACGATACGGCGTATCGACGAGTGCGGTGTATCGTTACCGCGATGAGCGAACTGGTGTGGGAACGGCCCGAGCCGCCGGCCAGATCGGCGCCGACCCCGCTGAGCCGGGAGCGGATCGTCGCCGCGGCCTGCGCGCTCGCCGACGCCGAAGGACTGGAGGCGGTGTCGCTGCGCAAGGTCGGGGCCGCGCTCGGCGCCGGGCCGATGCGCCTCTACGGCTACCTCTCCACCAAGGACGAACTGCTCGACCTCATGGCCGACGCCGTCTACGGCGAGCTGCCCCTGCCCGAACCCGGCACCGACCGTCGCGGGGGGCTGCGGGCGCTCGCCCACGCGGTCCGCACGGCGGCGCACCGGCACGAATGGTTCGCCGACCTCCTCGGCGGGCGCCCCGGGCTCGGCCCGAACGCGCTGGCCTACCTCGAAGCGTCGCTCGCCGCCGCGGACGAAGGCGACCTCGACGACGCGCTCGTCGCGGTGCACGCCGTGCACTCCTACGTGACCGGCGCCGTGCGCAGCGAGATCACCGAGCTGCGCCGCGAACGCGAGTCGGGCCAGGACGAAACGCAGTGGCAACGCGCGTCCGCCCCCTACCTGCGGCGCATGCTCGCCACCGGCCGCTACCCGACCCTCGCCCGCGCCGTCGACCTCGGCTCCCACCCCGACGCGGACACCGCGTTCGACACCAGCCTCACCCGCGTCCTCGACGGTCTCGGTGGCCCGGTTACCGCTTAAGCGGCAAGATCGCGGCGTGACTCCCGAGCTAGGCCCGACGACCCGCGTCATGCACGCGATGGAACAGCTGTGGGCGGAAATCCGCCGCCGCCACCCCGACGTGCCCGAGGCCATCCTCGTGCTGGCATCCGGCACGATGGGCACGACCACGGAGATCCACGGCCACTTCGCCCGCTCCCGCTGGCACGTCGGCCCCGGCGAGGATCCGCGCGCGGAGTTCTTCCTCGGCGCGGAAGGGCTGCGCCGCCCCGCCGCGGAAATCCTGGCCACCACGCTGCACGAAGCCGCCCACGGTCTGGCCGCGACCCGGGACATCGTGGACGTGAGCGACGGCCGCTACCACAACAAGCGGTTCGCGGCGCTCGCCCACGAGCTGGGCGCGCGGGCCGAGCAGGCGGACCGGATCGGGTGGTCGGCCACCACCGCCTTGCCCGCGACGATCGAGGCCTACGCGGACTCGCTGCGCGTTCTCGAACAGGCGTTGACGGTCTGGCGGCACACCGAGCAGGAGGTCGCGGTCCGTGCGCAGGCTCCGGAACCGCCGCCCACGGATCCCGACCGGCCCGACGTCGTCGTGCCGGCGCCGGCTCCGACAGTGATCGCGCCCGTGGACGGCCGCGGTGCGCACCGCGGTGGGCCGAACTACGTGGCCGCGGTGTGCGGGTGCGACAAGCCTCGCCGCATCCGCGCGGCCCGGTCGGTCCTCGAACTGGGCCCGATCACCTGCAGTCTCTGCCAATCGCCCTTCATCGAAACCGCGACCTGACCGGCCCGGCCGCAGGCGCGCTCAGGTCAGCGGAAACAGTACGAGTCCGACGAGGCGTCGCCGCCCTCCAGTCGGACCTGATGCGGGCGCAGGCCACGGAAGTCGTCGCCGTGCAGGAAGCACTTCCCGTCGACGCGCAGCCCGCCGGCGGCCGGATCGGTCTCGAGCTTCGCCATCCAGGCTCCGACGCCGTCGGGGTAGAACTGGTCGTCCCAGGAACCGTAGAGCGAGTTGGTGACGTAGATCCGGCGACCGTCGCGGCTCACCTCGACCATCTGGGGGCCACCCGACAGCTGCAGGGACGGCGCGGACGGATGCGGAACCCGGCCGGTGATGCCACCGAGCCGCACCGAACCGACCTCCCTCGGCCGGGCAGGATCACTGACGTCGAACTGCTTCAGCTCACCAGTGCCCCAGCACGACACGTACAGGAACCGGTCGTCCACGCTGAGGCCGATGTCGGAGATCAACGGCGGCACGGCGCCGAACGGCCGCAGTGCCGGTGGCAGGTCCGCGGCATCCGCGGGCTCGGCGGGCACGGTGATCACCTTGTCCGCGGCCCAGCTGCCACCGTCGCGGTGCCAGCGCCACACCGACGCCGACAGGTCCTCAGTGGACACCACCACGCCCGCGAACCCCCACTCGGCCTCCGGGTCGTGCGACGGGCGCAGCTCGAGCACCATCTGGTACTGCTCGCCGAGATCGACCCGCTGCTGGTGCCGGCCCGTGGCCAGGTCCCAGAAGTGCAGCGCGTGCCCGTACTTGTGGCCCAGCAGCAGCTCCGGGTCGATCCCGTCCTCGATCATCGACGGTGTGCCCCACTCGCTGCTGATCAGCGTGTTGCGGTTGAGGTGCCACCACGCGTCGTAGGCCAGGTACTGCGGGCCCCGATCGGTCTCCCACGCGCGCACCACGTCGAACGTTTCGTGGTCGAGCAGCGCGATGCCGCCCGGCCCGCCCGAGCCTTCCCCGGCGCCGAGGCACGACAGGTACACCCCGTCCGGCCCGCAGTGGGACGTGTGCGGACGGGAGTAGCCGGCCTTCTCGGCCAACTCCGCCGCGGTCACCGTCTTGTGCAGCACGGGCTGCCGCGGGTCGGGCTGGGTGTCGAACACGTGGATGTTCGAGGACCGCAGCCCGGGCAGCAACAGGAACCGGCGGCGCAGCCCGTCGGGATCGTGCCCGGTGTGCGCGAACGCGCTGCTGCACGCGTTCCACCCGAAGTGGTGCAGCTCGTCGCCGGTGGTCGGCAGCTCGGACCAGCCGACCACACTGCCGTAGGTGCCCGAGTCGGGATCCACGTCGACCGTCACCAGGGCGTCCGGTTTGGCGGCCGTCCGGTCGAACGCCACAACATACGCGAGCTTCTCCGGCGGGGCCGCGATCGCGTCGCCCGGGCTGCGGTAGAAGGTCGGATCCGGCTGTGCTTGCGTTGACTGTCCGGTCATCACGCCCTCCATCCCGGTTCCCCGCCGTCAATGTCCCGCGGACGCGGTTGTGGTCGCAAGGCGCGAGCGCGCGGACCGGATGCCGCGCGCCATGGCTCGGCGTGATCCGCCGAGCGGCATCGCCCTCCGTCGTGAGCCCGGCTCGCGAGGGAGGGATTCCGTTGCGGCTCAGGGGAAAGCGCGGCAGTGACGTCGCCGGCCCCGGGGTTGCCAGCCGGTGACCGGCGGCGCCCGGTCCGCTCGGGTACCGGTGCGCGGTGCGGGTGAAAACTTCGCGGTCAGGCCCCGGGGGATCCGCCGGGAAGGTCGAGCAGTTCCGCGAGCAGGCCGGTCCGCAGGTCGGAGTTTTCGGTGGCGTTCGCCAGCGCGAGCCGGTGTACGCGCTCGAGGCGGGAACGCAGGCCGTCGTGGTGCTCGGCGGCCCGAGCCAGCTCGGCGCGGGCCGCCTCCAGCCGGCCGGCGAGGACAGTGGCCTCCCGCCGTTCGTCCTGATGCTCACGCAGCGCGGCCTGCAGGCGGGCGTCCAGGTCGTCCGCCCGGGCATGAGCCGCGGTGAGATCCGCCGCGGAAGTGGTGAGCTGCGCGGTCAGGGCTTGGCGGAGTTCGCCGGCGCGGGCGAGTTCCGTGGTGGCGGACCCGAGCTGGGTGGTCAGGGCTTCGCGGGTTTCCTCGGCGCGGGTGCGGGCCTGGGTGAGGGCTTCGAGGGCGGCGTCGCGTTCGGTGGTGCGGACGGCGAGCTGCTCGGAGCGTTGAGCGAGCTCCGCGGCGAGAGCGTCGGCGCGCGTGCGTTCGGTGCGGGTGTCGGCGGCGGCCTGGTCGGCGCGTTCGGCAGCGGCGGCGGCGGAGGCTTCCGCGCGGGCCTGGTCGAGCTCGGCCACCTTGCGGGCCTTTACCGCTGTCGCTGCGGATTCCTGAGCGGCTTTAGCCAGGTCGGCCTGTTCCCGGGCCTGGGCGTGAGCGGCGGCGGTGGCTTCTTCGGCGTCCAGCGCGCGGGCTTCGGCGGCTTGGCGGAGGCCGTCGGCCTCGGTGGCGCGGGCCTCCGCGGTTTCGGCGCGGGTGAGAGCGGAGGTCACCTCGTCCTGGGCGCGGGCGGCGACGCTGTCGAGGGCGTTGCGCAGCGTCTGCAGCGGCCCGCCCAGTTCCGTGGCGGCGCGGACGAACTCCGCGGCCGCGTCCGTCAGACCCGCGTGCGAGACCGAGTCGCCCAGGGCGTCCCGGAGCGCCTGGTCGGCGGCGGCGAGCTGCTTGCACGTGCGGTCCCCGGGCCAGCGGCGGTCCGGGCAGAACTCGAACGGCCGGCCCCCACGCGGTCCCGGCGGCGGCAACGGCGCCCGGCACTGCCGGAACCCGCACAGCGCCGTCGTCCGGTCCTCGATCACAGCTCCCTCGGTCATCCTCGAAGCCTATCCGACTAGTTATGAAACCCATAACCGAGGTTGTAGTTATCTAACTCAATACCAAGGTCCGCTACAGAACAGAGCTTTTGTTGCTAAGCTGCCGGAGAGACGGAATGATCGACGGAGAGTGACGGAACCAGCAGCTGTGAGTGAGATCGCGAGCCTCGAACCCGGCGCGAAAACTGGGTACCCCCTCTCGGCCGACCACGACGTCTGGCCCGGCGTCGAAGACCCCGCCGCGCTGCTCGACGCAGTCGCGGAGTGGCTCGCCGGTTACGGCAACCAGGCCACCCGCCGCACCTACGCCGAAGGACTCGGCCTCCCCGTCACCGCGGCCGACCTCGCCGAGTGGGCCGAGCCGGGACGCCACCTCGACACCTGGCGAACCGCCGTCCTCCACTACGCCGACGCCCTTCGCCTCACCCCGAGCCCGAGGTCCGCCACCGCTCCCCCGCCCGCACCCCGCGGCCGCCTGCGGGCGCACCACTGGTTCCGCTGGTGCGCCACCCGCGGCCGCGATCCGATGGCCGCCACCTCGGCCGACGTCAAGAGCTGGCTCGACACCCTCGCCACCGCCGACGCGGCCCCCGCGACGCGCGACCGGATGCTCGCCACCGTCAAAGCGCTCTACGGCTACCTCGCCGACACCGGCCTCGTCACCGGAAACCCCGCCGCGCTCAACCGCCGCCGGCTCGGCCTCGCCACCGCCGCGAGCAGCACCTCCGGCACCGTCACGCTCACCACGCGCCAGGTCCGCGCCCTCTACACCGCGGCCGGCGCACCCCGGCGCGGCGCCGGCCCGCTGGACACGGCCCGCGCGGTGGCCGTGGTCGCGCTGTTCACGCTCGGGCTGCGCGTGAGCGAACTGTGCGGCCTGGACCGCGCCGACCTGCACGTCACCCGCGGCCGGCGTGCCCTGCGCGTTCTCGGCAAGGGCGGCAAGACGCGCGTGGTCTACCTCAGCGTCCCGGCGGAGAACGCGCTCATGAGCTACCTCTCCGCCCGCGACGCCGCGGCCGCTTCACCCGAGACCACCATCGAACGCCGCACCCAGTCCCGGCACGCCCCGCCTTCGCCCCTGCTGCAGACCCGCACCGGCAATCGCTTCCAGCGCCAGGCGATCTGGCAGCTGCTCCGCCGCATCACCGCCACCGGCGGCCCCGAGCTCGAACCCATCGCCGGCGCCATGCACCCCCATGCGCTGCGCCACTTCTACGTCACCACCGCCGTCGAAGCGGGCGCGCAGCTGGTCCACGTCCAGGCCGACGTCGGCCACAGCAGCATCGACACCACCCAGCAGACCTACGACCACGCCGCCCGGGCGCCCGAACGCAGCGCCGTCGACCTCGTCGCCGGCAGCTGGTTCCCCGACGCCACCACCACGGAGTGACGAATTGAGCCGTCGGTTCCGTTGTGCGAATCGGCATTTTATGGCCTCTTCAAGAGGCCGTTACGGTCGAATTCATGGAATGGAGTTTTCAGTCGGCCGAAGAGTTGGCGGCCGCGTTGGGTGCCGGTGAAGTGACCTCGGCGGAACTGACCGAGGAAGCGATTGCCCGTATCGAGCGCGACGACAAGGTGATCAACGCGATCTGCGTGCCGGACTTCGACCGTGCGCGGGCCGCCGCGCGCAGGGCCGACCGGGCGCGCGCCCGCGGCGAGGTTCGGCCGCTGCTCGGGATTCCCGTGACGGTCAAAGAGTCCTACAACCTGGCTGGGCTGCCCACGACCTGGGGCATGCCGCAACACCGGGACTATGTGCCGGTGGCGGACGCGGTGCAGGTGTCGCGGATCAAGGCCGCGGGCGCGGTGGTGCTGGGCAAGACGAATGTGCCCTTGGGGCTGCAGGATATCCAGACGTTCAACGAGATCTACGGCATCACCAACAATCCGTGGGATCACGATCGCACGCCGGGCGGGTCCTCCGGCGGATCGGCGGCGGCCCTGGCGTCCGGATTCTGCGCGCTGTCCCTCGGCTCCGATCTCGCCGGTTCGCTGCGCACTCCCGCGCATTTCTGCGGCATCTATGCGCACAAGCCGACGCTCGGACTGGCGGCGACCCGCGGCATGGTCGCGCCGCCGGCACCGGCCTTGCCGGTCGACCTCGACCTCGCCGTCGTCGGCCCGATGGCACGCACCGCCCGCGACCTCACGCTCCTGCTCGACGTCATGGCCGGACCGGACCCTCTGACGCTCGGCAAGGCGCACAACGTGGCACTGCCGCCCGCGCGCCACGACCGGCTCGGCGACTTCCGGGTCTTGGTCCTCGACGAGCACCCGCTCATTCCGACCGGGGCCGCCGTGCGGGCGGGCGTGAACCGGGTGGCCGACGCGCTTGCCGACGGCGGCGCCCGCGTCGAACGGCACACTCCGCTGCTGCCCGATCTGACCGAAGCCGCCACGCTCTACATGCAGTTGCTGATTTCGGGCTCCGTCGCGCGTTTTCCCATCGAATCGCTCGAGCAGCTGCGGACCCGCGTCGCCGGACTGAGCGCGGACGACCAGAGTCTCGACGCGACCCGGCTGCGCGCCATGGTGTTCAGCCACCGCGACTGGCTCGAGGCCACCAACCGTCGCGAGCTGCACCGTCACGGCTGGCGACAGCTCTTCGCCGAGTTCGACGCCGTCGTGTGTCCGATCACGCCGACGCCCGCGTTCGGTCACGACCACGACCCAGATCCGCTGGCCCGCCGGATCGACGTCGACGGCGTCGAGTACCCGTACTTCGACCAGCTCGTGTGGGCCGGTTTGGCCACCATGCCCGGCTTGCCCGCCACCGCCATCCCGGCGGGCCGGACCTGGAATGGCCTGCCGGTGGGGGTGCAGCTGATCGGCCCGATGTTCGAGGACCGCACCCCGCTGCGGCTGGCCGAACTGCTCGAGCAGAAGATCGGCGGCTTCCAGGCACCGAGGTAGGGCGTGCTCCCGGGTGCCCGTCGAGGACGTGATGTGGATGACGAGCGGGGGCCGGGGCGCCACGGCCCCCGCTCGTCATCCACACCGGTTGCACCGAGCGGCAACAGCAGCGCCGATACCCTGGTGAGAACGCCGTCGGCCAGGAGAAAACTTGCCCCACCACGATTCGCTCACCGCCGACTGCGGCAGCTGCTTCGGGCTGTGCTGCGTCGCCCTCACCTTCACCCGTTCCGCGGACTTCGCGATGGACAAGGAGGCCGGCCACCCCTGCCCGAACCTGGGACCGGAGTTCGGCTGCGGCATCCACGACCGCCTGCGCGACAAGGGGTTCTCCGGCTGCACCGTCTACGACTGCTTCGGCGCCGGGCAGAAGGTCTCGCAGATCACCTTCGCCGGGCGAGACTGGCGCAGCGAACCGGGTGGTGCGAAGCGGATGTTCGCGGCGCTGCCCGTGATGCGCCAGCTGCACGAACTGCTGTGGTACCTCACCGAAGCCCGCGGCCTGGACCTCACGCGGGAGCTGCACGCCGACCTCGACACCGCGCTCGCCGAGACCGAGCAGCTGACGCTGACCGATCCCGGCACCCTGCTCGCACTCGACGTCGCCGAGCAGCGCGCCCGCGTGGACGTACTGCTGCAGGCCACGAGCGCGCTCGTGCGGGGCGGGGTGCGCGGCAAGAAGAAGGACCGCCGCGGCGCCGATCTCATCGGAGCCAGGCTCGCGAACGCGGACCTGCGAGGCACGAACCTGCGCGGCGCCTACCTGATCGCCGCGGACCTGCGCCGCGCCGATCTGCGCCACGCCGATGTGATCGGGGCGGACGTGCGCGACGCCGACGTCCGCGGCGCCGACCTGACCGCGTGTCTGTTCCTCACGCAGTCGCAGGTCAACGCCGCCCGCGGCGACACCACGACCCGGCTCACCGAGCGGCTCAGCCGGCCCGCTCACTGGTAGCCGGCCGCGTCGACCCGACCACCACGCCACCGAGCCGCGCGACCCAGCTGCCGCACAGGCAGCGGACGTAGTCGGCGCGGCTGCCGCGCGAGGCGGGCAGGACGGCGGACGGGGGCAGTTCGGCCAGCGGCCAGCCACAACGGGGGCAACGGTTCTCATCCATGCCCCGATCGTGCTGTAATGAGTCAGTGCACTTCAACCCTTACGGCGGCTCCGGTGCTCAGGTGGCCGCGGCGCTGGCCACTCTGGTCCAGGACGACAGCGTCTCGGCGGACGACGTGCTGGACACCTGCCGGGCCCACGGCATGACGCTGACCGGGCTCACCGCCGACGAAAGCGCCCGGATCCTCGACTGGAGCCGCCGGCTGCGGGAAGTCTTCGCGGCCGGCAAAGCGGACCAGGTGGAGCTGGTGAACCGGCTGCTCCGCACCGCGGCGGTGCGCCCGCACATCTCCGGACACGACGGCAAGCCCCCGCACCTGCACTACGCGAGTGAGGACGCGGGGGCGGTGGAACGCGTGCAGGCGCACTCGGCCGGCGGGCTCGCCCACCTCGTGTGCGAAGCGCCCGACCGCTTCGGCCTGTGCGCGCGCGAAGGCTGCGGGATCGCGTTCGTGGACACCTCCCGCAACGGCCGCCGCCGCTTCTGCTCGACGCGGTGCGGCACGCGGGTCAACGTCGCCGACCACCGGGCGCGGCAGCTCAGCGCCTGACTCAGCTCATCTGCTCGTGGATCCAGTCGAGGATCGTGTCCACCCGCGCCGTGGTCTCGACCCCGGGCTGGGGGCAGTCCGGTCCGTTGTCCTCGACCGCCACGAGCCGGCCCCTCTGGTCGCCCTCGGGGACGAAGAACGGCGAACCCGAGTCGTCGTGACACGGGCTGTTCTCGACGGTGCGCGCCTCCCGGGGGCTCATGTCGAGCTCGGTGTGGCGGATCTCGCTGACCTCGAAGTGGCCGCGTTTCATGTGGTCGGCCGGCGCGACGACCGTGGCCGAGAGCGAGCCCCAGCCCACGAAGTCGACGTCCTCGCCGACCTTGGGCGGCCCGGTCGGCAGCGTCAGCGGCGTGATGTCGGTGATCGGGGCGCTGAGCTTGACCAGCGCGAGGTCGTTGACCGGCGACTGGCGCACGTCCACCGCCTGCACCACGTGCCCGCGCGGGTCGTCGTCGTTGATCTTCCCGACCGCCACCGTCATGTGGTACTGCGGTGCGCCGCCGACGCGAGTGCCGTCGAGGTCGTGGAAGCAGTGCCCGGCCGTGATGATCCAGTCCGGCGCGATCAGCGAGCCGCTGCAGCCGCCGCCGCGCACACCGCCTCCCTCGACGGGGATGTCCTTCGACGTGAGCTTCGCGTTGAACGGCATCACGCTCGGCGGCAGGGCCGGCGCCGTGCTGCTGGGCGCCGGTGTCGGCTGGGCCGACGAGCCCTGCCCGGCCGCGCCCGCCCGCGTGTGCGCGGCGTCGGCCGCGTCGGCGTGCCCCTCGGCGGACGCGCTCGGGCTCTTCTGGACGGTGACGTAGCCGCCGGCGAGGCCGGCACCAGCGACGATGGCGAGTGCCAGCGCGCCGTGCCGGGAGCGACGGTGACCGGATCGTGACTTCACACTCGCAACAACGGACGGAGGCCCCAAGAAGTTCAGCCATCCGTGGAGAAATCTCAGCGAATCTCGTCACTCTGTGACACCGAAGCTGATCAAGGGACGATTCGGGCTGCATTAGGGTTCCCGTTATGACCAACCGCTTGGTATCCCTGGGTGACTCCTTCACCGAAGGTGTCGGCGACGACGACCCCGCTTCCCCGAACGGCGTGCGCGGCTGGGCCGACCGCGTCGCCGAGGTGCTGGGTGCGCGTGAGCCGGGCTTCCGCTACGCCAACCTCGCCATCCGCGGGAAGCTGCTGCCGCAGGTGCTCGCCGAGCAGGTCGAGCCGGCGATCGCGATGGAACCGGACCTGGTCACGCTCTACGCGGGCGGCAACGACCTGATGCGCCCGAAGGTCGACATCGACGCCCTCACCGACTCCTACGAGCTCGCCGTCGCCCGGCTGCGCGGGACCGGCGCGCGGGTCGTGCTGTTCACCGGCGTCGACGGGGTCGAGGACGCGCTGTTCCGGCAGATGCGCGGGCGCGTCGCGATCTACAACGAGAACGTGCGCGGCATCGCCGCCCGCCACGGCACGCTGCTGGTGGACATGTGGTCGATGCGGCAGCTGCGCGACCGGCGGCTGTGGGCTCCGGACCGCCTGCACCTCAACTCCCGGGGCCACCTCGAGATCGCGATCGCGGTGCTCGAGGAGCTCGGGGTCCCCCACGACCTCGCCCCGGCCGAGCTGGGGCCGCGCCCGAACCTGTCGACCCGCGCACGCCGCGAGGAGAACCTGCGGTGGAGCCGCGAGCACGCGTGGCCGTGGGTGCAGCGCAGGCTGCGTGGTGAGTCGTCCGGCGACACGATGAGCCCGAAGCGCCCGGCGCTGGAGCCGTTCGGGACAGGCGTGCTCGAGCCGGGCGCTCGTGGGTCAGGCGCCGACGCGCGGAGCGTGCGCGGCTGACAGGGCCGGGCGCAGGCCGTCGAAGAGGATCGCGACCACGCGGTCGCGCAGGGCGCGGTCGGCGCCGATGTGCTCGGCGGCCTTGGCCGTGCCGATGATCACCGGGATCAGCTCGGCCACGGTGAGGTCGGCGCGCACCGCGTCGGCGTCCTGCGCGCGGCGCAGCAGCACCCCGAGCGCCTCCAGCAGGTGGGTGGCGACGTCCGAGCCCGCCTTCGGCACGTGGACACCGGCGGCGCTGAGGGCTTCGAAGTAGGCGTTCTTGGCGCTGGACATCTCGATCCAGCTGGTCAGGAACGTGAAGAACGCGGCGCCGGCGTCGGGCGAGTCCTGTGCGACGACGGCCTCGGCCTCGTCGACGAAGCGGTGCAGTCGCGCGTAGAGCACCGCTTCGAGCAGCGCCTCCTTGGTCGGGAAGTGCCGGAACACCGTGCCGACACCCACGCCCGCCTCGCGTGCGACCTCTTCGGTCGGGGCGCCCGTGCCTTTGGCCGCGAACACCGTCTCCGCGGCTTCGAGCACTTTGGCCCGGTTGCGCCGGGCGTCGGCGCGCAGCGGTTTGGACTCCGTCACGGTGCCTGATCGTAGCCGGGTTCAGCCGGGCAGCGCGCTGAGCACGCGTTCCAGTGCCCGCGGCACGTGCGAACGCCAGCCGCCGCCCATGATCCGGCGGGACACGCGCTCGAACTCGTCGTCCGGGTCGAAGCCCTCGTGGCTGAGGAACAGCCGGGTGCCGGTGCCCTCCGGCACGAGTCGCCACGTGACCGTCCACTTCGGACCCCACTTGATGCTCAGCTCGCGCTCGGGGTCGGCCACGAGGACCTCGCACTGCACGGGCCCGCCCGCGAACCCGGCCGCCGGCACGGGCTGGGCGAGCAGCTCGAAGCGGTGTCCCACCACGGGTTTGATGTCGTTGGGCATCGTGAGCCACCGTTCCAGCAGCTCCGGTTCGGTGAGTGCGCGCCAGACCTTGCGCGCGGGGTGCGGCAGGAACTGGTCCACGTGCACCGCCGTCGGGTCTTCCGCGTTCGGCACGGCCTCGGTCACAGGTCCTCCTCGTCGAGCAGGTCACGCAGGTTGGTGAGCTTCGTCCGCCAGAACCGCTCGAACGGGTGCAGCCACGTCGTGACTTCCTCCAGCGGCGCGGCTTCCAGGGAGTAGAGGCGGTTGCGGCCGGCGCGCTGCTCGGTGACCAGGCCGGCTTCCCGCAGCACGCGCAGGTGCTCCGACAGGCTGGGCCGGCGCATGTCGAAATGCTCGGCCAGCTCGCCGGCGGCCATCGGGCCTTCGAGCAGCAGCCGCAGCACCTCGCGCCGAGCGGGGTTGGCGAGCGCCGCGAAGACGTCGTCGTTGACGGGCACGCCGCTCAACCCGGCCGGTTCCCGAAGGCCGAGGGCTCCAGCAGGCCGACGCCGTTGCCGTCGAGGTCCTGGAACGAGGTCGCCCGCCCCCACGGCATCACCTGCGGCTCGGGCACCTCGATCCCGTTGTCGCGCAACGCGGCCACGTCGGCGTCGAGGTCGGTGGTGTCGAGCTGGAAGTGCAGCGGGCCGGTGAGCGCGACGCCAGAGATCGGGTAGTCGACGAGCACCAGCCCGGTCCGCGCACCCTTCGGCGCCACCATCACGAACCGCCCAGCCGGGCCGTTGCGGTCGACGACGACCTCGAACCCGAGTTTCCCGACGTAGAACTCGCGGGCTTTCGCCCGGTCGGCCACGGGCACGGTGACGAACTGGATACGGGAGACGGGCATGCCGCACACGATAGGTAGGAGAATTCCTACGCGTCAAGCCGCGGGCTGCCGGGCCAGGGCGCTGACCCCGGCGGCGGTGGCCTCGCACGTGCCGGTGCTCGTGGATCCGGGCCAGTGCGAGGGTGCGGTACCCGCAGGACGGCACCCTCGCAAGGGGCGGTCCTCACCACCGCCATCGTGGACCGGGCGGGCGACGCCGCCGATGTCGTGCTCGCGGGCGGGATCCGGGGCCGCTGCGTCGGCGGGCGTGGACCTGCCACTGATCCCGGTGGCGCACCCCTACGTCTACGGGCTGTTGCACGTCGAGGGGGCGGCGAGCCCGTTCGTGGATCGACACGAGCACCACGTCTACGCGCGCGGCCACGGCGAACGCCTGTGGCTCGGCACCTACGACGACCGTCCGCTGCCGGTCAGGTCCAGCGACGACCTCACCCGCGCGCGGAAGCTTTGCCCCGACCTCCACGCGACCAGGGGACAGCCCCGGTTCACTCGCGCAACTGGGAGTTGAGGCGCGCGGCCTGCCGGGTGAGGTGGTCGCGTTCGGGCAGGTTGGGTGCGGCCGCGGCGGCTTCGGCGTAGAGGTGGGCCGCGGTGGCCGGGTCGCCGGCGCGTTCGTGAAGGTAGGCCGAAGCCGCGGTGTGGCGCGGCAGGGTGGGGTCGAGGTCCGCGAGCGCGGCCAGGCCCGCGCGGGGACCGTCGGCCTCCCCCACTGCGACGGCCCGGTTGAGCCGGGCCACGGGGCTGCCGGTGAGGCGCACCAGCTCGTCGTACCACTCGACGATCTGCACCCAGTCGGTCTCCTCGGCCGACTGCGCGTCGGCGTGCAGCGCGGCGATGGCGGCCTGGGCCTGGAACTCGCCCAGCCGGTCGCGGGCGAGGGCTGCCTGCAGGATGTCGACGCCCTCGGCGATCAGGCCGGTGTCCCACTGGCCGCGGTCTTGTTCGGCCAGTGGGACGAGCCGGCCGTCGGCGCCGGTGCGCGCCGGGCGACGGGCGTGGTGCAGGAGCATGAGGGCGAGCAGGCCCGCGACTTCCTCGTGGTCGATCCGGGCGGCCAGCTGGCGGGTGAGCCGGATGGCCTCGGCGGCGAGGTCGACGTCGCCGGAGTAGCCCTCGTTGAAGACCAGGTACAGCACCCGCAGCACCGTGGCGACGTCACCGGCCTGGTTCAGCCGCACGCCCGCCACGGTCTTCTTGGCCCGGGTGATGCGCTGGCCCATCGTCGTTTCGGGCACGAGGTACGCCTGCGCGATCTGCTTGGTGGTCAGGCCGCCGACCGCGCGCAACGTCAGCGCGACGGCCGAAGCCGGGGTCAGCGACGGGTGCGTGCACAAGAAGTACAGCTGCAGCCTGTCGTCCGCGTCCTCGGCCGGGCCGGGTTCGGGCTCCTCGTCCGCGCGCAGCTCACGGTTGCGCCGCGAGGAGTCGGCGCGCGCGGCGTCGAGGAACTTGCGCCACGCGACGGTGACCAGCCAGCCCTTCGGGTCGCGCGGCGGGTCGTCCGGCCATACGCGCACGGCCTCCACCAGCGCCTCCTGCACGGCGTCCTCGGCCGCCGCGAAATCCGCTCCGCGGCGGCCGAGGATCCCGATCACGGTGGGCGTCAGGGTCCGCAGCAGCGTTTCGTCCACCGACGCCGTCATTCGGTGATGGCGGGGCACTCGCCGTAGAACGGGCGCAGCTCGAGCCACTCCTGGGTCGGCTTGCCGCCCGCACCCGGTGACGCGGACAGCTCGCCGGCGAGCTCGATCGCCCGCTCGTGGGTCTCGACGTCGATGATCACCCAGCCGGCGATGAGGTCCTTGGTCTCGGCGAACGGCCCGTCGGTGACCGGCGGGCGGCCGTCGCCGCCGGAGCGGACCCACGTGCCTTCCTGCGAGAGTGCCTGGCTGTCCACGAACTCGCCGGTGCTCTCGAGCTTGGCCGCGAAGTCGCGCAGGTACTGCATGTGGGCCGTGACCTCGTCCGGGGTCCACTGGTCCATCGGCACGTCGTTGCCGGCGGCCGGCGCGCCGCGGTAGTGCTTGAGCAGCAGGTACTTGGCCATCGTCGTTCTCCTTGGTGTGGTCCGGCCCATTCTGGCCGGGTTCGGTACGGGGACGCAGCCGTTCGCGGGTTCTCGACATCCCGCGCGGCGGGGATCCGTCAGGCCTGCTGACGCTCGGCGCGCTGCTTGACCAGCTCCTCGACGGCGCTCGGCAGGGTCGTGTCGAAGTCGATGAGCTTCACCCACGTCGGGGTCACGACGATCCGGACCATGCCGTCGTAGAGCGACCGCACCTCGGCCTCCCACTCGACGCGCTGCTCGGCGGTCATCTCGTAACTGCCGTTCATCTGCAGGTACTCCTGGGGGATCCCGTCGACGACGTCGAGCTCGGCTCGGCCCCGCAGCAGCAGGATCTTCGGTGGGTGCACCTCGGTGTCGATCGTGAGCGCCACCATCGGGTTGGCGCGCAGCGACGGCAGCTTCGGCGCGTTCTTGGTGGTGCACATGACGATCTCGGTGCCGTTCCAGGTGAACCCGATCGGCACGTTGCGCGGCGTCCCGTCCTTCGCGACGTAGGCCAGGCGGGTCAGGTCGCGGGCCAGCAGCTCCTGGCTGAGCGGGCGGTTGAGGATCTCGGTGATCTCGTGCGGGTCCACGGGGTTCTCCTTGCCGAGGTTCGGTCTGCGTCCGATGCGGGGACGGAGCCGCTCACGGGTTCCCGACATCGCGTCGCGAAGTTTTTCGAAACAATCACAGATCGTGGTTCTGGGCGAAATACGACCACAAAGCGTGACAGGACGAAACGACCTTCCGGGATCGTTCGTCAGGAATCGCCAAACAGGTGGGCACGCCTCACACTATTGAGTGACGCCAGTCACGAGAGGTGTGATCATGGTTCTAGGCGACAACGAAGTCACCAAGTCGGTCGCAGCGTCCTCCGGAGACCGCCGGGTCCAGGTGCGGCGGGCGGCGCTCGCCGGGTCGATCGGCACGACGATCGAGTGGTACGACTTCTTCCTCTACAACACGGCCGCAGCACTGGTCTTCCCCCACCTGTTCTTCCCCGAGTCGACCGGCTACGCGGGCGTGATGCAGTCGTTCGCGACCTACGCCGTGGGGTTCGCCGCACGGCCGATCGGCGCCGCGATCTTCGGGCACTGGGGCGACCGGCTGGGGCGCAAGGCGACGCTCATCGTCACGCTGCTCCTGATGGGCTTGGCTTCGGCACTCGTGGGGGTCCTGCCGGGCACCGCGTCGATCGGGATCGCGGCTCCGCTCATCCTGGTGCTGCTGCGCCTGGTGCAGGGCATCGCGATCGGCGGCGAGTGGAGCGGATCGGTCCTGCTCGCGATGGAATGGGGTGACCAACGCCGGCGCGGGCTGCTGGCGAGTTTCGCCCAGGTCGGTGTGCCGGTCGGGCTGGTGCTCGGAACCGGTGGCATGACGCTGCTGTCGGCCACGCTGTCGCAGGAGGACTTCGACTCGTGGGGCTGGCGGATCCCGTTCCTGCTGAGCCTGGTGCTCGTGGTCATCGGCCTCGTGATCCGGTTGCGGATCCTCGAAACTCCGATGTTCGCGGCGGTCGTGGCGAACAAGAAGACCTCGAAGGCGCCGGTGAAGGACGCGGTGCGCCACCACTGGCGGGAGATCCTGCTCTCGGCCGGGCTGCGCTTCAGCGAGCAGATGCCCTTCTACCTGTTCACCAGCTTCGTGCTCGTGTACGTGGTGCAGCGCCCGGAGTTCAGCAAGACGTTCATCCTCAACGCCGTGCTCGTCGGCGCGCTGGTGGAGCTGGTGCTGATCCCCGTGTTCTCGCAGTTCTCCGACCGCATCGGCCGGAAACGCGTGTACCTCACCGGCGCGGGGCTCACGGCGGTGATCGCGTTCCCGTACTTCACGATCCTCAGCCACGGCGAGCACACGCTGATCTTCGTGGCGGTGATCGTGTCGCTCGCCGCGCACGCGATGCAGTACGGGCCGCAGGCCGCGCTCATCGGCGAGAGCTTCCCGACGCACCTGCGCTACGGCGGTGCCGGCCTGGGGTACCAGCTGGCGTCGGTGTTCGCGGGCGGGCCCGCGCCGCTGCTGGCGACGTGGCTGCTGCACCTGACCGGCACGCCGTACTCGGTGTCGATCTACATCGTGCTGTCCGCGGTGGTCACGATCGCGTGTGTGATCGCGCTACCGGACCGGTCGAAGGCGAACATCGACGACGTGAGCGTCTACGCCCGCCGTTGACGACGAAAAGAGGGGCGGGGGGCGGCGCACGACGGGGGGGCCCCCCGCGGGGGGGGGGGGTTTGTG